>JAWXBL010000043.1:0-149271 GCA_034440075.1 Cytophagales bacterium
AGAATATCGGCCCCGATAGCTCCCGTTAGTTATCGGGACGGGACGAAGCGATGACCTCTTCCATGCCATGGAAGCGTCCCGACGCGTCGGGACCAGCTGCTCCATCGGTTGTCTTAGGTCTTAGTGGAGAATATCGGATTCGAACCGATGACCTCTTCCATGCCATGGAAGCGCTCTAGCCAGCTGAGCTAATCCCCCGATACTGAGAACATGTGTCCTCGTTGTTTGAAGTCTTCACATCTTCTCACCGCCCGTTCCTGCTTCAAAACAGGTCGCAAAGGTATTTTAAAAATGTTTTCTGGCAAACCGGGGGCATTTTCTTTTCGAACAGTCGGTACCTTTTTCGGGCATTTTATTCCGGGAATCAACCTAAAATCGTAAATCGTATGAAACCCGGGATCCTGAAAACATTTACGCTCTATCGATCTTCCGCAGGCTCCGGCAAAACCAGGACGCTGGCGAAGGAATACCTGAAGTGGGCACTGCAGCACCGGGCGCAGTACTTCCGGCACATCCTGGCCGTGACATTTACCAACAAGGCTACTCAGGAAATGAAAGACCGGATTCTGGCCTACCTCGGTGCTTTTGCTCGCGGCGAGTCCGACAGCCTGGCGGAAGAACTCAAAAAGGAACTCGGAATGGATAATCAAGCTTTTCAGCAAAATTGTGCTGAACTGCTCACCTTGATTCTCCATCAATACGACCAATTCTCCATCAGCACCATCGACGCCTTTTTTCAGCGGGTGATTCGGTCGTTTACGCGGGAATCCGGGCTCATCGGTGACTACCGCCTGGAAGTAGAGCAGGATGCAGTGCTGGAGGAAGTGATTAACAACCTGATCGACGAACTGGTCGACAAGCAGGAGCTTACACAGTGGGTCGTGGAGTTCGCAAAGGAGAATCTCGAAAACGACAAAGCCTGGGATGTGCGCTCAATCCTCGTGGATTTTGCCAGTGAAATCTTCCGAGACGAATTCAAAGCCATCGAAGATGAATTGATGGAGCACACGAAACAGCCTGACTTCTTCCGTCACCTCCGCGATGAACTATGGAAGGTGAAGAACGCATTCTTAAAAGGTGTTTCTGTTCCGGCCACCGACGTGTTGAAAATCTGGGAGACAAACCAATGGGATCCTGGCCATTTCAAATGGGGAAGTACTTCAGGCCTGACAAAGTATTTTGAGCAGTTCGCCAACGGGAAAATGCTGAAGAGTTTTGAACTCATCAAGGACCGGATGAGAGGGGATTTCCTGCATGCCAAAAACTGGCCCTCCAAGAACTACCCACAGAAGACTGCAACAATCCTTCAGGTCGCAGAGACCGAGTTTATTCCACGCATCAAGGCCATCAACGACCTCTACGACAGGGAATATGCAAGGGCATTAACGGCAGAAATTGCACTTCAAAACCTCTACGTCTTTGGCCTGCTTGCGGATATCGCCCGCAAACTTCAGGATTACAAGCGTGAGAACAACCTGATGCTGCTGGCAGATGCTCCTAAATTTTTGAACAAGATTATCGGCGACAGCGACACGCCTTTTGTATACGAAAAGGTGGGCTCGTTCTACCGCCATTATCTCATTGACGAGTTTCAGGATACCTCTGGTTTTCAGTGGAATAATTTTCTTCCCCTGCTGACCAACGGCCTGGATGAGGGTTATCCCAGCATGGTCGTCGGTGACGTGAAGCAAGCCATTTACCGGTGGCGTGGTGGCGACCTGAGCCTGCTGGAGAAAACAATTGAACACGATATTGGCGCCGGCCGAATGGACATCCGAAAGCTGGAATCCAATTTCAGGAGTGCGGAAAAGATCGTGGTCTTTAATAACGCCATGTTCACTGCGTTGGCGGCAATTGCATCGGAGGAGACCGAATCAGCCATTGCACCCTCCGTCTACCGCGACGTCATGCAGGCGACGGGTGCAGAAGCCGGGGGTTTTGTCCATGTGAGCTTTCTGGAGGAGGAGGGGGAAGAGACATGGAAGAGCAGTGCGCAAAAGAAGATCCCAAAGCACCTGGAGATGCTTCAGCAGCGGGGCATACCCTTGGCGGACATTGCCATCCTCGTTCGCCGGAATGACGAAGGCCAGAAAATCGCTGCCATGTTGTTGGAATATCGGAATTCGGAGCAAGCCTTGCCCGATTGCCGATATGATGTGGTCTCGAACGAGTCCTTGCGCATCGATGGAGCGTCTACCGTAAATTTATTGCTGGGCGCCATGCGCTATCTTCTAAATCCGGATGATGCAACAGCGCGTGCTCAACTTTCCTACGAATATGCCCGACTGCACGAACCGACCCGCAACGAGGCGGATGTATTTGCGGTGGCCAACCAGGTTTTTTTTGAGAGCCAGTTGCCGGAGAAGTTCACTCGTGAGAAGATTTCGCTGAAGAAACTACCGCTCTTCGAACTCACGGAAACGATCATCGACATTTTTGATTTGGGAAGACAGAAAGGCGAACTGGTATACCTCCAGGCATTTCAGGATCTGGTATTGGAGTTCTACAGCCGGGAGCGAAATGACCTGGCCTCCTACCTCGAATGGTGGGAACTAAACAAGAGCAAGGAAAAAACGTCGATCAAACTTTCGGGGGAAGTAAACGCAGTCAAAATACTAACCATCCACAAGGCGAAGGGATTGGAATTCAAATACGTTATTATCCCCTTTTGCTCCTGGAATATAGACCATGAGAAGTTTCTTGCGCCCAACCTTTGGGTAACTTCCAATGAGCAGCCCTTTTCATCCGCCGGATACCTTCCAGTCAAGTATGGGAAGGTTTTGGGGAGGACCTACTTTGCAGTGCCTTTTCAGGAGGAGAGAATCCGCGTCCATCTCGATAACCTCAACCTCTTGTATGTAGCGCTCACCCGTGCAGAACGCGGCCTGATTATTATGGCGCCCCATCCGGACACGAGGAGCAATGTAAAGAGCGTGGCAGGTTGGCTTTATAAGGCCATCCAATCAAGCGATACACTGAGCGAGACCTGGAATTCAGCAACGCAGGAATTCTCACTTGGAGAAATCTTACATGCAAAGGAAAAAGCAAGTCAGCGTGCTGGGACAGTGGAGCTTCTGGCGTATGAAACGTCGCGGTGGCGCGACAAGCTGGTTATCCGACAGGCCGGCAACATATTTTTTCAGGGGATGAGTTCAGACACACGGGGCCGAATCAATTACGGCATACACTTGCATGCCGTCTTGTCCCGTATCAAAACAAGAGATGATGTGGCTCCCACGCTGGTGCGCCTCGTCCAAGAAGGATTGGTGGTAGAAACGGAACGGCCAGTCCTTGAAGTCGAGCTGAATGAATTGTTGAGCAACCCGGTCGTGGCGCGGTGGTTTGAGCTCGGCTGGGATGTACGGAACGAAGTCCCGATTCTCCTACCCGGAAATACGGCGAGCCGGATTGATCGATTATTATTAAAAGAGAACCACGCGATAGTCATCGACTTTAAGACCGGGGAAAAATCAAAGACAGATCAAAAGCAGGTTATGGAGTACATGGATATTCTGAAACAGATGGGGTTCACCGAGGTGGAAGGGTATCTGTTATATACCCGCGACAAAGAGGTTCTTTCCCTCCATGATGGAAAGAAACGGGTGGTGAAGAAAAAGAATGAGAGTCAACTAGGTCTGGATTTCTAGCGCACATGAAATCCTTCCTACAAAACCTTGCTGAAGAGACCCTGAAGAAACACCCCTCCCTGGATGGACTCACCATCGTGTTTCCCAACCGACGTGCCGTGCTCTATTTTCGAAAGCATCTGAGTTCACTCCTGACACAACCCGCATTTGCTCCGCGAATCAACACTATTGAGGAGTTCGTTTCAGGCCTATCTGCCTTGCATGTTCCTGATAGGCTGGAGCTGATTCACCGGTTGTACACATCCTACAATGCCGTAATGAATACGCGGCAGGATGGTGAGGAGACGATGAGCGAGTCATTTGATCAATTTTATTTTTGGGGAGACATGCTCCTTCGTGATTTTGATGAAATCGACAAATACATGGTCGATGCGCGCATGCTCTTTCGGGACCTCAGTAACCAAAAGGAGCTGGATGCAGGTTTTGATTTTTTGACCGATGAGCAAAAGGAGTTTCTTCTGAGCTTCTGGGGAAATTTCAACGTTGATCTGAACGCAAACAAGAGAAAATTTCTTCGAGTGTGGAGGCTGCTGGCAGATGTATACGATACATACCGGGAGCAACTGGGTCAAAACGGCCTGGCTTACGAAGGCATGCTTTATCGCGAGGTGGCTGAGGGGCTCCGTGACAAACCGGCCTCCACGGATCCGGGCCAAATCATTTTTGCCGGCTACAATGCGCTTACCGGCGCGGAGGAAAAAATTATCACGCACTTTGTTTCCGCCGAGAAAGCAGAAGTGCATTGGGATTTGGATGCCTATTATGTTAATAACACTGCCCAGGAAGCCGGTCGGTTCTTCCGCTCGTATCAACGGCATGAAATCCTGAAGAAAACGTTTGTCGGGGATACCCCGTCCAACTTCAGCGGAAAAAAGAACGTGCAGCTATTTGGGTCAGCGCAGCATGTTGGTCAGGCCAAACTGATGAGCCAGGTCTTGGAGGAGCAGTTGGGGAAAGGCTTTGATCCGGAGGATACCCTCATTGTTCTGCCTGACGAAAAACTGCTCTTACCGGTGCTGCACGGTGTCTCCGGTCACGTTGACAAACTCAATGTTACCATGGGTTTCCCGCTGGCCAGCACGCCCATCTTCAACCTGGTGGAGTTTCTCGTCGAACTGCAGCTTCATCAGCGTACGGGTCTGTTCAACCACCGCCAGGTCCTTGCCCTGCTATCGCATCCCTATGTCGTTTCGGCGGATCCATCACATGCAAACCGCTACCGGAAAGAGATTCTGGAGAAGAACCAGGTTTCTATTCATGCGGAGATTCTTCAGGCCGGCCCGCCGTTGTACAGCGCTGTCTTCCGCGCCCTGGAGGGTGAGGGCCTTCTGGAGTACCTCCGTGAGGTAATTCATGCCATCGGCTCATTACAGTACCTTACTGATCTCGACAAAGAATATACGTTCCATGCCTTGACGCTGGTGAATCGCCTGGAGGAAGTGATGGGAAGCACACCTGCGAAAGATGCAAAGAACTGGAGAGAATCACTGAAATCGTTCAGCAGGCTCTTCCGTCAATTGGGCAGGTCTCAGAAAATTCCATTTACGGGCGAGCCCTTGAAAGGGCTTCAGATCATGGGCGTGTTGGAAACCCGGAACCTGGACTACAAAAATGTTTTTGTGCTTTCGCTCAACGAGGGGGCACTGCCCGCTTCGGGGAACAAGGCATCTTACGTTCCGTACAACATCCGAAAGGCGTATTCCCTGCCTACTGCTGAACACCAGGATGCCATGTATGCGTATCTTTTTTACCGCGTGCTGCAGCGCGCGGAGAATGTTTTTCTTTTCTATAACACGGAAACAGACATCCTCGGTCAGGGCGAGATGAGCCGTTTTGTTCAGCAAATTCTTCTTGAATCAGGCTGGAAGATTCAACGGAAGGTGCTCCACAGCCCCGTTCAGCCACGGCCGATTACGCCGATCACCATCGAAAAGAGTGAACAGGTGCTTCAGGATCTCACCAAACTGAATGAGGGCAACAAAAATTTCAAGGGAATCTCTCCGTCAGCACTCAATACGTACATCGACTGCCCGTTGCAATTTTACCTGAAACACGTGGCCAAAATCAGGGAGCCCAAGGAGGTTGAAGAGAATTTGGACGCACGCCTGTTTGGAAATCTGCTGCATAACGTGATGGAGAAATTCTACCGGCGGATTCAGGAAAAGAAGAAGAGCCCCATTATTCAGTCCACCGATTTTGAGCACTACAAAGAGACCGTCAGTCAATTGATTGACGAGGCGTTCATCCTTCATTATGGAATTGAGGCAGGCAGGAAGCTGATCTATGAAGGTCAGCGGCTGGTGGTTCGCGAAGTGATACGGAGTTTTGTGGAACGGATTGTTGAGCATGATAAAGCGTACACGCCTTTTACCATCGAGGGGTTGGAGCGTGGAGAGCTTTTATATTATGCGAAAATTGAAAATGCGCCGGGCCAAGCGGTCCTCAGCGGAAAAATTGATCGGCTTGACCGCAAAGGCGATGTCGTTCGGGTCCTGGATTACAAGACAGGCCGCGGTGATCTTGACTTCGCAAGTTTGGAATCGCTCTTCGATGGAAGCGGGCCGCGCAACCGCGCGGTTTTCCAGACGTTGATCTACGCTTTGTTGTACCGGGCAAACCACAACACGGCCGGTGTGCGCCTGGCCCCCGGACTGATCAGCAGATTGAATTTATTCGACGAAGCGCTTGACCACCGGCTTATCCTCAACAAGATCCCGGTCGATGACGCAGAGCCGTTACTGGAGGAGTTTGAAGGGCGCCTGAAGAGTTTGCTGGAGGAGATGTTTGATCCTAATACGCCGTTCAAGCAGACTCAAAACCTTGAAGCTTGCAAGTTCTGTCTCTTCCAGAACATCTGCTATCGGTAGAGATTTCTCCCAGGCCATGCCCACAGCTGCCATATACTCAGCGTGTACAAAACCGTCCACCGTTGTGTACGGAATCGGATGGAGGGCAACCGGCCGAAGGCTGCTGCGGTTGGATTTTGACCGTTTTTCTTATTGGCGGGTATTTTGCGTGCTGGTGGGAATGAAAACCCTACTGCTTTGGTTCATCCTTCTGGTGTTGTGCTGGCCTCTGGCCATCGTCTTGCTCATTTTGTTTCCCCTGATCTGGTTGCTGCTCCTTCCGTTTCAATTGATCGGATTTGCCGTCGGTGGGATCTTCAAATTTATCGGGGCCTTGTTCATGCTGCCCTACCGCCTGATTCGGTAATATTTCCGCCATGAGGCAATGTTCTTACTTTTGTGCCAATGGATTTGGGTAGATTCAAAAAGGCGTCAACGAGCAAGGCAACGGATCACCGGAAATTTCTGGCTGGACTTAAGAAGAAGGATTCAGCGAAAGTCGACAAGGCGTTTCATCAGCTTCATGATGCGGTCTTTGCCGAAACAGACTGCCTGACTTGCGGAAATTGTTGCAAGACGACCAGCCCGATCTTTTATCAAAATGACATCGAGCGTTTGGCGAAAGTGCTCAGTATGAAGCCCGGAGATTTCATGAAGAAATATCTCCGAACGGATTCGGACAATGACTTCGTGCTTCAGTCAGCGCCTTGTCCGTTTCTGGATGACCAGAATTACTGCAGGGTATATGAGGCCAGACCGAAAGCCTGCCGGGAGTATCCGCACACAAACCGGAAGAAGATGGTTCAGATTCTGGACCTGACTGCCAAAAATACACAGGTTTGTCCGGCGGTATTTGAGATGGTGGAACGGCTTAAAAAAATAAATCTGTGAACGACAAAGCCATTCACAGATCGCAAATTTCCAATAGTCGTTAAGCTACCTGGGCGCTCAGTTTCGATGCCAGCACGGACTTGGGCACAGCGCCCACCTGCTTATCAACGATCTGCCCATTCTTAAAAACAAGAAGGGTAGGTATCGACCGGACCCCAAAGCGCGCCGTTACCTGAGGGTTTTCATCCACGTTAAGCTTGCCCACCACGGCCTTTCCTTCGTAGTCTCCGGCCAGTTCTTCAACGGCAGGTCCAATCATTTTGCAAGGGCCACACCATTCAGCCCAGAAATCCACCAGCACCGGCTTGTCCGACTTCAGTGTCTCATCAAAGTTCGCGTCTGTTAGTACAATTGCTTTTCCCATGTTTGAAATTAGATTTTAAAGTAGATAGTATCCTCACTTAGGCCAACGCAAAGATAGGGGCAGAAGTTCAACGGCAAACAGGAAAGTTTCAACGCTGCATGAGGCCTATCAAAACCCCTAATAGACCACCTGGACCTTCACCTCGGGTAGCCGCTTCATGCGCCGAACCATATCATTGACAGGTTTTACCCTGAATTTCCGGGACAGCAGGTCGAGGGTTATGTTCTCCCGCTCGTCACGGAGTTTCAGGTACAGGGGAGTGCCTCCTCCGAATTCGGCGAAAATGGTCTCCAATTGCGCGACCAGGGCAGGGGTGAGCGAACTGGTTGCCACGTGCACTTCTAGCCCTTTGGCGCGCTTGACTCCTATTTCATTCAATAACTCAATCTGCCGGATTTTGAATTCAAGATTTTGTTCTCCCCATGTCTTGCGCACCACGGTGCCTTCAATAAATAGAAACAAACCCGGCATCAAAAACGACTTGAATTTGAGATAGTCGTCGCTCCAGAGGATAAACTCAAACTTCCCGCTGTAATCTTCCACCACTAATTTCCCAAAGGGCCTTCCGGTCTTGGTCATCTTGTGTTCCACTGATGCCACGATACCTCCCATTTTGAATTCCTTGCCCTCCGACGACTGGAGATCATTCAATGCGGAAACGGGAGCGGTGCAGAAGGTATCGATCTCAAATTTGAAATTGTCCAGCGGATGGCCGGAGATGTAAATGCCCACAACCTCCTTTTCAAAGTGGAGCTTCTCAATCTCGCTGAAAGGCTCGACGGCATCCACGCGTGGCTTTGGAATTTCCTCGCCTGAAGGTCCGCCGAAAAGACTTACCTGTGAACTCATGGCTTCCTGCTGCAGTTTGGCAGCGAACCGGGTTGCTTTCTCCGTCAGATTGATATCCCCTTCCCGGGCATAGACGTATTGACGCCGGTGAAATTCAATAAAACAATCGAACGCTCCTGAAAGCGCCAGGCATTCAAACGTTTTCTTGTTGACGGCACGCTGGCTTAAGCGGGAAGCGAAATCAAAAATATCTTTGTACGCGCCGTGTGCATCCCGCTCCTGGATGATCGCCTCTACGGCAGCCTCGCCTGCCCCCTTGATAGCGCCAAGCCCGAAGCGGATGGCCCCTTCTTTGTTAACCTCAAAGAATACCCCGGATTCGTTGACATGCGGGCCAAGCACTTCGATGCCCATCTTTCGGCATTCTTCGGTGAAGAAGGTGACGTTCTCGAGGTGGTTCTGCGAATGCGTGAGTACTGCCGCCATGTACTCCGCCGGATAATTGGCCTTGAGGTAGGCGGTGTGGTACGCCACCAGGGAATAACACGTGGAGTGTGACTTGTTGAACGCGTACTGGGCGAAAGCCTCCCAGTCTTTCCACACCTTGTCAGCAATGCGCTCATCATGGCCGTTCTTGATACACCCCGCGATGAACTTGTCTTTCATTTTATCCAACACATCCTTCTGCTTCTTGCCCATGGCCTTACGCAGGATATCGGCATCGCCTTTGGAAAAATTAGCCAGCTTTTGTGAAAGCAGCATCACCTGTTCCTGGTACACCGTAATACCATACGTATCTTTCAGGAACTCCTCCATTTCAGGGAGGTCATACCGGATGGCTTCCCGGCCATGCTTCCGGGCAATGAAATTCGGTATGTATTCCATCGGCCCCGGACGGTAGAGCGCGTTCATCGCGATAAGGTCTTCAAACTTGTCGGGCTTCAGTGAACGCAGGTAGTTTTGCATCCCCTCACTTTCAAACTGAAAGGTTCCGGTTACTTCGCCGCGTTGATAGAGCTGATAGGTGGTGAGGTCGTCCAACGGAATGGTCTCCATGTCTACATCAATTCCCCTTCTTCGCTTGATATTTTTTAACGCCGTCTTGATAATGGTCAGCGTAGTCAGACCAAGAAAGTCCATCTTGAGCATGCCGGCATTCTCAACGACGCTGTTGTCGAATTGGGTGACCAACATCGTAGAATCTTTAGCCGTCGAAACAGGGATCAGCTGCGTCATGTCTTCGGGTGTAATAATCACGCCGCAGGCATGGGTGCCGGTATTTCGCAAGGATCCTTCAATGACTATGGCCTGCCTCAGCACCTCCGACCGCCGGTCGGTTCCTTTCCGGATATCGTCCAGTTCGCGTACTTCTTCGAATGCCTTGGCAAGGGTGGTGCCAGGCCTTTCCGGAATCATCTTCGCCAGGTTATTGGCCTCCGAAAGTGGTAGCTCCATCACCCGAGCACAATCACGGATGGACGACTTGGCGGCCATCGTGCCGTAGGTAATGATCTGGGCTACCTGGTTGTGTCCATATTTTTCAATGACATACTGGAGCACCTTGTCACGCCCTTCGTCGTCGAAATCAATATCAATGTCAGGGAGCGAAACACGGTCGGGGTTCAGAAACCGCTCGAATAGAAGATCGTATGCGATCGGATCGACGTTGGTGATGCCGATGCAGTAGGCCACTGCTGACCCGGCCGCCGATCCGCGGCCCGGCCCCACCGACACACCCATCTCGCGGGCCTTCGATGTAAAGTCCTGGACGATCAGGAAGTATCCCGGATAGCCTGTCTTGCGTATAGTATCCAGCTCGAAATCCAGGCGTTCCCTGATTTCCACAGTGATTTCCGGATATCTCCGCTTAGCTCCTTCGTATGCCAGGTGCTTGAGGTAGTCGTCCTCGGATTTGAACTTCTTGGGAATATCAAATTTTGGGAGCGCAACCTTCCGTTCCAGTTTGTACGTTTCCACTTTATCCACGATTTCGGAAAGCGTATCGATGGCTTCCGGCAGATCGTTGAACAGCCGCTTCATTTCCTCCTGCGGTTTGAAATAATATTCGTTGTTGGGTAATCCAAACCGCTTGCCGCGACCTTCTCCGATGGGGGTAGATTGAAACTCGCCTTCTTTGATGCAGAGCAGCACGTCGTGCGCATTGGCTTCTTCCTTCTTGAGGTAGAACACCTCGTTGGCGGCAAAATATTTTACGTCGTGCTTCTTGCAAAACCGAAGCAAGGTTTGATTTACATGATCCTCTTCCGGTATGCCGTGACGATTCAATTCAACATAGAAGTCGTTGCCAAATACAGTGTGCCACCAGACGAAGGCCTCTTCGGCCTGGCGCTCCCCTACATGAAGAATCAGGTGCGGCACTTCCGATTGTAGCCCCCCGGTGGTGGCAATAAGCCCTTCCCGGTTTTGTTCGATGAGTTCCTTGTCGATGCGGGGATAGATCCCGTACAGCCCTTCGATGAAGCCCAGCGAACTGAGTTTGGCAAGGTTATGATACCCGGTTTTGTTTTTGGCGAGTAATACCTGTTGATATTTTTTGTCCGGGTTGTCTTTTGTGAATTTGGTCTTCTTGCGCTCCAGGGCAACAAAGAATTCGCAGCCAACGATTGGTTTTATTTCTTGCTCCAGCGCTTCACCAACAAATTTGAAGGCACCAAAAAGATTTCCCAGGTCTGTCAACGCTATGGCGGACATGCCTTCTTCTTTCGCTTTGGCAATAATCTGCTGAACATTGGCCGTTGCCTGCAGGACGGAATATTGCGAATGAAGGTGCAGGTGATAAAAAGGCTTCTCCGTCAACCCGCCTGTATGGGTACCTCCTGAGTAGCCTTTCTTTTTGGTCTTATCGCGCTTGCTTTGGTTACCCGCCTCCAGGTTTGGCTCCTCGTAGGTTATATCTTCCGGGGGCGTTGCGTCAAAGGGCTTGACGACGTGTTGTTTGATAAGACCGAAGAACGACCGGGCTGTGGCGGCGACATCGTACGCTGCGTCGTGGGCATCGTGAAAGGCCTTGCCAAAAAGCTTTTCGTGCAGTTCATTTAAACGCGGCATCTTTAACCTACCGCCAGGTCCGCCAGTAAGCTTGCAGAAGTCGATGGACACGATTCCGGTGTCAATTTTCGTTGCTGTGAGGAGATGCTCCGTTGGGAGGGACTGACGGATGAGTTCTGCGCCAAGGATGTTGACATCAAATTCAATGTTATGGCCGATCAGGACCGACGTCTTATCCAGGTCTTCGCGAAATCCGGCAAGAACCCCGGAAATCAGGCTCCCTTCCTCCATGGCCCGCTTCGTCGAGATGCCGTGAATCTGCTCTGCCTTGAATGGAATGTCGAATCCTTCCGGTTTGATGATGTGATTCTGGCGGGAGAGCAGTTTACCGCGTGCATCATGCAGCTGCCAGGCTATCTGAACGATCCGGGGCCAGTTGTCCAGGTCTGTCAGGGGCGCGGTTTTGTTGTGCGGAACACCGGTGGTCTCCGTATCAAAGATCAAGTACATGAAAAACGGTTCAGTGGTTGTTGGTAAAATTACCCCGGGGTGGCCAAAGGCCAAAAGATTTTAAGAAAGGTTACAGGAAAATCCGGACAAAGTGGGAGTTTGTTTGTTAAAGGCGAGGGAAGTATTTTTGATTTACCTGAAAAACACCCAAAAACCTTATGAAGTGGTTTGTTGACATGTTCTCCAGCACGCTGGGGAGAAAACTGGTGATGGCCCTCACGGGGTTGTTTCTGATCACCTTCCTGCTTGTACACCTTATTGGTAACCTTCAGCTCCTCAAGAACGATGGCGGACATGCGTTCAATGTGTATGCGGAGTTTATGAGCACGAATCCGCTGATCCAGACGATATCCAAGGGAAATTTCGCGTTGATCCTTATTCATATTATCTGGTCCCTCCTTCTCACCCGCAAAAACCGGATCGCACGCGGCTCGGTGGGGTATTCTGTGAGTCATGGAGGATCATCCATATGGTCATCCCGGAACATGGGCATCCTGGGAACTATCGTCCTCGTGTTTCTGGTCGTTCACCTGAAGGATTTCTGGGGTCAGATGCACTATGGCGGCATCGCCACTGTTGATTACGACGGCAAAACAGTGCGCAACATATACATCGTTGTGGCTGAATGGTTTAGCAAAGGCTGGTATGTAGGACTGTATGTCTTTTGCATGATCGCCGTAGGCTTCCATCTGTGGCACGGATTCATTAGCGCTTTTCAAACTCTTGGACTGAACCATTTGAAATACAATCCGGTGATCAGTTTTGTGGGCAAGGCCTTTTCGGTCATTGTACCCGCGCTCTTTGCCCTCATCCCCATTTGGATGTTTTTGTCCTGACTCCTAAAGACCTGATAGAATGATCAAACCCGACTCAAAAATCCCGGCTGGCCCCCTGGCTGAAAAGTGGTCAAAGCATAAGTTCAATTTGAAGCTGGTAAACCCGGCCAACAAAAGAAAGTACGAGGTGATTGTTGTGGGAACGGGGCTGGCAGGCGCTTCGGCAGCTGCTTCCCTGGCTGAATTGGGCTACAATGTGAAAGCATTTTGTTTTCAGGATAGCCCACGGAGAGCCCATTCCATCGCCGCTCAGGGTGGGATCAATGCCGCCAAGAATTATCAGAATGACGGAGATAGCGTCTACCGGTTATTCTACGATACCATCAAAGGTGGTGACTATCGGTCCCGGGAAGCTAATGTTCACCGCCTGGCAGAGGTAAGCGTCAGCATCATCGACCAGTGCGTTGCCCAGGGCGTTCCGTTTGCACGCGAGTACGGTGGCACGCTGGCGAATCGATCGTTTGGCGGATCCCAGGTATCGCGTACATTCTATGCGCGCGGGCAAACCGGCCAGCAATTGTTGCTCGGGGCCTATTCGGCCTTGAACCGCCAAATCGCAAACGGCAAGGTTAAAATGTATAACCGAACGGAAATGCTCGACGTCGTCATCGTTGACGGGAAAGCGCGGGGCATTATAACCCGTGACCTCATTACCGGGAAAATCGAGTCGCATGCCGGTCATGCCGTACTCTTGTGTACCGGCGGGTACGGCAACGTATTCTACCTTTCCACCAACGCAAAGAACTCAAACGTAACGGCCGCCTGGAGGGCGCACAAGAAAGGGGCCTTCTTTGGAAACCCGTGTTTCACGCAAATCCATCCTACGTGCATCCCTGTTTCCGGGGATCACCAGTCAAAACTTACATTGATGTCTGAATCCCTACGCAACGACGGCCGCGTTTGGGCGCCCAAAGTAGGAATGAAGGGGTTAAAGGCGAAGGAGGCAACAAAGATCGCCGAGCAGGATCGCGATTATTTTCTGGAGCGACGTTATCCATCCTTCGGAAACCTGGTTCCACGTGATGTGGCTTCTCGCAATGCCAAGATGGTATGTGACGAAGGGCGTGGTGTTGGAACAACGGGACTGGCTGTCTTTCTGGATTTCGCAGATGCGATCAAGCGCGATGGCAGAAAGACCATTGAAGCCAAGTATGGCAATTTGTTCGACATGTATCAGCAGATCACCGGCGACAATCCGTACGAAATGCCCATGATGATTTTCCCTGCCGTGCACTATACCATGGGGGGGCTTTGGGTGGATTACAATTTGATGACGAGCGTCCCGGGTTTGTATGCGTTGGGCGAGTGCAATTTTTCGGATCACGGAGCCAACCGTTTAGGGGCCAGCGCATTGATGCAGGGCCTTGCTGATGGATACTTTGTTATTCCATACACCATCGGGGATTACCTCGCTGGTCTTTCCTGGGAAAAGCTGAGCACCGACAGACCGGAATTCAAGGAAGCGATGGATTCCATCCAGAAGCGCGTGGAGAAATTACTTTCCGTCAAGGGGAAGAAGACGGTCGATGAATTTCATCGCGAACTGGGGTTGACCATGTGGGAATATTGCGGCATGTCACGCAATGAAGCCGGATTAAGGGTGGCGAAAGAGAAGATTCAGGCCCTGCGCAAAGAATTCTGGGAAAACGTCACCGTGCTCGGCAGTTCCAATGAATTGAATATGGAGTTGGAGAAAGCCGGTCGTGTAGCAGATTTTCTGGAGTTAGGTGAATTGATGGTCGATGATGCCCTTAACCGGTCTGAATCGTGCGGAGGACATTTCCGTGAGGAATCGGCAACAGCGGACGGTGAGGCATTGCGGAAAGACGACGAGTTTGCCTATGTGTCTGCCTGGGCCTTTGCCGGCGAAGGAAAGCCCGAAGAACTGCAACAGGAACACCTCATTTTCGAGAACGTGAAACTTACACAGCGGAGTTATAAATAATCCGAACAACAACCAACAAGCGATGAAAATCAACCTGAAGGTCTGGAGACAAAAAGGACATCATACAAAAGGAGGGTTCAAAACATACAACCTGGGACATGTGTCTCCGGACATGTCTTTTCTGGAAATGTTTGATGTCCTCAATTCGGATCTTATCAAGAAAGGAGAGGAGCCCGTTGCCTTTGATCACGACTGCCGGGAGGGAATTTGTGGCATGTGCAGTATGTATATCAACGGCAGGCCGCACGGACCCCAGCAGACTACTACCTGCCAGTTGCACATGCGGTCGTTTAATGACGGTGACACAATCGTCGTGGAGCCGTGGAGGGCCAAAGCTTTTCCCGTGATTAAAGACCTGGTCGTTGATCGGAGCGCCTTCGACCGCATCCAACAGGCAGGTGGATTTGTTTCCGTCAATACAGGCGGTGTTCCGGATGGCAACGAGATTGCGGTGCCCAAGAAGATTGCGGATGAGGCGATGGACGCGGCAACGTGTATTGGATGTGGTGCTTGCGTGGCGGCCTGCAAGAATGCCTCAGCTATGCTGTTCGTCAGCGCCAAGGTCTCTCAGTTCGCCTTGCTCCCGCAAGGGCAGCCGGAGCGGAAAGAGCGCGTTGAGCGGATGGTTGCGCAGATGGATAAAGAAGGCTTCGGCGCCTGTACCAATACGAAAGCTTGTGAGGCCGAGTGCCCGAAAGCCATTCAGATTACAAATATCGCACGAATGAACAGGGAATATTTCTCTGCTATGATGAGTTCCTACGAAGTGGCGTCCGGCGGGGGAGGAGAGTAGCGAATTTTCGGCCTTCCAGCGGGCCACGCGTTCTGGCGGTTGCAGTCTGTGGAACAGCTTTTTTTCATGCTGTTAGCTCAAGATCTAAAAAAAATCGCATTCCTTCCGCTTGCAATCTACCTGTTGCCTAGCTTTATGCCTTATTTTACTCCATATTCTTGGCATGAATGTGGATGGATCACTCTAAAAAAGAACTCATCTGTGAAACGAATAATTCCGTTATTTATTCTCCTCATTTCCTGTAGCCCTACAGTACCTAAAAAGGGTTCTGCAGATCTGGTAAACCCCCGACCCTCCTGGCTAAGTGTAAAACCACAAACGAATTCCTATTATGTGGGCATCGGTCACTCCAACAAGGAGGGCGACAATAATTATATGCAGGCGGCAAAAAGCAGCGCGCTGGAGGACCTCGTGTCAGAAATCAAGGTCCAGGTCAGCTCCACCTCTATCCTCACCCAGATTGATAACAACAAGGAGTTCCGGGAGAAATACGAACAAATGGTCCAAACGACCGCCGCGGATGAGATCCAGGAATTTGAAGTTGCCGACGCCTGGGAAGACGATAAGAACTATTGGGTCTATTACCGCCTGTCGAAACAACGGTATAGGGAAATCAAGGAGCAGCAGAAGCGGGATGCGGTAACCCTGGCGCTGGATTATTTCCTGAAGGCAAAGCAATCCGAAACCGAGTCGAATACCGTGCTGGCACTCGGCTTCTACTACCAGGGATTCCGGGCTGTGGAAAAATACCTGGCGGAACCCATCACCTTGATGTATGAAGGAAAGGAAATCATCCTTACGAATGAGATTTTTGCCAGCATGCAGCGCCTTCTGGATGATATCCAATTGACCGCTACGCCCTCACAACTCCGGTTAAACCGTCGGGTGGCGCAGAGCGGCCAATCGGTGGTGATAAAAGCGAGCAGCAAAACTGCACATAAGACGATCTCTGACTTACCGCTCAGTGCCCGCTTTGATAAAGGTTCCGGGGATGTATTTCCTGACTACAAGACGGCTGCGGATGGCCAGGCCAAAATCCTGCTAACAAAGATTGGTTCTCGCGATCTGGAGCAATCGGTTGGCGTGCGGCTAAACCTGTTATCATTCGCCGGTCAGAATCCCTCGCCCATTTTTGCCCTGGTGTCATCCAAGATGACGGTTCCGAAGACAACGATTATCCTGGAGGTGCAGCGACCGGTGGTATTCATTAGCAGCGTAGAGAAGAATTTCGGACAGGTGCGGTCCAACCAACAAATCACCAACAAGATCAAAAACTTCCTTACCAATGCCGGATTTGAATTCACAGATCAAAAGTCAAAAGCCGACTTGTGGCTCGACGTTGTTTCGGATGCTGAAAAGGGCGCTGTGTCGGGAAGCATTTACATCACGTATGTCACAAGCATCATACAGGTGAGCGCTCTGGGCGACAACAAGGAAATTTATGCCACCACGCTGGAGCGGGTGAAAGGGTACAGCCTTGATTACGACCGCGCCTGCCAGGAAGCATACAACAAATCGCTGGAGATTCTGGACAAGGAAAAAATGCCGGAACTTCTGAATGCCATTCTTCAATGAAAAAATGTGTTTTTACCCCCATTTGGGCCAAAAATCACCACTCAATAATGTGGCCTGTAAATTGCATTAACTAACTTGCGTAACCAAAAAATTGAAATTGATATGAAAAACGTGATGCGACTCTCTACCGTGCTGGCCCTTGCGGCAGCCCTTTTTGTGACTGGTTGTAAAAAGCAGCCCATGCCTGCCGGCGAAAAGGAAGTTGTGGTTCCCTGTTCCGGTCCTGACTTCTTCACTTCCAACAAGGTCTTTCGCGCCAACTCGATTGGTGAAAGTATGGATCAGGTGACATCCAAGAAAAAGGCGTTAACGAATGCCCGTAATGAACTGGCCCAGTCTATACAGACCACCGTGAAGACGGTAACGGATAATTATACCAACTCCCGCGAAATGAATAAGCGTGAGGAATTGGAGCAGCGCTTTGAGCAGCTAAACCGTGAGGTGGTTGAGCAAACGCTCCAGGGTGTCCGTACCATCTGCGAGAAACTCGTGCAGACCAAAGAAGGTAACTACAAAACCTACTTGGCGCTTGAGCTTTCAGCCGATGACCTGGTAAAGCAATACAACGAGCGACTCTCCAAGGACGAGCGCCTGAAAATTGACTACGATTACGAAAAGTTCAAAGAGACGTTTGACAAGGAAATGGCAAAGAAAGCCTCCGGCAACTAACGGTTCCGACTTGAAATAAAGACGCCCCGACACCACGGGGCGTTTTTTTGTGGCCACTTTTATCGAAGTGCCATATCTTTGGGTATGGCCGGATATTCTGAAAACCCGCTGATCAAAAAGCTGGGAATCAAACCTGGATTTGTCATGCTGGTTTGGCATGAGCCGCAAGGGTACTGGGACTGGATAAGCCCGTTGCCCAAAGGTGTAGAGGTAAAGACCGGGATGAGGTCGGGGGCGTTCGATTTCATCCACCTTTTCGCGCGAGAGAGAAAAGTTTTGGAGAAAGAGCTTCCACCCTTCATGAAGGCGATAAAATCCAATGGAATGGTATGGGTCTCCTGGCTCAAGAAATCATCCGGGATCGAAAGTGACCTGGACGGAAATATCGTACGTAATTTCGCCTTGAAGAATGGCTGGGTGGACGTTAAGGTATGCGCAGTAAATGAGCACTGGTCAGGACTCAAGCTTGTGATTCCAGTCAAAGACCGGAAACGCTGATGTTATTCCAGGATGGGATTGATGCTGTCCGGGGGACGCTCCTGCAGGTTGTATTGGCTGATGGTGCGGGCACAGGTATTCCAACGGAGAACCGGGTCATTGTTTCCGGCCGGACTAATTGATTCTGCTTTCTCAAAGAATTCCATGGCCTCCAAATACCATTCGTAGGCATCCCAATCGGAACCGTGCACGGCTGAATCCAACGCAACGTTTCCCTGGCGCTCATGAATGATGCCGGTGTAGTACAGCTTTGAATATTCGTCTTTCAGACCGTTGGCGATTTCCTGCGCCTGCTTGACCGCGGTGGAGAGCGTGTGACCAAACTGATCAGTCAGCGACAACAGCAAGACAATGTTTGCCTTCTGATTGCTGCGGTCTACTTCCAGGATGTCCAGGCAAATGCTCTCCGCCAGTTTGGGTTGATTCAGCAAGCGATAGTGCTCCGCCTTGGCAAGTGCGGCTTCAACCCCGTCTTTGGAGAGTGGTTTGATCTTGAATTTGCTTTGGACGCTCATGTGCTGTCTTCGATGGTTACTTAAATATCCTAAAAATTTTCAAAAGCGGGTCATAAAACTTGTCTGCAACCCGTTCTTTTAGCGGAATAATGGCATTATCGGTAATGATAATTTTTTCGGGACATACGGTGGTACAGCATTTGGTGATGTTACAGTATCCAATTCCGCCTGCATCCTTCAGGTCTTCCCGGCGATCTTCCACGTCCAGTGGATGCATCTCAAGCGCCGCGGTGTACACCAGGTGCCTGGGTCCCAAAAATTCTTCATGCAGGTCATGTTCCCGCAGCACATGGCAAACATCCTGACAAAGAAAACACTCAATGCATTTGCGGAATTCCTGGACTCTGTCAATATCACCTTGCGACATCCTCCAGGTACCGTCGGGCGCATCCGGTTTACGGGGGTTGAATTTTTTGATCTTTTTCTTGGTCCTGTAATTCACTGAAACATCGGTGACGAGGTCCTTGATCACTGGAAAGGCTTTCATAGGTTGTATCCTGACGGGTTTGTCCTTAGGCAGGTCCTCCAGCCGGGTCATGCACATCAGCTTGGGGTGGCCGTTGATTTCTGCAGAGCAGGATCCGCACTTGCCGGCTTTGCAGTTCCATCGCACGGCGAGATCATTGGCGCTCTCCGCCTGGATCTGATGCACCGCATCAAGCACCACCATGCCTTCGGAAACCTCGGTTTCGTAATTGCGGAACTCATTTTTTTCCGGACTGGTACGCCAAATGCTGAAAGTTACTTTGCCCATAATGATCCGTTAACCTGTTGCGCTACTTCATTTCGTCAATGATTTGCTGCAAATCGTCACGCATTGTTGCCTTGGTGATTTGCTGAACATTCATGGCTCCATTGTTATCCTTCCGAATGCAAATATTGAGGCTTCCAAACGACTCACTTTTTTCAGGAAAGTCTTCACGGAAGTGCCCTCCACGACTTTCCTTGCGTTGGGCGGCAGCACGCGCGATGGCTTCGGCTACCGTGAGCATGTGGGATAATTCCATGGCCGTATGCCAGCCCGGGTTGAACCCGCGGTTTCCACCGCAGGCCGCCCGGTCGACCTGGCGCTTAAGATCTTCAATTCGGGTGACTGCCTCGACAAGTTCCTTTTCTGTCCGCACAATGCCTACCAGTTCCTGCATCATATCCTGAAGTGCCGATTGTATTTGAAACGGGTTCTCCTTGTCAGGGGCTGAATCCTTTTCAAAGGGTGCCAGTGCTTCCGCAATCATGGTGCGGATTTGTTCCTGGTTGACGGTAGCTTCGGGTGCCTGGCGTGCATATTGGGCGGCATGTTCACCGGCGAGTTTTCCAAAAACGAGCAAGTCAGAAAGGGAATTTCCCCCCAGGCGGTTGGCACCGTGGAGTCCGGCCGCACACTCTCCGGCTGCAAACAGGCCGGGCGTAGTCGTCATTTGCGTGTCGGCATCGACGCGCACACCTCCCATAATATAGTGGGTTGTCGGCCCAACTTCCATCGGCTCCTTCGTGATGTCTACACCCGCCAGCTCCTTGAATTGGTGGTACATGCTTGGTAACTTCCGCTTGATGTGTTCCGCCGCGTTGGGGAGCTTTTCCTTGATCCATGCGATATCCAGAAATACACCTCCGTGCGGCGAGCCGCGGCCTTCTTTTATTTCCTTGCGGATGCATCGCGCCACGTGGTCACGGGTGAGCAGTTCAGGGGGACGTTTGGCATTCTTGTCACCTTGCGTGTATCTCCAGCCTTCTTCTTCGTTGGTCGAAGTCTGGCCTTTATATAAGTCCGGGATATCGTCAAACATGAAGCGCCTTCCCTCGCTATTTCTGAGCACACCGCCTTCCCCTCTCACTCCTTCTGTGATCAGCAATCCGCGAACGCTCGGCGGCCATACCATTCCGGTCGGATGAAACTGAACAAACTCCATGTCGATGAGCTCGGCTCCGGCGTGGTAGGCCAGGGATATTCCTCCGCCTGTACAATCCCAGCTGTTGCTGGAAATTTTGTAAATCCTACCCATGCCCCCGGTAGCAATTATGACCGCTTTAGACTTAAACACTTTAAACAGCCCCTTCTCCCGATCGTACCCAAGTGCCCCTACAACCCGACCATCTTCTTTTAGCAGTCCGGTAACGGTATACTCCTGGTAGAAATCAATACCCTGATGGATGCCGTGATCTTGCAACGTCCGGATCATTTCCAGGCCGGTACGGTCGCCGACATGTGCTAGGCGAGGGTATTTGTGCCCGCCAAAATTTCGCTGCAGAATCCGCCCATCCGATGTGCGGTCAAAGACTGCTCCCCAGGCCTCGAGTTCCCTTACCCGTGCCGGTGCCTCCTTAGCGTGGAGTTCAGCCATACGCCAATTGTTGAGATACTGACCGCCCCGCATCGTGTCGGCAAAGTGAACCTTCCAGTTGTCTCGGTCATCCACGTTGGCCAGTGCTGCCGCAACACCACCTTCGGCCATGACCGTGTGTGCCTTGCCCAGCAGGGAGCGGCAAACCACTGCCACGGAAACGCCAGCGGCGGATGCCTCTATCGCTGCCCGCAATCCGGCGCCACCTGAGCCGATAATCAAAACATCGTGTTGAAAAACTTCCGGTTGTTCCATCAGAAAAATCTCCAATCTGTCCAGATACCCATAGAAACCAATCTGACATAGACATCGGCGAAGGCCACCCCAAAGAGGCTGCACCAGGCCCAATTCATGTGACCGCGGTTAAGACAGCTCGAGCACTGGTAGGCCATTTTATTGACAGGAGACTTTGAGAGCTGGTCTCTAAATCCGCCAACCAGGTGACGAAAGGAATGGCATCCGAATGTGTACCCGCCTAGCAACGTGGCGTTCAGGGCCAGAACCAGGGAGCCGACACCCAGACCAAACTGTGTTTGCCCGGAGACAGGGTCAATGAACCACAATGCCTTCCACGCGTCGTAGGCCAGGATAATCACGAACACGATGGCCAGGTAGAGGAAGTACCGGTGAATATTCTGCATGATAAGCGGGAAAGAATTCTCGCCGCGGTATGACTTCCTTGGTTCGGAGACAGAGCAAGCCGGTGGATCCGCCCAAAACGCCTTGTAATAAGCACCCCGGTAATAGTAGCAGGTAAAGCGCATGCCTCCGGGCGCCCAGAGAATGAGAAGTGCCGGGGAGAAAGGAAGGATCATGGGCCACCACGACGGTTTCGGTCCAAACCAGCTGTGCGGGGAGTCGCCAAAGAGTTCGGGGGAATAGAAGGGAGAGAGGTATGGTCCTATAGCGTAATGTTCACCCTGAAAGGCTGCCCACGTCGCATACACGATGAAACCGCTAAGGCCAAGAAACACCAGTGCGCTGCGCAGCCACCAGGTATCTCTTCTTGCAGTATGTCCAAAACCTGATTGCGTCAACGCGTGGTGAATTTTTCATCAGTATAGAAAAAAATGCAACACGAAGCAACCGGAACGCGGGTGGCTGGAAGTGAGTTTGTCTTGGTTTTGGATAGGATCCCGCCGGGGGTGAGGCTATTTCTTCAGCCCATTCACCAGCATATCTGACAATTGCTGGCCCAGGTCGGCCGGCACGAGGTTGCTGTGCGGGTCGTACCATTGAGGCATCCAGTTCAAGGATGAAAAAAGCGTCATCACCGCCAATTTTTTATCAATGGTTTCCTTGAATTCGCCGGATGTGATGCCCTCTTCAATGATGTCCTTGAAGCGGTTGATATAATTGATCCGAAGCAGAAGGAATTCACGCAAATGGGGCTGGCTTAGGTGCCGGTGTTCATTCATGAAGACTGCAGACGCAGTAAGATCCTCTGCCATCACCTCGATGTGGCCAACAATGCCGTTGCGGAGTTTTTCACTAGCCGGACACTTTTGCTTTTCAACTTCACAAAGCGATTTTCGGAACTCAGCAGCCATATCAAAGCATAGGTTCTGCAGAATTTCCTCTTTCGATTTGATATGGGAATACAGGCTGGCTGCTTCGATGCCGAGTTTTTGAGCCAAATCCCGCATGGAAGATGCCGCATAGCCCTTTTCACGAAAGAGTTCTGCCGCCTTGCGGATGATCTGTTCTTTTCTTGAAAGTGTGACGACCGTTTCCATTTATTTTTACTTGCTACCTTTGATCGAAATGATCTTTTTCTCCATCAAGGAATTCTTTTACAAACTTAATACTATCGGCTTCATCCTCCTACTGCTGCCGCTCGTCGTGTTTGTTTTTTTATACCTCCAGGTGGGCACTCAGATACCGGTAATTACCGACGATGGGGAGACAACGACGCTGTTCCTCATCCTCAACCTGGTTCTTGTCAGTGACCTAACGATCGTTCACTTTTGGTGGCGAGCCCGAATTAGAAGGATAAAGGGGGTCCCTGAACTCGCTAATAAAATGGATGGGTATTTCTTCCTCGTGGTTGTTCGCGGCGGCGCCTACGCGTTTGTGTCGTTGCTCATGGCTGCCGGATTCTATCTCACGGAGAGCATTTACTTTACCGGTGAATTCATTCTCCTCATGATCCTGATTACGATGTTGTGGCCAACACCAGCTTCCTTCTCAAAGCAACTCGGTCTTCGCGGCAGCGAGCACGACATGGTTTTGAACAACCGGGACCTACCGCCCAGCGAATAATAGGCCCTGTTAAAGCGTTATTCCAAAACTAAAGGCGTGAAGTCTGGGTCCTTTGCCTTCAATAAACAGGTCGTTTAAGTCATAATTAAAAAACAGGTCCATATCGCGGTACCCTATCTGGGCACGGAGGCCGTAGCGAAGGTTGTTGAGGTAGAAGTTGTCATGGATATGCGATTTCTTTGTATCGCCATTTTCCTCCCAGACCATTTTGGCGTAGCTGTCTAGCCGGTAGCCAACGTAGGGCCCGAATCCCACCCGGAATGAACCGCGCTTGTCAAAGTTGAGGCGGTCCCCATTGAATACCATCGGCTTCCTGCTGGATCCACCAAAATCAATCATGGGGACAATAGACAGGTTAACTTAAGCCGCAGTCAGCTTGCTTTTGGAAAACGGAAGCGGTCTGGGGTCCTGGGTGAAGATGACACCGTTGTTGTCTTTGGAGATTACCGCCGCGCGGTTGTTGAACTTGAAGTTGTACCAGGTGACGCCAGCCCCCCATTCAATAAAGAACTTGCCGGAAACACGCGTCCGCAAAACGGAGCTGAGTCCCACGTACCACGAGCCCCACGGCTTGACTGTGTAAAGCTGATTATCGTTGTCTGGAAATTTTCCATTCTCCAGGTAGTTGTTCATTCCCAGATCGATGTTGAATGAATGATATGTCCGCCGCGTTGTCTTGCGCTTCCGTCTGTCACTGCGGTCATCCTCTTCGTCTTCGTCCCTGTCACGCACCCACGAGTCGGTGGGTTCAAGGTTCGTGCTGGTCGAATCCTTGAGGTACTCTGTTGGCGTTTTTCGAAGTCCGGTCGTGTCGCGGGTTTCCAGTTTTTTCAGCATGTCATCCATCAACGCCTGGAAATTATAATGCTTCAAGGTCTCCAGGTCCTGCTTGTCCTTGATGGCAAACGTGACGGTTGACTCTTTGCCAACACGAACGACCAGCGTGTCGGCCGGCTGTGCCTGAAGGCTGACGGACGCAAAGAGGACGGGGAAGCATAGTATGGATCGGGTAAAGTAGTTCATAGCGTTCATTGATTCTTTTTTCCTGATTTTTTTCGAAGGTCTATCGCGAGGAGTTCTTCCTTGATAATTTTGAATTCTGACAACGGATCACTGTGTTTCACATTCTGTGCAAAGGCCACAACTTTTTGTATGGATGACGGTGATTTCTTCTCATCGGTTGCATTTGCAGCTGCGATGGGCTCCAGTGTATACACCAGCACCATAGGTTGTCTGTGTGCTGAGGCGACAGTTTTGTGTGGAGCTGGTTTTGCCTCTGGCACCACATCGATTGTGGGTTCTGTCGATGTGATGGTTTCGTGGGAGGCCGGGCTTATAATATTCACGGAGCCGTCCGGCATCTCTCTGAGCGTTACTTTCTTCCCTTGGTCAGTGCTGCGTTTCTTTTTCTGAACCGGTTGGGTGACCGATACGGTGGGTTGCGGTGCCTGTGGTGTCGGGTTGGTGACAGGCGGAGCGGGGGTTTGCAGAGCGATGGTTCTTTCCGGTTCATTCCATGTCAACAAGGTTAGGCCTGCGGCAAGAATGACCGGAATGAAAATGGCTGCCCAACGCATCCACGATACGGGATTATTTTTTTTTGCAAGCCCGGCGTTCAAATTTGCCCAGGCTGGCGCCGACGGAGCCACCGTATGGTTGGTGAGTTTGTCGTGAAATAAACGGTCAAGCGGGTTCATAGCTTGTTCTGTTTTGGGTACGCATTACGTTCCATCATGGCTATTTTTGATTGTAGGAGGGACCGGGCTCTGCTGAGTTGTGATTTTGAAGTGCCTTCCGTAATGCCGATCTGTTCTGCGATTTCTTTGTGGGAATATCCCTCTACGGCGTAGAGGTTAAACACGATCCGGTATCCGGTTGGTAGTTCAGCCACGAGCTTTAATAAATCGTCAGCTTCAAGCGCATGGCTCGCGGCCTGTATTTCGATTTCTTTTTCAGCGGCCTCCAGATCAGTTTCCAGGTACATGTTCTTATGTTTTCGCAGAAAGGTTAGCGATTCGTTCACCACAATTTTTCGGATCCAGCCTTCAAAACTCCCGGTTGCTTTAAATTGAACTATCCGATCGAAGACTTTCAGGAAGGACGTCACCAATACATCTTCCGCCTCCATCCGATCCTTTACGTACCGGAGGCAGACGGCCATCATTTTAGGTGCTAGCTGATCATACAGAGCTTTTTGAGCAGAGGGGTCATTCCGTCTACAGCCTTCAATCAATTCCGTTTCGCGCGCTCGGTAAATCTGAAATTGCATTTAGGTCATTTCAATAACAAGATGCAAAACCCCTGCCGGAGGTTGCATGGTCTTCAGAAAGTATCCTGATAAGTGAATTATACGAAATTCAGCACTAGTAGGCCACTTCGTAGTCAATGGTAATGGTCTTCCAGGAGTAATTTCCTGGTTTTATGACTACCGGGTTGATGTTGTTGTATTGATCAAACAGATTGGCATATAGTCCGCTTCGCTCTTTGGTAAAGACCGAATAGGAGCCAGGCGGGAGTTTGATCTTGAAGGTTCCGTCCGCCTTTGATTGTACGGTGGCCACCAGACGTGTTTTAATATCCCGAAAGAAGGGTCCTACTTGAGTCGCGTCTGCGAAAGAAGTGAGTTCATAAACAAGAACCTCCCTGCAAGCCCCTTGGTTGGGTGACAGCACGGCATCCGGTCCGGGCATCTGATTTCCAGAAACCCAAAAGACCTGTCCATGAAGGCCTTGTTTTTGGGATACAACAACAAGTGAAGTGAAAAGAAAGAAAAGGAGGGAAATCAATACTTTCATAGCGGCGGCTGGTTCCAAATTTATTTTTCCGCGTAAACTAAACCTTGATAAAGATTTTCTTCCCGTACATCCACCGGAGGATGGCATAGAAAACAAGGACCAACGTCAGTGCGAAGGACAAGGATGCCAGACTGGGCTCCATCCAATTTCCAAAAGCGTGTTGGTACATGTAATTCCATAATGACTCAGTCGTGCCGTTTGAACTCCAGGTTACGCGCAACAGGATCTTCGCAACGATACCAGAGGCGACAAATGCAAAAATGGCATTCATACCGAAATAAAGAAATGGTTTTATCCATGATTGGTACATTCGGATGTCAATTATCCAATGACTGGCGGCGAGCGCCTGCATCGCCCATCCCCCAGTGTACAGTACATAGCTGCTTGTCCAGAGTGCTTTGTTCATTGGAAAGGCCAAATCCCACACCAATCCTGCTATTATAAGTGCGCTTCCAGAAAGAAAAATCCATGTAACGCGTTCTGCGGGATTTTTAACCGCGTGGAGAAGTTGGCCCGTGAGCATGCCAAGAATTCCAGTTGCGAGCGCCGGCAGGGTGCTGAGGATTCCTTCCGGGTCCCACGTTTTTGATTGCGACCACAGGTGGTTACCCAGAATCAGCCGGTCAAACCAGGCTGCCAGGTTAGTCTCCGGATCCAGGGTTGAGGGTCCTACTCCGGGAACAGGAACGAGCACCATAAGCAGATAGTAGCCAACCAATAAGAAAGCGGCAAGGCGGACTTGCGCAAGCCATCCGGTCGTGAGGTAAATGATGGAACAAAAAAAGAAGACAACCCCAATCCGCTGAAGTACTCCCGGAATACGGAGGACAGCCAACCGATCCAGATCAATCATTCGCTCCAGCGGGAGCGTGAACCAGGCCATCAGGATTCCAAGGGCAAAGAGGATGACGGCGCGTTTGGTAATCTTTACAAAGATCTTCCTGTGAAGACCCACCGGTTTGTGCCTTTCGTATGCAAAATGTATCGAGACACCAACGATGAAAAGAAAAAAGGGAAAGATCAGGTCGGTGGGTGTACAGCCGTTCCAGGCGGCGTGTCGTAGGGGAGCGTATGTGGCTGACCAGGTTCCGGGATTATTGACAAGAATCATGGCCATGATCGTGGCGCCCCGGAAAAAATCAAGCGACAGGAGACGTTCACGATGCATCCGTGAAAGTACTATAAAAACCGAGAAACCGGATTTTTCTACCGGTTGATCACCTCCGCGTTTCCGCGATGGGACACGCTGCTGGCAATGCCTTTATCAATTTCCAGGGTTTCGGAAACGTTGACTTTTGCGGAGGAAGCCCCGTGTGCGGACACTTCACAACGTGCTACTTCATACCCGAAAGCGCGGAGGCCGGATGCTCCCAGGATATCGGCTTCCAGAAATCTGCCGCTGCCCCGGAGGTCGAGCACAGAAACACCGGTGATCTTCACGCTGAGCCTGTCTGCTTTAAGATCACCATAGGCAGTTACCGCGCCCGTCAATTTGATGGACACATCCTCTTCGTCAAAACCCTTCACCGTCAGTTTGCCGGCGCCCGTCACATCCAGTTCCCGGAGTTCGGGCATCGTAATCCGGATTCTCATCTCTTTGTCGTCCAGCAGATCTTTTTTCCAGAAGGATTTGTTCCGTTCCTTATAGTCTACGACCAGGGTATTTCCATTCACATACACATCATACTTTTTACGCTCCCTTTCTGGCCCACGCACTTCTACCGCATAACGGTCGCCGCGTTCGATCCGAACATTGAAGATGCCCTGCAGGTCCACGGCATGGAAATCGGTAAGCCCAAACTCATCACGCACGGTCCGTTGTGAATCTGAATCGTCTTGTTGGCAGGTGAGGCATTCCCAACCGTCGGTCGTAATGCGGAGGGTCTGCGTTCCATTATGGTGGGCGACGCCAAACAGTTCGTTGGTGCCAATAAGCCGCCACAGGCTTCCATCGACAACGAAGGCCTGACCGTAGGGGATGAGGACATCCACATCGAGCCGCTGTGCGCGAAACCGTGCATCATCCTTAAAAGTGATATTGGAATCAAACGTAAGGATGCTGTCGGATTGCGTAACCTGATAATCCACCATTTGGGCGTTTTCGCTGGCTACTTTCCGCGATGGTCCCTGCGATTCAAACCGCTTGACCAGCAGGATGTTCTTCGCGTCGTGTCCGCGAAGGTAAATGGTGGTTACGTCGTAATCATCCATGCCGGTTTCAAGGATCTGGAGTACCGGCGTTTTGCTTCCGACATCCACTACTTGCTCGGTCTTATATTCCCCTTTTTCCTTGAACCCAAAAATAAGCTGAGGAAGGGAGACGGTGAGGATTCCGGCGCTGATGAAGAAGATCACAAAAAGCGACCACCCTACTGTAGCGCTGAAAACGACACGCCGTGCAATGATGGAACTCCCAACCAGGACGGCAAAGAGGGATGGGATCAGTACGGTAAAGAATGCGACCAGGGCAAGCCATGTCGGGAAACTGTTGCGAATGGCGTTGAACGGTATTCCTGGTGAGAAAATTCCGTAATCTGAAAACAAATGCCAGTTTGGCGGACTCAACGTACCTAGCAGAACTCCAAATGCGAGGAGGAATCCCAAGATGAGGAAGAGCCCAATGAGGGAAATGACAATACCGATTGCTACCCGCAGTACATCTACGATCGTGCGCAGCAGTGGCCCCAGCAATCGAAGGATAGCTCCAATTGCACGGAAGGGAAGAAGTATGATTCGGGTGAGGATGCTCTCTTCAGTGGGCTCCTTTTCGTTCATACTTTTTCGAACGGACGATTCAATGTTCGACAGGGTGACAGGCTCTCCCTGCATTTTCATTTTTTCCGTAATGGTCTTCGCTTCCGGGAGTACAATCCACATGACGATGTAAATCACAATACCAAATCCAAAGATTCCGAAGATGACGAACAGGACACGGATAAGGGCCAGGTCGGCGTCGAAAAATGCGGCCACCCCTGAGGCCACGCCTCCCAGCACGCGCTTGTCCGGATCACGGTACATTTTCTTCACGGAAGTTTCCTCCAGATCAGTCCCTGGAAGCACGATCCAGAGGATGACGTAGATAATCAGGAAAATCCCACTCGTTCCCAACGTAAGCAGGGCGAGCAGCAGGCGCGGCCAAACGGGATCCAGGTTGAAATAGTGACCAAGCCCCGCACACACCCCTCCGAGAATCTTCCGTTTGTTATCGCGGTAAAGTTTCCGCGACTCGTCGGTGGGAGCAGACTGCTTCCGTGATTCCTGCTTGAATTCACCGGAAGGAGTTTCCTGTTCTTCAGCTGCCTTGAAATCACTCACGCTTCCCATGGTGGCCATGAGCGACTGTACGTCCTCAACAGTGATCACCTGCTTTCCTTCGTTGAGCCGGGCCAGAAATATCTCCGCAATTCTGCCTTCAATGTCAGCCAGGATTTCTGTGCTGTCTTCAAAGGAGGCGAAGTACCGGTTTACAGAATCAAGGTATTTGCGCAGGATTTCATAGCCGTCTTCCTCGATGTGAAAGATGATCCCACTGATATTGATGCTGATGTTCTTTTTCATATCGTTACGTAAAGGATAAGGGAATTAGTTTATGGTCGTTGATTTTTGCGTGATCTGTTGGGCAGAATGGACCAGGTCTTCCCAGGTTTCAGTTAATCCTTTCAGGAACTGAGAGCCGGTGTTGGTCAACGTATAATATTTGCGGGGTGGCCCGGACTTGGACTCCACCCATTTGTACTCGAGAAGCCCCGCATTTTTCAGCCGTGTCAACAGGGGATATAGCGTCCCCTCCACAACGATCATGCGTGCTGCTGTCAATTCATCCAGCATGTCGGAGGCATAGACCTCTCCCCGGGAAATAATATGGAGGATGCAATACTCCAGGATCCCCTTCCTCATCTGTACCTGCGTGTTTTCAAGATTCATACATCCATTATTAAGGCCCTTTTGAGGGTATACGTGAAAGGTACTATGTATGGCCAAGTACTATTTGGTATTTTTTGAAGTATTTTTGTGATCCCCTCATTTTGGCGGAATTTGGCCATTTACATCCATGCATTTTACGGTATTCACCTTGTTAACAGGTCGTTATTTGATGAGCATCCCTGTGCGGTTGAAGGTTGGTGTGGGTGTCTGCCTGGGGTTATTGCTCGCAGGTCCAGGGCTCTTACATGCGCAATTTTCTAATGATTGGATCAATTTCAGCCAGTCTTACTATAAAATCCCGGTTACAGCCAACGGCATTCATACAATCACCTATGCCGATTTACAGGCGGCTGGGGTGCCCATCGGTACGGTAGACCCCCGGCGGATAAACCTCTACCACCGGGGCGCCGAGCAGGCAATCTTCATCCAGGGACAGGCGGATGCGGTATTTGATCCGGGCGACTTTATTGAATTCTACGGCAAGCGGAATGATGGCACGCTTGACGCAGACCTCTACAAGCCTTTAGGCAGCCAACCGAATACGTATTATAACTTGTACAGTGACACGGCAGCCTATTTCCTGACCTGGAACCCGCTGCCGGTTTTGGGGAAACGGATGCCTTCTTTTTTTGAGCTGAACGGAACGGGCCTTCCGAAAGAAACCTCCCATCTGGATCAGCGGCTCAACCTCTACACTACCGAATTTGCAAATGTCGGCGACCTGCAACAAACCACTTTCGATGAAGGGGAAGGATGGACCGGAACACTCATCTGTACCGTTTCATCCGGATGCACGGGGCAGTCAGACTTCCTGGTGGAAAATCTTTTGCGAGGCGTCCCTTCGACAGGCACGCCCTTGTTGGAGATACAAATAACCGGACGGGGCAATGTGCCGCACCAGGTGGAGATATACGCTGGCGCGAATGGGGGTTCTACACGCTTGCTCACAACCACCTCCTTTTATGGTTTCGCTGCACCGGTATTGACCGTGCCCCTTGCCTGGACAGACATCGGGGGAGACGGGAAGATGACAGTTCGTGTACGTCTTACACCTACTGGAATCCGGGATCTTGTCAGCGTGTCGTTTATCAAGGTAACGTATCCTCAGGATTACAATCTGCTCTCGTCGACGGAGAAAAAATTAGACTTGTTGCCAAACGCCGGCAACAAGTCCTACATCGAGTTGCAGAATCCCGCCGCCGGATCCCGCATTTGGGATATTTCAGATGCCGGGAATGTGGGCATAATCGGGTCGACTGTGGTGCCGGGTGGTCTGGGCGCGGTCATACCGAGCACCGCTTCCGGAAAAAAGTTATTCATTGCAAATTCTACACGCCCTGTGTCTTTGCGAAAGGTATCGTTCCGATCCATTGCGCCGTCCTTGCACAATTATATTATCATTTCTCATTCATTGCTGATGAAACCCGCCGGCGGATACAACAATGCAGTGCAGGCCTATGCGGCGTACAGGGCATCCAGTGCCGGCGGTGGATACGATACGCTGACCGTCGATATGGCTCAGTTATATAATCAGTTCAACTACGGAGAAACTTCGGCACGTGCCATTTACGAGTTCATGAAGTACCTCGTGAACGGGGGTGATCCTCAGTTCCTGTTTCTGATCGGAAAGGGCCTGGAGGTTTCGCAGGGATTCTTCCGGAAGACAAGTCTGCTGCCCACCGATTTCCGGGACCTGGTTCCCTCTGCTGGTGTACCTGGTGCTGATATGGCGTTTACGGCGGGTCTTTCCGGAACATCCTATGAGCCTGCGGTTGCGACAGGAAGGTTAACGGCAAGTACACCTGCCCAGGTGGCCGCATACCTGAACAAGGTGAAAGAGTCGGAGGCCCTTCCATACGATCAACTTTGGCGAAAAGATATTCTCCATCTCAGCGGAGGGATAAATGTGGGAGAGCCGGCCATATTCCGGGGATACGTCGATGGGTTCAAGGCCATTGCGGAAAGTTATTTCCTGGGCGGTGCGGCGAAGACCATTTCCAAGCAGACCCTGAATGTTGAATTGATAAACGTGAAGGACCAGGTGAACAAGGGCCTCAACCTTATCACTTTTTACGGCCATTCCGGTCCAGGCACGATCGACATCGACATCGGGTATGTCAGTGACCCGACCCTGGGCTACCAGAACAGCGGCAAGTATCCGGGGTTCCTTATCAACGGATGCAATGCCGGTCGTTTTTTCGACAACCGCGTCACGTTTGGTGAGGACTGGATGCTCACGACCAACAAGGGCGCAAAAAGTTTTATTGCCCACAGTTCGTTTGGCTTCGCGAATGCACTCAGGCAGTATTCAGACCTGTTCTATTCCGTGGCGTTCGGGGATTCCAGTTTCATGCGCAAGGGAGTGGGAGAGGTTCAAAAGGAAACGGCGCGCCGCTACCTCACTTCCTACGGTGTCAGTGTGGCATCTATCACACAGGTTCAGCAAATGGTTTTGTTGGGTGACCCAGCTGTTCAATTGTTTGCTGCGGCCAAGCCAGATTATGAAATAAATGCGGGATCTGCCAGCATCGTTTCACTGGATGGAAATGCGGTGACAGCACAGTCGGATTCTTTCGCCATTGAAATGCGTGTACGCAATTTCGGAAGAGCGCTGCCCGAGCCGATGAAGGTGCGCGTGGTGAGGACACTCAATGACAATTCTACCGTAACCTATGATTCGGTGTACGCGCCCGTACGCTACAGCGAAACGCTTCGGTTGGTTATCCGCAAGACCGGCAACCCCGCTGAATCCGGCAACACGCTGTTCGCCATAACGCTGGATGCGGATCAGGAAATTGATGAACTGAGGGAAGACAACAATGCAGTGTCCGTCGGGTTCTTTATCCCGGCCAACGGCACAAAGAACCTTTTTCCGCCACCGTATTCCATGGTCTCCTCCTCCACTCTTGATCTGGCGTTTCAACATACCAACCTTACATCTGGAGTCCGTTCGTTTCAAGTGGAGTTGGATACAGCGGCCACCTTCGACAGCCCCTACCTGAACCGCAAGACCTTGTCTGGCGCGGGACTTGTAAAAATGGCGGTCACTTTGCTCGTTCAGGATTCGATGGTGTACTACTGGCGTACAAAGCTTGTCAATCCCCTTCCGGGTGAAAACACGAAGTGGACAAAGTCCTCGTTTACATACATCCAGCAGGGAGTGGAGGGCTGGGCGCAAATCAAAATTCCTCAGTTAATGGAAAACGATACGACTGGTCTGACCTGGCATCCGGCTACACGACGTCTGGAATTTTTGTCGACTATTTCCACGGTGGATGTGACGACCTTTGGGAGCGCCAACCCGCAGACTCCATCGGGAGCCTCGCTGAAAATAAACGATGAAGAATTCAACGTCGCCTCCCAGGGCGTCCCGTGCCGCAATAACACGGTGAATCTGATTGCTTTCGATAAATATTCAACGGCACCGTACGTGGGTATTCCGTTCAGTTTCTTTGACGCGCGCTCCTGCGGCCGGGCCCCGCAGTTGATCAACAGTTTTACGGCGGCTGAACTGGAATCGGCAACGAGTGGATTGGCGCCCTGGGTGACAAACATTTCGCCCAGTGATTCGGTCGTCCTTTTTTCAATTGGTGATGCCGGGTATGCGGGATGGTCTACGGGTGCGAAGCAGCAACTGGAACAACTTGGGGTAAGTAGCGCTCAACTGAGCAGCCTTATGGCAGGGGAGCCCTTCATCATTTTTGGCAAGAAAGGGGCCTCGCCGGGTAATGCCGTGGTCTTCAGACCGACGGGTACACCCGCCAATGCCCAGCAGCTGATCGCAAACAAAACCGTGACCGGACGTCTGGCGGAGGGATCTCTCCGGTCTTCGGTTATTGGCCCTGCTGTAAGTTGGTCCTCGTTTACGACCCAGATCACGGGCACATCAGCCAGCGACAAGGTGGGAGTGAACGTAACGGGAATTACTCTGTCCGGACAGGAAACCGTCCTGAAGCAGGCGTTGGTTGGTACGCATACACTGACAGATATCGACGCCGGGGTCTATCCATTTCTTCGCCTCACGCTGCACACAAAGGATTCCATTGATCTTTCGCCGGGGCAGTTGCGAAAGTGGATTGTGACCTATGTACCAACAGCAGAGGGCATGTTGACCTATGCCGGTAGCTTGGAGGAGGAACACGTGGAGGAAGGTCAGCCATGGAAGAGTTCGTTTGGGTTTACCAATATTTCAAACAGGCAGTTCCCTGATTCAATAACGGTCCATGCGGATGTTTTCACGGTTGAAAAATTTTCGCTCGAACGTAAGACATTCAAAATCAAAGCACCCCTACCTGGAGTCACCACCTCGTTTGATATCCAGGTCGCGACAAAGGGGAAAGGAGGACCCAACGATGTCACCGTATTCGCTAATCCCCGGGTCCTTCCGGAATTATACTATGACAATAACATCCTGCCCCTGTACCGCCATTTGGTGGTTGCAGCTGACGATAAAGGACCCTTGCTGGACGTCACGATTGACGGCCGCCATCCGGTTGACGGTGATGTGGTGTCCGCCTCGCCGAGAATCCTCACCCGCGTGATTGACAGAAATTTCTTCCTCCTGAAAACGGATACATTGGGCGTCGATCTCTTTGTACTTTTCCCATGTCCGGACGAGGGCTTTTGCCCGTATACGCGGATTCCATTTTCCAGTGCGGAGGTCGTCTGGTCTCCGGCCACATCCGTTGAGGAGTTCCAGGTTTCATACCACCCGGAAAATCTTCAGGTTGGTACATACCGCCTGAGGATAAATGCCAGTGATGCGAACGGTAACCCGAGCGGTGAAAAGCCGTATGAAGTTTCCTTTGTAGTAAAGGAAAAACCGGGGGTTCACCTGGTGAGTGTTTATCCAAATCCTTCCTCTGGGGTCTTCCATTTCAGCGTACGTGTAGAAGGGCTTGCGGCACCCGATGATTTCCAGTTGGAGTTGTTTTCGTCAACCGGCTCCGTGGTACGGGTGCTGGGCAGCAATCAACTTACACCCTTGCATGTTGGGACCAATGCGCTGAGCCTGGACGCAGTCGACGCCGGCGGGAGTCCACTGCCATCCGGAATTTACCTGTTTCGCCTCTCCGCAACGGTTGGCGGGTCACGATTTACAAAGAGCGGCAGGCTGATGGTATCCCGGTAGCCGTTACCACTCTGCCGTAGGATCCATCCGGAAGACTTCTCCCATTTCATCGAGCAGTGGCTGCAGGTGCTCGCTGTGTTCCCCGCGACGGCCACCATCTAAGGGAGTAATGATCTTCCAGTCGGGCAGCTCAAGTTGTGTTTCTGAAAGAACTTTTTCCACCTGCGGTTTCCACACCTCCATCAGCTTTTCTTCCCCCTGGAATATTCCTTCGGTGATAAGCGCCTCTTCATAGGGAGATTTCTCAAAAATCCCGAGGGCGTAGGGGAGTGCCTGCTTCAACGATTGGTTCAGCCTGGCGATACTTTCTTCTGTAGCCGATCCAAGTTGTTTGATCCAGGTATTTGCGTGAAGGGTATGGTAGCGAAGTTCGCCGCGAATTTTTTTTGCGAGCAGCGACAGGGGCTCATACGAGGAGTGCGTGAGCATTTCCCAGCGCAACGCATCGGCGGTGTCAAACAAAAAGTGACGGACCAGACTGAAATCATATTCCTGGTTTGGTAATTCTGTAAAAATGCAATTATGAAATGCTTCGGCCTTTCTAAGGAAGGCCACCTGATCGGGCGACTCTTCACCCAGCTGGTTCAGCATCTGGAACAGCGCGTAGCTTTGTCCAATTTTGTCCTGTGCCATCGACGAGAAGGCGATGTCTTCTTCAAGGAGGGGCCCCATCCCCGTCCATTCAGAGTTACGGTGACCGAAAATGAGCAGATCATCGGCCATCTTAAACAGCAGTTCTTTTAATGCCTGATCATTCATGTTTTTGCTTTTCAAGAAAATCCTTGAGTTTGTCGCCGCCGCGGTAGTCGGAAGCATCTCGAAATTTTTTTTCAGGAAGGGTATGCCACAAATCCACATCGCTGGAGTCGGTGCGTCGCAGTGCTGCACGGCGCACTGCCCAGATATTGAAAACGGGTTTGGATTGCACGGTTTGATGGGCCTTCCACATGGCTTCTTCCGGGTTTCCTGCCGACACAGTGCCGGCATGGATGTGTTGCTTCCCCCGTTTGTTCAGGTGATAGATCTCATACGTCTCAGGATTCGGTTGGGCCCCCACTTCCACGATTTGATCATACACATTCTGGTCGGCCTCCGTCATCGGACTGACAAACACCTCCCGTGTATCCACAACGTACATCGAAACGCAGGTAAACCGGCGGGTAAATGCTTCCTTGGCGAGGACATATGCCATCTCCAGGTTTGGCGCATGAACGATCCCTTCGTGCTGAAACGACTTGCCGTCTTTTGGTTGTACGAACACCTCAAAGGAGCCAAACTGATCCAGCGGAAGCTTCGGTAAGATTTTGCCGGGGGTGCCGGGAACTGGAAGACGACTAACCCGTGGATCGAGGGATTTCATGACTTGTGTCAGGCAAGAGGCGTCACGTACGCAGTCGAAGGAGTTTTCAATGCCTCACGCACCCAGCGACCGCGTTCTTCCGCAATCCGCCGCACTTCCAGCCGCTCCTTATTGCACGGTCCATCTCCATTTATGACGCGCTTGAATTCTTCCCAATCAGGCTCGGTATACTCCCACCGGCCGGTCTCGGGGTCTTTCTTGAGTTTGGGATCTGGAATTGTGAAACCAAGCTCTAGAATCTTGGGTACGTACATATCGAGAAACTGATTGCGCATGTCATCGTTGGTGCCCATCTTGACTTTCCAGCGCATAAGTACTTCCGTGTGCACAGAAATTTTGTCGGAGGGACCAAAGAAGTGCATCATGGGGGGCCACCAGCGGTTGAGGGCTTCCTGGAACATATCGCGCTGCTTTTGGGTGCCCGCTGCTAGGTAAATAACGCAGTGATGACCGTACTTGAGGTGGAACGATTCTTCTGCACAAATCCGGTCGAGCGCGCGGCAGTAGGGTCCATAGCTTCCCTTGGCATTGGCCAACTGGTTTACGATTGCCCCCGCATCGACCAGCCATGAAATAAAACAGCAGTCGGCCCAGGTAAATGTTGGGTAGTTGAAAATATTGGAATATTTGGATTTGCCCGAAATCAGGTCGTCGATCATCTCTTCGCGGGATTTTCCAAGCGTCTCGGCGGCGCTGTAAAGTAATTGGCCGTGACCCACTTCATCCTGGACTTTCGCCATGAGCGACATCTTCCGCTTGAATCCAGGCGCACGGGTTATCCATGTTCCTTCCGGGAGAGCGCCGATGATCTCGCTGTGGGCATGCTGCTCGATCATGCGAATCAGCTGCTTGCGGTAAAGTTCTGGCATCCAATCGCCCGGCTCGATCTTTTCGCCTCGGTCAATGCGGGCCTCAAAGGCCGCCAGTTTTAGGGGATCTTCCTGTGCGAGACCGTCCGTTCTTACGCCTTCGAATGTGTTGCCGCCTCCGTACATTTTTCTGGTTACTTTTTACACCTTAAAGATAACAAAGAATGGCCTAGAAAGGTTACCGTCTAGTGATGATGCCCGCCTGGACCGTGAACATGGCCATGTTCTATTTCTTCCGAAGTTGCCATCCGAATATCTATCACTTCAACGGCAAAGTTCAATTCCACGCCGGCGAGAAGATGGTTTGAATCGACTGTCACCTGATCAAGCCCTACATGCGTCACCGTAGCGACCATGCCGTTGTTTGACTGAAACTGCATCCCCTGCCGCACTACTTCTGCGCCAAAGGATGATCGGGGAAGCTTTTGAACGAGCTTTTCGTCACGGTCTCCGTACCCTTTTTCGGGACTTATTTTGAGGCTCAGTTTGGATCCTTTTTCCTGCCCCTCCAGGCCTTCTTCCATGCCGGGGATCAGATTTCCCTCGCCGTGCAGGTATGTAAGCGGATCACGGCCCGAGCTGGTGTCAAGAACCTTTCCTGCGTTGTCCGAGAGAGTATAATGGACGGATGGAACGGTGTGTTTGGTGATTTTCATGGATTTGAAATATTTTGCGAAGGTATGTATTCGTTTGAAATTAAGTGATTTTTGGAGGAGGTTTGCAGGGATGAAATTGTTGCAGTCAGGACACGCGAATATGGAATCAAAATTCATTCCAATTTGGAGGATAATTACCTTTCGTGGTGAGTTATGATTGGGGGGATTGAAGTATATAGTATGTATATGAATCAGTAACTATTAGCGTGTGTCAATGAATCGCAGAAATATTCTGGCTGGTGCTATTCTAACGGGGTTGGTGCTCATCGCCTGTGCGGGGAATTCCCAGCAGGTGGATTTTAAACGTGTTTCATTTCAGGAGGCCCGGAAACAGGCGCTGCTGGAGGGCAAGTTCATGTTTATGGACTTTTACGCGGAATGGTGCCGGCCGTGTAAGGATATGGAGCAGTCGGTTTTTGCCCGTGAATCGATTGGGGGGTATGTCAACCAGCATTTTGTTTCGGTTCGGATTGATGCGGAAAATGCGGAGGCGGACCTGGTCCAGAAACTCAAGATTACTTCCTTCCCTACGATGATGTTCTACGACCCGAAAGGCAAATTGATGCTGCGTCAGGAGGGGCCTTTGGATCATGTGTCATTCATGGAACTTGTAACCTCCCTGGTCAACTTGCAGTCACTCCAGGAGGCCCATGAGCGAAAGGAGAAAGATGCCGAACCGCTTTATAATTACCTGCGTGCCCTTCGGTGGAGCAACCCGAAAAAGGCTCTGTCAACCGCCAAGGAATATTTATGGCCGGTTGCGGATAAGAATTATGATGAGCCCTTTACCTGGAAGATCGTTCAGGAGTTTATTCCGGGAACCGACGGGGCTGTCTTTCCACGCGTTCTGAAAAATGAGGAACTCTTCCGCGCATACCCCGCGGCGTTCAAGGCCTACGCACTGGTCTCCATAAGGGAACTGCTCGACAAGGGGATCAAATTGCCAAACCGGTCCATGGTGAACAGTTACGTCCGCATCATCAAAGCGTATCCACACTATTTTCCGAACCCGGATAGTTTGCAATTGCTGGGAAGACTCTGGTATGCCGAAAAGACACAGGACAGCCAGTTCATAGCGTTGCTTACCGAATACGTCGATAAATACGAAAAGCAGGAACCTGGACACCTTGCAGCGCTGGCGAGCAAACTGACGGAAGACTATTTCAACCGCGACATCCTGGCCTTTGCGATCTCCCTGGCAGATCGCTCAAATGCAATAACGCCTAATTCCAACGCATACCTCGCCAAGGCCATGGCGTTTGACAAACTGAATTCGTACCGAAATGCCTACGCAAATCTTCTGCTGGCTTTTCAGGATGCCGACGATATTCAACGTGAAGTCCTCAATCAATACGAAGTTCTTCTGGCCAAAAAATTGAAGTATGATTTGAACAAAGGGGTCAATACCGTTCAGGAAAAAGTGGATGACGGCAGGTTTACGCTTGGTGCCGGGAACAAGCGCCTTATGTATGGGTTTCCGTTGCCGAAATCAACATCCCACTTCATCATCAATGTGGGTGGAAGGCTGGCATCCAATGCTGCGCACCTGGAAGGAAGCGGCGTGGTCCCCCTGAAAGGTTCGATGGTGTATGACGGTACGGCCAGTACCCAGCGTGTTTCCATTGCTTTCGAATTTGAGAAAGTCCGCGTTACGCAATGGCTTACACCGGTGGACAAGAACGGCGCAGAGATCGTAACGGGCCTGGCCCAATACTATAAAATCAGCTATGTCTATGAAAACCTGGAGGACAAGCCGAAAAGAATTGGGCTGGGTATTTTGTTTGATACGATGATCGACGACAACGATTACTGTACCATCGCGGCTGACAAGAAGATTGTCACCACCGAGCGGATTTTCGCCCTTAGCGGAATCCCCACGGAATTGCTTCTTTACCGCACACGGGGAGATACATCAGACGTGATGGGCGCCGCCGTCCTGACAGGGCTGCAGGCCACGCCTCCCGACCGGATGGTTATTGGTAGATGGCCCGTCCTCCATCAGGTCACCTGGAGGCTTGCCGCCGAGCGTGCGGACATCGGAGACAGCGGCTATTTTCTCCAGTGGGACAACCGTCAATTGAATCCATCCGGAAAGGCTGAGTTCATCACGTATTATGGGATCCCCCGGCACAAGGCCGCCAACCTCCGCATCATCATGGAAGGGGAGACGTATCTGACCCAAACGGAGACGATCTATTTTGAACATGAACGGGACGTTTTGGATTTGAATGCGAAGATGAAGATTGAGCAGCTCCTGAAGAAACGGGGCATGGTCATTACGGGGGCACTCCTGAACGGGTATGCGGATGTCAAAGGTGGCGATGGATTCAATTTCAAGCTAAGCCAGCGCCGCATTGAGAATATTGGAAAGGTCCTCAAATCCTACGGCATTGACTACGTGCCCAAACCGTATGGGATAGAGCAATCGGATAATACCGATTACAACAAGCTTTTTGGCAATGCCTGGGATCGCAAAGTGGAGATGGTCCTGTACTTCAAGCGGGCAGGAACGGATGTCCTCAGCGTCCTCGACGAGCGTTAAACAAAAAATCCAGCCGCGAATCGCAGCTGGATCATTCGTCTCGTACCAAAGGCGGGAATCGAACCCGCACATCCGAAGATACACGATTTTGAGTCGTGCGCGTCTACCAGTTCCGCCACTTTGGCATCTAAAGGGGTGCAAATATGAACAAAGTTTGATTTTTGCACAACCATGTTTGGCAACAAGGTCCTTAATGCCTTGTCAGGGTAATCACCACCGTCTTTGAAGCAGGCGTATTGCTCTTGTCCGCGGTGCTGTCGATCGGGACCAGTACGTTGGTTTCCGGGAAGTAGGTTGCGGTACATTTTTCGGGTATCGGATAGGGTACCACAACAAATTTTCTAGCCTCGCGATGTACCACGCCGTGATGGTTGTGGAGATCCACGACATCACCGGCTCTCATCCCTTCGCGGGCCATGTCTTTTTCATTCATGAAAATCACCCTTCGTTCATTTTCGATTCCGCGATAGCGGTCATTCAATCCGTAAATCGTGGTGTTGAACTGGTCATGGCTTCGCACGGTCATCATCATGTACTCGTTTTCTGCCAGCCGGTGCTCGGTGATTTCAGAAACAGTGAACCGGGCCCGCTCACCTTTTGTCGAGAATTGTTTGTCGCGAACAGGATTTTGCAAATAGAATCCGCCCGGCTTCCGTACCTTTTCGTTGTAGTTGTCAAATCCGGGAATTACCCGGGCAATGTCGTCACGGATGTCATCGTAATTTTTTTCATACCGATCCCACTTTACCCTGGAGCGGGTCCCCAGCGTAGCTTGCGCCAGCCGGCACACAATAGCCGGTTCTGAAAGGAGGTAACTTGACACCGGTGTAAGAATACCTTTCGATAGTTGCACGACACTCATGGAGTTTTCACACGAGACGAATTGCGCCTGTCCGTCCTGCACATCCTGATCGCTGCGGCCAAGGCAGGGGAGGATCAGTGCCTCCTTGCCGTGTACGAGATGACTCCGGTTGAGTTTGGTGGAAACATGGACGGTCAGCTCGCAGGTTCGCAAAGCCTTGGCGGTGTAATGTGTATCGGGAGTAGCCGATAAAAAATTTCCACCCATGGCAAAGAAGACTTTCGCTTTGCCCTCGTACATGGCTTTGATACTCCTGACCACGTCGTACCCTTCGGCGCGAGGTCCCCGGATTCCAAAGGTGCTGTCGAGCTTGTCAATGAATGCGGTGGATGGTTTTTCATAGATTCCCATCGTGCGGTCGCCCTGCACATTGCTGTGGCCGCGGACCGGGCAGGTACCGGCACCGGGTTTGCCGATGCTACCTTTGAGCAAAAGCAAATTCACAACTTCCTGGATCGTATTCACAGCATTCTTGTGCTGGGTTAATCCCATTGCCCAGCAGGCAATGACGCGCGTTTTGTTCTTCAGGAGATCGGCCGCTTTGCGCATGTCAGCAAGTGAAATTCCACTGATGCGCGAGAGATCGGAGAGTGATTGATTCCGGAGATGTTCCATCAACTCCTTGTAGCCCGAAGTATGTTCACCGATGAATGCCTGGTCAAAAACGGTTCCGGGATTGGCGGCCTCATCCTCCGTCAGTAATTTTTCAATGGCCTGCAGCAGGGCCATGTCTCCATTTATTTTTACCGGCAGGTACAGGTCGGTGAGATGGGTCTTAACTCCCAGCGCCCCGGGTATCGTTTGCGGATCCTTAAAACTCAGGAGACCGGCTTCCGGCAGGGGGTTGATTGAAATAATTACTGCCCCCTTTTTTTTTGCCTTTCGCAAGGCGGTGAGCATGCGTGGATGGTTGGTGCCCGGATTCTGTCCCAGGATGACGATCACTTCGGCATGGTTAAAATCTTCCAATGTGACACTGCCTTTTCCCGTTCCCAGGGTTTCATTCAGTGCCACCCCACTAGATTCATGGCACATGTTGGAGCAGTCGGGCAGGTTGTTGGTGCCAAACTCCCGGACGAAAAGCTGATACAAGAAAGCTGCTTCGTTGCTGGTTCGTCCGGAGGTGTAGAAGATGGCCTCATCCGGTGAAGAAAGCCTGTTGAGGTGGCCTGCGATTTTGCTGAATGCCTCGTCCCAGCTGATGGCTTGATAATGCGTTCCTTGTTCCGGGAGATACATGGGCTGAGCAAGCCGTCCTTTTTTGCCGATTTCGAAATCGTTTAGTTGAGCAAGGTCGTGAACAGCGTTCTCTCTGAAAAAGCCATCTGTCAATTTCTTTGTTGTAGCCTCTTCGGCAATGGCCTTGGCTCCGTTCTCACAAAACTCGCCGAGGGCAGAGCGCTCATCGTCCGGGTCGGGCCATGCGCAACCGGGGCAATCATAGCCGTCTTTTTGGTTGAGGGATTTCAACGCCCGGATGCCGCGCCCAACATTCATTTCACCAAGCACGTGTTTAACGCTGGAATACACGGCTGACATTCCGGCAGCGGAATCTTTAGGTGCTGACAGCTTCAGATCCAACAGTCTTTCTGGATTTTCAGCACCGGAATCTTTAGGGATAGGCTCTTCCATTAGTTTAATAAAGATAGTAATACAGCTACTTTTCCTGAATACGTTGCGCCCCGGCATACACTGTAAACTGCTGATTTCGGAGAAATCCGATCAGCGTGATGCCGTATTCCGCAGCCAGGCTCACGGCTAATGTCGAGGGGGCGCCAATGGCGGCTACCATCCGGATTCCAGCCATGTATGCTTTTTGCATCAATTCGAAGCTGACACGCCCGCTGAGCAAGAGAATGCTTTCCATCTGGGGGAGACGATTTTGCTGAGCGCAATGACCGATCACCTTGTCCAGCGCATTGTGCCTTCCAACATCCTCCCGCACTATAAGCAGCTTGCCGGACGTATCAAATAATGCGGACGCGTGCAGGCCCCCCGTCGTGGCAAAGACTTCCTGATTCTTCCGCAACAACTCAGGCAGCGTGTGTAGCATGGAAGAAGTTACGGTAAGTGAATCAGCTCCGGTGAAAACCGATTTTGTTCGTATCGCCTCAAGGGATGTTTTGCCACACACTCCGCAACTGGAGGTGGTATAAAAATTACGCTCGAGGGAATCCAGCGAAGCAACCACCCATGTATCAAAATCGATCGTCACCACGTTATCGTTTTCGGAGTGATGTACCTGGATCACATCCTTCTTTCCACTGATAATTCCTTCCGTAAAGAGAAAACCGAGGGCGAGCTCTTCATCGTTTCCCGGCGTGCGCATGGTCACGGAAATCACTTTCTCAACCCGGTGTCCGGTCGCACCCATTGTTACACGGATTTCCAAGGGTTCTTCCACGGCGAGGATATCGGTGGTTTCTGATGTCTGGGCCGAAGTAACTTTTCTTACGGGGAGTTGTGCGGTCGGTTTGTTAATCATGGTCCTCAATTATGGGATTTGTGTCGGCTATTATTTCATGGATGATCGAATCTTGCGCGCTGTTTCCGGGGTGTCCACGCTGGTTAGAAACGAAGAGGATGGAAGGGGAACACGTCGGGTGGCTGCTGTCCGCAACAGATTTCGGAGGGACCACTCATCGGCTGAAACAGCGGCTTTGAGTTTACTGAGAATTGTGGACTCGTAGATGGCCAACAAGGGCTCTTCAACTTTGTCAACAGGGTTGAAGAAGCAAACTGCTTCCATTCCTTCCTCTCTGGAGGTGACTAATTGATGAAGATCCTCGTGTGTTACCAAAGGGTAATCACAACCGACTACAAGGAAGGAATCCTTTGGGTATTTTGAAAATGCCGAATGCAGTCCTGCCAGGGGCCCGGTTTCCTGAAGCTCATCCACAATTCGGGGATAGGCAGCGGGGTAGTTCGATGCCTGGTTGGAATTGCAGCTGATGGAGACCTGACTGCACAACGGTGTAAGTAGTTCATAGAGGTGCTGCCATTGAGGTTTATCATGGTACACCATCATGCTTTTGTCCGTACCCATCCGGGAACTCCGTCCCCCGCACATGACTAATCCATGGAGTTGTTGCATGCCTAAAATTACGCAGTTATCTTAGGTGTAGGACACCTATCAAAAATATGACCAAATTATCGCTTTGGATTGCTGCTTTCACATTCACGATGCAGGGTTTGTCGGCCCAACCTGTCCGAAAGTTAGAGCCTGTTAGTTTCTCCCGGGTTGCGATTACTGACAAGTTCTGGAAGCCTACCATGGATGTAGTGGCGACAACGACGCTGCAGGCCTGCATCATACAAACAGAAGAAAAGACTCCTCGCATTCGCAATTTTGAAAAGGTCGCACGGGCCAAAGGAGAAAAGCATGAAGGAATATTCTACGATGATTCAGATGTCTTCAAGGCGCTGGAGGCGATCGCCTACTCGCTGAAAAACCATCCCGATCCGGAACTTGAAAAGAAAGCCGACTCCTGGATCGATAAAATTGCCGCGGCCCAGCTTCCCGACGGATACATTAACACCTATTACACGCTTGGTGATTTCGAAAAGCGCTGGACGGACATGAGTATGCACGAGGATTATAACGGGGGGCATCTGATCGAGGCGGCCGTTGCCTATCACAACGCTACCGGGAAACGGAAGCTCCTGGATGTTGCGATCCGTTTTGCTGATCACTTTGACGGCCTTTTCGGACCTACCAAGAAGCATTGGGTTACTGGTCATCAGGAACTGGAGCTGGCGCTGGTCAAGTTGTTCCACGCAACGGGTAACAGGAAATACCTTACCCTTTCTCATTGGCTGCTGGAGGAGCGCGGCCACAAGTATGCAAGGGGGTATACCTGGACGGACTGGAAGGATACGGCCTATGCCCAGGATGTTGTTCCGGTTCGCCAGCAGAAGGAGATCACCGGCCATGCAGTCCGGGCGATGTATTTGTACACCGGTGCTGCCGATGTGGCCGCGCTCACGGGTGATGAGGGATATGTTCAGGCCATGGAGACAGTCTGGGAGGACGTCGTCCATCGCAACATGTTTCTCACCGGCGGCATTGGATCCTCCGGCCGTAACGAGGGATTCAGCACAGATTATGACTTGCCCAATGAACAGGCGTATTGCGAAACATGTGCCTCGGTGGGAATGGTTTTCTGGAATCAGCGCATGAACCTGATGACTGGCAACGGCAAATTTATCGACGTGCTGGAGCGAAGTTTGTACAACGGTGCCCGCGATGGGCTTTCACTTAGTGGCGACCGGTTTTTCTATGGCAACCCGCTCGCCTCGCGCGGACAGCATTACCGGAGAGAATGGTTTGGTACGGCGTGCTGTCCGTCAAACATTGCGCGGCTTGTTGCATCGCTAGGCGATTACATCTACGGTGTGTCGGCCGATGGCTTATGGGTCAATCTTTTCGTCGGGAGTAACACGTCGGTGCGGATTGGGAAGACAGCTGTGCCCGTGTTCATGGAAACCAACTACCCGTGGGATGGGAATGTGATGCTTACCGTTCAGCCGGCATCGAAAGTACGGTTTGCCATGCGTGTCCGGATTCCGGGCTGGGCGAGGGGTGAGGCCGTTCCTGGTGACTTGTACCGGTTTGAAGACAAGCAGGTAAAACCCTATTCGTTTACGGTGAACGGGAAGACAGTTACGTACACTATTGAAAGCGGATATGCGGTAATTACCCGGGAGTGGAAAAAGGGGGACGTACTGGAGTTGAAGCTTCCCATGGACGTCAGGCGGGTTGTGTCGCGGCCGGAAGTCACACAGAATGAAGATCGAGTGGCGATCCAGCGCGGACCGCTGGTTTACTGTGTTGAGGCAGTGGACAATGGGAATCAGGCATGGAATATTTTGATTCCTGACGATGCATCATTCGCGACCGTCAATAGACCAGACCTCCTAGGCGGTATCACGACCATCGAGTTTCAGGCACCCACCGTTCAGATCAGCACTGACGGTCAATCCGTATCGACGGAGACCCGGAAGATTACAGCCATTCCCTACTACACATGGAACAACCGCGGTCAAAGCGCGATGCAGGTGTGGCTTCCCAGGAAGATCAAGGATATCAAATTGAACTACTAAGTCAACCCGCATGACCAAATCACTTCTCTTTCTGCTTTGCAGCCTGATAAGCGGACCCATGTTTGCGCAGGCATATATCCCGGAGAAGAGCAATCCAAAGGTGAAGGTGAAGCCCTCTGCGGAAATAAAGGCATTCGCTTTCAACCTTCGCGACGTTCGGTTACGGGGAGATAGTCCGTTCAAAAATGCGATGGACAAGGATGCAGCGTACTTGCTTTCACTGGAGCCCGACCGCCTGTTGCACCGTTTTCACCTGCATGCCGGCCTCCCCACCAAGGGCGATATTTACGGAGGTTGGGAGAGCGACGGACTTTCCGGCCACACGCTGGGTCACTACCTGTCGGCCAGCGCCATGATGTACGCTTCCACAGGTGATAAACGATTCAGGGAAAAGGTGGACTATGTCATCGAGGAACTCGCACGCTGTCAACAGGCGAGAAAAACCGGCTACGTGGGCGCGATTCCAAAGGAGGATTCGATCTTCTGGAAAGTACACCACGGGATTATTAAGACGGCTGGCTTTGACTTGAACGGCGGGTGGTCGCCCTGGTACACGGTCCACAAAGTGATGGCGGGGTTGGCCGATGCGTACATGTATTGTGATAATTCAAAAGCACTGACTGTACTGGTTGGTATGGCAGACTGGACAGCGGCCATATTAAAAGACCTGAACGAAGAGCAACTTGAGCGGATGCGTCAGTGTGAGTATGGCGGGATGAATGACATTCTTGTTCATGTTTACGAGCTTACTGCCGATAAGAAGTACCTGGATCTCTCGTTCAAGTTTCACGATCAGTTCGTGCTTGGCCAACTTGCTAAGCGGATTGACGCGTTACAAGGAAAACATTCCAACACGAATGTACCCAAGGCGATCGGCTGTGCCCGCCGGTATGGTTTGACTGCATTGGACAGTGATCACACCATTGCTTCCTTTTTTTGGGAAACGGTTGTCAATCATCATACGTACGTGATTGGGGGAAACAGCAACTACGAGTACATGGGCGATGCGGATAAATTGAATGACAGGCTCAGCGACAACACGTGCGAAACGTGCAATACCTATAACATGCTAAAGCTTACGCGCTTCCTTTTTTCCTGGAAACCAACTGTCGGGCTGGCAGACTATTATGAGCGGGCGCTCTATAATCACATATTGGCGTCGCAAAATCCGAACGACGGCATGATGTGTTATTTTGTTCCGCTGCGTATGGGAACGCGCAAGCGTTTCAGCAGACCGTTCAATACATTCACCTGTTGCGTGGGCAGCGGGATCGAAAGTCATTCGAAATATACAGAAGGCATTTATTACGAAGGAAAGGACGGAAGTCTTCTGGTTAATTTGTTCATTCCTTCCGAATTGAATTGGCGGGACAGGGGAATAGTCATCCGGCAGGAAACCAGCTTTCCGGAAGAAGATAGAATCAATTTTTATATGGATCTGGAAAAATCCCAGCGGTTTTCATTGCGGATTCGTCAACCGAATTGGGCAACCAAGGAATTGTTGATCAAGATCAATGGCCTGGAGGCCCGTGCACCAAAGGATGCTGCGGGCTACTGGCGCATTGACCGCACCTGGAAAAAGGGGGATCAGGTAGAGGTCGTGGCACCTATGGATTTGTATTCAGAAGCCATGCCTGACAACCCGAACCGGATAGCATTATTGTATGGGCCGGTAGTTATGGCAGGACAATTGGGAACGGAAATGCCGGATCCGGTTTTTGGAACTACCGTGCTGTTGACAGATGAGAAGGATGTCAATAGCTGGGCAAAACCCATGATCAAGGAGCCGCTTACCTTCACTACCACCGCAGCAAAGCCTACCAACATCACGCTGATACCTTTTTACAAGACCGTGGATCAGTACTACAATGTGTACTGGGACTATTTCAGTAACGATGCTTGGAGCAGACGTGAAGAGGAATACCGTGCCGACAGAAAATATCAAGCGGAAGTGGAGGAGCGTACCATCGATCATATTCGGATTGGAGAAATGCAGCCGGAGCGCGATCACAACCTGAAGTCAAGCGAGAAGTCGTACGTAAGTGATGCCCTTGGCAGGAAAGGCAGGGAGGCCAGGAATGGCGGATATTTTTCTTTTGAGATGACCGTACTGGCCGATACGCCGAGCAGTTTGATGTGCTCTTACATCGGTGATGACAAGAACCGGGGGTTTGACTTGCTGGTGGATGGGGTAAACATTGGAACACAGGAGCTGAACGGTGGAACCACGGGACGATTCTTTGATGTAGTATACCCTATTCCAAATGAGTTGATTAAAGGCAAGTCAAAAATTGAAGTTCGGATTCAAGGTCATACTGGTAAGACGGCCGGTAGGGTTTTTGGGTGCCGGATAATCCGGAATGGAAAGGATTAGAGTTCAATAAACCGCTCCAGGGAGAAGGTCTGCGTTCGTTCTGAGAACAGCGTTTTCACCCTTCCCCACACGCTGCCGAAAAGCTCCGACTTCCGGTACTTCTCCAGGTCGGCGGGATCGTTCCAATTACTGAGCGTCGTGTAACACAATGGATCCTCTGAATCTTTCAGCAACTGCAGGTGTGTGCATCCCGGGAAATTCCGGATGGCGACTTTATTGTGTTCGAAGATCTCTAGAAATTCCTCAACTCCTGCTTCGGTAAAGTGCATACGTACAATGCGAATTAGCATAGCGGGTTCAAGGTAACACGTTCAATGTTCAAGCGCGATTTCATCCTTCAAACATGATATTCACCGGGCTGTCGTACGTCAGTCCAAGGAGTTCGGTGGCGTTTCCCTTATAGATGCCAATCTCGAGCAACCCTGCGCTGTTAAAAAGCAAAAAGCAATCGCCTTGGTCGGCCTGATGATAGTTGGTGTGAATGCGTTTTATTTTCTCACCACCAAACTGTATGGTGAAGGGTTTTCCAAGACTCAGCGTTTCAAAGGTTTCCTTCTGGATATTGGTGATCAGATTGCCGAACCGATCGACACGGATGACATGTCCGAGGATTTGTTTTTTGGTTGCCTTGACATGGCGGTCCGTCATCTTCTTGTAGGTGGGCATGGGTTTGCCCAATGTGAGGACCGATACCCCGCTGGCCAGTCTGGCAGCAGCCGGGGCCAGAATGTCCCTTTCGGGAAATGACGTGATGACCGTGTTGATGGCATTAAGTTCAACGAGGTTTTGATGGGGTTTCTCGCTGATCAGCCCAAGAAGTCCGTTGTCGACAGACAGAAAGAAGTGATCCTCCAACTGGAGGGCAATGAAGGCATCTCCGGGGTTGCCGGCAGCGTCCACAGCGACCAGGTGAACGGTGCCTTTTGGGAAGTCGCGGAACACAGATCGAAGAACGTATGCCCCGTGTGCAATATCGCAGGAATTGATGCTGTGACTGATGTCTACCAGGGTTAGTCCCGGGTTGGTACTGAGGATCTTGGCTTTGATGGCCGCCACATAGTGGTCGCTTTCTCCGGAATCGGTAAGCAGTGTGACAATGGCCATGCTGGAACTTATCCGGCGTCTATCCGTTTATTCGGTTACCGGATTTGATTAGTTTTGTCACGAAAATAAGCCATTTTAACTGAATTCATTGATAGAAAAAACGATTACACTGGATGACGTTTCCCTCGTAGAGTTCCTGGGAGCTGGAAACAAAAATTTTAACGAGCTGTCTTCCGCTTTTCCCAAAAGCCGGATTGTGTCAAGGGGGAATGAGATATTCATTCAGGGTGAACAGAGTGATATCGTCCAGATCACAGACATCCTCCATGCGCTCGTCGACCATTTTCATCAGTTTGGGAAAGTAACCGCTGAGAACGTGCGTGGGTATGTTACTCAGGAAAAGCAGGAGTACATTCCGGCAGATTCTCCGGGCGGGATACTTCTCTACGGCACCAAGGGGAACCCCATTAAGATGAAGACCCCCAACCAGCAGCGGTTGGTGAATTCTGTCAATGAAAATGACCTCGTATTTGTTCTGGGGCCTGCGGGCACCGGAAAGACATATGTTTCCGTGGCGATGGCGGTGAAGGCGCTCAAGAACAAGCATGTTAAGAAAATAATTATCACCCGGCCGGCCGTGGAGGCGGGTGAAAACCTGGGCTTCCTGCCGGGGGACCTCAAGGAAAAGATTGATCCGTATCTCCGTCCGATCTACGACGCCCTCAACGACATGATACCTTTTGAGAAGCTTCAATATTACATGGAGCGTGAAATCATTGAGATTGCGCCTTTGGCGTACATGCGAGGACGGACGCTTAACAACGCGTTTATCCTCCTGGACGAAGCGCAGAATACCACGCCCATGCAAATGAAGATGTTCCTTACCCGGATGGGCCCGGATTCAAAAATGATAGTCACCGGCGATGCCACACAGATTGATTTGCCTGATAACCAGCGTTCCGGGCTCAAGGAAGCAGTAAAAATCCTTTCCGGTGTGGAAGGCATCGGCTTTATTGAACTTTCTGAAAAAGATGTGGTCCGCCATAAATTGGTCCGCGATATTGTTGTGGCATACCAAAACCACAGCAAGCCGTCCCATTCCTGAGTTGACCTGCGTACCGGGAAGGAGTAACTTCCTTTTATGCGCTGGATTCCCTTCGCCATGGTGCGTATTGCGGCCGTTTTTGCAGTCGGGATTGTGGTCGCCCTCTACTTTTCTGATCTCCTTTCCTCCGGAGAAGCAACTGTTTTCCTTATTGTTTTAGCGCTGGGGTATTTCCCTGTCCGCTGGTTCCTACGAAACCAATCCGCCCTTGCGGTTACTGCTGGAATCCTTGGGTTGGGAGTTGTGCTGCTTGCAGGGTATAAGAATGTGGAGTTGCGCAATGAATCACTCCGCCAAAACGCATTGATTCGCAACACCGACTCTATCCGGTCTTACCAATTGCAGTTGTTGTCAATACCCGAAAGGAGGGAGCGGTCTCATCGGGTGACTGGAAGGGTGGTAGCAATTCAGTCACCGGCTGGGTGGAGGGTGGCAGACGGTAAGGTGATGGTTTACCTGGCCGGGAGTGTTCAGCAACGCCTGGATTACGGCGATGTGCTGCTGGTGAAAGGGCAACCTGAACTGGTGGCAGGGCCGCAAAACCCAAACGAATTTGACTACCGTCGTTTTCTGGCTTTGCGGAATGTTTTTCACCAACATGTTGTCAGCGAGGGCGAATGGATGTTGACGAAGCGATCTGGCAACCACGGTGTGATGTATTGGTCCTGTCGAACCAAGGCATGGACTACGGAAACTATTGAACGCTATGTGAAGTCACCCCGCGAGCAGGCCGTTGTGAAGGCGTTGGTGGTTGGTGCCACCGATGGTATTGATGATGGGTTGAGACAGGCCTTTGTGGCCGGGGGCGCCATGCACGTGCTGGCTGTTTCCGGATTGCATGTGGGCATATTATACAGCATCCTGCTGTTTTGTATGCGTCCCCTAGACAGGGGAGCCAGGGGAAAGTGGATGATCGCTGGGGTAAGTCTTGGGGTGCTTTGGTCCTATGCTTTTGTGACTGGACTTTCTCCATCCGTTTTGCGTGCAGTAACCATGTTCTCCTTTCTGGCGCTGGCAACACCTCTCCGGCGTAGTACAGCCATTTACAACACGTTGGCAGCATCGGCTTTCTTGCTGCTTATCTACGATCCATTTCTCATCCTGTCGGTAGGCTTTCAACTCTCGTACGCGGCGGTCTTTGGCATTGTTCTTCTCCATCGTCCGCTGTACAATCTCTGGGAGCCAAAAAATTCCTGGCTTGACCGGCTTTGGCAAATCACCTGTATTTCTCTGGCCGCCCAGCTCGCAACGGCTCCGTTGACTTTATATTACTTCCATCAGTTTCCGGTTTATTTCCTCGTTGCCAATGTCTTTGTAATCCCCGGCGCCTTCCTCATTCTGGTTGGAGGCATTGGCCTGCTGGCTATCAGTTCCGTTAGCGGACTGGCTACATTGTTCGGACTGGCATTGGAGGGGGTGGCGTATGCAATGAATGCATTGCTCTTTCAAATCGAACAATGGCCACTCAGTGTGATTGCTGATATTCATCTCACCCTTCTTCAGAGTGTAAGCCTTGCGCTGATTACACTCGGTGGGTTTCTTCTTTTTAAAACACGGCGATTCTATTGGATGGTGCCCGTTGCTCTCATGGCCTGCCTCTTCTCAGCCGATTCCTGGCGGAAGGCAATGCGTGCCGAACGTATTGGCAGGTTTGTGGTGTACCGCATACCCGGACAGAGCGCGATGGAATGGGTGGATGGCCGTCAGTCCCATTTCCTCGGCGACCAGATCGATGGACGCAAAGTCAGCTTTCACATGGCGCCTCACCGTTTGGCAAGCGGGACACGCGTCATCCAGGGGATGTCGTCCGGGCCGATGCGTCCGATTGGGTTTTTCAGGCTGGGTGGTAAACATTTTTTCCGGATTAATTCCCGGAATGCGCTCTTGCCGGCAGCCTTTAAGACGGACTACCTGATTGTTAGTCATAACGCTGTCGATTCCCTGAAGGGAGTGATTCCATTCATTAATTTTGGTCAATTGATTTTAGATAGCAGCAATTCATTGCGTTATTGTGATCGATTGCAGCGGGAGGCTCAAATGCTTCAGAAGCCATGTTTTGTCGTTTTGAAGGAAGGGGCATTTACATTGAACTTATAATTTATGGCACTTATAGACTATACGGCGAAGAATCGGATTGGGTACATTACGTTGAACCGGCCCGACAAGCGAAATGCACTGAATCAGGAAATGGTTAGTGAGCTCCGGAACGCCTTTGCAACGGCAGCGGACGACCCCGAAGCAAAAGTTGTGGTGCTGAAAGCCAACGGAGATGCGTTTTGTGCCGGTGCGGATCTGGCATACCTGCAGCAGTTGCAGAAATTTTCATACGAGGAAAACCTGGAGGATTCACGGAACCTGAAAGCCCTTTATCACCAGGTCTACACACTTCCCAAAGTGGTGATCGCTCAGGTGGAAGGTTCTGCGATCGCCGGCGGATCAGGGCTGGTGACGGTGTGTGATTTTGCGTTTGCGATTCCGGAAGCAAAATTCGGATACACAGAAGTGCGGATCGGGTTTATCCCGGCCATTGTCATGGCTTTTCTTTTGAGAAAGATTGGAGAAGCGAAAGCGCGGGAGCTACTTCTGACAGGGAAGCTGATTGTTGCCGCGGAGGCGTGCGCCCTGGGCATGGTGACACAGGTTGTTGATCGCGGGAATATGGAAGCTGCAGTTACACAGTTTGCGGCGAACCTTGTAACCGGTGCATCCGGCCAGTCGCTTGCGGCAACAAAAAAAATGATGGCGGAGGTACAGGATATGGGTCTGTCTGCTGCCCTTGACCAGGCTTCCATGGAGAATGCGAAAGCGCGAGCGACCGATGACTGCAAAAGGGGCATCGCCTCATTTCTGGAAAAGAAAGAATTGAAATGGTAAGTCCCCGGAGGGGATGAAAGCGTGGCGACTCCGGAATCCATACTGAAGCAATATTGGGGTTATGATCAATTTCGCCCGCAACAACGTGAAATCGTTCAAGCTGTCGTTGAGGGCAAGGACGTGGTTGCCTTACTGCCTACGGGTGGAGGCAAATCCGTGTGCTTCCAGGTCCCCGGCCTGATGCTGGAGGGCCTGACGCTGGTGATCAGCCCGCTTATTGCCTTGATGCAGGACCAGGTGTATCAGCTTCGATCAAGAAACATTCCCGCCTTGGCTGTGCACTCGGGCATGCGGCGCAAGGAAATTGATATCGCGCTCGATAATTGCATTTATGGAAAGTATAAATTCCTCTACCTCTCACCGGAGCGATTACAAACGGATCTTTTCAGGGAGCGGTTTCGCAAGATGAAGGTTTCATTTGTTGCTGTAGATGAAGCGCATTGTATTTCACAATGGGGCTACGATTTCCGGCCTTCTTACCTGACCATTTCTTCCTTGCGGGAGGAAAAACCGGGAATCTCGTTCCTTGCTCTTACAGCCACTGCCACCAAGGAAGTAAAAGCCGATATCGCAGAGAAACTCGGCTTGAAGGCACCCGCGGTGCTTCAAAGAAGTTTTGCGCGCAGCAACCTTACGCTGGTGGTCCGCAAGACGGAGAACAAGGAAAAGAAAGTATTGGAGATCCTGCGGAAGGTACCGGGTTCAGGCATTGTATATGTACGGTCTCGAAAAGCGACGATGGATTTAAGCCGGTGGCTGCAACGTCAGGAAATTTCGTCCTCTTTTTACCACGCCGGACTCAATCACCTTGAGCGGGCCGATCGACAGTCGGACTGGCTCAGCAACAAGAACCGGATCATTGTCGCCACCAACGCATTTGGAATGGGAATCGACAAGCCGGATGTCCGGGTCGTGGTTCACATGGACCTGCCCGAAAACATGGAATCGTACTATCAAGAAGCGGGACGTGCCGGCCGTGATGGGAGCGTGGCGTATGCGGCACTCGTATATCATGAGGCCGATGTCAGCAGCCTTCGCAACAAGGTACTCCAGGCGCATCCGGCCACGGACTACCTTAAGAAGTTGTATCAGGCATTGGCCAATTATTTTCAACTAGCGATCGGCAGCAGCGAGGGGGAGAGCTACGTGTTTGATCTCGATGACTTTGGCCGCCGGTTTAACTTCCGTTCAAGTGCTACTTTTTCGGGCCTGAAAAAACTCGAAGAGGAGGGATTGATCCTCCTAAGCGAAAGCTTTTACCGGCCGTCGCGCCTGCATGTTGCGACAGATCAGTCCCAGCTATACCAGTTCCAGGTGGCCAATGCGCGCTATGATCCGCTCATCAAGGTTGTTCTTCGCCTGTACGGGGGCGAGGTGTTTTCCGAGTTTGTCCCGATCTCTGAACGTGCAATAGCACAGGCCCTTCAATCGACCGAGACCGAGGTGGTTGCGGCCCTGACGCACTTGGTAAAGCTCCAGCTGGTTGACTATGAACCTGCCTCTGAGAAGCCCAGAATTACTTTTGTTCTTCCCAGGCAGGATGCGGATCGGCTTCCGCTGAATATTGAACGCCTGCAAGCGCGGCGGGAGTTGGCCATCAAAAAGTCTGAGGCGATGATTGCCTTTGCTTCCGGGGAGCACCGCTGCCGCATGCAGGTGATCCTGGACTATTTTGGAGAGGAATCCTTCGACGTTTGCGGTGCGTGCGATGTTTGTATCGACCGGAAGAAAAAACAAAACGTATCCTCCTTTGGGGATTATGAACAGATGATCACAGGCCTGCTCGCTCAGCGCCCGATGACTGTCGATGAATTGGAAGAGGCGGCAGACCCGAAGGACAAGGATTTCTTTGTCGAAGTGGTTCGGGAACTGGTAGACCGGGGTATTCTGGCGTACGACGATTCCTGGGTTCTCCGGAAAGTGAAACAATAGTGCTTGCTACTTCCTTTCAAAGAAAAAATCGACAGCCTTATCACCGGCCGATATTCGGGCATGCAGCACATCCTCGTTCCACCGGTATTCAATTTTCTGAGGAAAATCGTGCGACGGATTTTCACAGGTAAAACTATGATTGGTCACTGCGGTGATCTCAAAGTAGATGGCTTTTGAATTTTCGGCAATGTCGGCAACGTAGAAAAGCCGGTCATTTTCTATTACAATCCTGAGTTTTTCAACAAAGGTGGTGTCCTGACCTTTCAGGTTCACGCCAATCCCAGACCATTCCCTGTCGGTCCTTATGGTCCAATGTTCAAGACCTGTTGTGCCCGGCTTGGGGTTGGTGCGCGACCACGTGCCGATGAGCCACTTCATTTTGCTAAAATTTTCCTGCGCGGTCTCCAGCGTCTGGGCACCAACATCAATTGATACTGCCAGAAGCAGGATGCCAGCTATTGCATGAAGTGCCGATGGCAATAGAAATCTTATCATTCCAGCGCTTTAACACCAGGAAGCACTTTACCTTCAAAGTATTCGAGCAGGGCTCCGCCTCCGGTTGAAACATAACTTACCTGATCACTGAACCCAAACTTTGTTACAGCCGCCGCGGAGTCGCCGCCGCCAATGAGCGAGAAGGCACCCAAGGATGTTGCCTGAACCACAGCTTCGGCTACGGAGCGGGTTCCAGACTCAAAGGGCTTCATTTCAAAGACCCCCATAGGACCGTTCCACAGGATCGTCCGGGACGAAAGGACGACCCTAGAAATAACTTCCTGTGCCTGCGGTCCAATGTCAAGGCCCATCCACCCATCGGGAATGGAGTAGTTGTTGACAACCTGAGTGTTTGCTGCAGCATCAAACTTGTCGGCAGCTATGGAGTCCATCGGGAGGTGTAACTCCACATTTTTGGCTTTCGCCTGTTGTATCAATTCCTTCGCGAGTTCCAGTTTATCTTCTTCTACGAGCGAGTTGCCGACTTTTCCACCAAGGGCTTTAAAGAAGGTGTAGGCCATGCCTCCCCCGATCACCAGGTGGTCAACCCGATCGAGCAGCTTTTCAATGATCAATAACTTATCGGAGATCTTTGCTCCCCCCATGATCGCCGTAAAGGGTTTCTCCGCATGCCCGAGAACCTTTCGTGCATTTTCCAACTCTGCAGCCATAACGAGACCTGCACATTTTTCCTTGAAGAACTGGGCAGCAACGGTAGTGGAGGCATGAGCGCGGTGTGCGGTACCAAAGGCATCGTTGACATAAATATCACCGAGTGCTGCGAGTTTCTTCGCGAAGACTGGATCCCCTGCTTCTTCTTCCTTGTGGAATCGGAGATTTTCGAGCAGGAGAACCTCTCCCGGTTTGAGCGCTTCTGCCTTGGTACGGGCTTCGTCGTTGACGCAGTCGTTGGCAAATTGGACCGGACGGCCAAGCACTTTTTGAATGGCGGAAAGCGTATGTCTCAACGAGTACTTCTCCTCAGGTCCTCCCTTTGGCCGGCCCAGATGCGACATCAGCACACAACTGCCACCATCGGTTAGGATCTTGTTGATGGTGGGGAGCGTGGCGCGAATGCGGGTGTCGTCGGTAATGGCAAAGGATTTGTCAAGGGGCACGTTGAAATCCACACGGATCACTGCGCGTTTCTTGGCAAAGGAAATGTCATTAACAGTTTTCATAATCGGAATTAGTCGCCAAAAGATATTCCAAGACCTCGCGCAAAACTTACGATTTGAGATTTGCTGTCAACGAAACTGGTAGCTTTGGCCGCCTCGGCTAGCGTCACGGACGTGATCGTGTTGTTGCGATAGGCAACCATTTTCCCAAAGTTGCCCTGAAGGACCAGCTCAAAAGCGTACACCCCAAAGAGGGTGGCCAGGACACGGTCAAAAGCGGTAGGACTTCCTCCGCGCTGTACGTGTCCCAAGACAGTTTCACGTATTTCAGCTTTGCAGCCGGCAACTTTCAGCTGGTGCGAAAGTTGGTAGGCAACGCCGCCCAGGCGCACATGCTCTGAACCTTTTTCCCCTTCCGAAGATGTCACATGGCCGCCTTTTGGTTTGGCCCCTTCCGAAATGACCACGTTAACAAAGCCGCGACCATTGCGGTAACGCAGGTTGATGCGACGCACCACCTTATCAATGTCGTAGGGGATCTCCGGTATCAGGCACACCTCGGCGCCCCCGGCAATCGCTGTATGTAACGCGATCCATCCAGCATCACGGCCCATCACTTCCATAATCATGACCCGATGGTGGCTTTCAGCCGTGGTGACAAGCTTGTCAAAACTATCAGTCGCGATCTGAACGGCCGTTTGAAAACCAAATGTCATATCCGTTGCCGAGAGATCATTGTCGATGGTTTTGGGTACCCCGATGATATTGAGCCCCTTTTTATAAAGCGCATCTGAAATCCGCTGGGAACCATCTCCACCGATATTGATGACGGCATCAAATCCGAGTGCCTTTATCTTGCGGATCAATTCATCAGTACGGTCTGTACCTTTTATGGTTCCATCCGGTTGTGGCGTGGGGTAATTTAAAGGATTCCCCTTGTTGGTTGTATTGAGGATCGTGCCGCCTCTCACATGAATACCCGCCGTACGTTTCCTGGTTAGCTTGACAATTTCCGTTGGTTCGTTCAGGACGCCATTAAATGCCTCAATGGCACCATAAACGTCCCACTCCTTTTCCCTTTTCGCGCGCTTGGTGATTCCGCGGATGACCGCATTGAGTCCTGGGCAGTCACCCCCCCCGGTAAGAACCAGCAGTTTGTGTTTTTTTTCCATGCGTAGTCTATTTCCAGCTTGCCGGGTCCTGCCTCCACGCCTTGATGTGATCCAGCTGATCCTCGGTGATGTACTTGTTTTTCAATGCCTCCTGAATGAGATGATGAAAGTCGCTCAGGCAAACCAGATTAATGCCCGCGTGCTCAAAGTTCTTCTCGGCCGTATCAAACCCGTATGTAAAGATAGCCACCATTCCAACTACATTGGCCCCAGCATCCTGCAGGGAACGGGCCGCTTTCAGGGAACTGCCCCCAGTAGAGACCAGGTCTTCCACCAACACCACACGCTGGCCCTTTTCAATCTTTCCTTCTACCAGGTTCTCCATGCCATGTTCTTTCGGCTTGGGGCGCACGTACACAAACGGCAGTTCCAGTTCCTCGGCAACGAGGACCCCTTGCGGGATTCCAGCGGTGGCAACCCCTGCGACCACATCAATTTCCCCAAAATGCTCGCGTATAGCCTGAACCAGGCACCGTTTGATAAGGGATCGCACCTGCGGAAAGGAAAGACTTAGCCGGTTGTCGCAATAAACGGGCGACTTCCATCCGCTGCTCCAGGTAAATGGTTTTGCGTGGTTGATGCGGATAGCACCAATTTCCAACAGCTGGGATGCGATGGGCCCTGCTGTGGACCCCATGATCGTTATTTTCATTGAGAGGGCAATTTATTAGGAAATGCCTTCAGACCAAGCATTGCGCGCTTTTGAAAAAGACTTAATTCAAGGTTGGTGGTTTGAGAAATATTCTTGTTTTTGCGGTACCAAGACACCATGAACCTATTTGTCAACGATATTCCAGTCCGTATTTGGATGCCAACCACCAAACCGGAGGAGGGAAGCTACAATTTTGAGATAAATGCTCACCTGGAGCCGATTACCAAGGCCAAGCTCCTAAACCACGTCTGGATCAACCAGGCTTCGGTGCAGCACCTGGACGCCATCCTGGACCAGGTTAATTCCAAGGTTCCGATGAACCTGCTTTCCCTCGCCATCACGGTTGATGATTACGAAGCCGTAAAGGAGTATCTACGCTCGAAATTCAAAGTCGTAAAAGCTGCCGGCGGATTGGTGAAGAAAAAAGATCGGTTTCTTATGATTTACCGCATGAAGCGGTGGGATTTGCCGAAAGGAAAAAAGGAAAGCGGCGAAAAAAGTGTTCAAACGGCCGAACGGGAAGTGGTAGAGGAGTGCAACATTGGTGTAAAAGTCGGCAGAAAGATTTGTACAACCTGGCATACGTACACCATGAATCGGCGCAGCATGCTGAAGAAGACCCGCTGGTACGCTATGGATTTGGTGGATGATTCCCGAATCCGGCCTTGCCTGGAAGAAGACATTGAGGAATTGCGGTGGATGACGCAGAAGGAAGTCTACCATGCCCTCGAAAACTCCTATAAATCGATCCGGTTCGTGCTGGAGGAATACTACAAGATGACGGAGAAGGCCGATTTAGGGTAGCGGGTAGGGGAGCATGACAGCGATGTCTCCGCCATACCGGTGAACCTCCCGAATGATCGACGAGCTGATGGCGGCGAGGGGAGGAGCGGTGATTAGAAAAACAGTTTCCAATTCGGGATTCAGGTGATTGTTTACCTGTGCGATTGTATTTTCGTATTCAAAATCCGTGGTGTTTCTCAGTCCCCGTAACAGGTATTTGGCCTTGTGCTTGCGCGCGAGATCTGCCGTGAGTTCTGCATACGTGATCACGCTTATTTGAGGGTGCTTGACAAAGGTGCCTCTTATTTTCTCAACCATGAGATCGATCTTGAAGTAGCGTTGATCCTTCTGGGTGTTGAACCCGATCGCGATAATAATTTCGTCGAATAGCTTCAGGCCCCGCAGCACGATATCCTCATGCCCTTTGGTGAAGGGATCAAACGAGCCGGGGAAGAGGGCAATTCGCTTCATGCGACGAGGTGAAGGGAAAATAAATCAAAGAAATGGTGGTCCTGCACTTCATCAAACAGGTATCCGAATTTAATATGGGTGGGACGATCTCCAAAGGAGACGTTGCGTACGTACTTCACAAACTCCTCGTAGTGCGGTGAGTTTTTTCCTATATAACCCCAAAGCACCACCTTGCTTGTATCCTGATTGAGCCCCATGGCATTCATGACCAGCATGATGTACTTCACGTAGTCGGAAAATTGTTTGATCAGAAACTGGTTGTAATAAATGAGTTGTCCGTCTTTCACAAAGAGAACGTGGAGCTTGAACCGGTCAACATACACGTACAACGGAGAAGAATCTTTTCCTTCGGCATAGGAAAGCACACCCTCTATCAAGGCGGCCGACTGGTGAAAAAGTTGAACCGTTGTGTTGGAATAAACGCGTTTGATCCAATTCAGCATTTCATTCTGGATGGCAAACACCGTTACCGCCTCCGACTTGATGTTTCGGCATGTCAGCGGCGATTCTTTTTCCTGATCGGTAACCGCATTAAAGCGGAGGTATTCTTCCGCTGCCTCTTCCAGGTACAGGGCTTGAGGCACCTGGATAAACTTGTTGTTTTTGATTGATACAATCACCTTTTTCCAGAACCCGGCGGTAAGATACTCGTGCGCTTCAAAAAGCTTCTGGAGTACCTGGTGCAGTTCGTCGGCGGAATTAACGTCGCTCAGCACGTAATCTTCGAAGAAAATCAGCCGATGGTCTTCGCTGTCAATGACGGCTGTTTGGAAGTCCCTGGCTCCAATTTGGACCAACAGAATGTATCGATGAAGCTTTTCTTCGTCAAACTTCTCGTCTTTGATCTTTTTGATCAGCTTATGACGCGTAGCAACGGGTGACAAAATAGGCTGTTATTCCCAATTTCCTGCTGTCGAAACATCAATGCGTGACCCGAACCGCAACGGCTTGCGTGCCTTTTGTTCGTTGCTTTCCTTGCGTTCCGGACTTCTAGGCTTTGGATCCCTAACTTCAATGACATCCACCTTCAGACCGCTCTTATCCACTTTGCTGGCAAAGATATCAAACATGGTGCCCGGGCTCCCGGGAACCTGACCGATCGTGCGTATATCCGTTTTTGGGTCAAAGATGTATTCGTAATAGTTGATGAGGACTTTTCCTTTCTTGACGGACTCGCCTGCTTTCACATTTGCCAAACTGGTGATGATCCCTTGTTCGAGGAAAGGGGGCTCGTTAACCTTATCGAGCACTTTCAGCGAGTATGCCTTTTGATTCCGGATCACCTGATCGCCCGCTTTGACTTTGAAGCCCATGAACACCCCGTGATCAGCGGCGTTGATTGTATAGTTCTTCTTGAATATTTTCTCTTTCGCGGAAATGAATCCGAGTGTATCCGTAAAAATCTTGACATCTTCACCGCCGTATGGCTTTGGTGTGATTACCTCCCGGCGCTGCAAAATTGGCACCTGACCGTTCTCAATAAAATCTGCCAGCGAATCCCAATTGGAAGTATACCGTCCGTGCTGTTCCTGAAAAACAATTTCTGCTTCCCGAATCAACCGCAAGCGCTCAATAACGGCCTTCTCCACATTGGCGATTTCATCTTTGGTATCGATGACAGTCTGAATACTGTTGTAGAGATAGTAAGCGAGAAATAGGCTTATGGCGGTAAGTACTATGGTAAGGATTTTGGTCACATTCATCGTGGTTCGAGTTTAGCCTGCAATAATAAGTTCGTTTTTTGAGATTTTTAAGCACTTTGTGACCAAATCGGCTAAATTTTATAATAACCGTTTAACGTGTGGATTTTGACGGCCCCGGACACAAGCTGGAAGGCCCCGTGCTTCTCTTCGGGGGGGAGCAAATCGATATCAGCATAGGTCATAAACCTTGCCTCTTTGATGATCTGATCCCTGGAATTGATTTCAGGGTCTCGTCCGGCCCGCAACGTACCCCCGAGGACCCTGACGGCAAAGAACATCTCCACAGCATGGAGGGGGGGGTGTATGAATTCGCAGGTAAAGAGATAAGCCCCGACTTCAACGCGCAGGTTGGTTTCCTCCTGGAATTCCCGGACCAGGTTTTCGGATACCGATTGCCCAAACTCGACGCCGCCGCCCGGGGGTGCCCAGAAAGCGCCTCCCCGCAGACCATGATGGTTTATCATTAACAGCCGGCTGGTGTCCTGGCAAAGGCCACAGACGCGCAGCCGCACCCGATTGCCATACATTTCTTTGATGGATTGGATCATCTTTGGCCTTTTCTGCGTTATACCCTTGAATACCTAAATTTGTACAAAAACACGGTTATGACGAAGCTATTTTATGTATCGATATTTCTAGCAGCCTTCTTCGGGGCAAACGCGCAGTCTGACGGGCCGCTGATCGTGTGGGAAAAATCTTCCCATGACTTCGGTGATGTCACCCAGGGTGACAAAGTGGAGCATACGTTCAAGTTCCGGAATGCAGGAACCGTACCCCTTATCATTACCAATGTGCAGGTGACCTGCGGATGCACCACACCCAAGGGGTGGGCGCGCGATCCCATCCCACCGGGTCAAAGCAGCGAGATAACAGTTGCGTTCAATTCTGCAGGTAAATACGGCAGGCAGGAAAAAGTGGTGTCCGTCGTTTCAAATGCGGCAAACCCCGAGGGGTCTCAAATCCTTTTCTCGGCGAATGTCCTGGAGCGAAAAGCCCCGAACGAATAGGGTTTTGTGTACAGGTGAGTGGGGCTACTTCTCTTGCGTGTAGACTACCCATGCCGCCAGCAGCCATCCTGCTATCAAGGTGCTGCCGCCCAAAGGAGCAACCGCCCCCCAGAGGGATTGATTGGTCAGCGCGAGGGTAACTAAGCTTCCGCTAAAGACTGCAATACCAACGGTCAGGAACAAGACTGCAATCCGGAGCTTGGAGTATGACTCCATCAGCCGCCCGAGGAGGATGAAGCCAAGAGCGTGATAAAGGAGATAGCGGATACCCAACTCAAAGGTTTCTTTGCGCCCGGATAGTTCGAGCGTCTCTTTCAATGCGTGGGCGCCAAAGGCACCAAGGCCAATGCCAAGTGCCATGAGCATCATTCCAAGGATCAACGTGTTACGCGGTGTCATTCCTCGTTTTTTTGGTTCGGATTCCGTTCTCCGAAAACAGTGGTACCTACTCGAACCAGCGTGCTTCCTTCTTCCAGCGCGATGATGTAGTCAGAACTCATTCCCATGGAGAGTTCTTTCATTCGGACTGTTTCCGCAAGCGATTCCTGCTTGATGTCGTCAAACAGTTTCCGTAGTCCCCGGAATTCATTTCGTACCTGCTCGTGGTCATCGGTCAGGGTAGCCATGCCCATGAGGCCCTCGATCCGGATATTCTTCATCTTTGCAATTTCCGGAGATCGAACCAGTTGCATCGTCTCCTCAACGTCCAAACCAAACTTTGTTTCCTCACGGGCGATGTGAACCTGCAGCAGGCAGGGGATTACCCGATCGCATTTCTGTCCCTGTTTGTCAATTTCTTCCAGCAGCCGCATGCTGTCTACGGAGTGAATCAGGGATACGAAGGGAGCTATCTGTTTGACTTTGTTTCTTTGAAGGTGGCCAATCAAATGCCAGGCAACATCATCCGGCAACTGAGGTTTCTTATCTATCAATTCCTGAACCCTGTTCTCCCCAAATATCTTCTGGCCGCACGCATACGCCTCGCGCAGGCGTTCAACCGGGTGGTTCTTGGAGACGGCCACCAACCGGGCGCCAGAAGAAGCCAGCACGTTGTTCAAATTCGTTATGTTATTCTTAATTCCCATTCTATCTTTATCCGGAGGGTAAGAAGACGATCTGACAAAAATATGGCGATCCTTGGCACATTGTTGAAAAGGGGTATAAAACTTCGGGAGAATCTTGAGCAGGAGTACTCTTCGCCTTTTGAGCTGCAGCGCAATGTCCTCAAAGATCTGCTGATCACGGCCCGCGAGACAGAATTTGGGCGCTTTCATAATTTTCCTCAGATCCTGGGCGAGTTCCGTAAGGGCCCCAAGGATTTTTATCTTCTTTTCCAGAAGATCCCGCTCCATGATTACAATAAGATATATAATGACTGGTGGAAACTTTCGCTCAAAGGAGTGAAGAATATCTGCTGGCCGGGGAGGGTGAAATATTTTGCGCTCAGTTCGGGCACCTCAGAAGCTTCCTCCAAGTATATTCCTGTTACCAAAGAAATGACTCGGGCCATCCAGCGGACCAGTATCCGTCAGATTCTTTCTTTGTCGAAGTACGACCTGCCCAGCAAATTTTTTGAGGCTGGGATTCTTATGATTGGCGGAAGTACCCACCTGAACAAGAAGGGAAATTATTTTGAGGGGGACTTGAGCGGCATTCAGGCGGCGAGGCTTCCGTTCTGGTTTCAGCATTTTTATAAACCCGGAAAGCGGATTGCCAAAACCCGAAAGTGGAGTACGAAGCTGGAAGAGATTACGCGCAAGGCGAATCAGTGGGATATTGGGATCATTGTCGGAGTACCTGCATGGATTCAAATCCTGTTGGAAAAGGTAATTGCCTACCACAAGTTGAATCACATTCACGAGATATGGCCGAACTTATGCGTGTATGTACACGGCGGCGTTTCATTTGACCCATACAGGAAGGGATTTGAAAAACTGCTCGGTCGGCCCATCAACTTTATTGAAACCTACCTCGCCTCGGAAGGTTTTGTTGCCTATCAGGCCTCCCCGAATAACCGTTCGATGAAGCTCGTACTGAATAATGGCATCTTCTATGAGTTCGTGCCGTTCACGGATGAGAATTTTACTGGAACCGGTGAGTTGAAACCGGATGCAAAGGCCCTGCTCATTGATGAAGTGGTGGAAGGCAAGGAGTATGCCTTGTTGTTGTCATCTTGCGCTGGCGCATGGCGGTATCTCATCGGAGACATCATTAAGTTCACATCCGTTCACGAATCGGAAATCATTATTGCGGGCCGTACAAAGCACTTTCTGAGCCTCTGTGGTGAACATCTTTCCGTGGAGAATATGAATAAGGCCATTGAGATGGTGTCTGACGAAATGGACATTGACATCAAGGAATTTACGGTTGCTGGGATCCCGCACGGTACCCTTTTTGCCCATCATTGGTTTATTGGTACGGACCAGAAGCCCGATGCGGCACTGCTTCGGGAGCGGCTGGATCATTTTCTTAAAACGCTGAACGACGACTATGCTGTGGAACGGAGCGCCGCCCTAAAGGAAGTATATGTCGACCTGGTTCCGGTGCAGTCCTTTTACGACTGGATGGAATTGAAAGGAAAATCAGGCGGGCAGAACAAATTTCCCCGCGTTCTGAAGAATGCTCAGTTGGAAGAGTGGAAAACCTATCTTGCCCGGTGATTGATGTTGCTTTCAACGGGATAAAGATCGGACTGGTGCTTGCCTTCCTGATTGGGCCGGTCTTTTTCACCATCCTGCAGGCCAGCATTGAACGGGGCGTGGGGGTGGGCGCCCTCGTGGCTGTGGGGGTATCGCTGAGCGATATCGTATATGTAGTCATCTGCTACTTTGGTTTTTCTTCCATCATGGCGGAACCGGGCATCCAGGTCTACATGGGCTATGGAGGCGGATTCATACTCATTGCCTTGGGATTTTATTACCTGTTGGTGAAGAGTCGAAGAACAGCACAGGGACAGGTCGGAAAGTTGGGCGACCGGAAGAAGTTCCGCTATGTCATCAAGGGATTCCTCATCAACGGCATGAGTCCCATGGTTCCTGTGTTCTGGATTGGTGCGGTAAGTCTTGCTACGATCGATTTTGGATACACCTCCAGCACACAGTTCGCTGTATTCTTCACTTTTGTGCTTATAACGGTCCTGGCGACGGACATTGCGAAGGCATACCTTTCAGGAAAGCTCCGGTCCATCATTACCTCCCGATCCCTGATGATCATCAATTTTGTGCTGGGAATTATCCTGGTAGTTTTCGGGGGAAGATTGATCTACCTCGCGCGCCTCATGACCCTTTCCTAGTCCTGGAGAATGTTGGTAACGAAGGTTGATTTGAGCAACAGCCAAAGCAAGAACAGTACGATGGCCCACTGCACATAGATGAAATAAAAGTCAGAGGTGTCCTTGAACCGTGTCTCCTTGATTTCCGCCTTTTCGTATTGATCGATTTTCTTAAAGACCTGAAGCAGGGCCTGGTTGTCGGTGACCCGAAAAAATTCGCCCGAACCGATTTTCGCGATTCGCCGCATGGTTGATTCGTCGACGGTATTTTCCACCATGTTGGGCCGGCCAAAGAAATCTCTTCCGAAAGGAACCATCCCTTCTTTTCCGACAACGATGGTATACATTTTGATGTTGTAGGCCGCCGCCAGTTCGGCTGCTGTCATGGGATCAATGTTCCCGGCCGTGTTGTCTCCGTCACTCAGCAGAATGCACACTTTTGATTTTGACTCGGATTCTCGCATGCGGTTGGTCACCACAGCCAGGGCGCTTCCAATGGCAGTTCCTCGACTTTCAATCATATCAAAGTTGAGTTCATTGAGATAGGTGTTGAGCAGCGCATAATCGGTTGTGAGCGGCGCCAGCGAGAAGGCGTCACCGGAAAAGACAACGATGCCAATCCGGTCCTGGAAGCGGCCCTTGATGAAATCCCGGGCTACATTCTTGGCGGCCTCCAGCCGATTCGGCGTGAAATCCTCAATCTGCATGGATTGCGAAATATCTATGGCCAACATGATGTCGATTCCCTCTGTCCACTGCTCTACCTTTTCGTTGGTGCGTTGTGGACGGGCCAAACCCATCAAAATAAGTATCAGGACTAGTCCTAGGATGAATTCAGGAACGAGACGAATGAGCGTCAGTGGAGAACTGTGTACATCACTTTTTATAAAGGCTACCGGCAATTTTTGATTGAAGAAATACCTCCAGAGCCACCGGACAATAAACAGGATGGGCACGAGGGCGATGGCATACAGATACAGCGTATTCGACCAGGTAAAGGCGCGAAGGGTGGATAGCGTAAACCAATCCAATGACCAAGGATTCAACTTATCCATTCTTTACCTCTTCTTCTCTCTTTTGAAATTGCTTGTACGAATATTCTTTCAGGAATCCGAATGGTTCCACCGATGCCTGATGGCCCCCATAGATCCCACGATCTATGGTGCGGAGCGCATCACCGAGGTTGGTGTCAGCCACTCGTCTGAGGATTTCGCGGGAAGTTGATTTTGTGTACGGATAGGCTTCCAGATCTTCCATATATCCTTTCCACAGCACAAGTGCATGTTCAGCCCGTTGCACGGAAAATTCCTTCCCAAGCTGCTCCAGCGATCTTCCAAATCGGGCGATGAATTGTTCGTAGTTGCGGTGAAGTCTGCGTATGGCAAAATATTTCCGTACGCGTTTACCAAACAGGAGCCACCCCGAACCCACCAGGGCGGCAAGGATAAGGATGCCAATGACAAGAAACGGATAATTAAGTATCCACTTTACCTTCTGGTACGCCGTGCTTGTTTTCAGGGGAAGATTTTCCGCGGCAACGGAATCCGGAAGTGCAGAAACACGGAAGCGGAGAGCCACATCCGCGGCTATAGAGTAAACAGCGACACAGTCTTTTCCCTGTGAAACAAATACCGGCAACTTCAGGGATTGAATGGAGTCGAGTTCAAACGTTGAAAGAAAATAGACGGTGCTGTCGTAGCTGGTGTCGCCCTGGGTTCTGGTTGGGAAGAATTGTTTTTTACTAATTTCAAATGGAGCAAACGAAAACGTTGAATCGGGAAAGAGGACCTGGTCGGTACGCGGATATGAAGCGGTGAGCGAAAAGGGAACAACCTGGCCGATAGAAATACTGTCTGCAAAAAAGTTTCCCCGCACAACAACCTGCTGCCCCACCGCAGACACCAGCGGTGCAAAGATCAAAACCACATAAAGAATCCTGACTTTCATGCTTTTACCCTCAGATCGTTACGTTGTCTTGAGACTTTTGTTTCTCACTTTGAATAGCCGCAACAGTTTCGGCACGTAATCTTCATCCGTGGCAACATGGAGGTAGTTGATTTGATGTTTCCGGCTGAATTTCTTTAATGCCTCCTCGCGTTCTGCGTGAACCTTGGTGAGCCCTGTTCGGAAATCTCCAAAGGACGTATTGATCCACAGCGTCTGCTTTGATTCTTTGTCAAGGGCTGGGATAATTCCAAGCTTGGGCAGTTTCGTTTCACGTTTGTCACTGATGTGAATAACCACCAAATCGTGCTTGCGCGCCAGCGACTGGAGATTACGCTGATATCCTTCATCGATAAAATCAGAGATCATCACGATGACGCTCTTCCGCTTGATAGAATTCAGTGCAAAGGAGATCGCTTTTGACAGGTTTGTCTTTGATGAACGCGGGCGCAACTTTTCAAGATGGGAGATGATCTGGTACGCCTGGCTGATTCCCTTTTTTGGTTTGAGATATTGTTCGCGCTCGTCGGAATAGCATATCAATCCAACCTGGCTGGACTCTTTGGCGCCTGACAGCGCAAGCACGCCGCAGATTTCCATGCCGATATCAAATTTCGTTTTTCCGGGACTGCCGATGCTCTGCGATCCGCTGACATCAAGGATGAAGAAAATGGTCTGCTCTTTTTCCTCCTTAAAGGTCTTGACAAATGTTCCGTGTCCTTTGGCCGATACATGCCAATCGATGGTGCGTATATCATCACCATATTGATAGGGGCGTACGTCGTCGAATTCCAGGCCGGTTCCTTTGAAAATGGAATGGAAATCCCCCTGCATCTGGCTGTTGATGGCCTTGCGTATCTGAATTTCGTACCGTCGCAATTTCTTGAGAAGTTCCCTCACCCTGGCATCATTTTCGTGGCGCTAAAATATGAGTAATTTGCGCCCGCCAAAAGTAAGATTTATATGAGAGTATGCGGTATCCTTTTGTTTTTGCTTTTGGCTGCCGGCTCTTGTTCGAAGCCCAAAGAGCCTGAGCGGGTACTTTCACGGGAGCAAATGGTAGATGTTATGATGAATATCTACCTCGCAGAGGCTCGCATGGGCCTTCTTCCGCTCACCCGCGATTCTGCATACAGGCTTTTCCTGCCCTACCAGGACTCCCTGCTCCATAAGCGGGGAATTCAGGACTCGCTTCTGAAGAAATCGTATGCCTATTATTTGCAGCGGCCTGCCGAATTGGAAGCTATCTACGACGCCATCATTGATTCCCTAAGCTTGCGGGAGCAGCGAAGGAGGGATTTGCCAGGGGAGCAATTCTAATCGCGATGATCTATCCGCAAGACCTGGAAGTCAGAATCGGATTCGATCAGATCCGGGAGCGGATCGAACGGTACTGCCTGGGGGACCTTGGGCGCACGGAAGTGAAAGCCATGACCTTCCTCACGTCGGCGGAACCTATGAGGGTGCTGCTTACGCTGAACCTGGAGGCTAAATCCTTGCTCGACCGGGGAGAAGATATTCCGATCCGACCATACGAGGATCCGGCACCGTGGATAGAGGTGGCAGGGGTAGACGGTGCCTACCTGGAGTCGGGAGACCTTGCTGTCATTGGCAATGCACTGCAGATGATCCGGGAGGTGAGCGACTTTCTGATGAAAGACCCCACGGTGCACCCCGCATTGTCGGGACTTGCTTTGCCAAAGGGGTTTGGAAAGGCCGTGGTGGAGGTGATTCGGGGGAAGGTAAATGAAGAAGGAAAAATCAAAGATACTGCATCGCCCGAGTTGGGTCGGATTCGGCGCAGGCTGCGGGAGGAGGAATTGAGGGCGCGTCGGATTGCCGAACAGATCATGCGTCAGGCACTGGATCAGGGCTGGTGCCCCGAAGGGTCTAACCCGACGATCCGTGACGGTAGACTGGTTATCCCTCTTACAGCAGAGCATAAAAGAAGAATAAAAGGCTATCTCGTCGATCAATCGGCCACTGGCCAGACCGTTTTTCTCGAGCCGGCCGAGGTGATGGAAGCGAACAACGACTTGCGCGACCTCGTCTTGGAGGAACGGAAGGAAATTATCCGCATCCTGCGGGATCTAACTTCCTTCCTCCGCAGTCATCTCACTGAAATACAACAGGGATATGTCTTTCTCGGACAAATGGATTATCACCGGGCCAGGGCACGGTTCTCTCAGGATCTTCGTGCGTCGCTGCCGGTGGTGCATGGAAACCCCGGGCTTCGATGGACGAACGCCAGGCATCCGCTGCTTTTTTTCGGCTTGAAGAACAAGCGCCCATTGATTCCGCTTACCATTTCCCTTTCCGAAGAAAATCACTTCCTGCTCGTTTCCGGGCCTAACGCCGGTGGGAAGTCTGTGTGTCTGAAGACGGTTGGATTAATCCAGTACATGGCACAATGCGGACTGTTGGTACCGATGGATGAAGATTCAGAAGTAGGTGTCTTTGATGCTATGTTCCTGGACATCGGCGATCAGCAGTCCATTGAGAGTGATCTCAGTACATATAGCTCTCACTTGAAAAACATGAATTTTTTTATACGTCATGCCGGCCCGCGTTCCCTGATCCTGATGGATGAACTGGGTGCCGGGACGGATCCTAATTTTGGCGGGGGGATCGCGCAGGCCGTGCTGGAAATGTTGCTCATGCGGAAAGCCTGGGGGTTGGCAACAACCCACTATTATAACCTGAAAGCATTTGCCAGTCACTATTCCGGGATAGTAAATGCGTCCATGCAGTTTGACACGGAAAAATTGATTCCCCTGTTCCGGCTGGAGATCGGCCAGCCCGGGAGTTCGTTTGCGCTGGAGATTGCCCGGAAGACAGGGCTCTCGTCAGATACGCTCGCGGCGGCAGGAAGAATTATCGGGAATGAACTCATGGGACTGGAGAGCCTCATGAAACAGGTTGCTGAAGAGAAGGTAAAACTGGAGGACCGGGACGCCGCGCTGCGTGAGCGGGAAAAGTCCGTGGCAGCGACCATGAGGGCCTATGATGACTTGTCGGAAAAGCTGGAGGCCCAAAAGAAAGAAATTCTAAACAGGGCAAAATCGGAAGCTGCGGCACTCCTTCAGGAAACCAACCGGGAAATAGAAAAAACGATCCGTCACATCCGGGAGAACAAAGCTGAAAAGCAGGAGACGCGTAAGGTACGGTCCGGACTCCGGGAGTTGGAAAAGAAAGTGAAACCCTTGAAGGCAACGCCGCAAGCACCACCAGGTCCGATTCACACGGGGGACACCGTCCGCATGATGGGTGGCGAAGTGAGCGGGACCGTATTATCGGTGAAGAGCAAGGCTGCGGTGATTCAGTTTGGCGACTTGCGCTCGACCATCCCCTTGGACCGATTGGTAAAGAGCGATTATCAAACAGTAAAGCCTACTTCCCGCAGCGTCTCTGGTTTTGGACTGGCGAGCCAGCGGGCAGCATTTTCGTCGTTACTTGACGTACGCGGCATGCGCGTGGAGGAAGTGCTGCCCGTATTGATGCGGTTCATGGACGACGCCGTCCAATTTGGCATGGGGGATGTTCGCATCGTACATGGGAAAGGGGAGGGTGTCTTGCGCAAGGTAGTTCGCGAGTATGTACGCAAGATCAAGACCGTAGTGTCCATGCAGGATGAGCACGCGGATCGGGGAGGCGATGGCGTAACCCTGGTCACGTTAAAATAGGCACAAAAAAACCCCGGGGATCGGGGTTTTTATTTCGAGATCAATCAAAACGGTCAGAGGCCCAAGGTAAAGCTCCAGGATCCCTGAACATTCCCTACACGCGAGTTAAATCCTGCGCCCGTGTAGTTGAAGTTCAATTGTAGCTTTGTGTCTGTAACGGAATACGTGATAAGAATCCCGTCATCGCGCTTGACAACCGTAGCGAAGTCGGTTTCAAAAGTAAATGTTCCAGAAGCCGGCCAAGCGGTCGTAGGGCTGGGCCTACCGGTGATGGAGTAATTAAAGGTCGAACTACCGGGTGTGCTGGTCACCGTAACGGTAAAACTACCATAGCCTGCAACGGGCTGGGGGCTTGAACCGGTAGTAAATGTTACATCCGAAGCCGCATTGATAACCTTCCAGGTCTTTGACAGCTTGGTAAGCTGCGCATTCTTGGGATCAACCGCTGGTGCCGGATCACTTCCGCAATTCATGAAGGAGGCGGATATTCCGAGAAGAATAAGGGCAATCAGAAGATTGGATCTTTTCATAAAGTCGTTATTAGTTCAAACATACTAAAATAGCCATTATTTTGAATGACCCCGCCCAAAAATTGAGGGAACTGACTTTTTAATGGGCCCTGCCTGTCATTTGTAACCCTGTTTATAATCAGATAAATTGATTTTTGCGGCCGTGGCGGGGTATTCTGATTCATGATTGGATCCAATGAAAACGATCGTTTCGGGGCTGATTTGACCAAAATGCTTCCAATACCAGGTCACCGACTCCTTGTCCAGGTTCGTTGTGGGCTCATCCATAAAGATCATTTTTACATCAGAAAACAACGCGAGACCCAGCTTCAGGCGCTGCTTCATGCCGGAGGAAAAATGACCGACCTGCTTGTTCTTGGCATGCGACAATTCCAACATATCCATCAGGTTGCCGGGGTCAATGCCGTCTCGTAATTTCTTGAAGGAAAAATGAAATTTCAGCATTTCCGGAAGGGTCAGTTCATCCATCAGGTCGATGTAAGGTGCTGCAAAACTGAGGTGCTTGTAAATGTCCTCTATGGGAATAACCACCTCTCCCTGCTTGTAGCGAACCATCCCAGAGGTAGCCGGAAGTTGGCCCCACAGTACCTGGAGCAGCGTGGACTTCCCGGATCCGTTGGGGCCGGTCACCGCATGAATTCCGGGCTGAAACGTATGGTTGAAGTCTCTGAAAATCCACTCGCGATTGAATCGCTTGCTCAGACTTTCAGTAGTGACGGTCATTCAAACGACGCGACACTGGTTGAAAATCCCTTCATCACGCCGCGCTCGGAATTACGGATGAAGTTTACGATGTAATCCCGCTCGGTACTGGTGGGCAGTTCCCTTTCAACAGCATCGAGGGCCTTGCTGTTGTTCATTCCCTTCAGGAATATGTAGCGGTATACTTCCTGGATCTCATTGATCTTTTCTGTTGTGAAGCCCCGGCGCTGTAGCCCGATGCTGTTGACTCCCGCATACGTGAGCGGTTCGCGTGCGGCCTTGGTGAACGGAGGAATGTCCTTTCTTACCAGCGATCCGCCAGAGAGCATGACATGGGCGCCTACTCTCACAAACTGGTGCAGTGCGCTGGCGCCGCCAATAATGGCCCAGTCCTCGATCACAACATGGCCTGCCACCTGCACGGCGTTGGCGAAGATACAGTTGTTGCCAATGATGCAGTCGTGAGCGACGTGCACGTAAGCCATCAGCAGGCAGTTCTTACCAATCACCGTCTTGTGCTTGTCAGCTGTCCCTCTGCTGATGGTGACGCTTTCGCGGATCACCGTATTGTCACCAATAAAGGTTTCCGTTTTCTCTCCCGCGAATTTCAGATCCTGGGGAACGGATGATACAGAGGCCCCAGGGTACACTTTCACGTTTTTTCCCAACCGGGAACCCTCCCAGATAATGGCATAGGGGCCAATCCAGGAATTATCACCAATGACTACATCTTTTTGAATCGTTGCAAAGGGCTCTATAACAACATTGTTGCCAATGACCGCTTCCGGGTGTACGTTGGCAAGGGGATGGTAGCTCATGAATCTTTTCTTACGATACTAGCCGTCATGGTGCCTTCGCAAACCAGCGTGTTCCCTACATATCCTCTGCCGTACATTTTTGCAATGCCGCGCTTGATTGGAGCGAGCAGGTCACACTGAATCACGAGCGTGTCGCCCGGCAACACCATTTTGCGAAACCGGAAGTCATCAATGCCGAGGAAATACGTCCAGTAGTTTTCTGGATCCGGAACGGTGTTGAGTACCAGGATTCCGCCGATTTGCGCCATGGCCTCCACCTGGAGCACGCCCGGCATCACCGGATTCCCAGGAAAATGGCCAGCGAAGAAATGTTCGTTCATCGTCACGTTCTTGACGCCTGCAACTGTCTCCTTGTCGAGGTAAATGATCTTGTCGATGAGCAGGAAAGGATACCGGTGAGGCAGCGTTTGCGTGATCTTATTGATGTCCATCACGGGGGGCAGCGACGGATTGTACCTCGGTACACCCTTCTTGTCGGATTCCGCCATCGCTTTCTTCAGCTTCTTGGCAAAGGCCACATTGGCTGCGTGCCCCGGACGTGCTGCAAGAATCTGGGCCTTCAACGGCCTCCCGGCAAGGGCCAGGTCACCGATAATGTCGAGCAGTTTGTGTCGCGCCGGCTCGTTGTTGTAACGCAACTCAACGTTGTTGAGAATGCCCTCCTTCTTGACTTCGACTGTAGGCTTGTTAAGCATCCGTGCAATGTTGTCGAGTTCACTGGGGTCTACAACCCTGTCCACAATAACAATGGCGTTGTTGAGGTCTCCCCCTTTGATCAGATTATTTTTATAGAGCATTTCCAGTTCGTGCAGGAAGCAAAACGTTCTGCAGGAAGCGATTTCTTTTTCGAACTGTTGAATGTTGGTGATAGAGGCGTGTTGACTTCCGAGGACCGGGGAGTTATAATCAATCATTACCGTCACCCGGTAGTCATCCAGAGGGAGGGCGGCGATCTCCACATGCCGTGCACTCTCGCGGTAAAATATGCTGTCCTGCACTTCGAAGAAATCGCGCAGTGCATTCTGCTCTTCGGTGTCAGCTTCCTTAAGTACCTGTACAAACTGAATGGAACTGCCATCCATGATGGGGGCTTCGGGGCCGTCGATCTGGATCATGACGTTGTCAATCTCCAGTCCTACCAGGGCTGCCAGTGTATGCTCAATGGTGCTCACGCGAGCTCCACTTTGTTCGATGGTAGTTCCCCGTGATACGTCGACCACCCGATCGCAATCGGCGTCAATAATGGGCGATCCGGGGAGATCTACCCGCTGAAACTTGATTCCGTGGTTGGGTTTTGCCGGCAGAAAGGTCAAGGCGGTCTGCACTCCGGTGTGGAGGCCAACCCCGGAAATGGTCACCGACTTCTTGATGGTCCGTTGCTTGTGATTGAGCATGCTCTAAAATAGGGACGCAAATTTAATGCGATAGTGGCAGTATGCCAAAAACCAGCTGTTTTCGGTCTATGACTACCTGTTCTGCCCGTTATTGGGCGTTTCCACCACGTGGCCGGTGAACTCGGCAACCTTTTTTTCGAGCTCCCGCAGGCGGTGGCCCAGATCGGGCAATCTCTTGAAAACAGCGTAGGATCGGAAGTATTCCTTGATATCGATGGCCGGATAGCCCAAGAGGCGCTGCCCTTCCTCCGTAATTGACTTGGAGATGCCGGCCTGTGCTCCGAGGCTGGTCCCGTTGGCGATAACCAAGTGCCCAGCAATTCCCACCTGCCCGGCAATCATGCAGTTTTCACCAACTTTAGACGAACCGGAAATACCGGATTGGGCTGCAATCACGGTGTTCTTTCCAATTTCAACATTATGGGCTACCTGAATAAGATTGTCCAGTTTGACGCCTTTCCGGATGATTGTCGAATCGCCCAAGAGGGTAGCACAATCGATCACTGTGTTGGCTCCAATGGTTACACAATCTTCAATAACCACATTGCCGAGCTGCGGAATGTTTTTGTAGGAACCATCTTCCTGAGGTGCAAAACCAAAACCGTCGGATCCGATCACGGTTCCTGAGTGGATCACACATTGATTTCCTATTTTGGAGTCTGCGTAGATTTTGACATTCGGATGTAGAATCACATCGTTTCCAATGGTCACCCGATCGCCGATGAAGACTTGCGGATAAATCTTTACGTTGTCACCAAGGGTTACCTGGTTTCCGATATACGAAAACGCACCCCGGTAACAATCTTTTCCAATAACCACATTTTCACTGATAAAACTGGGTTGTTCGACGCCCACCTTCTGGTAGCTGATCATCTTGTGATACTCTTCCATCAGCACGGTGAAGCTTGAATATGGATCTTCAACGAGTACAAGACTGGATTGGATCTTTTTCTTTGGCTGAAAGTCCTTTTGAACAATGATGGCGCTGGCGTGCGTGGTATAGATATACTGTTCGTATTTCGGGTTTGCCAGGAAAGATATCTGGCCCTGTTTGGCATCCTGAATTTTTGCCAACATGTTGATCTTCTGATTCCCGTCTCCGCGGACTTCACCCTGCAGAATCGTAGCGATTTGATTGAGTGTAAATTCCATAGGGTTTTTTGACGGTTCCCGGCTTTAACGGCCGTGATAATCAATCGGTTAATGCAGGTGCAAAGATAGGTTTTTGGGCCAGCATAGATAGTTTTTTTTAACGATTTTGCTCATTGCTTTGATATAGGGGAGATCCGATGCCTGCGCCACATCCAGAAGGTCCCCCGATTTCATGAGAACCTGGATGCTATTGCGTTCTGCCAGGTAGGCTTCGTTGGAGACGGTACCGTGCGAAAACAGGTAATTGGCATCTTTTTTGGCCAATTTCCATTCCTTAACAATGGCGTTTTTGACCTTCTCCACCTCCGATTTCTGAACCAGCGCGGCCGACAATTTGATCCGGAACAACTTCCTGTTCAGCAGCATGATGCACAACATGGCGAGAACCGGGTCGCGGTTGGTTTGCCATTGCTTGACAGCGCCCCACACATCGAAGTCGTCCAACTTTCCAAAAGCCTCCAGCAGATTTTTATTCTCCGCGAAATCGTCCAGGGCATGCGGGTGGTGTAAAAATATCTGAAGGGCTTCGCTGCAGGGTACTGGTTCACCGGAAACGGCAAGGTATTGCGCGCGGCGAATGCAGTTGACCAGCAATCGTTCGGCGCTGACGGCAGTCTTGTGAAGATACACCTGCCAATACATAAGTCTTCGTGAGTTCAGAAAGCTTTCGATGTTATAGATTCCTTTTTCCTCGACGACCAGTTGTCCCCTCACCACATTAAGCATGGCGATGATCCGGTCTGTACCGATGGCGCCTTCCCGCACCCCGGTGAAAAAACTATCACGGTTCAGGTAATCAAGCCGGTCAATATCCAGTTGCGAGCTCACCAGTTGATGAAGGAATTTTTTTCCGTGCGTGTTCTGGAAAATCCGGATGGCAAGGTCCAGGGATCCGTTGAATTGACTGTTGAGTTCTTTCATCAACAGGAAAGACAAACTTTCATGACGGATGTGCGGCAGCAACGTTTCTTCCAGGGCATGTGAAAAAGGTCCGTGGCCAACATCGTGCAGCAGGATGGCAACTTGTGCTGCTTCCATCTCTTCGTCTGAGACATCGATTCCCTTGGCACGGATTACCTCGAGGGCGAGGCGCATCAGATGCATGGCGCCGAGGGCGTGATGAAAGCGTGTATGGATGGCTCCCGGATAGACCAGTTCGGCAAGCCCAAGCTGCCGGATGTGTCGCATCCGCTGCAGAAAGGGGTGCTCGATCAGCGCAAAGATCAGCGGACTTTTTATCGGGATGAACCCGTAGATCGGATCGTTGATGATCTTATTTTTGTTCACGGTTTCCAGGGTTCATGTACGGGATGATTCCGGCATTATTAAGTACCTTGTAGGAAAAAGGCATTCATGCAAAGATATTCGATTTTGTGGGCTGATGACGAGATAGATTTGCTGAAGCCGCACATCCTTTTCCTGCAGCAGCGCGGCTACGACATCACCCCGGTTAACAACGGGGCCGAGGCTGTGGAACTCAGTGAGGCCAGAAGTTTTGACATCGTATTTCTCGATGAGCACATGCCGGGGATGTCCGGACTGGAGGCCCTTGGTCATATCAAAGCCAACAAGCCGAATGTTCCGGTGGTGATGATCACAAAAAACGAAGAAGAGCAGATCATGGAAGAAGCCATTGGCTCCCGGATTGACGATTACCTCATCAAGCCCATCAATCCCAGCCAGATCTTGCTTTCCGTGAAAAAGATTTTGGACAAGAAGACGCTCGTGAGTGAGAAAACCAGCTCGGGCTACCAGCAGGAATTCCAGCGCATCAGCATGGCTTTTCTTGACGACCTCAGTCACGAGGAGTGGGTCGACCTCTACAAGAAACTGGTATACTGGGAATTGGAGATGGGCCAGTCAGATGCCAGTATGATCGAAGTTCTTGAATCCCAAAAGGTGGAGGCAAACGTAAATTTTTGCCGTTTCATACGAAAGAATTACGAAAGCTGGCTGAATGACCCCAACAGCAGAAAGCCGCTGCTTTCCCACCAGCTGATGAAGAAAAAAGTATTTCCCGAGGTAAACGCGTCACGCCCCACTTTCCTGATTGTAATCGATAATCTGCGGTACGATCAGTGGAAAGCTATTGAGCCGGAGTTGCTTGACGACTTCAAGGTAGACAAGGAAGAGACCTACTATTCCATCCTTCCCACCACCACCGCCTATGCGCGGAACGCGATTTTTTCCGGCATGCTGCCGTCTGAGATGGCGAAGAATTATCCTGACATCTGGGTGGGAGAAGACGTTGATGACGGAAAGAACAACTTTGAAGATGAGTTCCTTTCCCGACAGATCAAGCGCAACAACCTGTCTTTTAAGTTTTCCTATCACAAGATCAAGAAGCTGGAAGAAGGGCGTGACCTGGTGGATTCGGTCAACACCCTTTTTGGGAATGACCTCAACGTGATCGTTTATAATTTTGTGGATATGCTCTCCCATGCGCGCACAGACATGGCCATGGTGCGGGAATTAGCACCCGATGAAGCCGCCTACCGGTCGATTACAAAATCCTGGTTTGTTCACTCTCCCTTGATCGAGATCCTGCGGAAAATTTCGGAACAGAAGGCCCGGGTGATCATTACGACCGACCATGGCACGATCCGGGTTAAGAAACCGTTCAAGATAATTGGTGACCGAAGCGTAAATGCAAACCTTCGCTACAAGCAGGGCAAGAACCTGGGATATGACGGCGACAAGATTATGGTGGGATCAAAACCCGAGCGTTTATTCCTTCCAAAGAACAATGTCTCGACCAGCTACGTATTCGCCATCGAGGATCAGTTCTTCGCTTACCCCAACAACTACAACTACTACGTGAGTGTGTACAAGGATACGTTTCAGCACGGCGGAGTGAGCCTGGAGGAAATAATCATTCCACTAATTTTCTTAACTTCGAAAAATGCCTGAAGCATGGATGCCGGCGGCAGCAGGAAAAGATATTTCTCTGACGGGGCTCGACAGCGTATCCACCGAACTCCTGGAGCAGGCGGGGTCGCGAAGCATTTGGCTCCTGTTCGGTGAGATGGGGTCGGGAAAAACAACATTGGTTAAGTCGATTGGAAAGCAGCTGGGTGTCAGCGAGACGATGAGCAGTCCTACCTTTTCTTTAGTGAATGAATATCCGGCATCTGGCGGTCGACGGATTTACCATGTCGATCTCTACCGCCTAAAAACTGAAAGGGAAGTTGTTGAAATTGGATTGGAAGAGTATTTCAATTCGGGTCAACTTTGTTTGGTGGAATGGCCAGACCGGCTTGGCCGTCTTACACCTTCAGAGCATTTTAAAGTTAAGATTACACCAGCCGACGACCTACACCGGAAAATTGAATTTCAACAGACATGACGGCAAAGACAAAATCGGGATTTGAGACGCTGGCACAAGCCAGGATATCACCGCAGGAACAATTGATGAAAGTGAAAAAGGGCAAGAATTCATTTTTCATCGGACTGCCGCGCGAAATATCCCTGCAGGAGAACAGGATTTGCCTCACGCCGGATGCCATCGCGCTGCTCACAAACCACGGCCACGAAATATGGGTCGAGACAAAAGCAGGGATTGGATCACGGTTTTCCGACAAGCAATACAGCGAGGCCGGAGCCAAGATTGTTTACTCTGCGCAGGAAGCGTTCAAGGCGGATATCATCCTGAAGATTGAGCCGCCTACGCTTGCCGAGATTGAATATTTCAAGCCGGGTCAGATTCTCATCAGTGCCTTGCAGTTGGGTCACCTGGAGAAAAACTTTATTGATGCTATTATTTCCAAACGCATTACCTCGCTGGCGTGGGAGTTTATTGAAGACAAGGTGGGCGGCATGCCCATTATTCGGAGCATGAGTGAAATAGCGGGGAGCACGGTCATGCTGATTGCAGCGGAGTATTTGAGTTCCATCCATGATGGAAAAGGGATTATCCTAGGGGGAATCACCGGGGTGCCCCCCACGAAAGTGGTGATCATCGGATCTGGCACCGTGGCGGAGTACTCGGCCCGCGCTGCCCTGAGCCTGGGAGCAGAAATTCAGGTATTTGACAACCACCTGTACAAACTGCGTAGGATCAAGCACACGCTGGGTCACCAGTTCTATACCTCAACGATTGACACGGCTACGCTGGGGGAAAGTTTGACCACGGCCGACGTGGTGATTGGAGCCTTGCGGATTGAGAAGGGAAGAGCGAGGCATGTGGTTTCTGAAGAAATGGTGAGTAAGATGAAACCAAACTCACTCATAATCGACCTGAGTATTGACCAGGGGGGCTGCATCGCAACGTCTGAGATCACGACCCACGCCAAGCCGGTGTTTAGAAAATATGACGTGATTCACTATTGTGTGCCCAACGTGGCCTCCCGGGTAGCACATACAGCAACTACGGCGCTGAGCAACATATTTACCCCCACCATCCTTCGGGCCGCCGAAGAGGGCGGGGTGGAACACATGATATTCGCGCACAAGTGGTTCATGAAAGGTGTTTACACCTACAAAGGGGGATTGACAAATGAGTCCCTGGCGCGTAAGTTCGGCCTGAAATTCAAAAACATTGAACTCCTGATGGCCGCGCAACTCTAAATGCAACCCGGAAGGGGTTCTTCCGTGTACATGAGTTGGATATTGCACCTCTAAATCTGCATCACCCAATGATTCGATCCTTATTTGTTCTATGCGGCATCCTGAGCCTTTCGGTGGCTTCAGCCCAACAAACTGAATCCTATTTGCACAACCGAACCATGCTGGAGCGCATGAGCAGCCAGGGGGTAGTTGGAAACGTTGTTCCCTTGGCCAATATGGCCGGAAACACCCCCGGACTGATTGGGGATGTGTACCTCCAAACGGATTATCGGAACACTGTATTCCTGTTGTACGACCAGGACAAGGTAACCCAGGTATATGCAGCCCGGCTTGATCTGCAGCGCAACGAGTTTGATATCAAAGTGGGAGCCGGGGTGAGGTCTCTTTCGGGCGGTCTTGTGCGCAGTTTGTTTTGGAAAGACAGCCTGACAAATTCTCCGCAGTATTTTGTGAATGGGAAAGAGTACAAGAATGAAGAGGACGTTCCCTACTTTGGATTCTTTCAAATATTGGCGGAGGGTGAATTAACCATGCTGAAAATGAGCGAACTCTATTTTAGGCCTGCAGACCGAAATATGGCGCACAGCGTTGGCAGCAAGGACAATAAATTTATAAAGAACCAACATCTCTATTACGCCGTTGGCCACAAAGCGGTCAAGCTTCCGAATCGCAAATCGGTACGTAAACTATTTGATTCTCAGGCTGTTGAAATGGAGAAATTTATCAAGGTGAATGAAATTGACCTGTCGCAGGAGCGCCACGTCATCGCCGCTTTTGAACATTATAACGCGCTGGTCAGGAAGTAAGCCGGGCAAGGTTTTCCTCCAGCATCCGGATTTTTGATTCGGCATCCGCTTTTTTCTTCCGCTCTATCTCGATGACTTGGGGAGGTGCCCCAGATATAAACTTCTCATTCGATAATTTTTTCTCCACGGAAGAAAGAAATCCGCGATGGTATTCGATTTCTTTCACGAGGTCTTCCCGTGCGGAGGCCATGTCCATTTTTCCTTCCAGAGGAACAACCCACTCGGTAGTGCCGACCAGAAATGTAACTCCGTGCTGACTGGTATGGGCAGCACCGGTCAGGTTTACATGGGCAAGCTTCGCGACGATTTCAGAGAAATACCGGAAGGAGCCCTGCTCTTTAGCGTGAAGGGAAAGCTGTTCTTTGGGAGAAAGTCCGTTTGAACTGCGGATGTTGCGCACCTGAGCAACGATCTCAAAAGCAGTTTCAGCCTCCAGAAGAACTTCCTGGTTGACGGGATATGCTGTCGGCCAGGGGGCCTGCGCGAGGAAGTGATCTTCGCTTTGATCCTTCAATTCGTGCCACAGTTCCTCGGTGATGAACGGCATGAACGGATGTAGGACCTTCAGCACCCCTTCAAAGAGGGCCACCGTTGCATCAAATGTTACTTTATCAATCGGTTTGCCAAATGCGGGCTTAATGATTTCGAGGTACCAGGCACAGTAGTCATCCCAGGTCAACTTGTAGACCGTCATCAAGGCATCCGATATCCTGAACTTTGAGAAGTGGTCGTTGAGCTCGGCAAGCGATTGACTAAAGCGTGATTGAAACCATTCGATAGCGCGCTTGTTTTCCGTCGGTTGCTCGAGATCCGCCACCTCCCAACCTTTCACCAGGCGAAACGCATTCCAGATCTTGTTGGCAAAATTTCTGCCTTGCTCGCAAAGCTTTTCGTCAAACAGCAGATCGTTGCCTGCCGGTGAACTGAACAACATCCCCGTACGCACCCCGTCGGCGCCGTAGGTGGAAATAAGTTCCAGTGGCTCTGGTGAATTACCCAGCGACTTGGACATCTTCCGCCCCTGCTTGTCCCTGACAATTCCGGTGAGGTACACATTATCAAATGGCCTCTCGTCCATGTATTCGTATCCGGCAATGATCATCCGGGCCACCCAGAAGAAAAGGATTTCTGGGGCCGTTACGAGTACCTGGCTGGGATAGAAGTAGTCCAGGTCTTTGTTTTTACTTCGGAGGATCTTTCCCGTTGCACAGTCAAAGGTTGCGTCTTCAAATCCGTCGAAGACAGCCGTTGGCCAAAGCCACGAGGATGCCCATGTATCGAGGACGTCGGAGTCCTGGCGCAAGTCGTTCTCACGGATGGTCTTTCCCGCCTTGGCGGTGGCCAATCGGGCCGCCTCTTCAACTGTTTCAGCGACAACAAAATCTTCTTCGCCCGCCCCATAAAAGTAGGCTGGGATTCTGTGCCCCCACCAAAGCTGTCTCGAAATGCACCAGTCACGTACATTCTCCATCCAGTGACGGTAGGTATTCTTGAACTTGGCCGGGTGGAGTTTGATCTCATCTTCCTCAACAGCCTGCAGCGCCCGGTGTGAAATCTCTTTCATGCGTACAAACCACTGCAGGGAAAGTCTCGGCTCTACCACGGTATTAGTCCGTTCTGACCGCCCGATGCGCGTTACAAACTCTTCTTCGTTGAGTAAATGTCCGGCTTCTCTCAATTCTTTGACGAGTGCCTTGCGCACCACGAACCGGTCTTTGCCAACGTACCGGGGAAGTTCACATTTTGCATTGAGCGTCCCATCCTCATCCAGGGTGTCGATTACCGGGAGGTTGTGGCGCAATCCGATCTCATAGTCATTCACGTCATGAGCCGGTGTGACTTTCAGGCAGCCGCTTCCAAATGCCTTGTCTACATAGTCGTCGGCGATGATGGGAATTTCCCGGTTGATAAAGGGAACGAGCGCCTTCTTTCCTATCAGGTTCCGGTACCTCTCATCAGAGGGATTGACGGCGATAGCAACATCACCCATAATGGTTTCGGGCCTTTGGGTAGCGATGACGATCCACTTATCCTCCGCGCCCTGAACCTTGTACCGTACCGAATACAGAATGGATTTTTCACCGTCTTCTTTGTAGAGAACCTCCTCATTGGAAAGGGCTGTCTTTGCTTCCACATCCCAATTAATCATGCGAAGTCCCCGGTAGATGTATCCCTTCCGATGAAGGTCCACGAAGACCCGGATCACGGCCTTGTAATAACTGTCATCCATGGTGAACCGGGTACGGTCCCAGTCGCAGGAGGCTCCGAGTTTCTTTAACTGTTCGAGGATGATCCCACCGTATTTTTCTTTCCATTCCCGGGCATACGCCAGAAACTCTTCACGAGTAAGGTCAGACTTCTTTATCCCTCGTTCGCGCAGCATGGCAACCACACGCGCCTCGGTAGCGATGGAGGCGTGGTCCGTGCCGGGCACCCAGCAGACTTCTTTCCCATCCATGCGTGCCTTTCGGACAAGGATGTCCTGGATGGTGTTGTTGAGCATGTGCCCCATGTGCAGGACACCGGTGACATTGGGAGGGGGGATAACAATGGAGAAGGGCTCTTTCTTCGGATTGGCCTGGCCGTGAAATATACCTTTTGCCAACCACCGGCCGTACCATTTATCCTCTACTTCCGAAGGATCGTATTTTATAGAAAGTGGCATGAAACTGCTATCAAAAGAGGCCAAAAATAGGCAAATGAATCCAAACTAGCGGGACTCATGTCAATTTGCCGGGAGAGAGCGGCTGATTTATTTTGTCCGGATCCGACGCTCGGAGGGATACAAATTGTTCACGCGGTTGGGGAGCACGTTTATCCACCCCAACCCAATTCCCTGGAATTCAACCAGGCTGAATCCGCGTGCTCCGGGTGCCTGAATCGGAAGTTTCCGAAGATAGTCCAGCGCTTCCTCTGTGGCGACCGGTACGCTGGGATAAGCTCCTGATCTGCGTTTCAGCGACAGCGCCAACCCGTGCTCTGGGATCAGCTTGTCCTTTATGATTTCAGCAACGGCAGTGCCGGCAGCCAGCACATGGAGTGACTGCAGTGCCCGCAGCAATTCATTTTGCATGGACATCGGGATCATCCGTATGGTGCGGCCGTGCATAAAAAAGCATTGAGCATCCGGGCCTTCTACCCAGGGTTGCAACTGTTTCATGTCTGAAGTGCTGGGGTGGGCAAGTCGGATTTTCGTTTTAGTTTTTTCCTGAGTGGGATCACCGCGTTTTCGAACAACCGACAGAAAGAACCCTTCCCCCTTTACCCGATGGGGATAACACTGATATCCCACCGATTTTCCCTGCTCCAGCGTTTCAATGCCCCATGCTTTGTCCAGCCGGAGTGGAACAAATTCAAGCGCCTCCTGTCCGCTGAGCCAGGTGAGGTTGTCCAGATTCTCTTTTTCGTTGTACGTGCACGTTGAGTAGACCACGAGTCCACCGGGTTTTACCGCTGGCCAAATGTCAGAGACAATCCGACGTTGACGCGCCGAACAAAGATCAACGTGTTTCAGCGACCATTGTTCCATGGCTTCGGGTTCTTTCCGGAACAAACCCTCTCCGGAACACGGAGCATCAATCAGCACGACGTCAAACATGCCTTTCAGCCGGCCAAAGTCGGAGGGATCGTTGTTGGTTACGATCACATTGTCATGACCCCACTTCTCCACGTTTTCCAACAACGAAGATGTTCTGCTGCGAATGACTTCGTTGGAAATCAATAGGCTCTCATTTGAAAGCAGGCTCAGGATGTGGGTTGATTTTCCGCCAGGAGCAGCACAGAGGTCTAATGCAACCAGCGGTTGGCTCAGATCCAGTGATTGCCGGAGTGCCTGTTCAAGAAACATGGAGCTGGCCTCCTGGACGTAGTAAGCACCTCCGTGAAAGCTTGGGTCAAGCGTGAACGAAGGTCTCTCGTCCAGATACCTTCCCATGGTGCACCAAGGCACGCAATCCGTTTCAAGCGGTTGAAGTTTGTTGGCGTTGTACCTAATGCTCGTCAGCGCTGGCTTGCGCAACGATTGTTTAAAATCATCCAGCACGTTACCCAGCCGGGTTTGCATGTACTGCTCAAAGTCTGCGGGAAGTTCTTCTGACACGTTCCAAATTAGACTATTTTTGGAAGATCGAACAAAACGCATGATGACGGCCAACGATAAACTACTTAGGAGTTGGGTGGAAGTACCCGCCGGTTCTGACTTTCCGATTCAAAATCTTCCATTTGGGATATTCAAAACCAACTATCTTTCAGCAGTTGCCGGAGTGGCCATCGGGAACAAAGTGCTTGATCTGGTCTACCTGCACGAGCACGGATTGCTGGATGGACTGGGACTTCCCACAGGAGTCTTTAATCAAAAACACCTGAACGATTTCTTCGCGCTGGGCAGAAAGAAAGTAGGTGAAGTGCGCGACCGGATATCACACATCCTGCGCCATGACAACGAGGAATTGCGGGATCAGGCCGCTGCCAGAGAGATTGCGCTGATCCCCATGCAGGAGTGCCAGATGCAGTTGCCCTTGCGCATTCCAAACTACACCGATTTTTACAGCAGCGAGGAACACGCTACCAACGTGGGGTCGTTGTTCAGGGATCCCAAAAATGCGCTCCTGCCAAACTGGAAACACCTGCCGGTTGGATATCACGGCCGTGCTTCGTCCATTGTTGTATCGGGGACAGCCGTCCAACGTCCGCGCGGCCAGATCAAACTCCCGGACGCAGAGTTCCCTGTTTTTTGCCCCAGCGGGAAACTGGACTTTGAGTTGGAGATGGCTTTCGTTTCATGCAGCAACACCCACCTTGGAGAATCGATATCCGTGGAGCAGGCCGAGGATCATATCGTCGGATTTGTGTTATTCAATGACTGGTCGGCGCGTGACATCCAGCAGTGGGAGTATGTGCCGCTGGGGCCATTCCTTGGGAAAAACTTCGCCTCAAGCATGTCTCCCTGGGTGGTTACGCTGGATGCGTTGGAGCCATTCCGCGCCGAAGGCCCCAAACAGATTCCACATGTCCTGCCTTACCTGGCGATTGAGGGCAAGCGGAACTTTGACATCCAGTTGGAGGTGCTGCTGGAAACAGGTGACGACGGCCCGGTCACCCTCTGCCGCACCAATTTCAAGTACATGTATTGGAACATTGCCCAACAGTTGGCTCACCACACTGTCAACGGTTGTAATATTGAAGTAGGAGACCTTTATGCATCGGGCACCATCAGCGGACCATCGCCAGGATCGTATGGCTCCTTGCTGGAATTGACCATGAACGGAAAAAAAGCCCTCCGCCTGCCAGACGGTTCCGAAAGGCACTTCCTGGAAGACGGTGACACCATCATCCTGAAAGGACATGCTGAACGCGATGGAGTTCGTATCGGCTTCGGGCTCTGCACGGGAAAAATACTTGCTGCCAATGGTTGACGAATACAAACCGGCGGCCATGCGGACCATCGACCCCAGGGAAACAACGATTCCGGCCATGCACAGTTACCTGCTGGGCGCAGTCATCCCCCGGCCGATTGCGTTGGCCAGTACCATCGACAAGGCGGGTAATATAAACCTCAGCCCCTTCAGTTTTTTTAATTGTTTCAGTGCCAACCCGCCCATTCTTGTCTTTTCTCCGTCCCGCCGGGGCCGGGACAATACCACCAAGCATACATTTGATAACATCCGGGAGGTACCTGAAGTGGTGATACACATTGTTACGTACTCCATGGTAGAACAGGCCTCTCTTTCCAGTTGTGAGTTTCCGAAAGGTGTAGATGAGTTTGTGAAATCGGGCTTGACGGCAGTGCCGTCCCAGATGGTGCGTCCTCCTCGGGTAGCCGAGTCGCCGGTAGCCTTTGAATGCAAGGTGAACCAGGTGGTAGAGCTTGGAACAAGTGGGGCGGCCGGGAACCTGGTGATTTGCGAGGTGCTGAAAATGCACATCCGTGAATCTGTTCTGGATGGATCCGGCAAGATTGACCCGCACCGTCTGGATGCTGTGGCCCGAATGGGCGGCAACAATTATGTGCGCGTTCAGGGAGAAAACATTTTTTCAGTTCCGAAGCCAAACGAGAAATTGGGTATCGGCTTTGATCAATTACCGGAACACATCTTGCGGAGTCCGGTGCTGACAGGAAATGATCTTGGAAAATTGGCAAACATTGAAATCTTACCAGTTTGGTCCGATACGGATGAAGTATTCAAAGCCGCAGGTTTTGTCCAGGCTAGAAAACAGGGAGAACGGGCGATCCATGAGTACGCTCAGCAATTGCTTCAGCAAGGAAAGCTCGTTGAAGCCTGGAAGGTCCTGCTTGCCTCAGAAAGAGGATAGGTTTATCCCTTGTACATTACCGCTTTGACTGCCCGCACGGTTTTTTCCACGTTGGGAAGGATTTCCTGAATCAGGGTGGCTGCGTAGGGAAGCGGCACATCCATGTTGTTGACCCGTTGGATGGGTGCATCCAAATAGTCGAACGCGTGCTTCTGGACATGGTACGTGATCTCCGTGGCAATTGACGAAAGTGGCCAGGCCTCCTCCACGATAACCAGTCTGTTCGTCTTTTTTACCGACGTGACCACAGCCTCGTAATCAATCGGTCGCACTGTACGTAAGTCGATCACCTCCGCAGAGATATTCTCTTTCTCCAACTCCACGGCGGCAGCCATCGCCACTTTCATGATTTTTCCAAAGGAAACAATGGTTACATCGCTTCCAGGTCTTTTTATTTCAGCCACGCCGATGGGAATCAGATATTCCCCTTCTGGCACTTCTCCCTTATCGCCATACATCATTTCAGACTCCATAAAGATCACCGGGTCGTCGTCGCGGATGGAGCTCTTAAGCAAACCCTTGGCGTCGTAGGGATTGGAAGGAACCACTACTTTCAGTCCGGGGGTATTGGCATACCAGTTTTCAAAATTTTGGGAATGTTGCGCACCCAGCTGCCCCGCATTGCCGGTCGGGCCCCTGAAAACGATGGGGACGTTGTACTGGCCGCCCGACATGGAATACAATTTAGCGGCGACGTTGATAATGGTATCGATGGCAACAAGCGAAAAATTAAATGTCATGAACTCCACAATCGGACGTATGCCGTTGGCGGCAGCGCCGACACCAACTCCCGCAAAGCCAAGCTCGGAAATGGGAGTGTCAATAATCCGGTCCGGCCCAAACTCGTCCAGCATTCCCTGACTGACTTTGTAGGCACCGTTATATTCAGCCACCTCTTCACCCATCAGGAGCACCCGGGGATCACGGCGCATCTCTTCACTCATGGCTTCGCGGAGGGCCTCCCGGAATTGTATTTCTCGCATACGCTTTTCTAGTAAGGGGTAAAAATAATACGGGGATTGACAGAAAACACTATGTTCTTAGTCCTTTCTTGTCCTTGAAAACACCCAGAAACAAAAAACCCCGTCCGGAGGGGACGGGGTTTTTTGAAGTTTATCTTGATTACTTCAGCGCGCTTCTGAACGCTTCTGATGTATTGAACTTGCTGAACTCCAGATCCGTCAATGCCATTTCCTTCATGGAAGGATCGACCTTCACGGCACTGGTCAGGTTGCTCACCACTTTGTCGGCATTGCCGGAACGGGCTCCGGCAATGGCTGCACCGTAGAAGGCTGCGGCCATGTTGCTGTTCTTCTTGGTGGCCTCACTAAATGAGTTCTCCGCACTTGCATAGTCTTTGGAAAGCAACTGTGCCAATCCTTTGTTGAACAGGTTCACATCGGTAGTAAGGGCAGAAGATTCAGAGCGAACCGCCGCATCGTACTTGGCCATGTAAATCTCTGACGCACCCTTCACGCCGTTGACGCCGCGGGCCACATCGTTGCTGGCGCCGTTAAGTGCCTTGTTGGCATATCCGGATGCTTTGTAAGGGTTTCCGTTCATGAGTGCTACCGAAGCCAGGTTAGCATTCACTTCACCAGTTTCCTTGATTTTCATAGCGAGATCGAGTTGTACCGATGCTTTGCCGGCTAGCTCAGCCATCCGTGAAGGGTTTTCAATCGCCTGCTGAATATAGGTAGCGGCTAGGTTATTATGCGCATTCCAGTATGTCCCCTTCTTGGTAGCTGCCGTGTAGATCGCTGCCTTCTCATCGAGGGAGGGTGTAAGGGTTGCTGAGTACATGAGCTCCTCAAAGCTCATGACGTCGGCAGAACCACCTTGTGTAATTTGCTTGGCCAGGACAGACATTTCAGCATCTGTCTTTTTGATTTTGATCGTCAGGATTTCCGTCTTTGCTGTACGCAGGCCGGGATATACATCCTTGTAAACCTTCTTGTAAGTAGGCAGTTTTTTGAGCATTTTTTCCTGCTCAGCAAAACTTCCACCGGCGTTGATAACATTCATATAAGCTGATTTTTCATCGGCAGAAATTCCTGCGTAGGCTGCAAGAGCGGCTTTGAAGCTGTTCCAGTCATCCACAACAGGCTTCAGAATAAACTTGATGGAGTCAGCCTGCTGCTTATAGTCATACTTCTTCATCTGGGCGCGGTAGTACTTTTCGATGGCGGTTGCACGTTCAGCAGAAAGTTTGCTGTTGATGCGCTCGCGTCCTTCTGGAGAGTGAGTACCTGTAATAGTAACGGTGCGTGTAACGTTCTTGCCGGCGATGAACGCATCCAGTTTCTTTCCTTTGTCACTGACCGTCTCCGTCTTGCGAAGTACGGATCTTCCTTGTTCGAAGATAAAATCAGGAATGATGACTGGGATGATTTCTTCCTTGTTGTTGTACCCGTGGTCTGCAACCGCTGCGTAGTATGAATTCTTTACCATCTTGGAAGTGGTGATAATACCCACCGCAACATCCATCCGTGGAGTTGTTTTGGTCTTTGTGCCTTTCTGGGCTACACCTTCCACCTGTACGGTGCCCGTCTTCATGGCCGGCTGGTATGCAAACGTAAATGTCTTGTTTATTTTTGGCTGTTCGGTAGCGCTGTTGGGGTAATCATCTCCTTTGAAGGGGATGGGTGCCAACGCAAGTTCCTTATCGCCATACTTGTAATAGCTGTTCAGTGTATAGGAAGTCCCTTTCTTCAGCATCTTAACTGGAAGGGAAGCGGCCATCTCATAGGAAACAGAATCCTTGTGAACCTCGAGCGGGTTGGGAGTGACAGTAAGATTTTGATCCTTCGCTAGTTTGATCATTTGCGGAAGGGTACAGCCGGCAAGACCGAGCATGCCGATGATTACAAGGGAGTATATAAGTTTTCTCATGGATGGTTTGTTATGATGTTTCAAAATGAGTGGCAAAGATACGATTTTAGGCCTTTTTATGCAATTATAGACGAATAAATAAAACTGGGCCCGCATTACGACGGGACAAAGAATGTATATTTGCAGGCAGTTTTAAAGCGTCCATAAATGTGCCTTTCATTGAGGCAATGAGGGTTTTGACCAGGTGAACAAATGAAAAGGATAAGCCAGTTTTTTCAGGATCATGCGTTTGGGGTTTGCTCCGCCTTGGGGGAAAAGCTGGGCATTGCCTCCTCCAGCATACGCCTTTTCTTCATCTATGCATCCTTTCTGACCCTCGGTTCCCCGGTGATCCTTTACCTCGGATTGGCTTTTATCATGAATATCCGCAAGCACCTTCGCCGCAGCAACAGTTCGATCTGGGACTTTTAGTGCTTTAGCTGGCTGACTTTCCGCCGGCCCAGAATAAAGAACTCCCATACAATGGATCCGCTGTATTGACTTTCGAGTCTTCTGAATCCATGGGCGAATGTTTGTTGTCTTCGCCTTCTTTCCCGCTGCCAATACCGGAAAAAGTGAACGTGGGCCCTCCAGACAGCCAACCCGTCGCGAACCGATCCTGAAAGGACAAAAGTCAGCGAAGCGATCCAGTCCAAAATCAACCGAATCGGAAATTTCAAAACCAATTCAGAGGCCGGAAGGTTCTTATATATCAAACTCAGGCCGTTCCGGAAATTCAGGTAGGTCTTGCGGGGATTGGAAGATGAAAGTGTACCTCCACCCACATGATACACAGAACTGGCAGGAGTGAAGTAGATGCGATAGCCGGCACGCTGCAGCCGCCAGCAGAGGTCAATCTCCTCCATGTGCGCAAAAAAATCTTCATCAAATCCCCCCATCGCGTGAAACAACTTGCTTTGAACCATCATGCAGGCTCCGGATGACCAGAAAATCTGCTGCTCGTTGTTGTACTGCCCTTGATCCTCTTCTGCGTAAAAGAACAGGCGGCCCCGGCAGAACGGATACCCCAGCGTGTCAATCAGTCCACCGGCGGCCCCGGCATACTCAAACGTGTTTTTGGCGTGATGCGAAAGGATCTTGGGTTGCACGGCAGCAATTGAAGGATCGCGATCGAGCAGGTCGCTCATCGGGCCCAACCACCCGGGTGTGACTTCAACATCAGAGTTTAACAAAACGTACCGGCCCGCCTTGACAAGTTTTAGTGCATGGTTATAGCCGCCGCAAAAGCCAAGGTTGGTTGGGATAGCAATGCACTCGATGTTGGGAAATTCGGCGGCCATTACATCGGCAGAACCATCGGAAGATCCATTGTCCACGAGGATGATGCGCGCTTCGCCACTATGCTGGATTACGGACGGGAGGAATTTCCGGAGTAGCGCCGATCCATTAAAGTTAAGGATCACAACAGCCGTGTCGGTCATCCCAGCATTTGACTAAAATCCATACCGGGAATGTTAGGCAGGATACCTTCCGTGCTTTTTTTCAACGCTTCTTTGGCCTTTGCATCCGCTTCTTCCATGGCTATGTTCACGGCGGCCACAACAAGATCCTGGACAAGGACTTTTTCCCCCGGCGAAAGAATGGCCGGATCAATTTCAATGGCAAGGACCTTTTTCTTTCCGTTGACAGTAGCTTTCACCATGCCGGCGCCTGCCTCTCCGGAGACCACAATTTTGTCCAGGCTGTCCTGGGCCTCCTTCAGACGGGCCTGCACCTCCTTGACCTTCCCCATCATTTTCATCATGTCCAGCATAGCCGAAAGTGTTATCTAATTTGTCTTAAAGGTAACGGTCTGAATTGGATTTAGTTGCGGATCAACGCAACAGTGCCTTCTTTGGAGAATGTGCGGCCAGCGCGGTCGCTGATTTCTGCCTTCCAGATGTAAACAGATGGGGGCATGGTTTTGCCATTGCTTTGACCGTCCCATGGCTCCTGTTTATCCGATGAAAAGAGAAGGACCCCCCACCGGTCGAAGATGGTCAGGTTCAGCCGCACGATAAATTGCCCGGAAACTATAAATCCGTCGTTCAAATTATCTTTGTTCGGCGTGAATGCTGTGGGGTAGTACAAGTTTGCATTCTTGACTATCTCCAATCCGTTGGAAAGCGATATGGGGGTTCCGCCTTCATTCGGAATCGCTGTCACTTCGTATCGTACGTACTGATTGATGGGATCGGGCAGGTCGTCCACAAAAACCGTGTCGGTTTGTGTTACCGTTTTGATTAGCGCCCCTGCCAGGTCGTATTTTCGTAGGACATATTCCTTGACTGCATTTCTCCAGCCCCTGTAGGATGACCACGTGACTGTGATGGCATTGGTCTTATCCAGAATTCCATTCAATTGAATCGGACACACGGCAATGCCTGGGGCACTGGCGTTGTTACATTTGTCGAGGTAGTTGATTTTATAACAGTACTTTCCGGCGGTGGTATAGCCAGCATCATTAAACGGAGAAGCAGGGGTTGTGCCATACAGCGTATAGATGCTCCCCGCGGAAGCTCGCGAGACTGAGTACCCCACCGGAGTAAACAGGGGATCCTGCACCCAACTCAACGCCGCACCCGTGGTGGCGACGGCACTTACGTTATTAATGGCAGTCGGCGTCGCATTGGAAAAAGACGTGACACACTTTTCAAGTGATATGCTCTTCCTTCCGCCTCCATAATTGTTGGTAACACGGTAGCAATAGGTGACTGTACATTCCGCATCGGTGTCATTAAAAAAAGCGGAGGCAATGGTCGCATACGGGTTTCCGTCCCTGCTGATGCTGTAATTGACGGCCGGGCCCGTGGACCAGGTCAGCACGTTCACATCACTTTGCGCTGTCACCGTGAATTTCGAGGTACACACGGTGTTGGAATACGTACTGCTTCCGTTGCATGGATCATACGCCCCGAGGCGGAAGCAGTAGTAATTCAGGTCCAGTTTTAAATCTGTTACATCAAGGGTACTCACCCCATACAGGGTTTTAAAATTCTGGAACGTCGTTGAATTATTCACCGCGATTTCAAGGCGGTACTGAATGTTTACGGCGGTAGTGAAATCGAGTTTAATGTTGGCATTGTCAACGGATGTAAGCGTGTTGATGGAGGGGGTGGGCAACGTTGCGAGCGTAGTGAAGGGCTGTGTCTTGGCCGTGCAATTATCGGCCGAATTGAGGTTGCGGCCTCGTACGGAAGCGGTGTATGTACCCGGTGGAGCGTACGTGAACGGGGGTGTCTGGATGTTGTTGGAGAACGGAAGAATGTACTCCGGTGTGCCGTCATTGTTGAAATCGATCACATACTGATTGTAGGCATTATCCGTCACCTTGATGGATGCCCGTGAGCCGGAACAAGCATGGATTTCAAAATTGGGTTGGATATTGGGATCAACAGTGATCACGATGTCGTCTGATCCGATGCTTTGGTAAAGTACAGAAAGGGTGTAGGTGCCGGCGGCAGTATAGGTGTGTGTAAATATATTTTGAGCAGTCCCGGTGTTGTCGCCAAAATTCATCACGCAGGGCTTCCCAGGGGTGCAATCGCCTGGAAGCAGATTGGTCAAGGTCAGGGTGAAAGAGGCGCATCCCTTTTTCTGATTAACCTCAAATCGGCCCAGCCGGCTGGGATACGGCTGTGCCGCGCTGCACCACGCAACCAAAAGCAACCCCACAAGCAGGCTTCCCCGAAGGTTCATCCTTCGGTTGGTTATCCATGGTATGTTTTGCGCATTGTTCATCCCGCGGCATTCATCCGTACATTTTGCAATTGTTTCAATTCTCCGCAAGTTCGGCATTCCTACAAAACAAATCCGCCTTCACGAGGTCATTGTGCAGCAGCCGGTCTGTTTCCATAAACGGAACTTCTGCCCGGAAAGTATGAACAAATTTTTCCAGCACCGGCGAACTCTTCATCGGCCGCCGGAACTCCAGTCCCTGGGATGCTGTGACCAGCTCTATGGCCAAAATGGAGTAGACATTCATGACAATCCGGTGGGCCTTCAGCGCGGCATTCGCACCCATGCTCACGTGATCCTCCTGCCCGTTGGAAGACACGATGGAATCCACCGAAGCAGGCGTACAAAGCTGTTTGTTCTGGCTCACCAGGGAAGCGGCGGTATATTGAGGCATCATCAGTCCGGAGTTAATACCGGGATTGGCCACCAAGTAATTGGGCAGGTTGCGGGATCCGCTGATAAGTTGGTAGGTTCTTCGTTCGGAAATAGACCCAAGTTCCGCCACCGCGATCGCCAGGAAGTCTAGCGCCAGGGCCAGAGGTTGCCCGTGAAAATTACCAGCGGAGATGATCACATCCTCATCGGGAAACACGTTGGGGTTGTCAGTGACTCCGTTTACCTCGGCAAGCATGACGTCCGTGACATACCCAACGGCATCCATGCTTGCGCCGTGGACCTGGGGAATGCACCGGAAGGAATACGGATCCTGCACGTGGTTCTTTTGTTGACCGATCAGTTCACTCCCTTTCAGCAGCCTCCGAAATACTTCTGCTACCTGGCCCTGACCTTTTTGCGGGCGGATGGCATGGACTTTTGGGTCAAAGGGTTCAAGCCTCCCGTCAAACACATCCAGCGAAAGCGCACCAATTCGGTTGGCAAGCGCCAACAGGCGGTGAGCGTGCACCACGCACCAGGTTCCAAAGGCGGTCATAAACTGGGTGCCGTTCAGCAGCGCGAGTCCTTCCTTGGCTTTGAACTGGATGGGTTTCAAATGGAATCGATCCAGGATTTCCTTGCTGGGATATGCTTTGCCTTCGAAGTGAACGTCACCAAGTCCAATCAGCGGAAGGGAAAGATGCGCAAGCGGGGCAAGATCCCCGGAAGCACCCAACGATCCCATCTCGAATACTTTGGGATAGACCCGGTTATTATACAGGTCCATCAGCCGTTCCACGGTTTCCACCTGGACGCCGGAATTTCCGTAGGAAAGGGACTGAATTTTCAGGAACAGCATCAGGCGCACTATTTCCTGAGGTATCTCGGGGCCCATGCCACATGCGTGCGACTTGACGAGGTTGTTCTGAAGCCGGCCCAGGTCTTCCTTCCCGATGTTCCTGTCGTACAAGGAGCCGAAGCCTGTGTTAATTCCATAAACCGGTTCTGAAGTCGAAGCGATTTTCTCGTCCAGGTATTCGCGGCAGCGGCTGATCTTCCTCCTTGCTTCATCCCCCAGCGACAGGCTGAACGAATCGCCAACAAGGGCCTGCAGATCTTTTAGCAACAGTGTATGGGACGAAATTACGTGGTTGGTCACGGGTTAAGCGTTGAGATGATTTGGTCGAGGGAGCGGCTTTGCTGTTCGCCGGTATTCATGTTCTTGAAAGACAGCATCCCGGATTTCAATTCTTCAGATCCGATAACGATGGCAAACGGGATTTTTTTCCGGTCAGCGTATTCCAACTGTTTCTTCAGTTTGCTGCTGTCGGGATAAATTTCAGCGGCGACTCCCTGGTTGCGGAGTGCCTGAACGACCCCGAGTCCGTGTGAAAGTCCGTCCTTGTCCAGGTGACATACCAGCACCCGGGATCCGATTTTCGCCTCTTCAGTGAAGACGTTGAGTTCCTCCATCGCATCGTAGAGCCGGTCAACCCCAAAGGAGAACCCGACACCCGAACTTTTTTCTTTTGAATCGAATACTGCGGTAAGGTTGTCGTACCGCCCGCCGCCGCTTACACTCCCCACGGCCACGTCGTGAATGCGCACTTCGAAAATACATCCGGTGTAATAGCTTAACCCACGGGCCAGCGAGAGGTCCAGCTCAATACCCGATTCGGTTCCTCCAAAACCCCTGACCAGGTTCAGAACTTCCTCCAGGTCGTTAGCACTTTTTTCAGCAAGTGCATCGCCGCTGAATTGTTTCCGCAGCATGGTTATTTTCTCGACAGACGTTCCGGTGAACACGAGCAGCTCAAAAAGACTCGTGAGCGTGGAGGCCGTGAATCCATTTGCCCTCAATTCCTCTTTGACTTTTTCTTCACCGATTTTGTCCAGCTTATCAATGGCCACCAGCAAGGCGCTTTCCCGATCACCGGCACCCATCAGCCTGGCAAGCCCGGAAAGAATACCCCGGTGATTTATCCTGATGGTGTAGCCTTTGATTCCCAGGCGGTTCATCACGTCTTTGATCATGAGAATAATTTCTGCCTCGCAGATCAGGGAGTCGGTCCCAATAACGTCTGCATCACACTGATAGAATTCCCGGTAGCGTCCCTTTTGTGGCCGGTCGGCGCGCCAGACCGGTTGAATCTGGTATCGCCTGAACGGGAAGGTGATCTCGTGCCGATTCATCACAACGTAGCGGGCAAAAGGCACGGTGAGGTCGTACTTGAGTCCCTTTTCAGCGATCTGTGGGATCAGTTTCCGTACATCTGCTGCTGCAAGGCTGGCGGGATCGACATCTTTCAGAAAATCTCCTGAGTTGAGCACTTTGAACAGGAGGTGATCCCCCTCTTCGCCGTACTTTCCGGTGAGCGTTGACAGGTTTTCCATGGCTGGTGTTTCCAGCGGCTGAAAGCCATACCGCTCAAATACGCGGCGGATGGTATTGAGAATAAACTGACGTTTGGCCATCACCGCAGGGCCAAAGTCCCGGGTTCCTTTTGGAAGAGTGGGTCGATCCATAATTCGAGCGCCAAGTTAATCACTACCTTACAGATTCATTGATTTTATCCCGCGGGGAAATAATCTGTACCGGATGCCATTAGAATTGGAAATCTGATTAGTTTTGCAACCTTTAAAATCGAATACCATGTCAGTAACCCGTTTGAAGCGCAAAAACCGCAAGGATAAGGCAAAATCAGCCCGCAGAAGGCAAGCACTCAAGATTCAGGGCTTCAAGCCCGTAAGCAAAGGGGTGGATATTGCCAAAATCAAGGAAGAGTTCAAGGCCAAGAAAGAAGCCAAGAAGTAGATCTTTCACAGCACATATGGATGCAGCCTGAGTAATCGGTGCTGCATTTTTTTTGCCGTTATTGCCCGCGCTTACCTAGTTCAATAGCCTCCATCTTGTGAATTCGTCCGTCCTGGATTTCCATCCGCAGGATCGTGCGCATGGTATGAAATCCATGATTTCCCGCGGCCCCCGGATTGACACAAAGCACATTAAATGTTTTTTCCTTCGCTACGCGCAGAATGTGGGAATGACCACAAATGAAAACGTCTGGCTGGTTCTCCTTCAGCACTTTACTTACCCGGGGATTGAACCGGGGAGGCCTCCCGCCGATGTGTGTCATCCACAGGGTTACTCCCTCGCGTGCAAGACGGACATCTTCCGGAAACCGCGCGCGCATGACGAGGTCGTCGATGTTGCCAAAAACAGCCACGACGGGTTTGATTTTTTCGAGTGCTTCAATCACCGCAACATCCCCGATATCGCCGGCATGCCAGATTTCATCACAATCCCTGAAGTGCTCGGCAACAGACGGATCCAGATAACCGTGGGTGTCGGAGATAAGCCCTATTCTAATCACCGCTTGCGGGTTGCTAACAGGGCATCGACTCCCTCGTGAATTTTTTGAAAGCCGGAGTAGCTGTTATTACACAGCAGGATGATGGTCTTGTCTGATTCGGTGTACCGAATGATGATGGTGGAGTATCCGGGATTGCTGCCCGTATGATAGACTACTCTTCCCAAAATTGAATCCGTCCGTATACTCCATCCGAACCCATACGAGGAGACGGTCCGGTTGTTGAGCAGCGCGGGAGTAAACGCTTCTTCGAGAGTTTCCCTTTTCACCAACTGTTCGGTGTACAAGGCGCGATCCCACCGCAGAAGGTCGGAGGCGGTAGCGCTGATCCGACCGGGACCCATCCGCCTACCGAGCCACACGATATAATTGGATGATGGAAAGGAATCGGCGGGAACATACCGTTGCCGATCCGGCACAAAAATATAGCCCTGCGCAAAATTGGCTACGGATTTTTTTTCCTCCGGTGTCCGGATGTCCGTCGATGTCATGGCCAAAGGACGGAAAATCTGTTCGCGACACAGCGTAACAAAATTTTTACCGCTGGCTGCTTCGGCGATACTTGCCAGCAAAACGTATCCGGTATTGCTGTACTCGTATTTTTCCCCCGGCTCAAACCGTTTTTCCGGGTGGTATTGAATGAGGTATTCAAGAATCTCAGCATTTCCCGCCACGCGTAATTTATTCCAGTGCGCATCCATGACGGCCATGTAATCGGGAAGCCCGGACGTGTGGTGGAGGAGGTGTCGAATCGAGATTCCCTGGTAGGGAAGTCCGGGTATGTACTTTTCAATAGGGTCGTCATAGGAAAGTTTCCCTTTCTCTTTCAGCATCATGATGATCATGGAGGTAAACTGCTTGGATACTGAGGCGAGTTCAAATACGGATCCTGTGTCCAGCAGAGCTTTCGATTCAAAATCTCTATATCCGATTGCCTTGTGTACGAGGGGACGGCCCTTTTCTGCCACAAGTACTACACCGTTGAAACCGGGATGAACGCCAAGCAAGGAATCCACCTGCGCGTTTAATCGCACTGCTTTCGAAGAATCGGAGGTGCAGCCGGCAAGAGACAGAAATGCAACGAGCAGGCAAGTAAAAATTTTCATGAATCAGGAGTTGGGTGCGGTCTATGGAATTTGGCCTTTCAGGTCTTGCAGGTAGCTATCCATGGTGGTCGTTGTCCCGAACAGGTAGCGGTATAAGAAGCGAAACATGGGGTTATAAATTTCACCATCTTCCGTCAAAACCAGCCTGCATCCGCTATCGATCGGTAAGAGTTCATACGTCCAGGAGCCACCGTAAGGCAGGTCGGATGTGACGATCCGGATGACCATCCGTCGGGGAGGCGTCAGTTCATCAAGTTGATATTCGATGACATCCCCGTTGTCACCCACTTCCGTCATAAGGCTGTCGTCTATACTGATTGCGCTCAGGTCGGAGCGCCAGGCGGGACCGTTTTCAAAATCGGTCATCACGCGCCAAACCGCCTCCGGAGGTGAGGAAAAAACCTCCATCGCCGTTGCCGAGTGTTTCCGAGGCATCGTGGAGCCGACGAGAAGCATCACCAGGAGGAGGGCCACCAGAAATCCTACGAAGCGAACGAACCATTTCATGCACCCGTTGTGTTTAGTGTTGCTAAAGTAAGTCTCTTTTTTAAAAAACAACCCAATTCAGTATGTCACAAAAAATTGGAATTCTCGGATCTGGTGAGGTTGCGCGCACACTCGCACAAGGGTTTCTTGCCCTCGGACACGCGGTCAAGGTAGGAACCCGAAGCCCCTCCAAACTCAAGGAATGGCAAGAGGGAGCCAAGAATGCATCTGTTGGCACATTTGAGGAGGCAGCGGATTTTGGTGAAATGCTGGTGTTGGCTGTCAAAGGGGTTGCTGCGGAGGCACTCGTAAAATCCATGGCTGACAAACTCTCTGGCAAGACAGTGATTGATACCACCAATCCCATTTCTGAGTCGCCGCCGGTCAACGGTGTATTGGGATATTTCACCGGTCCTAACGAATCCCTCCTCGAGCGGTTACAGCGGCTTTCTCCGAAGGCAAAATTTGTGAAGGCGTTCAACAGCGTGGGCAGCGGCCTCATGGTCAATCCCAAACTCCCAGGCGGAAGACCGACCATGTTTATTGCCGGCGATGATGAAGGAGCCAGGAAAGAAGTCGCCCGCATCCTGGATGAGCTTGGATGGGATACTGCCGATATGGGGAGTGCCGCCGCCGGCAGGGCCATTGAACCGCTGGCGATGCTATGGTGTATTCCGGGATTCCTGAGAAATGAGTGGAGTCATGCTTTCAAGTTGGTCAGCGCGTGAGCAGGAAATTTGCGGGCTTAGTCTGTAGTGCGGAACCGAGCCAGCCTGCTGCACTTACCTTGTAGCTCGCCTAACGTTAAGCCGGCTGCCAAAAAGCCAGGCGATGCGCAAACCCATGGAATGGTTGAGTCCGTACCCGGGCCCCACCATGTACACGTTGCTGGTACCTTGGGCATACACAAAATGAACCTGAAGCAGCCCTGTATCACCACAGTTTATTTCTGGCCCCATCGAGATCTGCATGAGCACATCGTTTCGCGCGTACACGTTGGATACATCCGTTTCTAAATTGTTTCCGGAATTCACATCCTGAAATACGTCGGTGGCCTGAAACACGTGAATGGGCACGACACTGTATGAACCGCTAAGTCGGAGTCCTTTGATCACTTCGGGGCTTCGGATGAGAATGCTGACAGGGATTTCAATGGAATGCAATCTGACCCGTTCCAGGAAGGTAGAATCCGTGTTGCCCGGGGATTGATCCAGATCCGGATTTTTGATACCCATGCCATACTGCTGATAGCCAATTCCCAGCCCGATGCCTATGGATTTGGTGACATAGTACTCCGCCCGGACATTGAATCCCCATGACGGTTTTGTAAAATACGGCCTGGGGAGATTATCTCCGGTCACCGTGCTCCAGTACGTATTCAAACTGGCGCCAAGATGAAGTTTTTTATCAAAGGGATTTTTGCTTACATCCTTTTGCGCGCCGGCAAAGTAGGGGAGAGCAAACACAAGGACGAAGGCAAGAAGGAGGCTACAATTTTTCATTTTTTTGACAATCAATGTTCGGTTGGTTCTTTATGAAAATGTTTGGGTTGCCAAATCTTATAAATCGCAGGAAGGATCAGGAGCGTAAGAACGGTAGCTGTTATTAGCCCCGATATGACTACTACGGCCAGCGGTTTTTGTGTTTCCGATCCGATCCCGGTGGAAAGCGCCGCTGGCAAAAGCCCCAACCCTGCCATGAGTGCCGTCATTACCACCGGGCGTACGCGCGAAAGTGCTCCATCCCGTATGGCCTGCTCGAGGGGCATTCCGTCATCCCGATTCTTGTTAAACACAGACACGAGGATAACCCCATTCTGCACGCACACGCCAAACAAGGCGATAAAGCCCACTCCGGCGGAAATGCTGAAGTTTATTCCTGTAATAAGCAATCCAAGGATACCACCGATCAGGGCGAATGGGACATTCAGAAGCACCATGCCAGCGTACTTGGGGGAGTTGAACATGAAAAAGAGCCACATGAAGATCAGGCCAACGGAAATTGGGACTACGATTTTCAGTTGATTGATGGCTCTTACCTGATTTTCAAACTCTCCGTTCCAGGTCAGTTCATACCCTTTCGGCAGGGTGATTGCCTCGCTCACTTTGTTCTGTGCTTCTTTGATCGTACTCCCCAGGTCTCGACCACGAACGGAAAATTTGATTGGAATAAAACGAAGATTCCCTTCCCGGTAAACAAATGCGGGCCCGGTTTGTAATTTGATTTCGGCGATTTCATGCAACGGGATTTTGGTTCCGTTCGTGCAAGGCACGAGGAGTTTGCCGATGGCCACCTCACTTTTTCGATATTCTGGTGAGTAACGCACGCGGATGTCAAACCGCCGCTCCCCTTCATAGTAGGTGGAGGCCTTTTTCCCACCCACGGCCATTTCGATGATATCGTTTGCTTCTGAAACGTTTGCTCCGTAGCGCGCCATCTTATATCGGTCAAGTTCTATCCGCAGTTCCGGCTGCCCGATACTCTTGAAAATGCCCAGATCCTGGACGCCTTCGATACGTCCCATGAGTGTCTTTACGCTGTCGGCAATACTTTCCAGCTTCGAAAGGTTGTCGCCGAAAATCTTGATGGCCATTTCACCTTTGACACCGGAAACCGCTTCTTCCACGTTGTCGGATATAGGTTGCGAGAATCCGAACACAACTCCTGGAAATTGATTTTCCAGGTCCGTCTGCATGGCGCTTATAAGGTCTTCCTTTGTCACGTCCCTTTTCCATTCATCTTTGGAAAAGAGGTCCACAAAAAACTCCACATTGAAAAAGCCCGTGGGGTCTGTCCCGTCATTGGGTCTGCCGTTTTGTGAGATGACCCCTCTTACTTCGGGATATTTTTGAAATTCGTGACGCATCGCTTCAGACATGGTGTTCGCTTTTTGGAAGGAGACACTTTGTGGCATGCTGGCCCGAACATAAATGGACCCTTCGTTGAGCTTTGGCAGAAATTCAGAACCAAGGCCACTGGCCAGAACCAAACTCCCAACCAGCAGTCCTGCGGCAACGAGGATGCTGTTTATCGGGTGACGGAGACACCATGCCAACATGGGTGTATATAGCTTTCCCATCCCGGTAACGAGGGGATTGGATCGTTCGCGGACATCTCTGTTGAGCATCAGTTTACATAAAAGGGGAACGAGTGTCAGCGTAAACAGGAGAGCGCCCAGGAGCGCAAAGCCCATGGTGTATGCCAGTGGTGAAAACATCTTCCCCTCAACCTTCTGAAAGGCGAAAATGGGAATAAGCGCAGTGATAATGATGAGTTTGGAAAAGAAGATAGGTTTCCCCATTTCAATGGAGATTTTCTTCACAAAGCCCATTTTTGATACCAGGTTGAATCGTTCCCTGCCCATCTCCAGTTGTTTGTGGGCCAGATAGACAAAGACTCCTTCGACCATCACGACCGCTCCGTCGATGATAATTCCAAAGTCGATGGCGCCGATGGACAAAAGGTTGGCAGACATGCCCCGGATGCCCATGCATATAAATGCAAAAAGGAGCGCCAGCGGAATAATAATGGCTACCATGAGGGTCGCCCGCCAATCCAGAAGGAAGACCGACAAGATGAAGGTTACCAGCAGCATGCCAACAACGAGATTTTCCATCACCGTGTGGGTGGTATGATTTACCAGGTCGGTTCGGTCGTAAAAGACTTTGATCTTAACTCCCTCCGGAAGGACGCGGTCATTTAGATCATGGACCGTTGCGTTCAGCACTTTTAGAACGGCGCTGGGATTTTCTCCTTTACGAAGAAGGACGATACCCTCCACCACGTCCTGGTCCTTGTCGCGGCCTACTTTCCCTAGGCGAGGTTTGAACTCTTCGGATACGTTGGCAACATCTTTGATAAAAATAGGGGTGCCATTAATATTCTTGATAATGATGTTGTCGATATCATTGATGGAGTTAATAAGTCCCAATCCCCGGACCAGAAAGGTCTGGTTGCCCTTGTCAACTACATCGCCCCCTACGTTCGCGTTATTTTCCTGCAAAGCCTGGAAGACATCTTGAATGCTGAGGTCGTATGAAGCCAGCTTGGAAGGATCGAGGGTAGCTTCATAGGTTTTTACCTCGCCCCCGAAACTTACTACATCGGCAATGCCCTGCACGGCTTTGATGCGCTTGTCGATTACCCAATCCTGGATTTCTTTCAGGTAGCGTACCGATTTTCCGGGACCCTCCAGGGTATAGCGGTAAATCTCACCGGTTGGTCCTGAAGGAGGCTGAATCTCAGGGGCGGCCCCGTCGGGCAGGTCAACATTGACCAGTTGGTTGGCGACGGTCTGCCGGGCCCTGAAATCGTCCACTTCGTCTTCAAAAAAAAGGGTAACCACTGAAAGTCCAAAAAGAGAAATGGACCGCAAGCTGGTTTTTCTCGGTACCACATTCATTTCGGTTTCAATGGGAATCGTTACAAATTTTTCCATTTCTTCCGCACTGCGTCCGGGCCACTGGGTGATGATGACGATACGCGTGTTGATGACATCAGGAAACGCCTCAATGGGAGTGGCAAGGAAACTTTGGATGCCCCATGCGATGACGAGAAGCGTCCCGAGAAAAACCATTAGCTTATTTTTCAGCGAAAAGGAGATGGTCCCCTTGATAAATTGATTCATGGTTTTTTGTTGAGTGTTTCGTGGAAATAGGCCATGATCACATTTGATTAAATGCTGTGAGGACGAACAGGGCTCCATCGGCCACGATCCGATCGCCATTGTTTATGCCTGAAATTATTTCAGTGAATTCCGGGAACGACCTTCCGGGTTGAACCCGGATTTTGACAAATCGTCTTGGCCCCACTTCTTTCATCACAAAATATTGGTTGCTTTCCAGGATGATGGCGATTGGTGGGATAGCTAAAACCCGACTGGAAATCTTGGGTGTGATCGTCACGGTGGCAAACATCTCTGGTTTCAAAAGACCTTCCCTATTGTCAATATCGGTTCGGACACGGATTATGCGGGAAGCCGGGTCCAACATGGTCCCAATTTTCTTTATGGTTCCTTTGAAAAATTTTCCTGGATAGGCGATTGTTTCCACCTGGACGGCATCCCCCTCATGAACTTTGCTGATGTCTCCCTCGTGCACGTTGGCCCACACCCAAACATTCTTAAGATCTGAAATGGTAAAAATGTTCGTTCCATTGTCATTACGTATTTGGGTCCCTGAGTTGATGTTGCGTTCTACGATGTATCCGGAGCGAGGGGCCGTCACACGGAAAAGGGCATCCAGGTTGTCAGAAGATCCGCCGTAAAGTTCCAAAATCTGTTTTTTCTCCCGGAATTCAGACTGCGCGTTGTTGTATGATTTCCTCGATTCTGTCAGTTCCTTATCGGAGAGCATCCCCGTTTTGTAAAGATCTTCTGAACGAATCAGGTTCTTTTGCTCAACTTCGACATTCGACTTTGCAATGTTGTAGTCGCGCTGGTATTCGCTGATGTTGGTGCTCAGCAAAGTGGCAAGCAATTGACTCTTCGTTACATAATCTCCCAAGGAGACTTTGACTTCCTCTACCGCACCACTGACAATGGGATAAATCCTGACCACGTTGTCTTCTGCAAAGCTGACCTCACCAACCGCGGTCGTCTGCGCGGCAGCGTCCACTTCGGTGACTGTGTCAATTTTCACAAAGCGCATCTGGCTTTCTGACAGTTCGAGCGTTGTGGCAGTCTTGACGTCGGCTGCGTCGACCGATCTTTGTTCTTCCTTATTTCCGCAAGAACTTGTGAACAGGGCGGCTGGGAAGAGAATGAGTGCGAGTACGGATATTCGTTTCATAAAGGTCAATAATCAATTAATTGTTTGCCGATGTAGAAATTCAGCTCGTTGACACTGTCCAGGTATTGCTGTCGGAGCTCAATGAGTAATAGATTGGTCTGGATGTAGATCCGTTGTTGGTCAATGAATTGCAGTAGTGAAATGTTACGATTCTTGAAATTGATGCTGTTATTCTTTGCAAGTTCTTGAAGGCTGAAGATGAATGCGTTGCTGTAATTGGACAGGCCTTCGTTGGACTTTACGTACTGATTATATGCGGCAAACACCTGGTTGCTGACTGTACTGTTTTGGAGCTGCAATTCAAATTGCGTCTGTGTCAATTGATGGCGGGCTGCCTTGATCCGGCCTTGGTTGCGATCAAAGAGCGGCAAGGGAATCTCAAAGTTAATGCCTGAATAAGGCCTTACATAGTTGCTTCCTTTGTCGTATGGAACGATGGCCAGTTTCAAGTCGGGCATACTCAATGACTGTTGCAATTTCAAATTGCGTAGTTGATACTCCTGTTGAAGCTGGGCCGCACGGAGGTCCGGTCGGGATTCAAAAGCCTGAATAATGAGACTGTCAACATTCATGGTGCCTGAAAACAAGGGAGTCGTTTGCGATAGGTGCATCGTTGAGTCCGGAGGGATCTGCAGCAGTACTTTGAGATGAGACAATCCGCTCTGAATGGAGTTATATATTTCAACCGCCTGCGCCTTCTCAACGATATATTCTGATTCCAACCGAAGCAGTTCGGTTTGGGAAATTGCTCCTACCCGAAGCTGCTCGCGTGAAGCTGCAATGAGCTGTTCGTAACTTCTCAACACGCCGACATATAATTGATCTTTCTGCTGCAGAGCAGCCAGGTTATTGTAGGTGATGCCAAGATCAAAGACGAGGCTGCGGAGAATGTCCTGGAGCTGTACTTTGTTAATTTCAAGATTGATCCGCGCCAGTTTTACAGTATTGGTGTGCTTTCCGGCGACGGAAAATATCTGCTCAATTTGAATCATTGCCTGATTCGCAGCATTGAGGTACTGATTTTTTTCTGGTTGATAGAGCTCCTGATTCCACATCAGGTACGGGTTATTCCAAACTCTTGCCTGAATTACCTGAGCCTCTGCGATATCAATATTGTAATGAGAAGCCAACAGGCTAAGGTTCTTCCTGATAAGAAGATCCTTGGCATGTTGAAAACTAAGGATGGTATCCGGGAGTTGCCCCATAGCCATCCATGGAAGGCAGAAAATGATGAGCGCCAAACGCTTCATGAATAATACGATTTAGAAGAAAGAAATTATGAAAAGGAGGAAGAAAGGGACGCCTGATCAGCGATCAGAGCCTCAATTGCATGTGCTGGAGAAAGGGGTTGCCGGAAATGGCAATGGCACGGGAATGAAAAATGGATAAGCGTGTGAATGAAAGGAGGGAGAATCTAACGGAAAGAATCTGCTTCGCATGGTCGCTGTCCGTGGAATCGTCCTCGCCGTCTTCTTCACCGGGAAGAAGAAATAGGCTTGTGCAGTCACTTGTCTCGTAATTTCCTATCCGGGTAGACCCATCACGTGATAATCCCTGACCAAGCATGCCCCCCGCCAGAACGCAACTGAGCGCAAAAAGGAGAAAGGCGGAAGTGAGCTTTTTCAGGGGATGATTGAATTGGTGCGAAATATACGGAGCAAATTGATGATTGCAAGTCCTGGCTACAACGTTTGGCTTGTGCCGAAGTTGCGGTTTACGTCATTTATTTTACAATTCAATATGCGCCCGGATGGCGAACAGGTGGACGGGTCCCCGATCCTGATTGTAGCCAGGATTTACGACGAATTGGTAGTCTGGCGTGAGCCAAAACCCGGAATAGAACAGGTTTATTTTGTAGTATACCTCCGTGATCCATTCGCCGGCATAATTGAGCTGGCCATCCCCTAAAATGAAGCCATTTCCTCCGGCACCGAGGTATTTTCGGTGGCTGTCCGATAAACCATTTATTACCATGGCAATTCCAAAAGCGTCACTGCGCTTGCGGAGAAGCCCTTTTTCGTTTACCATCCCCAGGCTTACAGACCTGTCAATCTCGGTGAATGTCCAGGTCTCATTGGTGCCGTCGTTCCAGCTGGCACGTGCAAAAAGGCCGACGTGGTTTGAAAGCTGCTGCTCGATGTTGAGTATGCCACCAAACTTGGATCGGCCGGGCTTGCGGGTGACCACAACATCGGGACTTGGATTTGCCAGGCTAAGCGCGTAGTTGCCCATTTGAGCAAGTGTGTAAAAGCCCAACAGCCGGGCAGTGCCGGGAAGGGCACCGATGGAAAAGGATTTTTCCAACTCCACCGTATGCGATCGGGCCTGCCCAACGGACAGATCCATGTCATTTCCATTGGCATCCTGGGGCACCATGACCACAGAAGACCGGAGCGCCCAACCTGGCCAGCCATATTCTACATGCACGCCCCATGTATATCCGCGCACATTGGCGGGATAGTCCCAGGCGCCGCCACTCATGAGCGACCAGTTGAGAAATTGAGATCGGGGGTCGTGACTGTAGCTGTTGACATCATAGAAATCAGCTACACTGAATTTCCCAGCAGTAAGCTCCAGGTATTTTTTTGTCCTTGTCTTTATGACCTGATTGGCGCTCTCCCTGAAATATTCTTCTTCACCACCCAGATTGAATGTGTGCTTGAAATAGGCACGCGCGATGTAAACGGAGGGCTTGGGATTGCCAACGCGAAAAGCCTCCCCGTTCGTAAATCCTGCAATACCAGTAGCACTGCTTACGCCGGCACCACCGGCAATTTCTGGGTTGATATAGAATTCTCCCAGTTTTCCGATTTGAACACCCCAGAAAATGGTTGCAGTCATAGTCATCGCCTCATCTTCGTACGGTACCAGGCTATTGGTTCCGACATACGGGGATCGAAAGGGTGGATGATATTGGGTGACAGTTGTTAATTGGAAGTGAAAGTCGGAGTTCAGGTTCTTGGAGCTATCTGGTATGGCAGGGATTTGTCCATATCCGATAAAAGGAAAAAGCAAAAGAGCAGAAAAAAGGAGTGAGGAGAGGGGGCGCATAAGGCAACGACGCAGCAATCTATCAGATCACTTATTAATTCGCAAGACCGCCTTTACCGTGATTACTCTAGCCGTGTTTTGATGTCCGGTACAAAATCCAGAATAACGGAATTCATACAATAGCGCTGGCCTGTCGGGGGCGGGCCATCGTCGAAGAGGTGACCCAGGTGGCTCTGACAGCGGCCGCAGAGGACCTCAATCCGGTCGAGGCCATGGGAGGTATCCGTTTCGTAGTACACACTGTTTTTCCGGGAGGGCTCAAAAAAACTGGGCCATCCGCAGTCGCTGGCAAATTTGGAGTCGGACCGGAATAGTTTGTTGCCGCACACGACGCAATAATATGTACCAAGGCCGGTAGCGTTCCAGTACTTTCCAGTGAAGGCACCCTCCGTGCCTTTTTTTCTTGCCACCTGAAAGATGCTGTCGGGCAGCACCACGTGCCACGCTGAATCTGTAACCGCAAGGGTTGACGTATCGGTGCGTGAGTAATACGGGTTGGAGGCTGGCAAAAACACCGGAACGGGAGGTACTTTTTCCAGTTCCTTTTTTGGAGGATCACACGAAGTGAACAGACAAATCAGAATGACGAGGGATACGGTGCTTCTCATGGTATGGCAGGGACGATAAATCCAGCGGGATTGCTTACCACGTATGAACAGGGAGAACCGGATTTTGGTTCTCAAAGAAATAGGATGTCATGCCCGAGGGGCCAGCGTGACAACTGGAACGTGTTGGGAGCAAATAGAAAAGGGACTGCTACATTCAACCCTTATCCTTCTTGGCTCTCTTCTCCGCTCTTTTTTCTTTCAGGGTTTTCAGCGGCTTCTTTTTCTCTTCTTTTTTCTTATCCTGACCTTTTGACATAATGCTGGATGTTTAAATGATTGATGGCAAATCTACTATTCCAGCATGTTCTCTACAAAACCACTCCTGATTTTTTTGTTCAGGTCAAGCTCTATCCTGCCGTTGGCGGCTTCCCGACCAACGCCTGTTGGGGGTTCTGTTGCCTGCAGAGCGATGGGATCCCTGCCTGGAGTGCTGCTTCGGGGCAGTCGGGGGTCCCTGGAAGACCGCATGGTAAGGGTGAGAGTCTATAACAGGAACAGCTTTCGTAATAAGTTTCTGAATGTCGCGAAGGTATTCCCGCTCTTCTGAATCGCAGAATGAAATGGCGATTCCTGATGCGCCGGCACGTCCGGTACGGCCGATGCGGTGTACGTACGTCTCGGGGACGTTGGGCAGTTCAAAGTTGATAACATGGGAGAGATCATCGATGTCAATGCCGCGGGCAGCGATGTCTGTGGCTACGAGGACACGAGTCTGGCGTGCCTTGAAATTGCTCAGCGCCCGGATTCTTGCGTTCTGCGATTTGTTTCCGTGGATGGCTTCCGCCTGAACGCCTGCCCGGACAAGGTCCTTGGCAACCCGGTCTGCCCCGTGTTTGGTACGGGTAAAGACCAAGGCAGATTCGATGGCTGCATTCTTAAGCAAGTGAAGCAGCAGGGAACGCTTGTCGCTCTTTTCTACAAAGAACATCTCCTGCTTCACGGTGTTCGCGGTCGAAGAAACAGGGGTGACTTCTACCCGGACAGGGTTTGTAAGGATGGAGTTGGCAAGGGAGGAGATCTCAGAAGGCATCGTCGCAGAAAAGAACAGGGTCTGCCGCTTTTGAGGCAGCCGCGCGATCACTTTCTTGACATCGTGGATGAAACCCATATCCAGCATGCGGTCTGCCTCATCGAGGACAAACATCCGGATATGCTGCAGGTTGACATGTCGCTGATTCATCAAGTCGAGCAAACGGCCGGGAGTGGCAATCAGGATGTCGACGCCGGCGCGCAGGGCATCCGTTTGTGACTTCTGGGATACGCCGCCGAAAATTACTGTATGCTTCAAGCGAAGATGCTTGCCATAGGCACCGAAACTCTCGCCTATTTGGGCGGCAAGTTCGCGCGTAGGAGTCAGGATGAGTGATTTGATTCCGGCAGGACCTTTTTGGAAAAGTTCGTCCTGGTGGAGGAGCTGAAGGATGGGGATTGCAAAGGCTGCTGTTTTTCCGGTGCCGGTCTGCGCGCAACCCAGCAGGTCGCGACGCTCGAGTAAGACTGGAATAGCTTGTTGCTGAATGGGGGTAGGCTGTGTGTAGCCTTCGGTGTTGAGCGCACGTAAAATAGGCTCAATGAGGTTCAATTTTTCGAATGACATGTTTGGTTTTTACTTGGGCGAGGCTCGCCAAAAAATTAATAATACTGCGCCTCTTGGGTCAACGCACGGGCCGGAAAGGCCTTATTACGGGAATTTGGAGGTCTATGCTTGCAAAGGTACAACTATTAAACCGGAAACCGGCAAATGCTCGCCGTGTCTCATCGGGAGCGGCCGGCGAATCAACAGACCACGTACTTATTCCTTATCCAAAAAAGGATATCGGTATTCGGTTGCCGGTACGAAGGTCTCTTTGATGGTGCGCATGGATACCCAGCGGAGCAGATTCACCTTGGCACCTGCTTTGTCGTTTGTTCCCGATCCCCTGGCGCCGCCAAAGGGCTGCTGTCCGACAACGGCCCCGGTCGGTTTGTCGTTGATGTAAAAATTACCGGCGGCATTGACCAGTCTGCGCGTCGCCAGGTCAATGGCGTAGCGGTCTCCCGAGAGAATAGATCCCGTCAGCGCGTAGGGAGATGTTTGGTCTACAAGCTCCAACGTTTGTTCAAAGTTCTCTGCATGATAGACGTAAATGGATATTACGGGGCCAAAAATTTCTTCGCACATCGTAATGGAGGAAGGGTCCTTGGTAAGGATGACAGTCGGCTCAATAAAATACCCTTTCGACTTGTCATACTTCCCTCCGGCGAGAATTTCATTCATGGGATTTTGCCGCGCCTTCTCAATATACCCGGCGATCGAGTCGAAGGCCTTCTCATCGATAACGGCATTGATGTAATTGCCAAGGTCTTCGGTGACCCCCATCTTGAAATTCTTCAGATCGGCCAGCAAATACGTTTTGACTTCTTCCCAGAGATTGGACGGGATATACGCGCGCGATGCGGCCGAACATTTTTGTCCCTGGAACTCGAAGGCGCCGCGCGAAAGGGCTGTGGCCACCTCTTTGGCGTGGGCGCTCTTGTGAGCAATCACGAAGTCCTTTCCACCTGTTTCACCTACGATCCGTGGATAGGATTTGTACGTGTGAATGTTTGTGCCGATGGTTTTCCAAATGTGCTGGAAGACGCCGGTACTGCCGGTAAACTGAATGCCGCCAAAATCACGGTGATTGAAAATGACGTCGCCCGTTGCGGGCCCTGGGGTATAGATGAGGTTGATCACACCGTCGGGGAGCCCTGCTGCTTTCAGGATCTGCATGAAGACGTGTGCGGAGTAAATCTGCGTATAGGCTGGTTTCCAGACCACCGTGTTTCCCATCATCGCCATGCTCGTGGGGAGGTTCCCACCGATGGCTGTGAAGTTGAAGGGCGTCAACGCAAAGGTGAAGCCCTCCAGCGGCCGATATTCCATCCGGTTCCAAACACCGGGGCTTGACACGGGCTGCTCTCCATAGATTTCACCCATGAAGTGAACATTGAATCTCAGAAAATCTATCAGTTCGCAGGCCGCGTCGATCTCCGCCTGGTATGCATTCTTGGATTGACCAAGCATGGTCGCTGCGTTCATCTTGAAGCGGTACGGACCGGCAAGGAGATCTGCCGCCTTCAGAAAAATGCTAGCCCGGTGTTCCCAAGGGAGCCCTGCCCACATTTCTTTCGCCGCCAGGGCTGCCTGCACAGCTTGCTCTACATGACTTTTATCGCCCTCGTGAAAATGGCCGAGGAGGTGCTTGTGGTCGTGCGGGGGTGTAATTTTTATTTTCTTTCCCGTCCGGATTTCGTCGCCACCGATGTACATGGGAATGTCCACGGTGGTTTTGCGGGCTTCCGCCAAGGCAGCAGCAATGGCTTTGCGTTCTTGAGTGCCTGGCCCGAAGGAAAGGACGGGTTCATTTCGGGGTGCTGGTACGTGAAAAAATCCTGTTGACATGCGTAATGTATTTTTTGAAGTTCAAAAATACAAAATCCCGATTGCTTAAAGGAACGCCTGCAATTCCTGCAAGACACTCACTTCGTGAGTCACTTTGCTGCCGTGCAGCTTTTGCGATGGATTGTAATAGACCGCATCAATCCCAGCCGTTTCTGCACCCACGATATCAGTCTGCAGGTTGTCGCCAATCATGATCGCCTCTGCAGGTTGCTTTCCTGATTCACGGAGGGCAAATTCAAAGATCTTGGGGGAAGGTTTTTTGCTCCCTGCCCGCTGGGAGGTCACCACATGACGGAAGAAATGGCCAATGCCGGCGGAATTCATCTTGCGGGATTGAATCTCATCAAACCCGTTGGTGATGATGGTCATCGGGTATTTTGGATGCAGGTATTCGAGTAGGTCCCGGGCGCCGGGAATGAGTTTATTGCGGGTGGGCAATTCGTGGAGGTAGTGCGCTGAAAACTCGAGCGAAAACCGGCGATCATCTACGCCGGTTTCAAACAATACGCGGTGAAAGCGCTCGGATCGGATCACTTCCTGTCCAATAAGGCCGCGGTCATACAAATCCCACAATTGCAGGTTTACCCGCTGAAAGGTCTCGAAGAAATAGCGAAAACTGGTTACCCCCCGATCAGAGAGCTTATGCCGATCAAAAAGTTCCTGGAGTGTTTCTTCGGAATTGGCATCGTAATCCCACAACGTATGGTCCAAGTCAAAGAGGATACAGGTGTACTTCTTCATCGCGTGCCCGTGTAGCCCAGGGGCCGCATATGGAATTTATTCAGCGCCAATTCGCGGTTGGTATACAGCGTCTGAAATACCTGCAGGTCATTTTGAAGGACCGGATCGCGTTTGAGAAAATCAAGCATCAGCTTGAGGATGTCGATCACTTCGTCTTTGGCCTGGTAAAAAACCCATTGATTGAGCTTTCGTGAGGAAAGAATCCCGGAATTCTTAAGATAAATAAGGTGCCGGGATGTTTTTGCCTGAGTGAATTCCAGAATTCGTTCCAGGTCGCTGATGCACATTTCTCCGTTGATCATAATAAGATGAAGAATGCGGATGCGGGCTGTATCAGAACAAGCCAGGAAGATCTGAGCTCCCAGGTCAATATTGAAGTGTTTTAGCCTCATGCGGATTGGCAAGCAAATTACAAAAACACGGGCGGTAAAACTGCGTTAGGCAGATCGTGACCTTCTCCATATCTTTGAAACGTTGGATTATGAAGTTGAACGGCGTATCCTCTGTTATCCTTTTAGTAGTGCTCGTAGCGATGTTTTCGGGCCCGGTTGCCCATGCGCAGAACTATAAAAGACGGGTTATCCAGTTATCGGGCATAATCCTCGGCGAGGACAGTGTAAGCGGCGTCCCGGGAGTTCACGTGTACGTACCAAAAGCAGGAAGGGGCACCACTTCAAACATTGTGGGTTTCTTTTCCATGCCCGTACTGGCGGGTGACAGCGTGGTGATCAGTTCAGTGGGATACCTTCGCCAGCACTACATCGTCCCGTCCAACCTGAATGAAGACTTTTTGACAATTGTCGTGGAGATGACCACCGACAACACGTACCTGAGAGAAGTAACGATTTTGCCTTTCCCTACCGAGGAGGTATTTAAGCAGGCGGTGCTGGCTTTGAATGTTCCGATGGATGACCGGATTGACCGGCGTAATCTGAATGCGGAATTGATGGCCCTGATGATGCGGACAACCCCCATGGATGGTAACCTGAATTACCGATACTACATGGAGCAGTACAACAATTCAATCATAGACAGGCAAGTAGGGCGCACGAATCCGTTCCTCAACCCGTTCAATTGGGCCCGCTTCTTCAGGGACCTCAAGCAGAACAGGAAATAGCTATCAGCGGGAACCGTTCCTGGGTCCCATATTCCGATCCAGTTCGCTATTAAGCCGCAGCAGTGCTTTGGATAGTTTGGCCGGGTCGAACCCGTAGCTGTTCTGAAACACTACAATCATCTTTGCAATGGAGGTAATTCTTTCCTGGATGGAGAGGGTGGGGGCCTTGCAGATGGAATTAGCTTCTTTTAGCATTTTTCGGTATTCCGGGTTAAAGAATGGAATTCTCAATCCCAGAAATGTAAGAGGACCTTTCATACGGATGGGTGTTTGGGGTTGGGCGGTGATCCGGTTAATGCCGGGAAAAATAAGAGGTGGAAAATTAATATCAAAGATGTTGGACAACCATTTCTGTGCACGAATACAAGCCCGTGCCGAAAAATAGGAGGGACACCATTAATGCGTTTATTCCCTTGCTGACGTATCGGTTCTTGAGGATCATGTAGTTGCCTTTTTAACTGATACAAAGATGCGACCAGTCGCCCGGGCCTGCATCAGGGAAAAAATGGAATTTTGAAAGATCAGGAGAATCAGAAACTATCAGGGATTCCCTGAGGAATGTGAAGGGGAGTGCCGAAATCCGCTTGATTTAAGGGGGGCTCCTTCAGAGGGAATCGGCAACCTCCACCGGGGTGTGTGAGGTGCCTGAAAATGAACCTGGTCGGGGTGAGATGATTCGAACATCCGACCTCCACGTCCCTAACGTGATGCGCTAACCGGGCTGCGCTACACCCCGAATTCTCTGACTTTGAAACAGAGGTGCAATTATACTGAAATCTTTGCTAAACGTTTGGTGGTGAATTTAACTTTGAGATGGAATAATTTGAATCTTGTGTACGTTTTGAACTGCATGCGCCCCATTTTCCTTTTGTTTTTTTTCTGCTGGATGTCTCCCGCCTTCAGTCAAATGAGTCCGGAAAAGCTGCTGGGTATTCAGGAGCGGTCCCGGTGGTCAAAGGCGGAGAAATCAATTCGGAAGGCACTGGCCAAGGACTCGCTGAATCCGGAGCCTGCCTACCTGCTAGCTTTGTATTATTTCCATCCCTCCTTCAGTACGTTCAACGTGGATTCGGCAAGTGCTTTTCAGCATCGGGCAGTGCGCCTCACCGGCTTCCATGACCGCGGAAGGAAACCTGTGCCGGATACGGTGTCGCTTCGGCGGCTGCGTGTGCGTATCGACAGTGCAGCGTTTGAACGGGCAAAAGAAGTTGATTCAGAAGAAGGCTACCAGTTTTTTCTGGATCGGTTTGGCCTTGCGGCACAACGGCCGGTCGCCATAGAACTCCGCGATGAAATGGCGTTCTTGAAAGCGCTGAAGGGTAACACCTCCGGGAGTTTCCAGGCTTTTATTACCCGGTACCCTGCTTCGCACCGAAGGCAGGAGGCCCAGGACCGGATGGACAAATTGCTCTACGAAGAAGAGACAAAGGACAGGCGACTTTCCGGGTATGTTCGGTTTTATGATACGTATCGGGATAGCCCGTTTCGGTCTCTCGCGGAGAAAAACATATTCGAGATAAGCACTGCATCGGGAGAACACCAAGCTTTTCAACGGTTCCTCGACCGCTATCCGCAAAGCAAGTGGTCGGGCAGGGCCCGAACCGTCCTGTTTGAAATGCTGCAGGCGGGGATCCTGTCCGAAGCACATGCCCCCTGGATGACGGACTCTCTGCGGCAGCAGGAAAAACTGAACGATTCATATTGGGTAGCCGTGCGGAAGGCAGGGCGGTACGGGTTTATCGATGAAAACGGGACAGAAATTGTTGCTCCGCGTTTTGAAAATATTCCCGAAGAGTACCGCTGTGGTGGAATCCGGGATCGGTTTCTGATCACATCGCAGGGTCTCCTTGCTCGAAACGGCTCCATTTTTTGGCCGGGGAATATTTCCGAATCCAGGGAGCTTGGGTTGGGATTTGTTCTTATCGCTTCCGATAGCGGCAGGGTGGTTGTTCACGAAGCGGGTTTTCGGGTTGGCCCGGATGGCCTGCAGGATGCGCTGATCATTGCCAACCGTTTTGTCGGACTGAAGAAAAATGGAAAGTGGGCGATCTTCAGCCTGGTGGGGAGGCCGCTACTTCCTTTCGGTTTTGATGAAGTTGCCACGCTGGACTCGCTGATCCAGCTTACTAAGAATCGAAAACGGATACTGACCACTCCGGGTCGTATCGGCCGCATCGCGGAGGGGAGCGATTTTCGAGAGGACTTTGTATTTGATGAAACGCGAAAATGGGGCGAACAGCACTATTGGGTTCGCAACGGCGTACTCGAGGGGGTGGTTGACGCAAACCTTAATTTTTTGATACCACTTGATCGGCAGTTGCTTCGGAAGACCTCCTTCGGGTTTCTGTCCACCAAATCGGATCGTATGTTTATCCGGGGAATCCGGCACCTTGAAGACATACCCTATCGGTCGGTCACCGAGCAGGCAGGCTGGATACGAATGAAGGACGCATCGAGTCGGAATTTTCTTTACGACAAGGGCTTTGGCTGGAAGAAGGAAGGCGACAGCGTTTGGTTCCAGGGGCAGATTGCTTTTTTGCAATCGGTAGACTCCGTGACTGCCTTTCTGCCTTCTGGTCAAAAGGTCTCTTTCGCCCGCGGGGCGACCTATCAACTCAAGGAGTACCGCGACGTAGCGGCCTGGATCATTCTTGAAGAAAAGAAAAGGAAATGGGTGGTAGATGCCGAATCCGGTGTCAGGCTATTTGGGGCTGAGTTTGACAACCTTGACCCGGTTTCCGGCTCCGTATTTATTCTCACACGCGGTAACAAGAGAGGCCTGATGCAGGATAATGGAAAGGTGTTGCTCCCGCTCGAGTATGATGCCATCGTGCCCGCGGAGGACGATTCTTATTCGCTCCTCAAAGAGAAAAAGTTTGGCTGGTACGATGCCAGGAGTAATGTGCTGATCAAGCCGATCTATGACAGGAATGTAAGGCCCTACAACAAAACATTCCGACTGGCATACAAAGAGGGGGGGTACGGGTTCATTCATCCGGACGGCAAGTTGGTTGGAAACTATTCGTGGGAAGACGTTCAGTATTGGAATGATTCGGTTGCCTGGGTAAAGAAGAGCGGCCAGTGGCAATTGGTTGAGATTCAAACGCAGCGAACGAAACTCGATCGAATCAGAAAGTTCACGCACATCAGCGATTCTCCGCTGGAAAAAATTACCCTCGTCCAGCAGGATCATGCCTACGGAGTGATCAGCAGCACACGCGGTGTAGTGGTGCCTATTCAGTACACCGATGTTTTGAACCTGGGATCAAAGGAAGTCCCTCTGTACTTCACAGAGCGTCACATTGCCGAGGCAGGAATCTCCGTGGTGGTTTATTTTGACCGGCACGGCAAGGTCGTTCGAACCCAGGCTATGGAGACGGATGAATTTGAGAAAATAGCTTGCGGCAATTAAAGGTCCGTCAAAAGTTCATCCCCGGCGCTGTATCAACCAACAACAATCCTTAGATTTGCCCCTTAAATTGACATCATGAAGCGACATGCATTGATTGGTATTTTGTTCATCTCTTCTTTCTTGCTAAAGGCGCAGACAGGACCGAAACTGGTGGTAGGAATAGTGGTAGATCAAATGCGGCAGGAATATGTTTATCGATACGAAAAGAAGCTGGGCCCTGGCGGATTCAAGCGGCTCATGGGCGACGGATTCGTATTGAAAAACGCGCATTACAGTTATGTCCCCACCTACACCGGCCCGGGTCATGCATCCATCTATACCGGGGCAACCCCTTCCACGCATGGTATTATTGGGAACGATTGGTATGACCGCACCACCAAAGCCGTTGTAAATTGCGTCTCCGACCCGGATCAAAAAGCAGTTGGGACCGAATCGTCCAAAGGCGCAGTGTCTCCCATGCGGATGTTGTCAACCACGATTACCGATGAACTGGAGTTGGCAACGCAGAAGCGTTCGGTAGTTATTGGGTTGTCGTTGAAAGATCGCGGCGCCGTGCTCCCCGCCGGCCACCTGGCGGATGGGGCGTATTGGTTTGATGGAGCAAGCGGGAAATTCATCAGCAGCACGTTTTATAAGCCGGGGCTTCCGACGTGGCTTGAAAAATTCAACGCCCTCAAGCGGCCGGACTACTACCTCAATCAGGAGTGGAAGACTTTACTTCCAATGGAACAATACGAGGAGAGCGGGCCAGATGACTCACCGTACGAGACCAGGCTCAAGGGAAAGGATGAAAAGCCCGTATTTCCCTACAAGCTGCAGGAACTGCGAAAGCTATATCCGGGCTTTGAGCTGATCACCTCCACCCCGTTTGGCTCTGATTTGATAACTGAAGCTGCCATGGCAGCTATCGATGGGGAGGAATTGGGAAAAGATAACGTCACTGATTTTCTGGCGATTTCTTATTCCAGTCCTGATATTATCGGCCATGGCATGGGGCCTAATTCCGTGGAGGTGGAGGATACATACCTGAGGCTGGACAAAAACATTGAGTCGTTGCTGCTCGATCTTGACAAGAAGATTGGAGTTGGTCAGTACGTGGTATTCCTTACCTCGGATCACGGTGTTGCGGATGCTCCCATGTATCTGAAGGACAATAAAATACCTGCTGGAATATTCAGTTCCTCCAAGGCAGAAGCAGGACTTACCGAGTTCCTAAAACCTCATTTCGGCGACAAGAAGATTGTTGAGCGGATGATTAACGACCAGATCTTTCTCAACCAGGAGGCGTTCACCGGCGACCTAAAAAGTGCAGGAGTAGACTTGCTGGTGGCAACCGAGTTGATTTCCCAATATATGCTTTCACTCAACGGGGTGGCCAACGTATTTGCAGCCGGTACCATGCGGTCGGCCGATTTTGGAGAGGGCGGAATGAAGGGAAATCTGGTCCGCGGGTACAACCACAAGCGGTCGGGAGATATTCTTTACGTGCTGGAACCGCATTGGATCGGATGGGCCGGGATTACGGGTACCACGCATGGATCCGGTTATACCTATGATACGCACGTGCCCGTCATCTTTTACGGTTGGGGAATAAATAAGGGGAGTTCCGTGCAGTACTATCGCGTCACGGATATTGCACCGACGCTTTCTGTTCTGCTGAAGATTAAGTTTCCCAGCGGAAGCACCGGCCAACCTATCGGCGAAGCGTTGAAAGAGTAGGTTATCCGATAACGCCGAGTACGTTCAGGACGACCAGCGCAATAATCACCGGGCAAACGAACCGGATAAAGAATTTCCAGGTACCGGCCAGCATGGTGGTTTTGAAGTACGGTGATCCAATATTGATTTCATCGATGACTTTGTTGGTGTCAATAACCCACCCGCTGTACAGGCACGTAGTTAGTACTACGATGAGCATGGACACTGTGCCAAAGACATGATCCACAATATTTAATACGCCCGTTTGTCCAAACAGGGAAACCGTACTGAGGGCTTCTGAACTTCCGTTGGACAGCGCGGAAGGCAGGCCGACTACAAAAGCAAGGATGCCCACCGTCCACGTAGCTTTCTTCCGGTTCCATTTTTTTTCGTCGATGAGCCAGGAGCCGACGACTTCGACCATGGATATCGTAGACGTGATGGCTGCGAAGAACAACAGCAGGAAAAACAGGCCTCCGATGAGATTGCCAAATGGCATTCTTGGAAAAATGTTGGCCAACACCTCGAACACCAACGTTGGGCCTGTCGCCGGATCCTGGTTGAACGCGAAGACGGCAGGAAAGACCATGAGTCCTCCCAGCAACGCGATGGACGTATCCATGACACCCACCCAGATACTGCTTTCGGGAATACTCTGGTTCTTCGGGAGATACGAGCCATATGTGATCATGATTCCCCAGCCTACACCCAACGAGAAGAAAGCCTGCGTAAGGGCCTGAAGAATCATCATGCCGTTGAGTTTGGAAAAATCAGGGATCAGGTAATATTCGACGCCCCGCTGGGAACCTTCCAGCGTGAGGCTTCGGATAATAAGTACAATAAAAAGGACGAACAGCGCGGGCATCATGATCTTGGTGGCCTTTTCAATACCGCCCGAAACTCCTCCAAGAACAATGGCAATGGTGCAGAGCATCGCCAGTCCAAAGAGCGGAATGACATAGGAAGGCGTCGCTATGAACTCTTTGAAGGGAATGGGTGCGTTGACCAGGGAGGTACCCATATACCCGATCGTCCAACCGGCGATGACGGTGTAGTAACTAAGCACGAAAAAACTCACCAAGACAGCCAGCACACCCCCAAGCAATACCCAGAAGGGGTTGCCACCGGTAGACTGAAAGGCACCAATGGCATTTTTGCCTGTCATTCTTCCCAGGGCCATTTCATTCATCAGCACCGGAACGGCAACCAGCACAATGCACACCAGGTACACGATCACAAAGGCTGCTCCCCCGTTTTGACCGGTTAGGTAAGGGAAACGCCAGATGTTTCCGAGCCCCACGGCAGAGCCCGCCGCAGCCATAACAAAACCAAATTTTGATCCCCACTGACCTCTGTTCTCTGACATAAGCGTATTTTTTTATGGCGGGAAAGATTGAGAAATAATACGGTAATCAAAAATGATTTATTGCAACGGCACGGAGAGGTGGTGGTTTCAAAACCGCTATATTGAAAATTCATTCTAACGGCGGTTTCTTGAGCGATACACGATTTAAGCCCGTCATGGGTTTATGGGACGGGACGATGATTGTGGCAGGATCCATGATCGGATCTGCGATTTTTATAGTCAGTGCCGACGTGGCGCGCAATGTTGGAAGCGCTGGTTGGCTGATTGCAGTCTGGGTGATCACCGGGTTCATGACAGTAACGGCGGCAGTCAGCTACGGTGAATTGAGCGGCATGTTCCCCAAAGCCGGCGGACAATACGTCTATCTACGCGAGTCCTACAACCCGCTCGTTGCCTTTCTCTATGGATGGAGCCTCTTCGCAGTCATCCAGACCGGAACGATTGCTGCAGTAGGAGTGGGTTTTTCCAAATTCATGTCGTACCTCGTTCCGGGTGTTGCTGAGGACCTCGTGCTGATAGAGATAGGGTCTTATGCCATTTCCCCAGGGCAAGTCATGTCCATTGTTATCATCGTCTTTCTCACGTATGTAAATACGCGCGGCGTCGATGGCGGAAAGCTCATACAGAATACATTCACCCTCGCAAAAATTCTCTCCCTGTTCGGACTCATCCTGCTCGGTTGGATTATGATGAAAGAGGAGGTCTGGAAGGCGAACTGGACCGATGCCTGGAGCATGAAACACCTTTCCCTGGATGGAGGCATCGGTTCATACACAACCGTTGCTGCTCTCGGGGCGATAGCGGCGGCGATGGTAGGATCTATTTTCAGCAGCGACTGCTGGAACAGCGTGACCTTCATTGGCGGTGAGATGAAGAACCCGCAGCGCAACATCGGCCTCAGCCTGTTTCTGGGTACCGCCATCGTAACGGTCATTTACGTAGCTGCCAACCTGATGTTTCTGTCCGTTCTGCCGCTTAAAGACATAGCTTTCGCTGACAAGGATCGCGTAGCAGTTGCCGCCTCGCACGTTATTATGGGCGACATCGGATCGATCATCATTTCGGTCATGCTGATGGTGTCAGCTTTTGGATGCTGCAACGGCCTGATTCTTTCGGGTGCCCGCGTCTACTACACGATGGCCAACGACGGGGTCTTCTTTAGAAAGGCGGGGGAGCTGAATCGATTCACTGTTCCTGAGAGTGCGCTGTGGGTTCAGTGCGGCCTGGCCTCTTTGTGGTGCCTGAGTGGAAAGTATGGCGAACTGCTGGACATGGTTTCGTTTGTTGTTGTGCTGTTCTATGTGCTTACGATCGCCGGAATTTTTGTATTACGGAAGCAACGCCCCGATATCTTCCGGCCGTATCGTGCGTTTGGATATCCGGTGCTGCCCTTGATCTACATGGGCATGGGTATTACTTTTTGCGCATTGCTTATTATTTACAAACCGCGTTTCACCTGGCCCGGTCTCATCATCGCCTTGCTGGGTATACCGATTTACTTCCTGGCGATCCGAAGAAAAAAGAAGGAGTAGGTTAGTGCACTTGGGAGGCCACCACCTTCAGTCCCTCGGCGAATGTATGGGGCGTGAATCCGAGCTCACGAATCGCTTTATCGATGATGAAACCTGTTCGAGGGGGTCGTACCGCTGGCTGTCTGAACTGGGTGGAGTCGGTTTTTGTGATGAGGGACTTATCCAAATCAAAAAAATCTGCCGTCTGAATGGCTATGTCGTACGGTGTCATCATATCAGATCCGCTGATGTGAAAGATTCCAACAGCTTTCTTCGTTGCCGCCAGCATGCAGCCCATGGCAAGGTCTTCGGCGAGGGTGGGGGTACGCCATTGGTCATCCACTACACGGATGGCTTTCCCTTCTTCCAGGCTTTTCTTCACCCACAGGACAATGTTGGAACGTGTCTGGTCCTGGGAGACACCGTATACAAGAACCGTCCGGATGACCGTCCACGAAAGATTACTCTTTGTGACGATTTCCTCGGCAGCCAGTTTGCTGGCCCCGTAATGGCTGAGCGGATTGGGCACGGCCGATTCATCCAGCGGCCCATGGGTCCCGTCAAAAACAAAATCTGTTGACAGCTGGATAAAATGAGCCCCCACATCCCGACACGCATCCACCAAAAATCCGACAGCCGTCACATTATTTTTCCAGCAGCCGTCCCGATCTGTTTCGCATGCATCGACCTGCGTCATCGCGGCGGTGTTGATTACGACGTCAGGCCGGGTGGTTCCAATAACTTTGTTCACAGCGGCTGCATCGGAAATGTCCAGCTGGAAATACTCGCCATTTTTCAACGGCACAGTCAAGGGTCCCTTGGCAGTTGCCATAGTCCTCACGGTCGGGTCACGGTCGAGCAGCAGGGTGAGTTTTTGGCCCAGCAAGCCGTTCGCGCCCGTGACGAGTATTGTTGTCAATTTTTCTTTTCAGGAAAAACGTAGCCGTAATCCTTGGCGATCTTCTTCCGGGAGACTTCTTCCACGGTCACCTTCATCCGGATGTCTTCCATGGGGCGGTTGGCCGGACCTGTTGGTACAGCAGCAATCTTGTCGATCACATCCAGTCCCTTAATCACTTTACCGAATACCGTATACTCTCCATCAAGGTGTGGGGCTCCTCCCACCGAGGTATATGCTTTAGTTTTTTGATCCGACACGGTATTGATGATGGGCAATCCCGTTGCCCGCTCCACCCGGGGAGCAAGTTCGAACAGCCTCTTTTGGTAGGCAGGCATATCTCCTGAATAGTACAACTGGTTGAGCGAATCCAGCAGCGGTTTGTTGGCTGGATCTTCAAACATCTTCCGCAGGCCCGTCATTAACTGCATTTGGTTGAAGCCAAGGTTCTCGATTTCAGCCGGCGACAACACCGTCCCCTGGACGACATAAAACTGGCTGCCGCTGGAAGCTTTCGTGGGATTCACATTGTCAGGCGTGCGTGCAGCAGCCAGCGCCCCTTTTTCATGGATGAACGTGGGAATGATTTCTGCGTCAACGGTGTATCCTGGGCCGCCCTGTCCAAGGTTCTGACCGGCCACGGCTTTCTTCGATTCCGGATCGCCGCCCTGGATCATGAAGCCCTGCATCACCCGGTGGAAGATCAGGCTGTCGTAGAAATGCTCTTTGGCCAGCTTGATAAAATTGGCCTTGTGTTTTGGTGTTTCATCGTATAGGATCGCCACCATATCGCCGTGGCTAGTCTTGATAGTAACGACAAAATCTTTCTTTGAATCCTGCGCGCAGCTGCTCATCAGGATGATAAATACAAAATAAGCGGTAATCGTCTTTTTCATGTTCTTTTTTAATTAAAGGAATCGCCAAAAATAGAATCTCTCTGCTTAAGAAAAAATTTAGTTCATAGCTTTTGCCAGTTGCAGCGACGTGTCGAGGAAAATCATCTTGGCGCTGCCGTTCCGCTCTAGGTGGAAAGACGCTTCGGTCAGCAGGGCATAGCCGCGTTCAATCGCGGCAGCTGGAATGGCCTTGCTGAAATCGTGAACAAACTTATCCTCACCGTTCCGGCTCCGGAGCAGCCCACTGGCATCGGAGGAAGCAAGGAGGGTTTCGCGAAGCAGACCGAGGGTACTTATCAACAGCGCCTGCTGCTGGAGTCGGTCCATCTGGTGAAACGCATCAGCGAGCGAAATAAGCTGCGCGACGTCCTGTTTGTAGCAGGCGCGCATCCAGTCGGCCATCTGCTGATGGTGGTCTTCCTCCTCTTCTGCATCAAGCAAGGCAAGTGCAAGTCGAACGCTTCCACCGGCCTCTGTCACAATCTGTTTTCTGCGTGCCTCGGGCAGCCCCTCCTGGCTTTGCAGAAATTGGTCGAGGTCTTCGTCGGCAAGCATGGGCAGGGTAACCTGCTGTGTTCTTGAAAGCATGGTGGGAAGGAGCCGTTCCGGATTGTTCGAAACAAGAATAAAGAATGTGTTAACAGGCGGTTCTTCAAGGATTTTCAGGATTCCGTTGGCAGCGGAAGGGTGCATGGATTCCGGCTGCCAGATGATCATCACCTTGACGGGACTTTCGAATGGTTTGAGCGAGAGGGACTTGATAATTTCCCTGCTCTCTTCTTTCGAAATGATGGCCTGCTTGTCTTCCCCGCCGTACGATGTTGTCCAGTCGTTGAAATTCCCAAAGGGCTGTGCGACCAGAAAGCTTCGCCAACTTTTCATAATGTCGGCCCGGAACCGATCATGGTCCTTGTCGCCCTTTACATTGCTGACCGGGAAAACAAAATGGGTATCCGGATGAATATACCTCAGGTTCTTGGTACAGGCAGGGCACTCCCCGCAACTGTCTTTATCCGTGCGATTGGCACAATGAAGGTAGGTCGTGAAGGCCAGCGCCATGGGCAGGTTCAAGGTGCCCTCCCGGCCGATAAACAACTGGGCATGTGCAATCTTGCCGCCCCGAACGGAACGAATGAGTCGTTCTTTTGTTTCAGCCAATCCCGGGATGCCAGAGAACCTCATAATTTTTTCTCCCAGACCCGCTCGGCGGCTGAGCGCTCAAAAATGGTTGACAAAATTTTCTTGTCGGTTTCGGTAAGGGTGAGGTTGCGTCGCTGCATAACGCGCTCCGCTGTCTGAAAAACTTTCTGTAGCTGGAAGGTTGAAAATCCGGCAGCACCTCCCCATGAAAAGGAAGGGATGAAATTTCTCGGAAAGCCGTCGCCAAAAATATTGGCAGACACGCCGACCACGGTGCCCGTGTTGAACATGGTATTGATTCCGCATTTGCTGTGGTCGCCCATCATCAATCCGCAGAACATAAGCCCCGTATCCAGAAAGCCCTTCTTGCGGTAGTTCCAGATTTTTACGGATTCGTAATTGTTCTTCAGGTTGGAATTATTGGTGTCGGCGCCGAGGTTGCACCACTCGCCAATGACCGAATTGCCGAGGAACCCGTCGTGTGCTTTGTTGCTGCGGGCAAAGAAGACCACGTTGTTAATTTCACCACCCACTTTGCACTGCGGTCCTACCGTGGTATCGCCGCGAATCTTCGCACCCATGTTGACCACAGAATCTTCTCCCAAAGAGAAAGGTCCTCGAATCACAGCGCCCTCCTGCACCTCGGAGTTTTTGCCGAGGTAAATGGGGCCACCGGTTGCGTTCAATACGCAGGCGTGAAGTTTTACCCCTTCTTCAAGAAAAATATTCTCCGGAGCATACACGGTAGTGTGGGGATCTGTAATAGCCGATGATTTTCTTCCTTGAGTCAATAGGTTGAAATCGTTGCGTAGTTGTTCGGCATTCAGTTGAAAAATCTTCCAAACGTTGTTTATGAGGGTTACATCCCCTTCGTATTCGGATTGTCCTTTTGCTGGCGGGTTGAGGGGATCACTGCTGCGGGAAGCCAACAAGGTCTTGTCTTTGACCAGGGATTGACCAGGCTCCAGCTTTTGTACGGCGCTGAGGAGGGATGCATCAGGACACAAGGCGCCATGTATGAAGAGGTTGTCGGAAGCCGGGCTGGAAGGAAACTTTTCAGCGAGGTAGTCCTCGGTAGCGAAGTAAACCGGTTGTCCGGTTAGCCGCTCCCATTTTTCCTGGATGGTATGAATGCCTACACGGATCGAACCAACCGGTCGGGTGAGCGTGAAAGGCATCAGGTCGATCCGGGTTGCCGGGTCATCAAAAAGGACCAAGTTCATGATGCTAAAATATGTTTTTGACCCCTTAAAAATGGGGCAGTCAAAAGAAAAGGTCTCCGCAGAGACCTTTCGTTATTACTAAAGGGATAATTCCCCCTTGAAATCAATCCTTTTTGTACTTCTTCTGAAACTTCTCCACGCGGCCGGCCGCATCGAGGAACATCTTTTTGCCAGTAAAGAAAGGGTGTGACGCCGAGCTCACTTCCACCTTAATTACCGGGTACTCCTTCCCATCCGTCCAGGTAGTGGTTTCCTTGGTTTTTAGCGTAGAACGGCTCAAAAACTTGAAATCGCTGGAGGTATCCCAGAAAACAACTTCCTGGTAATCGGGGTGAATATCTTTCTTCATAACCTGTTCTTTTTTAAAGGACTGCAAAGATAGATACCTTGGAGGTAATTCCAAGGGGGCGATTGGTAAAAACCGCCCGGGATCGTATTTTTGACCCTTGCAGCGCGAACCAGCCCACAGGCTGGTATTTTTTATGGCTTCGGATGGGAAAGAAGATGTGGTTTTTCAGGGTATCCGTATTTTTAATGAATTGATCTACGTTTCATGATCATGATGATGAGAATAACCACCCTCGGGTCGTGAGACGAATCCTCTTAGGCATTTGCCTCGGCGTTGGCGCTACGGCCTCTGGCCAGAGTACCAATGCACCGCTCAATGCCGACTACTATCATTGGATTGATCGCTATGAAGTAAAATCGGGCACACTCGTTCCTGAATTATTTACTGCTGTAAAACCTTACAAGCGGTCCGCGATCGTTGCCATGGTAGATTCCCTGCAGGCGCGGGGGAACATCTTCAGTTCTTCATCGGACCAATACAACCTTGAGTACCTCCGCAATGACAGTTGGGAGTGGTCGCGGGCAGAATCGAGCGACAGCCGCCGGTCCTGGAAATCGCTGTACAAAAAGAAGTCGGACTTCTATGCAGTCGATGAACCTGCCTTTGATCTCCATGTTAATCCGGTACTCTATGTAGGAATAGGAAATGATTCACGGCGAAATGAATCACTGTATATCAATACCCGGGGAGTTGAAGTTCGTGGCATGGTCGACAAGAAGATTGGATTTTATACTTTTCTGTCAGAGAATCAGACGCGGCTGCCGTTGTACGCCGCGGAATTTGGAAGTCTCTATGGGTATAGCATCATCCCCAACCAGGGATTCTGGAAACCCTTCAAGGGATCCGGCATTGACTTCTTTGAGGCACGCGCCTACATCGATTTCAATATTTCAAAACACATTTGGGTTCAATTCGGCCACGACCGAACATTTATCGGAAACGGTTACCGGTCGCTGATTTTTTCTGACGTTGCTCCGCCCAGTCAGTTCCTGCGGGCCAATGTAAAAGTGTGGAAACTGAACTATCTCTTTCAGTTGAGCCGCATGACTGCCAACAACAACAGCCCCGTGGGAGCCAGTCGTTATCCAGACAAATACATGGCGTTTCACCACCTGAGTGTGAACATCGGGAAGAAATTTAACCTGGGGTTCTTCGAGTCGGTCATGTTCTCACCGCAAGACTCTATCAACGGCGGTGTCTTTGAACTGAGTTACCTCAATCCTGTCATATTTTACCGCGCCATCGAGCAGCAGAACGGAAGCGCCGACAATGTTATTCTTGGTTTTGACTGGAAGTGGCTGGTGCGTAAAGGCTTTTCGTTCTATGGTCAATTCGTACTTGACGAATTTGTGCTCAGCAATATCACTTCAGGAAACGGATGGTGGGGAAACAAGTATGGGCTCCAGGGTGGAATCAAATACATCGATGTGGCCGGCGTGCAGAATCTGGACCTTCAGGTGGAGGGAAATATGGTTAGGCCCTACACGTATTCCCATGCCAGTTCGTTTACCAGCTATGCTCATTTCTTGCAACCGCTGGGGCATCCGCTGGGGGCCAATTTTTACGAAGTGGCGGCTATCATTCGCTATCAGCCCATGCCACGCTTGAATATGACACTCAAGGCATCCTACGCGCGGAGCGGCCGGGATGGTGCCGTGGGAACACTGCCGCTGGTTGACTGGGGAGGAGATATCAACAAGAGCTACGTTCTCCGGGGGCAGGAGTACGGCAATACGCTCACCCAGGGGACTGTCAACAAGATTATCTATCAAGACCTGGCCGTCTCTTACATGTTCAGGCACAATCTGTTTTTGGATGTGAGGCAAACGTTTCGAAACAGCAAGAGCATGGACCCGGCTTTTGACAACAACACCTCCTTAACTTCTGTAGCTTTGCGCTGGAACATAGCGGCGCGCAACTACGATTTCTAAAGCCCCGATGAAGATTTTCTTTCGAATCCTCACTCATGCCAACCGATTGCGGATACGTCTCCCGTTGTTCTTTCTCTATTCTATGCTGGGGGTCGTCTTCGGCGCCTTCAACATTGTACTGGTCATCCCCATGTTGAATGTGTTGTTTAACAAGTCAATGGCGGTCGTTGTCGTTCCCCCCATGCCGGATTTCGGGTTCTCCACCGACTATGTGATAGGTGTTTTCAGTCATTATTTCCTCGGAATCGTCGATGGCTACGGCAAGTTGAATGCACTCTTGTTTGTGTGCGCGTTGATCGTCGGGTGCGTGGTGTTTGCAAACCTCTTCCGGTATCTGGAACGGGTGATTGCCACGAAGATCCGGGTAGACCTCGTGCAGAACATCCGGCTGGAGATCTTTCGCAAAGTTTCTCTGCTCCACATCGGGTTTTTTAACAGCGAGCGAAAGGGAGATTTGATTTCACGGTTCACCAACGATGTGTACGAAGTGGAGAACGCCGTTATGAGCAGCCTGAAAGCGGTGTTGAAAGAACCATTGACGATTGTCGTTTACTTTTTCGTACTCTTTACGATTTCCCCCAAACTCACTTTCTTTACACTCCTCGTCCTTCCCATCACGGGCGGCGTTCTCGCCGAGATCATCAAGCGGCTGAAGAAGCAGGCTACAGCCAGCCAGGAATCCTTAGGACGTATTGTCAACATCCTGGACGAAGCCTTCAGCGGAATGCGTGTCGTGAAGGCATTCAACGCCCGTCATTTTATCATTCGCAAGATAGAGGAGGAAAGCAGTTATTACCGGCGGGTAAACAAGTCCATGTCGTACAAGAACGAACTGGCATCGCCCATTTCCGAAATCCTGGGCGTCATCATTATCGCCGGAATCATCTTTTTCGGGGGCAACATGGTCCTGTCGGAAGAATCTGCCCTGAAGCCCGAGGTGTTTATAGGTTTCTTGGCCGTTTTTTCGATGATCATTCAGCCGGCGAAGAATTTCTCCAACGGGATCACCTCCCTCCAGCGGGGGACAGCTTCTGCCAAACGCATTTTCGACATCATGGATGTGGAGCCCGCCATAAAGGATAAGCCGAATGCGGAAGTGCTGAAGGATTTCACCCAATCCATTGAATTCCGGAACGTATCCTTTGCCTATGAGACGGATGATGTGTTGAAGAACATTAACCTGAAAATTGCCAAGGGAAAGACTGTCGCGCTGGTGGGGCCGTCGGGAGGCGGCAAATCGACCCTGGCCGACCTCGTTCCCCGGTTTTATGATCCGGTTGAGGGAGAGGTGTGCATCGACGGCAAGTCCCTGACGGAATACAATATTGAATCGCTGCGGAAACAGATGGGTGTTGTCACCCAGGAATCCATCCTCTTTAACGACACCATCTTCAACAACATCGCCTTCGGCATGGCGGGGGTAAAGGAGGAGGCAGTCATCGAGGCGGCCCGAATCGCCAATGCGCACGATTTCATCATGCAGACAGAGCTCGGCTATCAAACGTTTATTGGTGAGAGAGGGTCCAAGCTGTCGGGGGGCCAGCGGCAGCGCCTGAGTATCGCCCGGGCGGTGCTGAAAAATCCGCCCATCCTGATCCTCGATGAGGCTACTTCTGCCCTTGATTCAGAGTCCGAAAAGCTCGTCCAGGAGGCGTTGTTCAATCTGATGAAGAACCGGACATCGTTGATTATTGCCCACCGCCTGAGCACCATCCAGCACGCAGATGAGATCGCGGTAGTACAAGATGGCCGGATCGAAGAACGAGGAACCCACCAGGAATTGCTTTCCAGACAGGGATTATATTGGAAACTTAGCACGATACAGAAAGCATGAGCGGGCTATCCCGCGGGAGGATTACCGATTTAAAGGAATTCCATTATGTTTACATCAATGTTGTAGAATGAATATAAGAAGACTGATTCTCTACGTTGTGTTTGTTGCATATCAGGCAGGGGCCTTTATGTTCACCTATATGGTGGATGGACATCTTGATTTGCTAGGCCTGCTCAAGTTCATCCCCTGGTTCAAATACATCTCTTTTTTGGGCATGGTGCTGATCCTGGTTGACATCATCTGGTTTATTGCGGAGCAGCGGGCCAACAAGCGGGAACGGAACACGCTGAAGGAAGCTAACGAAGAATTGAAGGCGAAGCTTTCGCAAATTAAAAACAATCCCGGTTCTACACCGGTGTGATGGTATGAGTGACCTTTCCATCATCACCAAAGAACTGCAGGAAGCTTCCGATGTGTTGTCGGCGTTTCTGAAAAACACCTCCTCGCTGGCGAAAATAGAAGCCGCCGCTTCGGCCATGGCATCTGCTGTGGGTGCCGGAGGGAAAATCATTTCCTGCGGCAACGGCGGTTCCCATTGCGATGCGATGCACTTCGCAGAGGAACTCACTGGGAAATACCGCGAGGCGCGGAAAGCTATTCCGGCACTCTGTATTTCCGACCCCTCGCATATTTCCTGCGTGGGCAATGACTACGGGTACGAATTCATTTTTTCACGGTACCTGGAGGCACTAGGAAACAAAGGGGACGTTCTTTTGGCCATCAGCACCAGCGGGCAATCCAAAAATGTGCTGCAGGCAGCCACGACGGCAAAGGAGAAAGGGATGACCGTGGTAGCGCTGACCGGAAAAGAGGGAGGTGCCTTGGGGTCCCTTGCCGACATCGAGATCCGGGTTCCGCATCACGGATATGCCGACCGCATTCAGGAGATCCACATCAAGATCATCCACATCCTCATCCTGCTTATCGAAAAGCGGCTGGCCTGATTCTGGCTTTAGTTCACTTCTTCATCTTGTGCATTCATTCTTGCGTGGTTTTGGACCAGATCACTTGGTGACAGTAGTCAGGAAATCCTTACAAAATTTGCACACATTCCCTTCCGGTTGATTGAAAACGGCCTCACTGATTCCGGTGGTTGGATTTCGAAAATCCGTTTTTCAATTTTAGCAGGTTGTGGTTGCAAAAACTTACGGAAGCGCAGTCTTTGGCGTTGACGCCCGCACAATTACCGTCGAGGTAAATGTGACCGGGGGACACGGGTTTTATATCAGCGGGCTTCCCGATAATGCCGTTAAGGAAAGTGCGCACCGCGTGGAGTCGGCCATGAAGACTGCATTTTATTTCATGCCCCGAAACAAAGTGGTCGTGAACCTGGCTCCCGCCGATATTCGCAAAGAAGGGTCAGCCTACGACTTGCCGATTGCCATCAGTGTGCTCGAGGCCTCCGGCCAGATGGCCGGCACGATGCTTGACCAGTACGTCATCATGGGAGAGCTTGCGCTGGACGGCGCCCTTCGTCCCATCAAAGGCGTTCTCCCGATTGCCATACAGTCAGGCCGTGAGAAGTTCAAAGGGTTCGTCCTCCCTCGCGCCAATGCAAAAGAGGCATCGATCGTCGACAACCTGGAAGTGATCGGCGTGGATTCGCTGCGGGAGGCGATCGATTTTTTTGAAGGCAAGAAGATCATTCAGCCCCTGGTGTTTGACAGCCGCGAAGTCTTTGAACAAAAGTGCAACCACTACGACGCTGATTTCAGGGATGTCCAAGGTCAGGAAAATATCAAACGGGCGCTGGAGATTGCGGCAGCAGGAGGGCATAACGTCATCATGATCGGTCCGCCCGGTGCCGGCAAGACCATGCTTGCCAAGCGGTTGCCCACCATCCTGCCGTCGCTTACGCTGAACGAAGCGCTGGAAACGACCAAGATTCATTCGGTCGCCGGAAAAATCGGGAAGGATGCTTCCCTGATTACCGTGCGCCCGTTCCGTTCGCCTCATCATACGATTTCCGATGTAGCCTTGGTGGGCGGTGGTGGCAATCCACAGCCGGGCGAGATTTCCTTGTCACATAACGGCGTGTTGTTCCTCGACGAGTTGCCTGAATTCAAGCGGTCGGTCCTGGAAGTAATGCGGCAGCCCATGGAAGAGCGGCGCGTGACCATTTCACGGGCCAAAGTCTCTATCGACTTTCCGGCCAACTTCATGTTGGTGGCCAGCATGAATCCATGTCCGTGCGGGTATTACAATCATCCGGAGAAGGAGTGTGTTTGCGGTCCAGGGGTGGTGCAGCGCTACCTGAGCAGGATCAGCGGTCCGCTCCTCGACCGGATCGACCTTCATGTGGAGGTGGTGCCGGTAAGTTTTGACGAGATGACGTCACAGCGCCGGGCAGAATCCAGCGATGCGATCCGTGAACGTGTGGTGAAAGCACGGGAGATACAGAGCGAACGATTTAAGGAACAGAGAAGCATTTTCTGCAATGCGATGATGCCGTCGCAGGTGGTCAAGGAGATTTGTGTGGTGGGCGAAGCCGGAATCAGTTTGCTGAAGACCGCCATGGAGCGCCTTGGATTATCGGCCCGGGCCTACGACCGTATTTTGAAAGTATCGCGTACGATTGCTGACCTTGCGGGAACGAAGGAAATACGGGTAGAGCATTTGGCAGAGGCCATTCAATACAGGAGTCTGGATCGGGATGGCTGGGCGGGATAGATTTTGTAAATTGTGATTCGGTTAGATCATGCTTATTCCTAATCAACTTATTGAATCACGGGTCAAGTCCCTAAGGATCCGTTAACACCGTAAAAACGCACGTATCGAACCTGTTCGGCAAGCTAGCTTGGAGCGGTCCGCCGTACGCAGGCTATCGAGCAGGCAAAAAAATTACGCCTGATTCCCTGATACTTTCAGGTGAGTTTTGGCTCTTTTCCGCAGAATCATTCCTTCGGGTGATGGAAAGTTGGCCTGTTTAGATTTGCTTTGAAACAAAAATAAGATGCAATGCGAAGAAGTGTATTCACCTACGGCCTGACTGCCGGATCGATCGTTGCCTCCATGATGTTGGTAACCATGCCCATGTACCTTAACGGAACGTTGGACTTCGCCAACGGGGAACTGATCGGGTACACGACGATGGTCGTTGCGTTGTCCATGGTGTTCTTTGGCGTCAAGTCATACCGTGACCGACACCAGGAAGGGAAAATTTCATTTGGCCAGGCGGCCAAGGTAGGAATACTGATCACGGCGGTAGCGGCGGTGATGTATGGCCTTGCCTGGGAGGTTTGCTATAGCCGGATCGGACCGGAGTTCACCAACGAAATAACGGTACGCTATTTTGAGAAAATGGAAAAGGAGGGGGTTGCCGGCCCTGAGTTGGAAAAGGCGAAGGAAGAATGGGCTTCGTTTTCTGAAATGTACAAGAACCCGGTCATCCGTTTTGGAGTGACCCTGACAGAGATACTCCCTGTAGGAATCATCATCACTCTGCTCAGCGCCGCGCTGCTGCGTAAAAAGGAGTTCCTGCCGGAAAGCGGCGAGGCACCAGGCGAAAAACAATCCACCTAAATACATAAATCATGAAACGTGTAACAGGCATCGGCGGTATCTTCTTCAAAACAGAGGACCCCAAGAAAATTAAGGAGTGGTACGGCAAGCACCTGGGGTTTGACGTAACGGAATGGGGCTGCTCGTTCCTTTGGCGGGAACTGGAAAATCCATCAGCGACCGCACCGGCCCGTACTGAATGGAGCCCGTTCGAAAAGAACACCACGTATTTTCAGCCCAGCGAAAAGCCGTACATGTTCAACTACCGGGTGGAAAACCTGGTGGAGCTACTGAAAGTGCTCAAAGAGGAGGGGGTAACCATCGTAGGCAAGATGGAGGAATTTCCTTACGGGAAGTTTGGATGGATCATGGATCCGGAGGGCAACAAGATTGAATTGTGGGAGCCGATTGACGGTGGGTTCTGATCAGCCCAACCACTGGAGCACGAGGTAGCCTATGATGACAGCCAGCAGGAGGATGGCAACCCAACGCGTTACCCCGAAAGACCTCGAGAACTCATAGCTGCAGATCGGGCACACCGCGCTTTCTGAATCAATATCCATGGCGCACGAAGGGCACTCCTTCTTTTTCATGGGCGCTATTTCTTCTTGATTTTCTCAAGCCCTGCCGGCGGCATGGTAAGTAATACAGACATCAGGTCGACGCCGTACCAAAGGTTGCCAATCCGTACATTCTCGTCTTCCGCGTGCTGGTTGTTGTCGTGGTTGACCATGTTTACGGAAATCCCAGGCTTTTTCAGTCCGTCGAATATCAGCGTAAAAACACCGTTCGAGCCGCCTTCGCTTGGGAGCAAGACTAATTTATCGCCCGTGAACGAGCGAACGGCCTCAATAACCGGCAGGATCGCCGGGTGATCCATGGGGACCTTGGCGGCAACAAAACCATGCTTGTCACGATCTACTTTTACAATCTTCGGAAAATTCATCCGGGTCTCGTGATTGGGATCTTCATAAACAATGTGCCAGCCCTGATTGCGGATGTGGGCCTCCACCAGGTCCAGCATTTTTTCCGGATCGTTTCCCTTGACCAGACGCAAACTGAGTGCTCCGATTGCGATGTTCGGAATTACGTTGCGCGCCAGGGAGCCGACATTTCCGCTGTACAGACCCTTGACGGTGAGTGAGGGAAGGAGCAGCCGATCGAAAAGCGGGGCGCCCCCACCCTCCGTAAAGTTCAGTTCAAGATCTTCCTTGATGTGCTTTTCAATGTTAGGCACCTTCCGGAGCTGCTCGCGCTCGAAGGCGGAAATGGGTTCGACGGAATCATAATATTTATCAATCGTCACATTGCCCTGCGCATCTTTCATGGAGGCTAGTAACTGTGACAGCATGAATCCGGGATCGGGCGCATAGTTTCCATAGTGACCGCTATGCAGGGGACGGCTAGCTCCGTAGACGGTCAGTTCCATGTCGGTGACACCGCGGCCGCCAAATTTCAACGAAGGGTCTCCCGTTTGAAAGACGGGCCCATCGCACAAAAGCCAAACGGTGATATCATCGAACAATGTCTTGTACTTGTCCAGGTAGACCTGCATGTTGGGAGAACTGGATTCTTCTTCGCCGTCAAAGAAGAGCTTGATGTTCGATGTGTATGCCAGCTTCGAAGCTTTCAGCGCATCGATGGCCGCAAGCAGGGCGATGATGGGCGCCTTGTCGTCGCTGGCTGAGCGAGCGTAGATCCGCCAGTCGTCGCTTATCGGTTCATTGGCTTTTGGAAAAGGAATCGGCTTCCCGCCTTTGTACATCGCGTTGTCGTATAGGACGGGCGTGAACGGCGCATTTTTCCAGGTAGAAGGATCGACAGGCTGGCCGTCGTAGTGTACATAGAAACAAAGCGTGCGTTGGGCGTTTGGTACTTTTCGCTCCCCATAAACAATGGGAGGCGCTCCGTCGAGTTCCAGCAGCTGCATGGAAAAATCCCGTGAAGCGAACAGGTCTTTGATCAACACGGCGTTCTTCCGGATATTGACAAGGTCCGAAGCGTGGTTGGGAAGGGCGAGGACTTGCGCATACGTACTAAGAATGGCGGGCCCCTCTTTCTTTATCCACGAGCGACTTGCCTCAACGGCCTTGTTCTGACCCTGGATGACGAGCGGAAGCAAAAGAAAAAAAAGCAGTTTCTTCATGGGATTTATTTTTGGACCCTCTAAAATCACCAAACGGTTTTACTATATCAAGCATATTCTCTATGTTGATTCCCCGGAGGTGACAGACGGCAGCCCTTTCCGGAAAAGAATCCGAAAGATTGTACCTTCGCACATGCTAAAAATCCTATCCACACAGCAAATAAAAGACCTGGATGCCTACACCATTCAAAACAAATCTGTCTCATCCATCGACTTGATGGAGCGGGCCTGCAAGGCGTTTGTGAATTGGTTTGTCCTTCGTTTTGATTCTTCCAAAGAAGTCGGTGTTGTGTGCGGAACGGGAAACAACGGCGGCGACGGCCTGGGTATCGCACGCATACTCAGCGAGTGGGGCTTCACAGTAACCGTATGGGTGGTCCGTGGGCCGGGAGAAGAATCCAGCGATTTCAAAATCAACCTTGACCGCATGCACGGCAAGGTGACGGTGCACACCTTTCCGGAAAAGCCGGATGCCGAAATCTTTTCTTCGTGCAAGGTTCTCATTGATGCCATCTTCGGATCGGGACTAACCCGGCAGGTTGACGGGCTGTATGCAGCGGCCATTACCGCAATGAACGATGCCAAGGCAACGCGGGTGGCGGTGGATATCCCATCCGGGCTTTTCGCGGATCGCCATTCCGATGGAACCATTGTGAAGGCAAACTATACGGTGTCGTTTCAGTTGCCCAAGCTGGCTTTTCTCCTGCCGGAGAATTATGATTCCGTGGGTGACTGGTACCTCGTAGACATCGGCCTCGACAAATCCTTTACCAAGGAATGCAAAACCTCATACTATTATCTCACCCGCAAATCGGCCAGAAAGCTGCTGACGAAGACAAGGCCCCGGTTCAGCCATAAAGGAGAGTACGGCCACGCGCTCCTGATTGCAGGAAGCCTGGGAAAGATGGGCGCTGCTGTTCTTGCCTCCCGCGCGGCCCTGCGTTCCGGTCTGGGGTTGCTGACTGTGCATACGCCGAGTGCCGGGAATACCGTCGTGCAAACATCTTTTCCAGAAGCAATGGTGTCTGTTGATCCGGATGAAAATATTTTTTCCAAAGCGCCTGCCGCCGACGCGTATGATGCCATCGGGATTGGCCCGGGGATGGGACAGGCTCCAGCAACGGTGGCGGCATTACAAGAAGTCCTGGCAACCGGCAAACCCATGGTCATCGATGCCGATGCACTGAATATCCTAGGTGCGAACCGGGAGCTGATGCACCTGGTTCCGGCAGGAAGTATCCTCACGCCTCACCCCAAGGAGTTTGAACGGCTGGTTGGACCGTGGAAAGACGATTTTGAACGGTTGGAAAAGCAAGTGGAACTTGCCCAAAAGCTTAAGAGCATTATTGTATTGAAGGGAGCCCATACATCCATTGCTTCCCCCGACGGAGAAGTCACGTTTAATTGTACAGGTAATCCAGGGATGGCCACGGGTGGTACGGGCGATGTGCTCACTGGAGTATTAACGGGCCTGCTTGCACAAGGGTATTCACCCCGGGACGCAGCCATCTTGGGCGTTTACCTGCATGGGCTTGCCGGAGATATGGCCGAAAGGGAAATGGGCGTTTATTCGCTTATTGCGTCGGATATTGTGAATTCGCTCCCTGCCGCCTTTAAGTCATTCATGTAACCGGGCCCCTGGCCGGGATTTATTGTGTTCATGGCCATCTTTTTTAAACTATTGGCCTACCATTTGCATCTAATGGGTATATAATCACGTATACCCAAGGAAGTGAAACTGTCAAGATCCATCTTTTTAAGTGCCCTGATCCTCGCGATCACCCATTTTGCATGGGCGCAAGGGCCGGAAAGCGTGGCTTTTGGGCCATCGGATCCGGTCAAGACGGTTAAGCTGTTTCCGAATCCCGCAGTTGATTATGTAAGTCTGAAATTTGAGCAACCCGTTGCCAAACTGGTTACGCTGGAGGTCCACTCCATCATTGGTAATTTGCTCGAAGTTGAAACCGAGGTTATTGATGATTTTGAGGTGCGGATAAAGGTCAAGGAACTCCCCACGGGTTATTACCTCCTCGACGTCAAAAACGCCGTCAACCATCGGGGAACGTACAAGTTCCTAAAACGCTGAGTTTTTTCCACGGATCAGAACGTAAGCATTACGGTTAGTTCTTTTCCCTCCCGCATTACTTTAACAGGAACGGTCTGGCCCTTCTCAAACTTGCCAAGCGCATTCATATATCCCTCCATGTCCTTTATCGGGAGTTCTCCGATCTGGATAATCAGGTCGCCGGTGAGGATACCGGCTTTCTGTGCCGGCTTGTCTTCCGAAACGCCGTCCACCTTTAGCCCTGCTTCGTTGGAAGAATAGCTCGGCATAACACCGAGTGTCACTTTGAACGCCCGCGCGCTTCCCATTGATTTGCTTTTGGTGGTAAGGAATGCAAGTTTAGGCTCCGCATCCACCGATTCCATCAACTTGATAATGATGGAAAGCACGGCTGCTTCCCCCTCCGCATTTATCTTGTCATAATCATCTGTAGGCTTGTGATAATCGCTGTGTGATCCGGTGAAAAAATGAAGTACGGGGATGTTCTTTAGGTAAAAGGACGTGTGGTCGGACGGTCCGGTGCCCGATGAATCGGTTTTGATGGGTACTTTGTCGGAGCTCAGTTTCTTCAGGAGGGGCTCCCAACCCGGGCTGGTGCCGGAGCCGCTTACCGAAATTCCCTTCTGGGGATCAAGCCGCCCTACCATATCCAGGTTGATCATGTAGTTGGCGCCGGAGAGTTCGATGGTAGGATTTTCCGTAAAGTACTTTGAACCGTAGAGACCTAACTCCTCCCCGGAGAAGCATAGGAAGAGAATGTTATTTTTTTCTTTCACTTTATTGGACGAGAAATAACGCGCCAGCTCGAGCACACCGGCAACTCCGGAGGCATTGTCGTCGGCGCCGTTGTGAATTTTTCCCTGCGGATTGGCATCGAGGGAACTGCCTTCATTCCCTAACCCCAGGTGATCGTAATGAGCCCCGATGATGACGGTGTTGGCAGCGCCGTTGTCGAGGAAGGCCATGATGTTGTTTGCTGTCCCGGGTTCTCCGGTGCCGTGCACGCCGGTTTTAAATTCAAAGGCCTGCCGGTACGATTTTGAGTTTCCGGGCGGCTGCAGGCCCAGCGCTGCAAATCGGGATTCAATATAGGAAGCTGCCATGCGCTCGCCTTCGGAGCCTGTGCCGCGGCCCTGCAGTGAATCGCTGGCCAGGATGCGAATGTGCTGCCGGATTCTGGCAGCATCAGGCGCCTGCGAAAAGCCCGCCATGGAAGGAAGAAGGATTAACGCGAGGACTTTAAGAATTTTCATTGGGCTTTGCTTTTCGTAAGGTGCAAAAGTAAGATTGAAACGGCTGAGATCGTGCGCTTGGGCCCTGTTTTTTTGCCCTTCCGGGGGAATGCGCTATTTTTGAGAGCAATCAAATTGTTCCTATGAAGCCACCCAAGATAGTCCTGCTCACCGATTTTTCGCCCGTGTCGAAAGTGGCAATGAAGTTTGCCCTGCGCATGGCAGCACCCCTCCACGCCGAGTTCACCGTCGTCAGTACCGTTCGTGTGGAAGGGCCGTCGCGTGCCAATCTGAAACTGAAGCATATCGAGAAAATGTTGTTGCAGGCTGCTGAAGAGGAAGGGAAGGAGCTCATCAAAGAACTTCGTAAAGAGGTAAAAGGGGAATACAAGTTAGGATTTCAGGCAATACAGGGACATACGGTGGCGGAGGTTATTAAGGCCTACACGCAAAAGCACCCGACCAACATGGTGGTGATGGGCTCCCGTGGAGCGAGCACCCTGAAGAAAGCCCGTATGGGCGGCACAACAGTGTCCGTTATTGATGATTGTGAGGTGCCGGTGATGGCTATCCCTGAACATGCGCAATACAGCAACCTTCAAAAAATTGTCTATGCTTCTGACCTGAAGAACGTAGCGAAAGAACTGGAAATACTCATTGAGTTCGCCACCATCTTTGGATCACACATTCACATGATTCATGTGACGCCGGCGATTGATAAGAAGGCGGAAGCAGCCCACTTGGAAATTGAGGAGATTATCCGCAAGACGAAGTATTCCAAACTGGATTTCAAAGTCATCATTGATGACAACATTCCTTCTGCCATCGACCAGTTTATCAAGGAATCAAATGCCGAACTACTCACGACCTTTACCCACCACCTGAGTTTGTTCGAAAAACTTTTTGCCCGAAGTGTTACGCGCACGCTGGCGTATTTGGGAACCATCCCCCTGCTAGCCCTGAAGAGAAAGTAAGGAGATACTCCGTCGTCGCTTTACCGTTTACTTTGCCTCCGGTTGGCGACGCCAGTAGTAGTAGAACGGTACACCGGTAAACATCAGTCCAAGGCCAAGTAATGCCTCACGCGGCTTCCCAACCAGGGTGATCACTACCAGAGCGACACAGAATAGAATAAAGAGCGCGGGAACAATGGGGTAACCCCATGCCTTGTAGGGACGTGGTGTGTCCGGCATTTTGTAGCGCAGGATGAAGACGCCGAGCGCGGTGGCGCCGTAGAAGATAAACGACGCAAAGACCAGCATGTCGGTCAACTGGTCAAAACTGCCGGATAGGACCAGCACAGAGGCCCAGGCGGCCTGGATTACAAAGGCTTTTGACGGCGTGTTAAATCGTGGATGGATGTACGACGCACTTTTGAAAAACATGCCTTCGCGTGACATGGCATAGTACAGCCGCGGGGGCATGAGGGCAGTCGTGTTGGTAGCACCGAACGTAGTAAGTAAGATCAACAGGGAGATGAAGAGCACCCCGCCGCTGCCCATGAAGTGCTTGACAACGACCACCGCCGCGATGGTATTTTGTGATTTTCCGGCCTCCACCAGCTGGTCGATGGGAAGCACGTATAAATAGGTGAAGTTGATACATGTGTAAACCAGCATCACGAAGAGTACACCGAAGACCAGTGCCAGCGGCAGGTTCCTGTTTGGATTCTTTATCTCCCCGCCGAGGTATCCGGTGGTGGCCCAGCCCTCATAGGCCCAAAAGGCGGCCAGCAAAGCTGCGAACATATTTTGTATGAAGCCGCTGTCATACCAGGGACGGTCCACAAAGCTGACGGCTGTTGTTTGGAGATTTTGAAAACTTCCGCCGCCGATGGTGAGGCCAAGCACGATGATAATTGCAATGACCACCGTTACGGTGATAAGTACGATGCGGCTTAACCCCTCGCCACCCCGAAGGCCCCGGTAGTTGATGACGGTGAGGAGAACGATGAGACCGATAGTGAGTCCCTTGACGCCAAAATTGTCAAATGGAGTGAACACCCCGAAGATAGAAATGCTGGCCATGGAATCCGGGAGGTCTGGCAGCGGTACCAGCGAATGAAACGATTGGGCAAACACGTACCCGATGGATGCCAGTGAGGCAGAGCGAATGACGGCGAACGACGACCATCCATACAGGAAGGCAAAGAACCGGTTGTAAATTCTGCGGTAGTACACATACTCACCGCCGGAGTCTGCCAGCATGCTTGCAATTTCTGCGTTACTGAGAGCTCCAAAGAGGGTGATGAGGCCGGCCAGGAACCAGCATAGCAATACCAGTCCAGGGGAGAGCAGCTCTACAGACATCGGCGCTACTTTCTTGTAAATGCCGGAGCCGATGACAGAACTAACGGTAAGGATAAAGGCAGAAAAGAGGCCCAGCGAGCGGATGAGGTGGCCTTGGGGTTGGTTGGTCATGGAAGCGATGTTACGGCGTCAAGGTAGACTTAATTCGGATAGGCACTGGTCGCACAGTTCGGATCAAAACTCCGCATTTCCAGGGAACCGGGGGAAGGGGATTACATCGCGGATATTGGTCATCCCGGAGACAAACAGCATGAGGCGCTCAAAGCCCAGCCCGAACCCGCTGTGGGGAGCCGTGCCGAACTTCCGCAGTTCGAGGTACCACCACAAGTCTTTTTCAGGAAGCTTCAACTCCTGGATGCGCTTCAGCAGGCGATCGTATCGCTCTTCACGCTGGGATCCTCCGATGATTTCGCCGATACCCGGAAAGAGAATGTCCATGGCGGCAACGGTTTTACCGTCGTCATTTTGGCGCATGTAGAATGCCTTGATTTCAATCGGGTAATTGTAGAGAACGACCGGCTTCTTAAAGTGCTTTTCAACCAGGTAGCGTTCGTGCTCACTTTGGAAATCCACCCCCCATTGGTCGATGGGGTATTGAAATTTCTTCTTCTTGTTCGGCGTCGAGTTCCGTAAGATTTCAAAAGCCTCCGTGTACGTCAGTTTCTGAAAGTCATTTTCAATCACAAACTTCAGCCGGTCTATCAGTCCCAGTTCACTGCGCTGATCCTGGGGTTTGGCTGCTTCTTCTTCGGCGGAACGCTTGTCGAGGAATTCAATGTCCTCCTTGCAGTTGTCGAGCGCATACTTCACCAGGTATTGAAGAAGATCCTGACCCAGTTGGATGTTGTCATGGATGTCATAAAATGCCATCTCGGGCTCGATCATCCAGAACTCGGCAAGGTGGCGGGTGGTATGCGAGTTCTCGGCGGGGAAGGTGGGGCCGAAGGTGTACGTCTCCGAAAGGGCCAGCGCATAAGTCTCCACTTCGAGTTGGCCTGAAACGGTGAGATTGGTCTCCTTTCCGAAGAAATCTTCTTTCACGTTGATGTTGCCCTGCTCATCGCGTGGAGGCTTGTTAAGGTCCAGCGTGGTCACGCGGAACATGGCGCCGGCACCCTCTGCGTCCGAACCGGTGATGATGGGGGTATGGATGTACAAAAATCCGCGGTCGTTGAAAAATTTATGGGCCGCAAAGGCCATCGCATGCCGTACCCGCATCACCGCGCCAAAGGTGTTGGTGCGTGCCCGGAGGTGTGCAATCTCACGAAGGAATTCGAGGGAGTGCCGCTTTGGCTGAAGCGGAAATTTCTCGGCATCGCTGTCGCCCAGGATTTCCAGTGTTTCTACTTTCACTTCCACGGCCTGTCCCTTGGCAGGAGAAGCAATGAGCGAGCCGGTTATCGACAGGCAGGCGCCGGTGGTAATCCGCCTCAGTTTTTCTTCCTCCAGGGAATCCAGGGCGGTCACGGCCTGAAGGTTCTGAATCGTCGATCCGTCGTTGAGGGCGATAAACTGGTTGTTTCGAAACGTACGCACCCAGCCGTTCACCTGCACGGTTTGACCGGTGGGTTGGCTGGCGAGGAGGTCTTTGATCTTGGTTCGCTTCATGATTGACGTAAAACTGGGCAGCAAAAAACGTGATTTTGCCGGTGAATGCAAAACCCAATTGCGCTGCGGCTGTTGCAAGCCCCTACCAGCCGCTATAATCGTTTTCCCGCGCCCTTTCAAGTCCTTCTCTGAAATGGTAGTTTTGGAGTTCACAGAAGAAGAAATGCAGCGCCTCGGACTTAGCCAGAATTTACAGCAGAAGCTGTCTCCCCAGCAGATACAGTTTATCAAATTGTTACAAGTACCCACCGCGGAACTTGAAAACCGCATTGAAGCAGAAATGGAGATAAATCCAGCCCTCGAGGAGGGTGCCGAGGAGGAAGAAGAGGAGGAGCAGGAACAGGAGCAGGAAGGGGGTGAGGAATCGACGACTGAGTCAGACGACACGGGGCAGGAGGACGTAGACATCAAGGATTACCTCCAGGATGATGACTATGGGGGGTACAAGTCGCAAAGCGACGGGGAAGAGGAAGAGCGTGATTTGCCGCTTGCCATGTCTTCGTCTCTTCATGAAACACTAAACACGCAGTTGGGATTTCTTGGGTTGGAAGACCGGAAGTTCGTCATCGGCAAACAGCTCGTGGGAAGCATTGAAAGTGACGGCTACATCCGGCGGCCGCTGGAATCCATTGTCAATGACCTGGCCTTTTCGCTTAACATTGAAACCAGCCTGGAGGAAGTGGAAGAGGTGCTCAAGCGCATTCAGGGCTTTGATCCGTCGGGCATCGCGGCCCGCAACCTGAGGGAGTGTCTGCTGCTTCAGCTGGAGCGCATGGATGATGGACAAAACGTGGACGTGATCGTTGCCAAGCGCATCATCGGGGAGTGCTATGAGGAGTTTACCAAAAAGCACTACAGCAAGATTCAAAAGAAACTGGATCTGGATGACGAAACGTATATCAAGGATGCCATCGATCTCATTATCAAACTGAATCCCAAGCCTGGAGGAGAGGTTACGTCCGGCCTGGTTAAAAACCAGTTTGTCATTCCCGATTTCATCCTTCACAACAATAACAACAAGCTGGAACTGTCACTCAATTCGCGCAATGCACCGGAACTGCGCATCAGCCGCTCGTATACCGATATGTTCAAGGCATATGACAAGAGCGACAAGAAGGACAAGAAATTAAAAGAAGCCGTCTCGTTTGTAAAGCAGAAACTGGATTCGGCAAAGTGGTTTATTGACGCCATCAAGCAGCGCCAGCATACACTTTTGCGCACGATGCAGGCCATCATTGATTTTCAGTACGACTATTTCCTGGAAGGGGATGAGACGAAGCTGAGGCCCATGATTCTGAAAGATATTGCCGAGCGCATCGCCATGGACATCTCGACGGTGAGCCGTGTCGCCAGCAGCAAGAGCATTCAGACCGATTTTGGGATCTTTCCGCTTAAGTATTTTTTCTCGGAAGGGATTGCCACGGATTCAGGCGAAGAGGTGAGCAGCCGCGAGGTGAAGCAAATCATCAAGGAGCTGATTGACGCGGAAGAGAAAAGCAAACCCTTTTCGGATGAGAAAATTGAAACAATGCTCAATGCCAAGGGATATAACATCGCCCGCAGAACCGTGGCGAAGTACCGGGAACAATTGAACATACCCGTTGCCAGGCTACGAAAGGAACTGTGATATGAAGACGGCATCGAAGGCAATCTCCATTCTTTTTCATCCGCTCTTGTTTACTACGTACCTTGTGGTGATCCTTTCCTGGTGGATGCCGCACTTCCTGCTAATACCCGCCTCAGCTTTGTGGAAGTTCACCGGATTTGTCCTGATTATCACGTTTGTCTTTCCCGTCATCAACCTCTTTATGCTCCGGTCCTTTGGATCCATCGCATCGGTAGAAATGCCCGAGCGAAGAGAGCGAATCCTCCCCTTTGTGCTCATCACGGTGTTCTATGCGATTCTGTCGGCCTTGTTTTTCTACAAGGTGAGTATGAATGTCAATTTCAACAAGATGATGTTGATTGTTGTTTGCCTCACGGCGGTCGCCACCGTCATCACATTCTTTTTTAAAATAAGTGTACACAGCCTGGCAATGGGCGGCGCTGTGGGAATTCTTCTGCCGCTCAATAACGTAGCGGGCGGCAACTTACTCTGGCCGGTGGCCGGACTTATTTTGCTGACGGGCCTCGTCATGTCTGCGCGGTTGTACCTTCAGGCCCATACGCTGCGCGAAACATTGTATGGCACCGGTGTGGGATTCGTTACCGGCCTTACTGGAATGACTGTACTTTTCTAACTTAATACAAGACTATGAGTTACCAGTTTTTGAAATACGATGTGCAGCAGGGGGTTGCCACCATCACCCTCAACCGCCCTGACGTTTACAACGCGCTCAACGACGAGATTACGTTTGAATTGCAAGACGCCTTCAAGGCGGTAGCCAAGGATGCGGCAGTTCGCGTCGTGGTGCTGACAGGCGAAGGCAAAGCGTTTTGCTCTGGTCAGGACCTGAAAGCGGGTGCCGGGCAAAAGCGCTCCTTTCTGGACTCCCTGCACAAGCGTTACAATCCGATCATCCGGGCCATGCGGAATCTTCCCAAGCCGATCCTCTGCCGACTCAACGGCGTGGCTGCCGGGGCCGGGTGTTCCCTCGCGTTGGCGTGCGACATGATCATCGCTTCCGAAGAGGCCACACTCATTGAGGTGTTTATTAATATCGGGTTGGTTCCGGATTCCGGTTCTGCCTGGTTCCTGCCGCGGCTGGTGGGTTCGGCGAAAGCCTTTGAATTGTGTGCGATGGGAAATAAAGTCAAGGCCGCCGAAGCATTAAAGCTCGGACTGGTGACGGCCGTTGTTCCGGCGGATCAGCTGGACAAAGCCCTTAAAGGTTACACGGATTATTTTGCGCAAGCACCTACCCGTGCCATCGGCATCATCAAGAAAATGTTAAACAAGTCTGGGACTTCTACACTGGACGAGATGCTGGACTATGAGGCATACAGCCAGGAGGCCGCCGGCGCCACGCATGATCACCAGGAGGGTGTCAAGGCTTTCCTGGAAAAACGCAAGCCCGTCTTTTTAGGGAAATAGATCAGAAGCCGGTTACAGACATGGTTACCGTGATGGTATTCATCCCGGTAGCCTCGGGTCCTTTGCCTGGAGCAAAAAGCGGCGTTGTATTATAATAGAGTGAAAGGCCAAAGCCGCCGTATCCCACGCGGCCGTAGATAGCCTGCCGGTAACGGTTCATGCCGTGCCACTGCTTGTCCTTCATGGACTTATCTTCTCCGTTGTGGGTATAATCCACTTTGGTGAACGAGTCGTACAGGAGACCAAACCGCATACCCAGGGACACGCTCAGGCTGCGGACGATATCGTCGGGCTTGCTGTCATAACGAAATTCGATGGGGGCCTCGATGAAATTATTGACAATAAAGGACCGCTGGACGGTGCCGGGGTAAATGTCCGTTGCCGGCACCAGCGGGTACGTTCCGTCGGCATCGGGAGAAAAAGGAAGTGTGAAATTGTTGGAAAACTTAAACCGTTCCAGGCTGAGCCCGATGCCCGGGTTAAAGCTGATGGGCGACTTGAAAAGGCGGATTTGATAGCTGTAATAGAAGTTAACTGTGCGGGATCCCCACCAGCTCTTCTGGAAGTCGGCGGGCACCACGCCATTCTTGAAGTTAAAGCCGAATTCGACGGTGATGGCACCGGGGATATCAGGGCGTTTGGTCTTCTTTTTGACCGGTTCAGTTTCCTGCGCAAATCCAAGCGTACCTATACAAAGAAGCCCCAGCACTGCCAACGATCGTAACACCATGATGTTTTTGAATTTAAAGGTTCAAAATTACCCTTTTTGGACGATGCTCAAAATCCCCTCTTTTTGCAGGATGAATTAAACTCTTAAATTTGCAGCCTGAATTTCGATGAATTCAGACGAATCGGGCCTGTAGCTTAACTGAATACCTGCCTGCCGGCAGGCAGGAAGCATCAGATTACGGATCGGAAGATTGGAAGAGTGAACATTTATATTACCGGGCCTGTAGCTTAACTGAATAAAGCATCTGACTACGGATCAGAAGACTCGGGGTTTGAATCCCTGCAGGCTCACAAATAACATGGCTTAAAGTATTGTTTATCAATATTTTAAGCCATTACTATTTTATAGGAGCGGACGCTATTACGGACGCTTTCTATAAGTCCTATTCCCCTCTGTACTGAAGCAGGTTACAGAAATGTAGCTGCCTTTTTTTATAGTACTTTTAAAGTCTCTTTATTGTTCCGGAGACAAGGATCAGTACCAACAGCAAGAGGGGCAAAAAAAATAGGTATATGACTGAAAAGTGGATTGTATTATTGTTACTTGTCCTAGGTAGCTGGATAGGCCACAAGCAGGCAGAGGACTCACCGCCATCGCGTGTAGACAACTTTTTCATGAAGTTTCAATTTAACTTAATGTCATACTCTTTCGGTTTTTTCGCTTTTTGTTTGCTCATTAGCATTATCATTGATTTCTTAGAAACCTGAGTGAAAGTTCAAAACAGACTATGCAATCTCTAATTATTAGCTGGGCGATTTTCCTGGGAACCTCCTTTGAAGGTGAAATAATTTACCTCAATACTTACATAGTTCATGATCAGAGCTTATCAATCGATTCATTGCGTGGCATTCGTGGAGATACGATTGTCTTGGTGATGAAGGCTGGTAACTATAAGTTGGTAATTATGGGGAGGAAGATAGTTACATCAACATATGAAGGTGAAAAAAACGTTTGGTATATATATGATAAACCTTGATAGCGCGCGTCTTGGCCCCCAACGATGGCGCGCCGTCTTCGACGCGTGCCCGCTGTAAATCCAAACTGAAGCACGTTATCCATACACTTGGCTA
>JAWXBL010000044.1:0-71478 GCA_034440075.1 Cytophagales bacterium
CGCTATGGAATACACGCTAAGCCTCCAATGCATTTCTTTGCGCCCATTGCGCTACCTCTGCGCCTTTGCGTTTAGGTATTTAAAATTTAACCGCAAAGCCCGCCAAGGATTCGCAAAGTTCGCTATGGAATACAATCTAGTCCACGGTGCATTTCATTGCGTCCATTGCGCAGCCTCCGCGCCCGTTGCGTTTATGTATTTGGAATTTTTAACGCAAAGCCCGCCAAGGATTCGCAAAGCTCGCTATGGAATACACGCTAAGCCTCCAATGCAGTTCTTTGTGCCCATTGCGCTACCTCTGCGCCTTTGCGTTTAGGTATTTGTGATTTAACCGCAAAGCACGCTTAAGGGTTTCGCAAAGCTCGCTATGGAATACACGCTAAGCCTCCAACGCATTTCTTTGCGCCCATTGCGCAGCCTCCGCGCCCATTGCGTTTATGTATTTGGAATTTTTAACGCAAAGCCCGCCAAGGATTCGCAAAGTTCGCTATGGAATACAGGCTAGTCCACGCTGCATTTCATTGCGTCCATTGCGTTAGGTGTTTATGATTTAAACGCTTTGGCCTTGAAAAAAGTGACCTACTCCTTTTTTTCCTGCGGACTATCTACCGGAGGTTCAGTGACAGAATCCTCAGTCGAAGAAACTTTGGGAGTATCTTCCTTGGCCTCCTTCTCTTTTTCTGACTGACCGTTTGTAAATCTTTCGTAGGTTGTTTGATTGGCAAACGGCCGCTTGCCAATCAACGTCTCCAGGTCGTTTTGGAACAGAATCTCTTTCTCCAGCAATTCCTTCGCTATTATTTCCAGCTGCTCCCGGTGATCATTGAGCAGTTTCTTGGTGCGCTGGTAGCAAAAGTCAATGAGTGCCTTCACCTCGCGGTCGATTTTTTCTGCCGTTGAATCGGAGTAGGGTTTTTGAAAATTATATTCAGACTGTTTGCTGTCGTAGTACGACAAGTTTCCAATCTCTTTGTTCATGCCGTATACGGTCACGATGCTGTAGGCCATCTTGGTGATGCGCTCCAGGTCGCCCAGGGCCCCGGTTGAAATCTTATTAAAAACGATGTCTTCAGCCACCCTGCCGCCAAACGCCATACACATATCGTCTATCAACTGATCGGTTTGATAAAGAAATTGTTCTTTGGGCAGGTATTGGGCGTAACCGAGTGCTGCGATTCCGCGGGGCACTATACTCACCTTCACGAGCGGATCAGCATGTTCGAGGTACCAGCCAGCTACGGCGTGACCGGACTCGTGGTATGCTACAATCTTCTTTTCTTCCGGTGATATAAGTTTATTCTTCTTCTCTAATCCGCCGATGACTCGGTCAATGGCATCCTGGAAGTCGATCATCTCTACTTCCTTCTTTTCCTTACGGGCAGCAATCAACGCGGCTTCGTTACACACGTTGGCAATTTCCGCCCCCGCAAATCCGGGAGTCTGGGCTGCCAGTTTCTTAGGGTCAACCTGCTTGGAAAGTTTGATGGGCTTCAAGTGCACTTTAAAAATTGCCTCGCGGCCGTTGATGTCCGGCTTATCAATGCTGATCTGCCTGTCAAAGCGTCCAGGACGCAGAAGGGCTGAGTCGAGAACATCCGGTCGGTTGGTGGCTGCCAGGATAATAACACCGCTGTCTGTGGCAAATCCATCCATTTCCACCAGCAGAGAGTTCAGCGTGTTTTCGCGTTCGTCGTTGGCACCGGGCATCTGACCGCGTCCACGGGAACGGCCGATGGCATCGATCTCATCAATGAAAATGATACACGGTGCTTTTTCTTTAGCCTGCTTAAAGAGATCACGGACGCGGGCAGCGCCCACGCCGACAAACATTTCGACGAAATCAGATCCGGACAGCGAAAAGAACGGGACGCCCGCTTCGCCGGCCACAGCTTTTGCCAGCAGCGTTTTTCCTGTTCCCGGTGCGCCAACGAGCAACGCGCCTTTTGGAATCTTTCCACCGAGTTTGGTGAATTTCGAAGGGTTTTTCAGGAATTCCACAATCTCCATGATCTCCTCTTTGGCTTCGTCAAGTCCCGCCGCGTCTTCGAAGGTGATCTTTACTTTGCTTTCGGCGTCAAATAATGCCGCTTTGGATTTCCCGATATTAAAAATCTGACCGCCCGGGCCGCCGCCACCCGTCATGCGGCGCATCAGCATCCAGAAGCCGAACAACAGAAGGAACAGGAACCCCCAATTGAACAACATGCCACTGACATCGCTGCGTTCTTCGACACTGAGGTCAACCTGCTGCTCACGGGGAATGTTCTTCTTAATCTGATCGTAATAGTCATAGAACTTGTCTATGGATCCAATCTTCAACCGGTAGTGTGGTCCGTTAGCATTCAATCCAAAGGGGCTATTCTTCTCCAACTCCACCCTGTACTTGGCATTTTGAAGTGCCTCGGGCTTCAGCGTGATTTCAATCTGTTCTTCGTTCTTCACCAACACCAGCTTCTTGATGTCACGGCTTTGAACGATGTCTTCAAACCTGCGCGATTGAATTTCCGTCAACTCGTTGGTCTTGCTAAAATAGCTGACGCCGAGAATGACCGCCACAAGGCCCAAGATGATCCAAATCTGGTAATTGGGTCGGGGTACACGCGGCGGGTTTGTGCTATCTTTTCTCTCCTTGTCGGCCATTCTTGGTTTCTTTATTAATTAGAATCTTAACGTTTGTGCAGCGAATAGGTTCAATTATTCAAATTCGGTAATCTCCGCATCACCCCACAGCTTTTCGAGGGCGTAAAAACCGCGCAAATCCCTCCTGAACACGTGAGCCACTACGCTGCTGTAGTCGAGCAGCATCCACTCTTTATTGTTCTTGCCTTCCGTATGCCAGGCATTTTCTTTGAGTCCCTTAAAAACTTCATGCTGGATGGAATCAGCAATCGCGTCCAGTTGCTTATCGGAATTTCCCGTACCGATTACAAAGAAATCCGCCACCGCATTCTTTACTTTTCGAAGATCCATGACGACGATGTTGGTGGCTTTCTTCTCCTGCATTCCCTTCACAATCAGCTGACTTAATTTTTCAGATGAGTCAACTTTCCGTCTCTTCGCCATTCACTATCTTCGATTTGTTTACAACAGGCAAAACTAACTAAAATACCTTGTATAAAATCCCTGCCAAAACGCTTTTCATGGGGCAAAAGCTCATTTATGTGCCAGAATGTCACTCAACAAATTCCCTGCTTACAGAATTGGCCGATCAATCAGAATTGCCTGAAGGCACGGTGTTAATTACCGACAACCAAACTACGGGGCGGGGGCAACGCGGCAATACATGGGAGTCGCAGGCGGGTGTTAACCTAACCTTTTCGATCCTCCTCCGCCCGGGGTTCCTGGAGACCAAGGATCAATTCCAATTGAGTATGGCCGTCGCCATCGGGGTTGGAGCCTGTTTCAGAGACCTGATTTCCAGGGTGGTATCGGTGAAATGGCCCAACGATATTTTTGTTGAAGACCAGAAAGTGGGCGGTATATTGATTGAGAACCAGACACACGGGTCCCGCTTATCCACCTCCATCGTCGGGATTGGGTTGAATATCAATCAGGCGGTTTTTCCCATCCCACTGGCAGCGTCGCTGCTTCATTTCACGGGGAAGGTTACGGACCTGAACATGATTTTTTCCAGACTATTGGGTACGCTGGAGGCGAGTTACCTCGACCTGCGCACTGGGAACAGCGTTGGCATCCGGTCGCGCTACATCGAGTCGCTTTATCGGTTTAACAAAGAGCAGACCTTTGAATCGGCCGGGAAAAAATTTGTCGGAGTTATTACCGACATCGATGAGTACGGCAGACTTTGCGTGCAGGAAGGGGAGGAGCGCAGAAAATTTTCGCTCCAGGAAATCCGCATGATTCATTAAATTCTATGATCCCTGGCTCTGTCTTCGTTGGAAGTACGGGCGCAGAACCGTTCGGTCCAGAACAATGAATGCGATAAGCAAGTTAAGGCCCACGAGTGTTTTCATGATGAGCTTCGCATTGATCGGTATGGAAGGTGCAGCCCATTGCAAATACTTCCGGGTGGGAGCAATTTGTTCCATAGAAATAATCCCATTGAAGGAATCAAAGAATCCAGCGCTCACCATGGTTATAAGCAACCCGGCGGCGACCAATACGCCAAGAATCAGGAGAATACCATTTTTGGGTGAGGCGTAGACAGACGCTGGCTTTCGGCGAAGTCCGGCCATCACACGGTCTACAAACGAGCTGGAGGGCGACTCCAGACGGTTGCGAACCAGCGCCTGGTGTACGATGCGCAATTCCTCCAGCCGCTCCCGAAGGATGGCGGATGTTTCCAATTCAGACTTTAATTGCTGCAGGCCATGCCCTTCCAGTTTTCCATCCAGAAAATCCAGCAGGCTATCTTCCTGAGTGTTGGTTATCTGCTCCATGGTTTACAAGGTTAATGCTTCTTCTTTTAAAATCTTCTGGAGCACGTCTGCCAGCCGCTGCCTGGCGCGGTGCACCCGTACTTTCAATGTATTCATATTCTGCCCCATCATCTCCGAAACTTCTTCGAGGGAAAACTCCCGGATGTAGTAAAGCTGAATAGCCAGCCGGTCTGTTTCGTTGAGTTTCTCCATGGCTTGCGCAATGAATTCCTGTTTGTCATTCCTTTCCAGCGAGGAATCTTCCTCTCCGCTCCTGTCATGGTGGTCGATGCTTGCCATGACATGCCGGTGCCTGCGCTTATAGCTGATCGCCGTATTAAACACGATGCGGTACAGCCAGGTCGAGAAGCGGGCATTCCGACTGAACGACTTCAGATTCCGGAATGCTTTGATGAACCCATCCTGTGCTGCTTCCTCTGCCTCGGGCCGGTTATTCAGGATTTTCAGAGCAATCGTAAAGGCATAGCTCTTGTAATGGTCTACCAGGCTGGCAAACGCTTCCTGCCTCCCGGCCAGAACCTGGTCGATCAGTTCATTTTCCTCCTTTAGTGACATCACAGCCCTTTGACGCGGTTTACGAATCTGAAGTTACACACTGATGGGTCGAATAGCCTAATGAAATATATCCGACGGAATGTAACCACAACAGCGTCGTTGCGTCAAAGGGGTAAAACAACAACTGTTATGGAATCTCATGAGATTATTATCCCGGTATTGGGCATCTTGCTCCCGATCATCATCACGCTGGCGGCATTTGTTATGATCGTTTACCTCCGCAAGTACGAAAACGTCGAGCGCATGTCGATGATTGAGAAAGGCGTGGCCCTGGACTTGTTTATTAATAAGGAAAAATTCTACACCGGGTGGACCGTGCGATGGTCCTTCCTGCTTATCGGAATTGGGATTGGTTTCTTGATCGGTTACTGGCTGGATAGCGCTTTTGGCATGGAAGAAGTAGGATACTTCGCTTCCCTGTTCATCTGCGGTGGAATCGGATTGGGATCCTCCTACTACGTGGAAGAGAAGCAGCGCAAAAAGGAATCGAAGTAGCCTTCTGCAGGAAATCCGGGTTGCCCACGGTCAGCCTAAAAAATCCATCTTACCAGTGTCATGCCAAGCACGGTGATGATGACAAGACAGGCGAGATTCAGGAGCACGCCCGTTTTGATCATCTCTTTCATCCGGATGTGGCCGCTGGCAAACAGGATGGCATTGGGTGGCGTGGAGATGGGCATCATGAAGGCACAGCTTGCGGCAAGGGTGACAGGAATGGCGAGCAGGATTGGATCTACCTGAAATCCTTCGGCGACACCGAAAACCACAGGGAGAAAAATCGTCACGAGGGCCACGTTGCTCATCAGTTCGGTGAGTCCCATGGAGATGGCGGTCAGCGAAAACACAAGAACCAGCGGGCTAATTTCCTGCTGTTGGGAAAAATAATTTCCAACAAGCTGAACCAGCCCTGACTTTTCCATCCCGTCAGCGAGGCAGAGTCCCCCGCCGAAAAGTAGCAGGATACCCCACGGAAGTTCTTTCATATCCTTCCATTCGAGTAAGAAAACTTGCTTTTCAAAACTCACCGGGACCATGAACATGAGAATTCCTCCGGCCATGGCAATGGTAGTGTCATCAAGCAGGTTTGTTCCGAGCAAGGAGTTCAGGTTTTGACGGAAAATCCAGAAAAAACAAGTCACGGAGAAGACAGATAGCACCAGTTTTTCTGCTCTGGAAATGCCGCCGAGTTCCTGGTACTTGCGCTGGATGAGTTCGCGGGATCCCTCGATGGAAGGAAGATTATTGACGAATAGCACCCGTGTGATGAGGAGGTAACAGGCCGTTAGCCCCAGGATCATCAGCGGAACCCCGATGACCATCCAACGTGCAAAGCTGACATCCATGTCGTAGTAGCGCTTCATGAACCCAACCAGCACCACGTTGGGCGGGGTACCAATGATGGTGGCAATGCCTCCGATGCTCGCCGCGTAGGCGATGGCGAGCATCAACCCCGTGGCGAATTTCTTAAAACGCGGATCGTCGGCCTGGACCATCTCCGCTGCCAGGAGCGTTGTTACTGAAGCTGCAATGGGAAGCATCATGATGGCCGTCGCCGTGTTACTGATCCACATGCTAATGAGGGCCGTTGAAAGCATGAACCCAAGGATGATTCCGTTGCCGCTGGTTCCGGTAAGTTTGATCAGCGCCAGGGCGATCCGTAGATGGAGTTTGTGTCGCTCCAGCCCGAGCGCGAGCATGAATCCTCCCATGAAAAGGAAGATCACCGGATCCCCGTAAGGAGCAGAGGCTTCACGAACGGTGGAAACGCCCGTCAGGGGAAAGATTACCATGGGAAGCATGGCGCTTACCGGGATGGGGACAGCCTCGGTAACCCACCAGGAAATCATCCAGGCGCCGAGCGCCAGCACCGTGATGCTCTTTCCGGACAACACGCCCGGTTCAAGGAGCGTCAAGATCAGAGCAAAAAGGACAGGTCCCAGTATCAATCCTGTCAACCGGGTTCTTGGAAGATTTGTACTCACTCAGAATTCGTTTTGTACGAAGATACAGGAAGCATCAGGTTGGGCAAATGTGTTTGGTTCGGCTTATTGCTGTAGTAGTTCCCGTGCATTCTCCCGCGCCAGCGTTGACGGTTTTGCGCCACCAATCATCTTAGCCACTTCATCCACGCGCTCTTCATCGCGAAGAATTTTTATCTCGGTGCTTGTCTTGAGGTTGGTGCTATCCTTGAATACCAAGAAGTGTTTATCCCCGCGGACGGCAATTTGCGGAAGGTGGCTGATAGCAATCAACTGATGGCGTTTGGCCATTTCCTTCATCATGAGCCCAAGCTGCATGGCGATTTCTCCGGAAACTCCAGTATCAATCTCATCCAGCACCAGGGTTGGAAGGGCACTTTTTTCCGCCAGCACATATTTGACGCAGAACATAAGTCGCGAAAACTCTCCACCGGATGCAACTGCTTCCAACGGTCTCGGTGCAATTCCCTTGTTGGCACTGAAAAGTACTTCCACCAGGTCTGCGCCCCGCGGGCCGGGAGGCGTCTCCGTGTGCTCGATCTTCAGTACGGCCTCGGGTATCCCCAACGGCCTGAGCAACTTCACCAGTTCACTTGACAACGGTGCAAAACCCTTCTCCCGGGAGACGGTGAGCTTGCCGGCGCGATTTTTTAATTCGCTCCGCGCCTTATCGAGCAGGTTGCCGGCCGCGAGGAGGTCTGCATCTACATTGGCAGTCTTGCTGGCCTGTTCTTCGAGCTGCCGTTGAAGTTCAAGAAGTGCCTTGATGTCTGGTAGGCGGTGCTTCTGAAGGAGCGTATACACGAGGTCGAGGCGCTCCTGGATGGTAACCCTGCGGGCGGGGTCCACTTCCACACGCTCCTCTGCACTTTCCGCCTCGTCCACGATGTCTTTCAATTCAATGCGGACGATCTCCAGTCGTTTGGAAAGTTGCTCCAACGCGGGGCTGAAATCCCGGATCGGCTGCAGCAGGTTGACAGCGGCGGAAAGCGAGCCTTGCGCGGAAGGTACTTCCTGCCCAAGAAGTGCCAGAATTTGGTGGAGGCGGCTCTTGATGTCTTCAGCGTGCTCGCTGATTTTCAGGCTGGATTCAAGTTCCTCCTGCTCGGGCTCTTTCAGCGAAGCCTGCTGGAGTTCATCCACCTGAAATTTAATGAAGTCATATTCGGCCTTTAGCTTCCCGGCCTCTCCGGACAGCACATTGTAAGCTTCCTCGGCAACGGTAAATTCTTTCCACGCTTTTTGGTAGGCCTCGACGATGGATAGGTTGCCGGTGTAACTATCCACAAGGGCTAGCTGAAAGCGGTGGGTGCCCAATTCGAGCGTCTCGTGCTGGGAATGAACGTCCATCAGCCTTCCGCCGATGTCGCGCATCACATCCAGGGTGACGGGCGTGTCGTTAATAAAGGCCCTGCTTTTCCCGCCCGTGCTGATTTCCCGGCGTATGACGGTCTGGTCACTGTAATCCAGGTTGTGGTGTTCGAAAAGGGGCCGCAGCCCGTAGGAACTTATTTCAAACGTTCCTTCGGTGATGCATTTTTCAGATTCGTCCCAGAGCACCTTCGTGTCGGCACGGTTTCCCAGCAGCAGCCCAATGGCACCGAGCATAATGGACTTCCCTGCGCCGGTTTCCCCTGTAATCACGGTCAATTGGGCCGAGGGGACCATCTCCAGCTGGTGGATCAGGGCGTAGTTCTTGATGGTCAGTTGGCTCAGCATACCTGACCAAAATTAAGCAGGGATTTTAATTAGTTGAGATAATCTTTTGATAGACGTTGCGTTTCGCATCCACGACGGTTAGGATGTCGTACGCTTCCCGGCGTACCCCCAGGCTGCCTTCGGAAAAGACATTCACCAGCTCGTTGGACTTGGAATCAAAAAACGTGATCACGTAGATCGAGTTGGGATAGATTTGCCAGACGGATCGGACCCCTTTCAGCACATTGAGGATCGTCGCCCGGCTTTCGTCGGGGGTTTTGTCAAAGCTGTCCAACGCCAGCCGATGGTACTTGTATATCCCTCTGCGGAATTCTGCCATCTGCGGATTATTGATGTTCTCGATGAGGTTATATCGGTTCCGGGTGCTCCCGATGGATTGCCACCCCGGGCGGTTGGACGATTGGGCATTGTTGACGACCGTGAGCGCCATCTGGAAATAGGGATCGCCGCCCTTTTCGCTAAACGAATCATAATCCATCCCGAGGATGATGTACGCGTAGTAGGCCAACATCGAGGTGAGGTTGCTGATGTAGGAATTGTCGTTGTATTCCAGGGGCAATGATTCGATGTATTCGAATTCCCACTCACGATCCGCAAAGTTCAGAAGAACCGTTTCGTAGTTGGAGTTGTAGACAGGTCTGGCAAGTGTAATCTGTGCGTTCGCAGAAAATGAACCGATAGACGGCATGCGGCTGATGTTGATGAATATGCCGCAATTGATGCGTTCGTAATTCTTGTAGGAGTCATTCGTCCACTTGCGGGTGTTCATGAAGGTGGCAATGCTGCGCTCCATGTCCTTAAAGACCCCGCGATCGGAAGTCTGGATCTGGTCGGCGTTTATTGTGACTTTGCAGTTCAATTCCTGGCTCATCCCCGGGAGGCTGAGCAAAATCGCTGCGAGGATGTATAATGAGTTACGCATAGTTTTCCATGATGGTGTCCACGATATCCGCGGCAACTTCTTTTTTCGACTTTAGCGGGAAGCGCTTTATCTTATTGCCTTTGCTGATAATCTGTACTTTGTTGGTGGAGCCCCCGAATCCCGCTCCTTGGTCGTTCAAGGAATTCAGAACAATGAAATCAAAATTCTTGGCCTTCAGTTTTTTGGCCGCGTTTTGCTGCTCATTGGTTGTCTCCAGGGCAAAACCCACAATGATCTGACCTTTCTTCTTCTTTTTCCCGAGTGTGGCTGCGATATCGGTTGTTCCGGCAAGCTTCAGCGAGAGTGAATCCTTTGATTTCTTGATCTTTTGAGTGGCTGCAACGGCAGGACGGTAATCGGCCACAGCCGCAGCGAATACGGTTATGTCGGATGTGGGGAACTGCTTCTGGCAGACGGCGAACATCTCGGCGGCGCTGACGACCCGGTGAACGGTGACGCCGGGGTGGTGGATTTGTTCATGGGTCGGGCCTGTGACAAGGTCAACCTGGGCTCCGTGCTCAGCCAGTATTTCTGCTATGGCAAATCCCATTTTTCCGCTCGCGTGGTTTCCGATAAAACGAACCGGGTCGATGGCTTCGTATGTAGGACCTGCCGTTACGAGGGCCTTTTTATTTTTTAGTTTTTTTTTTGAAGCGAAAAAGCGCTGGAGGTGATCCACGATCTCTTCCGGTTCGGCCATGCGTCCGTCCCCTGTTAATCCGGAGGCAAGGTCCCCGATGGTGGTCGATATCAAGCGATTGCCGCGTGCCCCGAGGAGATCCATGTTGGACCGTGTGGCCGGATGGTTTAACATGTCCACGTCCATCGCAGGAGCAAGGAATACGGGGCATCGGGCGGAAAGGTAGGTGGCGAGCAGCAGGTTGTCGCAGAGACCGGCAGCCATTTTTGCAAGCGTATTCGCGCTGGCGGGCGCCACGATCATAACATCAGCCCAAAGCCCGAAGTGCACATGGTTGTTCCACTCACCGGTATCCGACTTTTGAAACGCCGAGTACACCGGATTGCGCGAGAGGGTGGCAAGGGTGAGGGGGGTAATAAAGTCCAGGGCAGAGGGGGTGGCTATCACTTTCACTTCGGCCGATTCCTTGACGAGGAGCCGGATCAGATGCGCCGCTTTGTAGGCAGCGATGCTTCCGGTTACACCCACCAGGATTTTCTTCCCCCTGATCATATCATTCAGCCGGCTTCACTTCTTCTACACGATTGCGGTGCATAATCTTTCCGTCCATGAACTCTTCCAGGGCCGTGTTGGTGGGCTTGGGAAGGCGCTCATAGAACTTGGAGATCTCAATCTGCTCGCGATTTTCAAACACTTCTTCCAGGTTGTCAACGGTGGTTGCGAACTCAGCCAATTTGTTGTTGAGTTCTTCTTTGATGTTGATGGAAATCTGACGCGCCCGCTTTGAAATAATTACAACCGACTGGTACACGTTGCCGGTTTGAGCTGCGATCTTGTCAATGTCACGGGTAATGATGGATGATTGGTTTGCCATGGAGCTAGGAGTTTTTATTGTTCTTTAATTTATTAATCTTATTGAGACTATCAGAATACATTTTTTCTGCATCTTTCAAATAACTGCTTTCCGGGTAGGTGTCAACCAATTCCTGGTAGAACGTTACAACACTGGAGTAGCGCTCTACCTGGAGCGTATGGAAACTTTGAATGGCTAGTTTGTATTCGGCTACCACCTTGAGATAGGCTACTTCCTCCAGAAACTTGGAGTCAGGAAAATTCTTCCGGAAGTTATTGAACGCAATGACCGCTGCTTTGTAGCTCTTGATCTTCAGGTATTGCCGTGCATTATCATACCCTTTCTGTTCCAGTTTTTGCTGACTGGTGACAATGACCTGGGAAGCTTTTTCCCGGAACTCGCTGGTAGGATACCGGTTTAAGAAATTCTGCATGGCGTTCATTCCTTCCACCGAGTTTGACTGGTCAAGGTTGGAAGCAGGGGCGACGACATAGAGCGAATAGGCATACATGAAATACGCCTCCTGGGCCTGAGAGCTCCGTCCATATGTTTCGAAAAAGGTACGAAACTGGTTGGAGGCGAGGAGGTATTGTTTCTCGTAGTACTGACAATAGGCCAGTGAAAATTCCACCTTTTCACCTTCTGGAAGCCCCCGTACAATGGGGAGGATTTCCTCAAAAAGGATGGCCGTCCGGTAGTAGTCCTTTTTGTTGTAATAATTCATACCGGCATCGTACTTAATACGCCAGTCCTCGCTCTTTTGAATCCGCCGGAACTTGCTGCAGGAGGTAAACACCACTGCGGCAACCATGAGTACAACCCCGAAAGCTATTTTTCTCCTCATAAATAAAGGCCGCAAATATACGATTCGGCCCACACTATTTGAAATTGAATGGAAAACGGTCGAAACGGCGAATTATTTCCTCACCACCAGCTTGCGGGTCATCACACCGATATTGTCGAGGTAGACCGTATAAAAATAGACGCCGGAAGACAAATCCTCGGTGCGGATCTTTACCCGCGATTCAAACGCAGGAAGCTCGTATTCCCCGACGGGACTGCCCAGAATATTATGAATGACCACTTTGGCCTTGATGGCTTCGTCGGTTAGCCGGTAGTCGATATGGGCCTGCTGGTCCGTGACGGGGTTGGGGTACAGGTCATGGACGGTTATATCCCGGGATTGGAAAACAAACGAACGGGAAGACTTCTCCTCCACAGACAATGAAAACGTATAATCCTGGATCATTTGCGGGCTTCCTTTGGGGAAGGCTTCAATCCGAAACGAATGGGTAGCGGATAAAAGGCCTGTTTCAACAACAAAAAACAGGTTCAGGAGCGATTCCCCGGGCTCCAGGCGTTTCGTTATCTGGTCGGTGAGAGGGTCAAGGCAGTCGTCGCCCAGGCAGAAATAAGCCTTTTGATTCGATTGAAGTTCCTGAACAGCCCGGCGGATAATAAATTGTTGGGGCTTATCGGAGGTGTTCTTGAGCCGGATGGGAATTCGGGCATTCTTGCCAAGTCCTGCCTGATGGTTTTCGTGACGTTCGATCCATTCCAAGCCACCCTGGGCATAAGACCCGGCGCCCGCGAGGCAACAGAACAGAAAAGCTACCGTCCGAATCATAATCACACACTGGCTCAAGTGAAAATATACCACAAAATTAAGGCTTCCCAAAGAGGATTTGCCAAAAATGTGGCATTCCGGGCAATAAATTTCCGTCCCTTCCCGTTTGCTAGGGCTGTCGCTGAACAACGGTCCCGCGGGTCGGGCGGTCCACAGCGCGCCAGGAAAATCCCTTGAGCAGGATCTCCTCCTTCCTGAGTTCGTGCGGTGGAATGAAGGACGCGTCCGGCTTTACATAAAAACTGATGTTATTGATCTTGCCCGCCTTGAAATTGATCCGCATGTTGCTGCAGATGATCTTGTTCATTCCTGAGACGATGGATATTGTTCGTGTAGAGTCGTTCGCTTTTTCTTTGATTTGCTGGAGGGCGAAATAAATACTCTCGCCATTTCCTTCCACATTGACATGGTGAATGTTCTTTTCGTCAAAGTAGGCGGTCATCTTTCGTCCCTTGATCTGGTTGAAATTCTTCAACGAGTCGGTAGAGGACACAAACGCAGTTGAAACCATATAAATCTTGTTGATTTTTTTCCGGACGAGCAGCACGCTGATGGAGTCGGCGGTCATCTGGTTCCCTTCTGTCCACAAGACGGGGTTCCCGTAAAAGTAAATGGTGGAATCGCTCGCCTGGTAGACGAGGGAATCCGCCTTGCCCTGCAGGTCGTTCTTGAAAATGCGAACGTCGCGGTAGGCCAGCAACCGCTTCTTCTTCGGATCCGGGCTGTCGATGGATACCAGCGTGTCGGCAGAGATGAAAATGGTATCCTGGTCGTCTGAAACACGCGCTGCAAAAGCATGACCGTATACTTTAGAGATGAGGGCCTTCTTGTCATAGAATCCATCGTCACCGTAGATGGTCATATTCTCTTCCTTCGACGTCATGGCAACGTTGCCTTGTGCCCTGTAAAATTTGCGGACGTCGTCGAGAAACAGTTTTGTGCCCCGCAGGCGGTAAGCCGATGTTTCAAAATCACCCTGAGTCAGGTTGGATATCTTACCGCGTGTGTCGTACTGGCCGTGCTCATAATAACCGACGCCGCCCTGCTTGTCTTCCACCTGCGTATAGGCGCGGAAGAATATAACCTTGGAGCGCGAACTATACTGAAGGGTGTCTGAACGAAGCGTGTTATCCTTGTTTACACCCACCACACTGTTCTTAAAAGAGGCGATGTTGGTATTGAGATTGTAGTACCCTTTGACACTTGTAAGTGTGTTAGTGCTGTCAACGAGTTTGCCGCGGTTGAAGTATTTTGCGATGTTCTTTGTCCGGTCAAAGTCAAGGAAGTCCGTATAGAGTGTTGCCGTTTCCAGTTTGGTGAAAACGACGTTCTTGCGCAGGTAAGCAATTTTCTTGTTCCCGTCGTAGGTAAGGCGGGAGGCTGTAACCGTAACCGAGTCGCCTTCCACAATCCGAACCCGGCCGTAGGCCTCCACAGAGTTTTTGACCCTGTCAAAAATGGCGGAGTCGCAGTAAATGGTCGTTTGGTTTTGTTCAAATACAACACCCCCGACTACCCAGTCTACACGAACCCCGTCCTGAATCGAACCTTTCAGCGTTTCTGCCTTCTTGAGCGTCACCTTGCGCTGACCCAGGCAGTCAACAAAGCTTGCCAGGACGAATGCCAAAAGGATGAATTTCTTCATTTAGGGCCCAAAGTTAGAAAAGCGGAACAGACCGGCTGACTTTTGATAATTTTGAGTACATGCTGTCGAAGTTCAACGACTATATTTCCAGGTACGACCTGGTAGGCCTCCGGGATCGGATTCTGCTTGCCGTGAGCGGGGGGCTTGATTCGATGGTCATGCTTCATCTCTTCCAGGCAGCAGGCTACGAGGTGGGCGTTGCGCACGGCAATTTTGGACTCCGTGGGAAAGAGTCGGATGCGGAGGAGGAGTTCGTGAAGCAGTTTTGTGGCGACCACGAGATAGTGTTTTACAGCAAGCGGTTCAACACCAAGAACTATGCCGAAGAAAAAAAGATATCCACGCAGATGGCAGCTCGGGATCTCCGATACGAATGGTTTAACGAGCTCCTGGAACAGGAGAATTACCATTGGCTTGCTACGGCACATCAGTTGAGTGATAACCTCGAGACCGTATTACTCCGGTGGACCAGCGGCTCAGGCCTCGACCAACTTGTAGGCATTCCAAGAAAAAATGAACGGATTGTCAGGCCTATGCTTTTTGCAAGCCGAGATGAAATCAACGCGTACGCGATTGCCAGCGGAATTACATGGAAGGAAGATTCAAGCAATACGGCTACACACTATCAGCGCAATTTCATCCGGCACCAGGTTATCCCAAGATTGAAGGAACTTAATCCTTCGCTGGAGAATACTTTTGCAGCTTCGGCAGAAAAACTGGAGGGAGCCTATGAGCAAATGCAGCGAGGGATGGGCCAGCTGCGGGATACGATTACCCGAACGGAGGGGAGAAAATTACTGGTTGACAAGGCGCTCCTGCAGCTGCTGAAGAACCCTCCTTTTGTCTGCTACGAATTGCTTCGACCGTATGGGTTTGACCTGGACCGCTGCAGGCAGCTCGCTGCTTCCCTCGATGGCCAGCCGGGAGCCAGGTTTTTCTCGGCAAGCCACGAGGCAGTTGTCGACCGGGAGTACGTGATTGTGGCCCCCAGGGAAGAAGCCTTTCACGAAGTATTTGTGGAAGAGGGACAGGACAAGGCGGCGCTGGGCCCCTGGATGCTCCAGGTCAGCGCGCGACACGGAAAGGAAATTTCCGGGGATGCTTTCTGTGCGACTGTGGATCGGGCCAAAGTGCGGTTCCCAATCGTTTGGCGCAAATGGAAAAGCGGCGACAGTTTCTTTCCGCTTGGGATGACGAAACGCAAGAAGCTGAGCGACTTCCTGATCGACGAGCGGGTTGCTCTGCCGGACAAGGGCCGGGTGACGGTGATGGAGTCGGACGGAGAAATTGTGTGGGTGGCGGGTTACCGTGTGGATGACCGGTACAAGGTGACTGGAGAAACGCGGTCTGTTCTCGAGATGAAGGTGAGACCTATTTAAATATCAGATCGCTTTTTCTTTTTTGAGGGGAATGATAACTTACACCCGAATAGCATCCTAAACCATGAACGCATGAAAATTACAGTAGTCGGTGCAGGCAATGTTGGCGCAACGTGTGCCGATGTGCTCGCGTATCGCGAGGTAGCCAATAAGATTGTACTTGTCGATATTAAAGAAGGAATTGCCGAGGGGAAATCGCTCGACATTTGGCAGAAAGCGCCGATCAATCAGTACGACAGCCGGGTAATCGGCGTGACCAATGATTATACCAAGACCGCGGGATCGGAGGTGGTAGTCATAACATCCGGTTTGCCCCGGAAGCCGGGCATGAGCCGCGATGATCTGATAGGCACCAATGCGGGCATTGTGAAGTCCGTTACAGAAAACATTATCAAGCATTCGCCGGAAGCGATCATCATTGTGGTTTCAAACCCGCTGGATGTGATGACGTACCAGGCCCACCTCACCTCCAAGATGCCGCGCATGCGGGTGATGGGGATGGCAGGCATCCTGGATACTGCACGCTACCGTGCCTTCCTCGCCGAAGCACTGGACGTTTCCCCGAAGGATATTCAGGCGATGCTTCTCGGTGGCCACGGCGACACGATGGTACCCCTCCCGCGGTACACTACTGTATCCGGTATTCCGGTAATGGAACTGATGGACAAGGATAAACTGAACGCAATTATTGAGCGCACCAAAGTTGGCGGCGGTGAGCTGGTGAAACTGATGGGAACATCCGCCTGGTATGCACCGGGGTCCGCGGCCGCCCAAATGGTGGAGTCCATTGTGAAAGACCAGCGGCGCATCCTTCCTGTATGCATGCAGCTGGATGGTGAGTACGGTATTAAGAATTGTTATCTGGGTGTTCCTGTTGTCCTCGGAAAGAACGGTATTGAAAAGGTCATCGAACTGGACCTCAATGCAGACGAGAAGGCGCTCATGGAAACCAGCCGCAAGCATGTCCAGGAAGTCATGGAAGTGCTGGATAAATTGGGAAAATAAGAGGAGTCAATATTATTGATTTTAAAATACCCGGAGACCCGGGTATTTTTTTATGGTTTTGACGCCCGGTAGATGACCTCACCAGCGGAAATGCCATACCGCGCGCCATCGGGAAAGGTTTTCGCAAAATCATCCGGCGTAGGCACCAGGCCGCCGCGTGCAATACGGTCCGGGTAATCTCTTCCGAACTTTCGCACGTGATCATCCTGCCCGTACAACCGTTCACGGTCTACATCACTGATCACCGATTTGTCTTCCAGTGTGAATTCCGGAACGGGTGAAAAAAACGGAACCTGTAGGATGGCCCAGCCTCCGGGTTTCAGCACTCTTCTGATTTCCGAAAGCGCCTGGATGTCGTTCTCCACATGCTCCAGTACGTGGTTACAGAGTACGGCATCGAATGAATTGTCACCGAAGGGCATCCGGTGAATATCCATTTTCACTTTGGCAAGGGGAGACTCCAGATCAGCGGTGATGTATTTTGATCCGTGCATTTTTTCAAACCGTTTCAGAAAGCAGGGCTCCGGGGCAATGTGCAGGACGTCCAGTGGGCCCGAAAAGAAATTGGTTTTTTCCTGAAGGTACAGCCAGATCAGGCGGTGTCTTTCCAACGAAAGGCAGGACGGGCATAACGCGTTTGGCCGCGGATTGATCCGTCCATAAGGCAGAAAACGCCGGTAACGATGACTGCAGATGGGGCATTCTACGGTATTGCCGGCATAGAAAACTCCCAGCACGCGCAGTCCGAGCCCACTGACGCGCTGCAGGTACTTGCGCGGCACATAGCGGATAAGGAAGGAAATAAGGCTTTTCACGGCGACAAAGATACTTTGCCCGGCCTGTTTGCCATCGGACAGTATGCGCTGTCGCGAAAAAAAGGTGAATTTTATCAAACTTTTCATCCAAGGCCCTCATCTATACCGTAATAGCCCGGGAACCTTGAAACACTTTAGAAGCACTTTGACTCAACCTGACACTGGAACAACCATGATGCACGCTGAAAATCTCATTGCGCGCGCGCGTGAAGGAGATAGCCTGGCGCAGGGGAAGCTCATGCACGCATGGTATAAGCGAATCTATAACTATGGGTTCAAGTTCTTCTACGATCACGACATGGCCATGGAGGTGGCGCAAAAGACGTTCATCGCCATGCACCGCAACATCGGCGGCCTGCAGGACACATCGCGGTTCAGGTCGTGGTTGTACACGATCGCGGTGAACTTTTGCCGGGAGGAGTTGCGGAAGAAAAAGAGCGCCGCTTCTGTTTCACTGGAGGACCAGCGGCCGGGTACGAGGAACAGCATGGCGTGGCAGGAGTCGAACCATCGGGGAGACAACCCGGAACGTCTGCTGCGGCAGTCCGAACTTTCAGACTTGTTGCAGGGGTGCTTGAAGCAGTTGAGTGAGGAACAGCGGGAGGTGGTGATCATGAAGGAGTATGAAGGACTCAAGTTCAGGGAAATTGCCGAAGCATTGAGCATTTCGGAGAATACAGTGAAGTCGCGGATGTACTATGGATTGGAAGCCTTGAAGCGGATGTTGGAAAGAAAAAATATTACAAAAGAAGCAATTGGTTATGAATTATAAACCCGATGAAGCCACCCTGGTTGCCTATCACTTCGGTGAATTGGAGGGGGAGGAATTGAAAAAGGTGGAGGCCTATCTTCAAGAGCATCCGGCCGAGCGGAAGCGATCGGAAGAATGGCGGCAGGTGAGGTCGGTGATGGCGGGACTTGCGGACAAGGAAGTCATTGCGCCTCCGCTTATCGTTGGAAATAACGAGCGGCCGATCTGGCGGGAACATTATTTCAGGATGACCCTGGGCATCGCAGCCTCCTTCCTGGTGCTGCTTGTTGCTGCGCGCCTCCTCGGCCTTTCGGCGAGTATAAGCAATCAGGAGTTACGAATTTCTTTTGGCGCACCTACCGCCTTGGAGCAAGTATTGGATAAGGCGGGTGTGACACAAATGATTCAGGCTTCGCTGGAAGAAAACAATGCATCCATGCAGACAGCCTGGGACAGCAGAAACCAGAAACTGGAAGCGTCCATTCAGAAGAATCTCGCCGGTAACTCCAGCAGGATCAACTCCCTGGTCAAGGAGGCTTCTGCCGGACAGCAGGAGCAGGTGCGCCAGTTTGTAGGCCAGATGCAGACCGAAAACCTGAAATTGATGCGTGACTATCTGCAATTGTCAACGACTGGACAGAAAGAATACCTCGAGGGATTGCTGTCTGATTTCTCACGCTATGTGCAGGACCAGCGCAAGCAGGATATGCAATATTTTCAAGCGAACCTGGTCAACATGAAAGAAAATACCGATCAGTTCAAAAAGGATACAGAGGAGATTCTGACGAGCCTGATGGCCAGTAACCGGGGAAGCCGGACAGATAATCAAAAGAGTTACTAACACATTAAACAGATAGAGTTATGAAAAAGGTATGGAGCGTAGTGATGAGTTTGGGGATGTTGATGGGCAGCCTGATGGGAATAGCTCAACCGAAAGACGGTGATCAGCGCATGAATCAGGACATTGAGGTGGCAGAAAATATCCTGGGAACACTTCTGAAGCAGCAAATGGGAAGAAGAAACTTCTTTCCTATGGAAGTAGAAGGAACCTATGTAGCCGGTCACGGCGTGACGTTCCGCCTCCCTTCCGGGGTGGGTGGGATGCTGATGGGTGGATTTAACATGACGCCAGACATGGTGGATGTACGGCCTGGGGGCATGACGTATTCTTATTCGTTCACAGACGAGGACTGCGAGGATTGCGAGCGCGAGCAGATCCGCGCCCGGGAGCAGGTAAAAAGACCAAAAGCGCCTAAGAGTGCAGAGCCGAAGATTGCGGAGAGAATTTCGTCCGACAGCCTGACGGAGGATATGCAGGGTAGTTTTCTGGAGGTCTCCAAAAGTTTTCTGGCCGATTACGGTGACGTTATCAGCGGGTTGAAGCCCGACGAGCGCATCGTAATCACCAACCGATCGGACGGTTTTGACGATGGCTTTGAACTCATCTGGAGCGGCAGCCGGCAGTCGAAGCGCAAGCTGCTGACCGTGGAGGCAAAGCGCAGCGACATGGATCAGCTGAAGCAGGGGAAAATTTCGCGCGACGAATTCATGAAGCGGCTTACCATCATCAATACGGAAACTGCCGATGAACTCGCACCGGACCTCGAAGTACTTTCCAGCATGTTCGGCCGCCTCTACCGCGAGGATCTTTCGAAGACGTATTACGTGCAGGGGAACGTGCGCTATGAGCGTATGAAGGACTTTGGAGTAATTTATACTATGAAAGTGTATTCCAGCGTCGAAGAAGACAAGCGTCGGTTTGCCATGCCCACCGTGGATCTCCGCAACCTGCCGCAAGCCGAACGCGACCAGAAGGTAAAGGAGCTTTATCCAAAATTTGAAAGCGATCTCAAGGAGAACATTGTGGAATACGGCCGCACGCTGCGGAGCCTGAAAGACAACGAGCAGTTGGTTTTTAACGTGAGACTGACCAAGTGTGTCGGGTGCGGCATTCCGGCCACGCTCGAACTATCCATCAAGTTTTCTGCCCTCAAAGACTACAGTTCAGGAAAGGCAACCAAGGAGGCGACGTTGGCGAAGGTTAGCGTGAAGAAAACAGGAACGCAGTAAGCAGGTTGGGTTGTGCGGAGCGGTTTCCTTGATCGGGAGACCGCTCTGTGTTTTTAAATGCCTGTGTAGGTGAAAGGGGTGATAGCAAGCAGTTGCTGTTTCACCGACTGTTTTACTTCGAGTGATTGAATAAACGCGGAAAGATTTTGTTGGGTAATCGGCTCGTTCTTACGAGTCAGGTTCTTTAACGCTTCGTAGGGTTTATCGTAGCCTTCCTTCCGGAGAATGGTTTGAATGGCTTCGGCTACAACCTCCCAGTGACTGTTGAGATCCTCGCTGATAACTTCCGGATGAATTTCCAGTTTATCAATACCGCGTTGAATGGATTTCAACGCGAGCCAGGTGTGCGCCATGGGGACACCGATATTCCGCAGGACAGTGGAATCGGTGAGGTCGCGCTGCAGGCGGGAGATAGGAAGTTTGGCGGACAGGTGTTCAAACATCGCGTTAGCCAGGCCCAGGTTCCCTTCTGCATTTTCAAAATCAATGGGATTCACCTTGTGCGGCATTGCCGAAGACCCTACTTCCCCGGCGGCAATGCGCGGGGTGAAATAATTCAGCGAAACGTAGTGCCAGATGTCACGGCAATAGTCTGTGAGGATGGTGTTGATGCGTTTGATATTGTCAAACTGGGCGGCCAGGTTATCGTAGTGTTCGATCTGCGTGGTGGGGTGGCTCCGCGAAAGCCCCAGGGATTTGGTGACAAACCCGTCGGCAAATTGAATCCAGTCGATGGAGGGATAGGCCACATGGTGTGCGTTGAAATTCCCGGTGGCCCCTCCGAATTTTGCAGTTTGTGGAATGCCGTGGAGCAAGGCTAATTGATTCTTTATGCGGACCGCAAACACCTGCATCTCTTTTCCAAGACGGGTAGGGGAGGCGGGTTGTCCGTGAGTCCGTGCCAGCATGGGGATGTCCTTCCAATCGGCGGATTGCTTTTCAATCCTGTTCATGACTTCCCGGATCGCCGGAACAAACTCCCTTTCCAAAAATTCTTTCACCAGCAAAGGGGTCGCCGTGTTGTTGATGTCCTGGGAGGTCAGCCCAAAGTGTATGAACTCCCTGTAGGCTGAAAGTTTATTTTCATCAAAGACTTCTTTCAGGTAGTACTCGACGGCCTTCACGTCGTGATTGGTTGTTTTTTCGATGCGTTTGATGCGCTCGGCCGCAGCCTCGTCAAACTTCTCGTATAGCGAGCGAAGGAGGGTAAAGTGGGCCTTGGGGAAGGCCTTTAATTCGTCGATCGGCCATTCGCATAAAGCGATAAAATACTCGATTTCAACCCGGATCCGGTACTTGATTAGTGCGTATTCAGAAAAGTACGCAGTAAGCGGCGCGGTAGTCTGGAAGTAGCGTCCATCAACCGGAGAGATTGCAGTAAGAGGATTAAGCTGCACGTTGGCCTGTTAAGTGGCTAAAATAAATCTTTTTTACCCAATCAGCGGTGTCTTCGGCATCATATTCAGGTATTTGGTTTGAGAGAATCGGAATTGACGTGTAGCTTTGCGACTCAGTTTTACCAGCAATAGCGAATAGGATGGCATTCAATATTTTCAAAAAGTCAACGCCCGCAACAGGTCCGGAGAACCAGCCCAAGCTTCATTATACCAACCTGCGGGTGAAAAACATTATTCAAGAGACGAAGGAGGCAATCTCCATTGTTTTTGCCCAGCCGGAAAGCGGAAAAATCAACTATAAGTCAGGCCAGTTTCTCACGCTGATAGCCTCCCCCCAGGGAAAGGAGGTGCGCCGCGCCTACTCGTTGTGCTCATCACCATTCATTGACGAGGACCTGGCTGTCCTCGTGAAGCGGGTCGATGACGGCATCCTTTCAAATTACCTCATCGACAATCTGAAAGTGGGCAACTCCTTGAAGGTGATGGAGCCCATGGGCCAATTCACCACCGAGTACAGCAAAGAAGATAAAAGGCACCTGGTCATGTTTGCTGGCGGCAGCGGTATCACACCGATGATGTCGCACATCAAAAGCACGCTGAGCCAGGAGCCGGACAGCATCGTGTCCCTGATATACTGCAACCGGAACTTCGATGGAGTGATTTTTAAAGAAGAACTCACCCGGAGGGAGGAGCAGTTCGAAGGCCGCTTTCATGTTATTCACATCCTGGATGAAGCCCCGATGAACTGGCAGGGCTATTCGGGCCTCCTTAACCACGACATGCTCAAAAAACTCTTTGAGCGGATCCCGGATTGGGGCATCGAAAAGACGACCTACCTGATGTGCGGCCCCGAGGGCATGATGAAGAATGTGGAGACCTTGCTAAAAGAGCATCAAATCCCGAAAGAGAAAATATTCAAGGAGAGTTTTGTTACACCCACCATCGACAAGGAGCAAAAAAAAGAGGCGGCTGCTCCGCTCGGCAAGAAGGCCCACGAAGTTACCGTGCGGTACGATGGGCAGGAATACAAGTTTGAAGTTCAGCCCAACCGCACCATCCTGGAGACGGCGCTTGATAAAGGGATTGACTTGCCTTACTCCTGTCAGAGCGGGCTATGCACGGCGTGCCGGGGCAAGGCCATTTCAGGCAAAGTGAAACTGGACGAGGAGGAAGGACTTTCGCAGAGCGAACGCGACGAAGGCTATGTGCTGACGTGTGTGGGCCATCCGCTCACCGACGACGTGGTGGTTGAAATCGGCTAACCCCTTTCGGGCAACGCAAGGATATCGAATGTTCTTTTTCCGCTCACCTGGTTTTCGGCCAGGGGGCGTGGTGCTGATCCCAGGAAGTCAGTCAGGTGATACAGCGTGTAACCATGCTGCACCAGCAGCCGATAGAGTTCCTTCTTTTCTTCCGTTATGGAAGGACCAAAACATTCCGTTACGATTACCGGCTTGTGCGTTTGAATGATGGCCGGCATGGTCTTGATAATTTCCTTGTCGTAGCCTTCCGTGTCGATTTTGATGAACGAGAGCCTGGCCAGCCGATCGGGATAATTTTTCAGCAGGTATTGCTCCAAATTCCTGCCCGTGACGTTGAGTGTGAATCGGGTGTTGCGCGCCTCATTGTGCGTGAACCCCACGATGCCCCCATTGCCATACGATGGATCGCCCGAGCCGAACGTGAACTCACCGTCGTAGGCGGTGGCTGCAAAGTTTAAAGGTTCAATCGTTGTTTTACTTCGGTTGAGAGAGGCATTGCGGGTCAATACTTTGAATACGTGCGGGTTTGGTTCGAGCGCCAGCGTGAGGCCCTCTTTTCCCGCAGCAAGCGCCATGGGAACGGAGGTATCGCCTTCGTTGGCCCCAATGTCAATGACCAGGTCACCCGGTTTAACAAACTGTCTGTAAAAATCGACGTGCGCCTGCGTGATGGTATTTCCCGACTCTCCCGGATGAAGCCATTGCGCGTATTCAATTTTCCCATCTTGTTCCAGGTCAAATTCAACCATTCGAAACTCGTAGGGCTTGAATTCTTTTTTTCTCCGGAGTTTGTTCAGCAGGTTTTCAAACATGTCTTTGTATTTGTGGTGCGCAGTTGGGTCAAAGCTAATTCACCTTTCGGAATTCCATGCCCGCCAGACTCACATTTTCTACCTTCCCCGCTGTTCCCAGACGGAACGACGCAGTTGCTTTCCCAAACCACTTCTTTTCCCACAGCACATAAAACGTGTCGTAGTTCGCGTGATCAAGCAAAGCGCGCTCAAAATTGTTAACGGTTAATTTCAGGCCGGTGCCTTCCTCCTGAACAACGAGTTCTCCATACAATGGATCGGTATACGTGCCCGCGTACGCTGAAAGTGCGACGGTTGGGTTTGTGCCAGTGACGTGCATGGCCTCTCTTTTGGCTTCTTCATTTTTCTGTGAGTCGGTGATACCCGTGTAGAGCGTCAGAAATTCTGAACTCCAGTCGCGCGCGCCGCCGAGGGCAAAATGGTCAAAGGCCTTGTACATCAGCGCATGCCGTACTTCGGCGTGGTCGTAATTCCCGAGTACGTATATCGCCAGCTTCTGGTCTGGAAGCTGTCCGTGAATGGCAGTAAGACCGGGAAGACTGCCGGTATGAAAATTTATCTTGTGCCCCTTATAATCGTGTTGAAACCAGCCGAGCCCGTATGTCGTCCATTGGGGTTTCGTGAGCCGGGCGGTAGGATAGAAGGCAGCAGCGGTTACGAGCGTCTGTGGTTTGAACATTTCGGCCCAGGTGGAAGGATGTAGCAACCGACCTCCGGCATATTTGCTGCTGTCGAGCATGCACAGCGTCCACGCTGCCATGTCGCTGATGGAAGACCAGACGGAACCTGCGGCGCCGACCGCATCTACATTCATAACGCCGATGACTTCGATTTTCCCTTCCAGCTTGTAGTGCGGTCGGGTATAGTTTTCGTCCTTGATATGGGCCGTCTTGGCGCAGGTCCGAGACATGCCGAGAGGTTTGAATATGCGCTCCTGAAAGAATACCTCCCACGGCTTCCCCGTGATCTTTTCGATGACCTTGCCCGCCGCCACGTAGAAAATGTTCTGATAAATAAATCCGGCCCGGAAGGAATAGCTGGGCTGAACGAGCTGCATGCGTTTCAGGATTTCATCTTCACTGATATCCATCATGCCCCACAGGAAGTCGGTATTTCCAACCCCGCTGTCGTGGATAAGGAGGTCGCGGATCTTCAGTTCGCGTGTCACAAACGGATCGTACAGCTTTAGTTCCGGAAGATGGGCTGACACGGGGTCGTCCCACTTGATTTTCCCTTCATCGACAAGCATCCCGAGGCAGACGGCTGTCATGGCTTTGGTGGTGGATCCGATTGAGAACAGCGTTTCAGTGTTAACGGGTTGGGAAGTGGTGATGTCTGCTACCCCGAATCCCTTTTTGTAGATCACCTTCCCGTCTTTGATGACAGCGACAGCAGCACCGGGAACCTCCCACTGCCGGAGGGCCGATTGGGTGTACGCATCAAATTCCTTTACTTTCGAATCAAGGGAGGAACTGCCTTTTTGTGCAAAGGCCTGGTAGGCAAGAGCGAGAAGGACAACCAGCCAATATTTTTTCATGATCTGCGCGTTTTTGATTGGTTTGAAATGTACAACGTAGCGTCCATTCAGCCAACCCGTCAACCACGAAGGCTCTAATTGGTTTTTTTACTTTCGTTAATTGGGCCTATTTTGAGAATCTTTAAAAAAAAATAGTAAACATGAAAGGTGAAGTAACCATACCCACACGCCCGCCGCGCCAGTTTCTGACCGAGGACTTTGTGGTGAGTACCTGGGAGGCATTGAAGCCTTATTTTGACCAACTCCTTGATCGGGAGATCGCGTCGGCTGCCGATTTGAGCAGGTGGTTCCGCGACCGGAGCGAACTGGAGTCGGCGATCGGAGATGATTTCGGCTGGCGATATATCCGGATGACATGCTACACAGACAACAAAGAGTATTCCGCCCGCTATCAAGATTTTGTTCAGCAGATTCAGCCTCAGATTGCACCGGTATCGGATCAGCTCAATAGAAAAGCTGCCGATTCTCCTTTTCTGGAGTCACTGGCGAAGGAAGAAGGGTTTTTTATTTTAATCCGGAACCTGAAAAAGGATATCGAATTGTTCCGACAGGAAAATGTGCCTTTGTACACGCAGATCAATCTCGAGTCCCAGAAATATGGCCAGTTGTCGGGAGCGATGACCATCGAATGGAAAGGGCAGGAGCTCACCATGCAGCAAGCCTCTGTGCTGCTGCAGGAGACCGATCGCTCTGTTCGGGAAGAAGTATACCGTAAGATGACGGCACGGAGGTTGAACGACAAGGAAACGATGGATGCGTTGTACACCAAACTCATTCAATTGAGGAACCGGGTCTCCGCCAATGCCGGGTTTGCAAACTTCCGCGACTACATGTTCCGGTCGTACGGCCGGTTTGACTACAGTCCCAAGGACTGCTTTGATTTCCACGACTCCATTTCTTCAGAGGTGGTGCCGCTCGTGGAGGAGTTGAGTGAGAAACGGAAGGAGCAGCTGCAGGTTGATTCCTTGCGTCCTTGGGATAAGGCCGTGGACGCGGAAGGGAGGCCGCCGCTGAAAGCGTTTACCGGAGGAAAGGATCTTACGTCAAAATCCATTGCCTGCCTGAGTCGTCTGGATCCCTACCTGGGCAACTGTCTGCGCGTGATGGAATCGATGGGGCACCTCGATCTTGAATCGCGCAAAGGCAAAGCCCCCGGGGGTTACAACTATCCGCTAGCTGAGATCGGTATTCCGTTCATCTTCATGAATGCGACGTCCACCATGCGCGACATGACAACCCTGATGCACGAGGGCGGCCACGCGGTACACAATTTTCTCACCAAGGATCTTTCTTTGTCGGATTTCAAAAGTCCTCCCATGGAGGTAGCCGAACTTGCTTCCATGGCGATGGAACTTCTCTCCATGGATCACTGGGATATATTTTTTGAAAAGCCAGAGGATCTGAGGCGTGCCCGGCAGGAACAGCTGGAAGATATTATTGAAACTCTTCCCTGGGTAGCAACGATCGACAAGTTTCAGCATTGGGTTTATGAGAATCCTTCCCATCCTCCGGAGCAGCGAATAAGACAGTGGAACATTGTCTTCCAGGAATTTGCGGAAACGGTTACCGATTGGTCAGGCCTGGCGGAGTCGCGGGACTTCATGTGGCAGAAGCAGCTGCACCTGTATGAGGTGCCCTTCTACTACATCGAATACGGCATGGCGCAGCTGGGTGCTATTGCGCTGTGGAGAAATTACCGGAGAAACAAAGCGGAGGGGTTGGAAGGATACCGAAGAGCCTTGAAGCTCGGAAACACCCGGACGATACCCGAAATTTATCAGGCCGCCGGAATACGGTTCGATTTCAGCAAGCCGTACATCCGTGAGTTGATGAGTTTTGTGCGCGAAGAAATGGCTAAGAACTAGTCAGCCGGTGTGGTCATAAATGGCCACCCACTTGCCATCGATCTTCCGGAACACCAACGTGAAGCTGCCATCCAGGTTTCCGCGCAGCCGCGTAATAAAATACTTTCCTGCAACCAGGAAGTGCGTTTCAGAAAGCGGCCGGATTGCGTGAAGTGTGAAGCGCAGCGTGCCCATCGCTGCCCGGTCGGGGTATGCCATTTTATAGTTATCCAGGGCGGCCTGCCAACCAAAGCTGCTTCCGCGAGCCCGAACGAAAAGGAGGGAGTCAGACTTCCAGTACCCCTCCATGAATGAATCGATGTCTCCGTTGTTCCAGGCAATCTCTTCTGCATGAAGGACAGCACGAATGGCAGCTTCCTCGGCCTTTGAGTCAAAGGTGGGGGTAGAACAACTGGACAATGCAAGTAAGAGGGGAGCGAGCAGGTAAGCGTTCCTCATCAGAGCTGGTTTAGGTAAATGAAAGTAGGCAAATAATTCCATCCTGGAAAGCAGCTAAAAAATCAGAGACCACACCGCGCATGCGGTGTGGTCTCTGAAAAGGTTCCTGTCGTATGTCAGCCGCCGACGTTGATATCTTTCGAACGTCCGTTGATGTTGATCAGGGTGACGATGTTGTCGCAGCGACCATCTCCATAGTCAACTGTGATCTGGCGATCGCCGTGCTTGATCAGTTTCTTTCCCTTTACAGGAATGAAGACACCTTCTTCACGGCATTTGCGGTCATACACCAGGGGTTCAAGGATCTCGATGTAGTATCCGCGCCCGTTGCGGTGATTTCCTTCAGACGTACCGTAGATGATCAGCCTCAGCAGCACGTTGTTGACATCGCGCTCGTGCACACGGCGGTGATGAACTCTCCGGGTAGCGACGCGTCCGTCAGGCCAGGTCGCCGTTCCGTCCTCAACATCCACCTGGAAGGTCAGCAGGGCGGGGTCAGTCGTGATGTTCTTGACAGAGCGGGTTCCACCCAATACAATGTCATTCACAGAATAGTTGTCAAAGGAATACAGCAGGCTGGAACCGGGTTCTGCCCAGGCACCCACATAGTCGATCAGGATCGCACCCTTTCTCACTCTACCGCGTTGGTCCTTGCATCCGATACCGAAATCAATGCGTATGGTTCCGGCCTCTTTGGTCCCGGTGCGGGTAATCACCGCACACTGCAGGCGGTCGTCGGAATCGGAAATCCGTCCGCCCTCAGAAGTTTCTGAAATAACGGCCACCATCCCGAGATCTTCGGCATCGTCATTGGCGAAGTCATCGATCGCATTGGTGGTAGCATCTTCCGTGTCTTCCTGGGAAAACTCGGATGGGTTGTCCTGATTGGTACAAGCTCCGGCGATCAGCATGATCAGGAGCGTGAAGAAGGGAAACAGGTAATTGAGTCCCTTTCTTTTGTCATTGGTTTTGTTCATCGTTTTCATCGTGATAGGTTTTAAATGATTGTATGATGATTAGAGGGGCAGCAGGCAGCCGGGTTTAAATTCCGGCGTGAGATTTTGAACATTTCTGCAAAAAGAGCGTGAACAGAAATACACCCGACCTTCTTAGACAATGGAGTCGGTTGAAGGTTTAACGGGTAACTGAAATATTGATAAAAACCTTCCTAATTTGCGATCCCTAACCAGTCACTCGATGAAAATTAATTTTAAGTCAGACCTGTTGCCGCACGTTCTGGCGATCTTGCTTTTCCTCATCATCACTCTTTCTTTTTTCAGGCCTGCTTTTTTTGCCAACCGATCGTTGAAGCAGGGAGATATCCAACAGCACATCGGCTCTACGAAGGATCTGCACGATTATCGGGTGGCCACGGGAGAGGAAGGATTGTGGGCGTCCTCGATTTTTGGCGGGATGCCTGCCTACCTGGTCAGCGTTGACTGGAGCGATGAGGGGGTTGTTGCCATGAAGAAAGTGTTGGCCCTGTTTCTCCCGCATCCGTACGGAAATATTTTTCTAGCATTTGTAGGGTACTACATCATGCTCTTGGCGTTCAGGATCCGGCCATACTTTGCCATGGCTGGCGCAATTGCTTTTGGAATCTCTTCCTACATGATCATCGGCCTTGTTGCCGGACACAATGCACGTATTGGGGCCATTGCATTCATGCCTATGGTGATGGCTGGGATTCACCTGGTTTTTTCCGGAAAGAGGCTATTGGGCTTTGGCGTCACCACCGGCGCCATGGCACTGCACCTGCGGGAAAATCACCTGCAGATGACGTACTACCTGCTGCTTATTGTCCTTCTGTACGGACTGGTGCAACTGGTGGTGTGTATCCGTGAAAAACGCGTTGCGAATCTATTGAAAGATGTCGGCTTGCTGGCGGGCGCTGTCGTGCTGGCATCGGCCACCTTCTTCGGTCCGTTCTGGGCGATTTCTGAGTTTACAAAATATTCCTACCGCGGTGCTTCCGACCTGGTCAACCCGGTGACTAAAAAAAGCCAGGAAGGACTCAGCAAGGGTTACGCCTTCCAGTACAGCTATGGAATCGCAGAGCCGATGACGCTCCTGATTCCGAATTTTTTCGGCGGAAGCACCTCCGATTACCTCGTCAATAACCAAAGCAGTAAGACATACAACGCGCTTGTCCAATCCGGGAACCAACAACTTGCCAACCAGCTGGCACAAGCAACGTCAGCCTACTGGGGGCCGCAACAACTGTCGGCGCCGTACTATGCCGGAGCCATTTTTGTTTTCCTTTTTGTGCTGGGTATCCGGTGGGCCGACCGCCGCCTGATGATCTGGCTCGTGTCAGTAAGTGTACTTTCCATCCTCCTCAGCTGGGGTGACAGCTTCAGCAGCTTCAACTATTTCCTGTTTGATCACCTCCCTGGCTACAACCGCTTCCGGTCGGTCACCTTTTCCATCGTAATGATTTTATTTGCGATCCCGCTGCTGGGGATGCTTGGCCTGGAAAAAATATGCTCGCGCGAATGGTCCGCTGACGAGTTGAAAAAAGGAATTCTTTGGCCTGCTCTTGGAGTTATCGGCGTGTGCGCCTTGTTGGCGCTTATCGGCGGATTTGGCGACTATCTCCGGCCCGGAGACCTTCAGCTTCCCGCTTGGTTCAGGCAGGCCCTGGTGGAAGACCGGATCGCACTATTAAAGAGTGATGCTTGGCGAACATTCTGGCTTATCTCGCTGCTCTTTGTGGCCCTGTTCCTTTTCCTGAAGGGCTGGATCCGCGAATGGATGTTTATCGGCGGCCTGTGGATTTTGATTGGCATTGATGTGTTGGGCGTAGCGAGCAGGTTTATCACGGACGATAGTTACCAGCGGCGCCGTGACAACTATTCCCTGGAGATGACGCCGGCGGAAAAGCAGGTATCCCGGGACACCACCAGTTTTCGTGTCTATGCAGAGTATGACGGACATCCTTCTTATTTCTTCCGTTCCACGGGTGGCTACAGCGGGGCCCGGCTGGGACGCTACCAGGAGTTGATCGATTCCTGCTTGAGGCCGGAGTTCGAATCCCTGGTGGAACAGTATGGTCGAACTGGCAGACTTTTTCAGCCGGAGCGGCGCGTGCTGAGCATGCTCAACGTGAAATACTTTATTAGCGGCGGAGGACGCGACGAGTATTTCAAAAATGACTATGCCAACGGACCAGCCTGGTTTGTGAAAAAAATTGAGAAGGTTCAATCAGCCAACGAAGAACTTGCACGAATAAGGAAGGTGGATACACGAAGCACTGCCGTGATCGACGTTTCAAAGGTGAAACTGGAAGACAACCTGGAGCAGCCGGACAGTCTGGCTACAATTTTCCTGCGTCGGTTTGACTTACCCTATATAAAGTATGAGTCAGACAGCCGGACACCAGGGTTGGCCGTATTTTCCGAAATCCATTACCCGAAAGGGTGGCATGCTTTTATTGATGGAAAGGAAGTGCCGATTTTGCGCGCCGATTATGTGCTGCGGGCGCTGGAAGTTCCTGCCGGAAGGCACGTGATTGAGTTCCGGTTTGAGCCGCTGCCCTATACCATCGGGAATAAAGTCACGTTTGCTTCGTCCTGGATCGTCCTGCTCATCGTAGGCGGCAGCCTCGGATGGAGCTTGCGCCGTCGGAAGTAGTCCTACTCATCCTTCAGTACATCGACAGGATTAGTGAGCGCCGCTTTGACGGAGTGATATCCTGTGATTGCCATGGCGCCGAGCAGCGTGGCTATCCCCACCACGGCCATGAGCCAGATCGAAGGAGTAACCCGGTGCGCGAAACCCTGAAGCCATTGCTGCATCATCCACCAGGCAGCCGGAGCGCCGATGAAAAAGGCAATGACGATCAGGCGGGTGTAGCTGGCGGAAATCATCGTCAGGATATTCCACACCGAGGCACCTGACACTTTTCGAATACCGATTTCCTTGGTGCGGTGCTCGAGTGTATATACAATCATAGCCAGGAGCCCCAGTCCGGCAATAAGGATCGCCAGACCAGCCATTACGGTTAATGCGATGCTGAATTGCTCCTGCGTACGGAATGTCTCCGCAAATGCCTGATCAACAAATGCATATTGAAAGGCAATTCCCGGTGCATGTTTCTTCCACAGGGTTTCCAGCGACGCCAGGGTGATCTTCCACGCGTTGGAGTCTTGTGCGCGTATCCGCACGGCAATAAACTGCCTGTCACCTACTCCATTCACTTGCTCACTTCGCATGTGAAACACGGCCATGGGTTCGATGGGAGTCACCAGGGACCAGTAGTTGAAATCAGCCATGATTCCGATCACCTCAAAATGCAGGTCGCTTCCGGGAAGTTCGATTTTCTTGCCGAGGCTTGATTCGTCAAGCTTCCAGCCGAGCCGTTCCACCGTTTTCTCGTTCAGGATGACCCCTTTCATGTCGGCCGGATTATCTTTTGAAAAATTCCGCCCGATCTTCAGCTGAATTCCGAGTGTGGGAATATAGGATTCATCCGCAGTTGTGTAATTGAGAGAAAACGTTTTATTGTTGGTTCCTTCGGCCGTGAACTTGTCTCCGCCCCAGATGGTAGGCGGTAAGGAACTGCACCAGGAAGCGCCCGTTACACCCGGCATCGTGGCCGCTTCGTTAGCAAGGCTCTCTCCATTTCGAAGCGATTCGACCCGGTTGATCACCAGTAGATTTTCCTTGTTGAATCCCAGGTCTTTCTCTGCGATATAATTCAATTGCTCAAATACGATCATCGTGCAGATGATGAGTATGAAGGAGATGCTGAACTGAAAGATTACCAGTCCATTCCGCAACGGCCTTCCCTCACGGCTGCTTCTCACTTTACCCTTGAGTGCCTCCGCTGGACGGAATGCGCTCAGGAAGAGGGCAGGATAGATGCCCGCTATCAGCGAAATGAGAAGCAGGAACCCAACGATGGATGGAATGAGCAGGAGTTTCTCTAACCAGTTGAGGTGGAAGTCAATTCCGCTCATGGTGCTAAACGCCGGCAAAACGAGCTGGGTAGCGGCCACCGCGAGGAGAAAGGCCAACAGACAAAACGTGAGCGCCTCCAGGAAATAGTGCATGATTAATTCCAGCCTGCCAATACCAAGGATCTTGCGGATACTCGCTTCCTTAATTTTTCGGGTGAATTGCGCGGTCGACAAGTTTATGAAGTTGATGCAGGACAGCAACACGATAAAGATGGCCGCGCCAACGAGCGAATAGACTATTACAATATTTCCGGGATCCTGTAACCTATTGTAAACTACATTGTCGGGTAGGTGGATGGAGGTGAGGGGTTGTAAAAACAATTCCCATTTCTTTCCAGACTTGATGTACTCGTCATACGATGTGTTCATGACACGCTGCATGGTGACTTCTGCATGTTTCCTGGGGATATCACGAAGTTTTTCTTCCGTTGTCCGTAGGTTGTTATTTTCTGCAAGCCTAACGTAGGTTTCCAGTTGCGTCCACACCCAGCTCCAGTACATCCGCTTTACTTGGGGAAAACTTGTCATGGAAAGAAGGGCATCGTATTCGATGTAGGAGTTCTGTGGTGTATTTTCGGTTACTCCAGTCACCTCATACGTTTGTTCTTCCTTCCCAATCGTTACGCGCACCAGCTTTCCAACCGGGTTACTATCGCCAAAATATCTTCTGGCCGTCTGCTCGGTCATTACCATGGTATTTGCCTGACGGACCACGCTTGCGGGCTGACCATGAATCAGCGGGAAGGTGAACATCTTGAAGAAGTTGGAATCGACAGCGAGAACGCGCTCCTCTTCGAATGAAAGAATATCCCCCCGCTCATTGGTATATGAAATCAGAATGTGACCGGGTGTGTGGATGCTGGATACCAATTCCACTTCCGGCAACTCCTCTTTGAGGGCCAGAGCAACTCCCGGACCGGTCGAGCCGAACTGGTTGTTATCTCCTTCTCCCCAAATGAAGGTCTGATTTACGCGGTAAATGCGATCCGCATGCTCGTGAAATTTGTCGTAAGAGAACTCGTGACTGACGTACAGATAGATCAGCAGTGTGCTTACCATGCTTACCGTCAACCCGAGGAGGTTGATGGAGGAAAAAAGGGTTTGTCGTCTGAAATTCCGAAGAAAGAGTATGGCGAAATTCTTGAGCATACGTTTTTTTCGCAAAGGTGGGCAAAGGATGTACCACGAACAATAAACTTCGAAATCTGGCTTGCAAGGGTACCCGATTGCCCGGAGGTGTCCATTATCGAATGGACATGTTCGCTTTTGGTCCCTTCATTGAACTTTAGCTATTCTTGTTACATGGAGCCATTGGCGAAGCAAATAGCGAAAGAGTTTCAAGAACGTTTCCACCGCGTCCCGGTCATCGTTTGTGCGCCGGGGAGAATCAACCTGATCGGCGAGCATGTCGACTATAACGACGGGTACGTTTTGCCGGCGGCCATTGACAAGCACCTGATGTTCGCCATTGCGCGGAACGACATAGACAAGTCTACAATCATCTCCCGGGATCTTCAGGAGGAAGTTTCATTTACCCCGGACCAACGGGCACCGGGCGAAAAGTGGATAAATTATTTCATGGGTGTCGTGGAGGGGTTTGATCGCCGGGGCATAAAACTGGGTGGTGTTGATTGCGTGTTTGGCGGCACCATCCCGAAAGGCGCCGGGTTGTCCTCTTCGGCTGCCTTGTGCTGCGGCTTTGCATTCGCGCTGAATCATTTGTTTGAAGCGAAGGTCAACCGCCTGGATCTCGCACGCATCGGCCAGTTTTCCGAGCATCACTTTGCCGGGGTGAAGTGCGGGCTCATGGACCAGTATGCCGTGCTCTTTGGTGAGCCCGGTGCAGCCTTGCTGATCGACTGCCGGTCGATGACGCATCACACGATGCCCTTTCCTTCATCCCCCTGCACCATCGTGTTGGTCGATACGCATGTTAAGCATACGCTTGCGACCAGTGCCTACAACGAACGGCGGGCAACCTGTGAAAGAGGTGTAGCTGTGCTGGGAAAGATTCATGAAGAGGTGCGGTCTTTGCGTGACTCCAGCCGGGATCAATTGATAGAGCACCGGGAGTTGCTGGGTGACGATGTGTTTACTAAATGCTTGTTTGTGGTGGATGAAATCTCCCGGACCAGGGAGGCAGCCTCGAAATTACTTGGCGGGGACTTGGCCGCCTTCGGCAAGCTCATGTTCCAGTCGCACGACGGACTCCGCACGCAGTATGCCGTGAGTTGCGATGAACTTGATTTCCTGGTCGGCATCGCCCGCGAAAACCCGCACATGGTGATGGGAGCGCGGATGGTGGGAGGAGGATTTGGCGGATGCACGATCAACCTGGTGGTCACAGAACACCTGGAGGAATTCACGGCGCTGGTGTTGAAAGAATATTTTGCTTTCTGCGGAATTACTCCACATTTTTATCCGGTTACCATATCCGGGGGCGTCCACATCGTCAGCAACTAGCTACTCATGCATTCGTTCGACTACATCGTTTTCCTGATCTACTTTACGTTGGTATCTGGTTACGGATACTGGATTTATCACAAGAAGAGAAAGCTTGTGATGGACTCCAAGGATTTCTTTTTGGCGGAAGGATCCCTGACCTGGTGGGCCATCGGCGCATCACTGATTGCTTCCAATATTTCTGCTGAACAGTTCATAGGAATGAGCGGCGAGGGGTTCTTTGTTGGTATCGCCATTTCTGTTTACGAATGGTTTGCGGCCATTTCCCTGATTATCATCGCTGTCTATTTTATGCCGGTGTATTTGAAGAACAAGATTTACACCATGCCTCAATTTCTCACACGCCGCTACAACCCAACCGTTGCACTGATCATGGCGGTCTTCTGGCTTTTCCTTTATGTGTTCGTTAACCTCACAGCTATTCTTTACCTCGGATCGGTGGCTATACAGGGTCTCGTAGGAGGGAGCTCCATCCACCTGATTCTCGTTTGTCTGGCAGCCTTCGCGCTGGTGATCACCCTCGGGGGTATGAAAGTGATCGGATATACCGATGTGATTCAGGTAGCCGTCCTGGTGGTCGGCGGTCTGGCGACGACCTATCTGGCGTTGTCGATTGTGGGTGACAAGTTGGGTGGCGACGCAAGTGCCTGGACCGGGTTTCAGACTCTCATCGCTGCAGCGCCCGATCATTTCCACATGATCTTTCCCAAACCGGGACCGGAATCCACACAGATGGAGGTCAACAAGTACCTGATCGTTCCTGGCGTATTGATGTACCTCGGCGGCCAGTGGGTGGCGAACCTTAACTACTGGGGATGCAATCAGTACATCACGCAGCGGGCGTTGGGTGCCAACCTCGAAACGGCGCGAACCGGTATTCTGTTTGCTGCTTTTCTGAAAGTGCTGATGCCAGTTATTGTCGTGCTGCCGGGTATCGCGGCGTTCGTCCTGTATGAAACCGGACACCTTCCTCAATTGACCAACAAGGACGGTGCCTATTCCGCCATTCTTGCTTTTCTCCCAACTGGCCTGAAAGGGCTTTCGGTGGCAGCACTGACGGCGGCGATCGTCGCCTCGCTGGCCGGCAAGGCCAACAGCATCTCCACCATATTTACACTGGACATTTACCGCAAATATTTCAATACCGGAGCTTCAGAGACGAAGCTCGTTTGGGTAGGCCGCGTCACCGTCGTCGTGGCGATGGCGATTGCCGTGTTCTTCACCTGGTCCGACTTGTTGGGGATCGGAGGGGAGGGAGGCTTCACGTTTATTCAGAAGTATACGGGCTTCATCAGTCCCGGCGTCTTTGCAATGTTTATCCTGGGGATGTTCTGGAAGCGGACAACTGGTACCGCGGCCATTGTCGGGGTCCTAACGGGATTTTTGTTGTCCGTCCTATTTAACAATTATGCCCCGGCGTGGTTTGGCGCAGACACCTGGCTCTATACCGCCTACCCCAACGGACACGGGGGTTATGAAATACCTTTCCTGGTGTGCATGGGCCTTTCGTTTTTTATCACCGTGGCGGTGATGGTTGTCCTGAGCATGGGCGGTCCGGCGATTAATCCAAAAGCTTTTGAATTGGACAAGGAAATGTTTAAAATCAATCCTTCATCGAAGGTTCTTATTATTACCATTCTGATGATTCTAATGGCTTTGTATGCAAAATTCTGGTAGTCTAATTTTAAGTTGTTGCTATGAGTCGCATCGATCGTCTCACGGCCATCCTGATTCACCTTGGCACACGAACAGATGCCGCCGTGGAGCAGCCCGATGAGCTAAGGGCGCTGGTTGTCAGGCTGGCCGGAGAGTTGCAGGCGCATTACTCGAAACATCATGAACTATTTCAATCTTAGAAATACAAATACATGAAAGAGCTATTGAAACCTGCTACCGGACGGCGGAATTTTCTCCGGAAACTGGCTGCTGGTACAGCCATGACCATGACCCTGCCCTCCCTGGCCATTGCCGGGGAGGCGATGATGGTACCGCTTCCGGTCTTAGATGGTGAAGCGGATGAGCGGTACTGGTCGATGGTGAAAAATCAGTTTGCCGTTCCAGACCAACTGATGATGCTCAACGCGGCGAACTTGTGCCCCGCACCGTATGCGATCACGCAGGCCGTGCAGACAACCCTCGGCGAGCTGGGCCGGGATGTGTCTTTCCAAAGCCGGGATCGGTTCGACCTGATCCGGCAAACGGCGTTGGAAAAACTCGCTGCCTACCTGGGGGTTTCAAAGGATGAGGTGGGCATTACCCGGAATACTTCGGAAAGCAACAACATCATCGTCAACGGTTTTGATTTCAAGGCGGGAGATGAAGTCATTCTTTGGGATCAGAATCACCCGAGCAACATGGTGGCCTGGGAACAGCGTGCCCGAAGGCTGGGTTTCACGATAAGGAAAGTGAGCGTGCCGGCCGCACCACTGTCTCCGGATGACCTGATGGCGCCATTTGTTAAAGCGGTCACTCCAAAAACTCGCCTGATTGCCTTTTCACACATCAGTAACCTAAGCGGCATTGCGATGCCGGCAAAGGCGCTGTGCAACTGGGCACGGGAAAAGAAGATTCTTACGCTGGTAGACGGGGCGCAGTCGTTCGGCTTAGTTGATCTGGATCTGAAAGACATGAGTTGTGATTTCTACAGCGGCAGCACCCACAAATGGTTGCTGGGCCCGCTCGAAAACGGGGTGCTGTATGTGAGAAAGGAAAATATGGAACGGCTATGGCCGACCATGATCAGTGCCGGATGGAAGGATGGCAGCGCGACGGCCGATGAGAAGTACTGCATCGCAGGCCAGCGAAACGAAACAACACCGGCGGCTATACCCGAAACCATTGATTTTCACCTGCGCATCGGGAAGAGGAATGTGGAAGAACGCGTTCGGGCCCTGAATGGATATTTGCGGGCTCAGCTGGCCCTGAAATTGCCCCGCACCGTTTTTGTTTCCCCGCCTCCAGGGAGCCAGAGCGGAGGGATTACCGTTTTCAATATTCCTGGAAAGGCTTCGGCGGAGATGTTTCAAAAACTGTATGACACCTACGGGATGGCCTGTGCATCCACGATGGGCGTCCGCATATCGCCGCACATCTATAACACGCTGGAGGATATTGATAAAGTGGTGGATGCCGTATTGAATCTTGCTGATCACTAAATACCTGGCGAAGAATGATCCGTGAAAAATTACACCCCTACCTCACTTCCGATACCGGCTTCCGGAATCGGGGTGTAGAGCCGGGGAGGCTGGAGAACTTCTGCGATGCAGCCTTTGCCATGGCCGTTACGCTTCTGCTTATTTCAGCAACACCCCCCAGCAACTTTGCAGAGGTCAAGCGGTTCAGCTAAGATCTGCTCCCTTTTCTTGCCTGTATCGCCCTCATCATGCTCATCTGGTATGAACACTATATCTTTTTCCTGCGCTATGGCATGCGCAACGGGGCCATCATAGCGCTCAATACAGTCTTCATCGTGATTATTCTTTTTTATGTGTATCCTCTGAAATTTCTTACTACCTACATCATCCTTATACCGATTTCCTACATCGTGGGTGACGAAAAGTTACGTACAGAAATTCAATCGATGATGGCCTTGCAGGATGTCGGTCAGCTCATGATCATTTACGGAGTGGGAGCCATGCTCGTTTTCCTGGTACTGTGCCTTATGTACCGGTATGCGCTCAAGCAGGCGGATGCGTTGGAGCTTTCGGAGTTGGAGCGTTACGATACGCGTGTCAGCATCCGGTCAAATCTCCTGATGGCCTCCGTGCCCATGATGTCGGTAGTGCTGGCTGTGTTTCTGCGTAATTCGTTATGGGCGGGGTCTGTTGCGGGATTTGCCTATTTTCTGTACACCCCGATGATGTTCCGGTATCGCTACGTTGCCGATAGAAAGCGCAAACTTCTTCTGGAGGAGATTTCCAGGAAGACGGTGTAGTCTCCTGACATGGGGCTGTCACGCCCTCGAATAACCAGCATTCGCATAGTAATATCCCCGGTGTGGGAATATCTTTGCCGGATGTTGTTTGATGAAAAGATCTCTGCTGTCACGGTGCTTTTTGAGAACCTGGATGCAGCGATCAACCGGTTTCAATCAGATTCGGGCTTGCACTGCAAACCGGGTTGCGGCAAGTGTTGCTTCAAGGCGGACATTGAGGCTACGGTTCTGGAGTTCCTGCCGTTTGCAGCTTCCTTATACCATGCCGGTAAGTCAGAAGAGTGGCACGAACAGCTTCGGCTTTCAACGTCTCCCGTCTGCCGCATCCTGAATCCGACGTCCACAGGTGTTGGATTGTGTTCGGAGTATTCCCACCGTGGTTTAATATGCAGGTTATTCGGCTATTCGGCCCGCACGAATAAATACGGGCAGAAGGAATTGGTGACTTGCGCGATCATCAAGGAAGAGCAGGCTGCTGATTTTGTAAAGGCGGAGCAACAGATCGGCCGTGGTGGATCTGTTCCGGTGATGAGTGATTTCTACATGCAGCTGCATGCGATTGACGCGGATTTGTCCAGGGATTTTTATCCGATCAACACGGCCATTCAAAAAGCGCTGGAAGTGGTGATGCACCACTTTTCATATGCGCGCTAGGACTTAAACAGTAATTGCATGATGACAGTGAGTCTTCAGGCGGTGAAGGCAGCGCGGTCTAACCTGGTGGCGTCACTGGCCGCCCAGGGATGATGCGGGGAAAAAAATACTGAACCGCATCCACGGCGATTTTTGGAAGGAACGTCTTTTTGCCGGAAGATGGTTGGGCCTGTCCCGCTTCACTTGGTGCTCCATCGGGGGCCCTCCAAAAGCTGGTAGTGAGGGCTATCACAAGGGCAACGGCGACGCCGAGGATGATTAGCCATATGCGGTAGGATAAATTCTTCATCTCGGTTCCTTACCGGCAATTCGGGGACCAAAGCAAAAATCTGCCTATTAGCTCCAAATTCGGCTGTCTGCTGTTCAAACCCGAACACCGTGATGAACTTTTCCGTACACTCGGAGCCGGAAAGAGGAACTTCCGGTACGCCGTTTGTTGGGGGTTAGTGATCTATTTTCTGTTTACATTTGTTGTGAATTCGGCATTAATAAAGAAGTGAGCATGAAGCGCTATTTCATTGGACTGTTGTTGGTGGGCTTTGCGGGGTCGGCCTGGTCTCAGGAGGCAGGACCCGTGAAGTGGATGTCCTTTGAGCAGGCCCTGGAGAAATCAAAAACAGAGAAACGAAAGATCTTCATCGACGTGTACACCGACTGGTGCGGCTGGTGCAAGGTGATGGACAAAAACACGTTCAGCGAGGCATCCGTGGCCAAAGTTCTTAATGAGAAGTTCTATCCCGTAAAATTCGACGCCGAGCAGACCGGCGATGTACAGTTTGACGGAAGGACATTCAAATTTATTCCGCAGGGAAACAACGGGGTGCATGAATTGGCCGCTGCCCTGCTCAACAATCAGCTATCCTATCCTACGGTGGTTTTTCTGGACGAAGATTTTAAGATGATCCAGCCACTGGCCGGGTATCAGAAAGCTCCGGAATTTCACCGGATCATTCAGTTCATCGGAGAGGACCACTTTAAGAAAATGAAGTGGTCGGAATTTCAAACTGTGTACAAATCTCCATACCCGGAAGCAGCCAATGGCCCTGGCCGGTAACGAAAATATTGGCAGGACATAAAAAAACCCTCTTCGGAGGGTTTGTTATTTCTATGACTTGGCAGGGTTGATCAGTGTCCTTTCTCCTGCTCTTCCTGTTCCTTCTTCACCTTGGTCATGTCGACGTATGCCAACGCGTTGATGAAGCCTATCACCAGGGCCACGATGAGGATGAAAAGGTTTGCACCGTTTCCGACTACTTGCTCAAACATATCGTTTCAGGTTTATGAGTTCAAATGTAATGCATCCGTTGCAATCGTGCCAATCCGGAAGGGGTAAATCCTGCCCTTCAGATGGCTAATTCCTCCTTGTTTCGCTTTAGCACGTCGAGGATAAACGCGATGTGGTCTGCCAGTTCCACCCCAAACAGTTCCACGCCCTTGTAAACCTCCTCCCGGTCTACCTTGGCGGCAAATCCTTTGTCTTTTAGTTTTTTGATTACCGACCGGGGTTCGAGCGTGGAGATACCCTCGGGCCGCACCTGGGCACAGGCGACAATGAAGCCGGTGATCTCATCGCAGGCAAGCAGTCCCTTGTCGAGCAGGCTGTCGTAGGAAACGCCCCACTTGGTGTAATGAGCCGAAATGGCATGTGCGATGGAGTGATCCCCCGACTCCTGGAGGCGTGCCACGATGACGGCTGGATGTTGGTCTGGATGGGCTTCATAATCCGCATCATGAAGAAGGCCGGCAATGGCCCAAGCTTCAAGGTCTTGTCCCAGTTTTTCGGCATAGGCTTCCATGACGAGTTCCACGGTGCGCATGTGACGGAGCAAACTAGCACTTTGGGTCATAGACTCCAGGAGTAGCCTGGCCTCTGTTCTTGAAATCATACGGATGCCGGTTTTTTGGGCCTGCGCTGGCGTTTCGTGTAGAACAGATTGAATACGGCAACGGCCGCAATAATGCCCATGACCGCGGTTGTGATAATGAACTGCGTGTTGCGGAGCTGAAGGGTCTTGTTCCGGTTGCTGATCTGGAGGGAAGCTATTTCCTCTTCTTTTTCTTTCAGGTTAAGAGCAACGTCCATTTGGGCAATCCTCCTACTGCTTTCCTCACCGTAAATTTTTTCACGCACCGCATCGTATTTTAGCAGCGCTTCATACGCATCTTTCATGTTTCCCAGGTTTGCATAATTGGCGGCCATGCTTTTCAAAATTTGAGGAAGGAAAAGCTTGGTGTTCAACTCTGCAGAAAGGGCCAGGGCTTCATCGAGGTACCGTTGCGCAGGAGCAGGCTGTGAAGCTTTCACAAAAAGCTCCCCCATGTTGGCAAGAATGGAGAGTTCGCTATTGCGGTCATTCTGCTTGCGCACGATGTCCAGCGCGCGGAGGTAGTAATCAGCGGCCCGCTGGTAGTTGCCCTGCCTGTAATACAGGTTTCCGATATTGGTGAGTGGATCGGTGAAGGGAACCGGTTGCTTTTCGCTCATCTTCCAGGCTTCCAAGTAGTAGGTAATGGCCTTGTCGTACAACTGTAGATCGCTATGCAGGTTTCCCAGGTTGTTCATCGACCCGATAATCTGTTGGGTGGCGCCGAGGGCCACAAACCCCTGGTGCGATTGTTCAAAATATTCCAACGCGTGGGCGTAATTTTTTTTGAGCGAATAGATGTTGGCGATGTTGTTCTTGGTGGTAGCAATTCCCTCCGGATACTGAAGCCGGTTGTAGATTTCCAGGGATTTCATGTAATTGGCCAGCGCCAAGTCCAGCGCACCCTGATTGCGGTACGCCACGCCCAGGTTGTTATAGCATGCCCCCATTCCCCGTTCATCGCCGATCGATTCTGCCAGGATAAGCGCTTCGCGTGTGTATTCCAGCGCCTTTACCGGATCGGAGTTGATGTGCGCCCTGAAAAGTTCATTCATCACTTTCACGCGGTCAGCACCCCGGGCACTCTGCAGTAGATTCTCGAGACTGTCTGTAGGCGTGGCAGCCCCTGCGTGCGCCAGTACCAGCAGACAGAAAATCAATTTCTTCATAGTCTTCATTTGAGTTACGAAGGTAAGAGATAAATTGAAATGGAAGGGCCGGAAAAAGGGCGTTCCAGAACGGTTCGATCCCGATTTATTTTGCATCTTGAACCATGAATAAACTTGCTTGCATCTTATGCCTGCTTTCATTTTCCGCCTGGTCGCAACAAGAGCAGGCCGTCATGGAGCCTATCCACCGGATGTTTGAAGGCATGAAGAAGGGGGACAGTGCGCTGGTGCACTCGGCGTTTTATCCCGACGCCGTTTTCCATACCGTCATAGCTAATCCAAAAACCAAATCCTCGTCGCTGCGCAGCGAGGCGGTCGCCACCTTTCTGGCTGCTGTCGGGACTCCGCACAACGAGGTTTGGAACGAAGTGATCTGGGGCGAAGAGATCAGGATCGATGGGAATTTTTCGCAGGTATGGGTACAGTATGCCTTCTACCTGGGAAATACGTTTAATCACTGCGGCGTTGACGCATTTCATCTGATCAGCGATTCTTCCGGGCGCTGGAAAATCTTCAGCGGTACCGATACGCGGCAAAAGGAGGGATGTGTGGTGCCCAAAGAAATCAGCGACCGGTTCCGGTAAGGTGCTGCCTACAGCGCCTTGCCTCTGGCCCTGAATACTACTCTGCGCATCAGGAACATCAAGGCGGCCAGGAGAACGATAACGATGAATGCGCCGGTATAATTTACATGGCGCGACTGGACCTGCATCGTAAAATCCTTGACGAGGTTTCCTTGCGGTTTCCAGAAAGCCACCCTTCCCGCGGTGGAGTCGGCATTGGAATCGACGATGCCGTGCGGCATGCGGATGGAATGCCCGAATCTATCGAACAGCCCAAAGAAGATGCGGTCAAGTGCTTCCAGGCGGGCTATGTCGCTGAGTGAAAACCGGACAGGAACTTTGAGGTTTTGGGTTAGTACCGATTGAAGAATTTCGGGATTAAAATCTCCGGTCATCAGGGACTGATGGAGGAGATCTTTATGCCTCCTTACACTGTCGAGCCAACGGCCTTCCATCCGGTTTTCTTTCATGAGTGAAAGCGTAAGGGCATATACTTCCTCGAAGAACCCCCGTTCAATATACTCTTCAAACTTACTGTCAAAGAGGCGCTGACGGAGGGAATCGCCGGTGTTGCGGGGTCCCCCTTTCCGCTGCCGGTTTATGAAGTCATAGTCATTTTGCGTAAAGAACGAATCGGGATGGACGTACGTGAAGCGGATAGTTGCCGCATACGTATCGCGGTATAACAGGTCGGTGAACAGCCAATGGTTCGTGATTTGATATTCCGACTTGATCTTGAACAATGCATCGGGGCTGGCATCCATCGCTTCGTTTGCCTGATCAGCGGATTCAAAGGTGCGTGTAAACCGTATCGAAGTCTGTTTATTTGGATAGGAACTGGAATCATTCTCCGCCGGTATCCGTTCAGCGGTCCATCCGTTCTGCTCGTTAATGCCGAAAACGTTTTTGGTAATAATTGTTGAGTCGTTGTCGGTGATGGTAATGACCCGCTCCAGGGAGCCGTCATCGTGAACGGTGGTATGCGTGAAATTATCGTTCCCCAGACAGCCTGTCAGCAGCAGGGCAAGGGGCAGGAGGCGTGGCATTGATAATGGGATTCCGGTTTGTTGCACCATCGAAGTTCACGAATAGTTGGCCGACGGCCAAACCGGAGCCGGTTTTTATTGGTTCTGACAGTGAATTTGAGCACGCTTTGCCAACCTTTTTTTGTTATGATTCGTACCTTCGCATATGGTGCGCGTGGTTATCTTCCTGCTTCTCCTGGCTAGTGCGGCTGCTGCCCAGCAGGATGAAATCCGAAAGAGTATCTACTTTGATGGAGGAAGCTATTTCATCGACGCGTACCAGGCTGCCGACCTGGCGCACTGGCTCGACTCCATCCCGAACCTGCTTGACAAATACCAGATTCAATTAATCAGTCACACCGATCCAATCGGCGGAAAGCGCTTTAACCAGTGGCTGTCGCGCATGCGGAGCGAAGCGGTTTTCCAGCTCATTCTGGAGCGTGACATTCCGGATAAAATGATCCATATTAAGGATTGGGGCCTTGACAACCCTGTGTATGCGAATGACTCGCGACAGGGGATGATGATGAACCGCAGGGTGGATGTAATCCTTCGGCCGGTTATCTTTTGAAACTCCAGCTTGCCCGCCGGAGCGCCTCGCGCAGGAGGGCTTGCCCACTGGAGCGCCCCTCGCAGGAGGGCTTGCCTGCCGGAGCGGATCGCGCGGGAAGGTTACCCGCTACCAGTTCATAAGTTCCACTGCCCGTTTCCGGACACCTTTTTTCAATGCCGGACGCAAATTTTGCAACCATTCCTGAATTCCGCCGTCTAATCCTCAGGAAAGGCCGTGGCATTATTATTGGCATTAACCCTCCTTAGCCCATTATCATGATCAAACTCCAGGATATAGACAAATACATTGATTCCCGGTTTCAGCGCACGTTTATCCTCAAGGGGATTGACGTACAGGTGGAACAGGGGGAATTTGTCACCATCATGGGCCCAAGCGGCTCCGGCAAATCGACCCTCATGAACATTGTGGGCATGCTCGACGAGCCATCCGCCGGCGAGTATTTTTTCTTTGACGAGCCGGTTCACAAGATGAAGGAGAAGCAAAAGAGCGAGATGCACAAAAATTACATCGGCTTCATCTTCCAGGCCTACCACCTTATCGACGAACTCACCGTCTACGAGAACATCGAGACGCCGTTGCTGTACAAAGGGGTGAACGGCAGCCAGCGTAAAAGCATGGTGGCGGAGTTGCTCGACCGTTTTAACATGGTGGCCAAGAAAGACCTTTTTCCGGAGCAGCTGAGTGGCGGGCAGCAGCAGCTGGTGGGTATCGCCCGTGCTATCGTAGGACAGCCGAAATTGCTGCTCGCTGACGAGCCCACAGGGAACCTGCATTCCGAACAAGGGAAACACATCATGGATATTTTTGAAAAACTTAACGACGAAGGTATTACCATCATCCAGGTGACTCATTCGGAAGAAAACGCCCGCCGCGGGAAGCGGATTGTCCGCATCGCCGACGGTGCTGTAGTGACAGATGAAAAAATCAGATAATCAGACTTATGAAACAACTTGCAGTAGGGATGTGTTTGTTGGCCGTTGTTTATTCTGCAGCGGTGCAGGCACAAACTTCCACGAAGGTCCTGACTTTTGAGGAGGCCATCCGCCTCGCCATGCAGAACAGCGTTTCGCTGAACCAACAGCGGAATAACCTGGCTAACAGCCAAATGCAGAAGACGGCGAGCATGGTGGCGATGGGTCCCAGTGTGTCGCTCAACAGCACCGCCATCCGCATTGATGGTAACTCCTTTAACCCCAATACAGGTACGGTCATCAATGGGGTCCGGGATAATATAACCGGTTCGCTCAATGCGAACATCAACCTCTTCAGCGGGTTCCGCGCCGTGAATACCATGCGGCAGAACACGAACCTGCTCGATGCCCAGGCGTACAACGTAAACCGGACGATGCAGGACGTTATCAACACGCTGGCTACCCAATACCTCAATGTGATGCTGGACGTGGAGTTACTCAGCATCGCCAAACAGAATTATGAAGTGCAGGCCAAACAGCTGGAGCAAATAAAAGTACAAACGGAACTGGGTGCCCGCTCACCCGTTGATGAGTACAACCAGGATGCAACGACCCGGGGTGCGGAGCTGCTCATGGTGCGGGCGGAAATTCAGTTGGATAATGACAAGACCCTCCTTGCGCAAACCCTGCTGATCGATCCGTTTGAAGACTTCAGCGTGGAGACCCCGAGTTGGGACGTTAACAAGATCGGAAGCGAAGTGCTTGACGAACGGGAACTTGCCGAGCAGGCCAAGCTGCACCGGGGCGACTACCTCCGGGCGGTAAAGCAGGAAGAGGCCCAGCGGTTTGGAATGCAGAGTGCCCGCGGTTCGATGATACCCACCCTTTTTGCATTTGGGAGCTACGGGTCGGCGTACAATTTCCAGCACAACGTGTCCGACTCGATCAGCGACGGTCTGGGCAATCAGATCGCAAACCCTTCCAAGCCGCGTCCGTTCGACGAGCAGTTCAGGCAGAATAACGTCTCTAAGCAATACGGACTGCAGCTTACCATCCCCATCCTCAATGGGTTTCAAAACCGGTCGACTCACATGCAGCAAAAGGTCCTCTATGAGAACAGCCAATTGAACCGCAAGAACGTGGAGTACCAAATCCAGAACGACGTGATCCGCACCGTCCACAACTACCGGGGTGCCAGGAAGGCGTTCAATGTTTCTGTGCAGCAGCTGAAGGCCGCCGAGTTGGCGTTTCAGCTCGAAACGGAACGATTCAATCTCGGGGTGACGAATTTTGTGGATTATGTCAATGCCAACCGGAACTTCATGCAGGCGGAAACCGACAAGGCGCGGGCGGAGTATAACCTCGTCTTCCAGAAGATCCTCAAAGAGTACGCCATTGGAACGCTGGACGCGGAGGAATTGCAGCGGAAATAGTGCCTTCGGCCCTGTTGCGGAGTCTTGCTGAGAGGGCGTATTTTTCAAAAATCTGACTATCTTTGCGCCCCCGCAGACCGTGGGGGCGTCTTTGTTTGGTTACGAGGGCGTGTTTACAACCAAATTTGCTTCAGCAGGCCCGCCTGGAGCATGTAAAAACGGGCATCAGTATGGCAAAAGGACAAAAAGAGAAAGGCGATTCAAAAGGCAAGGGAGATGCTCCCAAGAAGCCCCTCGCCGTCAAAGGCGCAGACGCCAATGTGGACGTAAAAGACGCAGAAGTAGAGCTTCAGGAAGATGATCTCGCGGCCTTTAAGAAGGCAAAACGCGCCGAGGAAGAAGAGGGTCTCAACCGGGTGGTCAAGGATATTACATCCCGCAAGAGCGTGGTGATGCCCGTTTCCCTGGAAGGATTTGATTGGGAAGCGTTTGAACGCAAGGGCTTCGGTGAAGGCTACTCCACCAAAGAGCGCGAAACCCTCAATGAACTTTATTCAGGAGGTGTCGCCACCGTCGCCAACAGCGAAGTGGTGAAAGGAACCGTCGTGGGTATTAACAACCGCGACGTGGTGTTGAACATCGGATTCAAGTCGGACGGCCTCGTGTCGCTGGCGGAATTTAAGGATTTACCGAACCTGAAGGTCGGCGATGAAGTAGACCTGTTTATTGAGGAGCGTGAAAACGCCATGGGCCAGCTGGTCCTTTCCCGCCGCAAGGCAAAGCTTGTCAAAGGCTGGGAATATGTGCAGACCGCCCTCGACAAGGATCAGGTGATTGAAGGATTTGTAAAGCGCCGGACCAAGGGCGGACTTATTGTCGATGTATTCGGCATCGAGGCTTTCCTTCCTGGTTCACAGATCGACGTGAAGCCGATCCGCGACTTTGATATTTATGTAAATAAGAACATTGAGGTGAAGGTGGTGAAGATCAACTACACGAACGACAACGTGGTGGTCTCGCACAAGATCCTCATCGAGAAGGACCTCGAGCAGCAGAAGGCGGCCATCCTCAACAACCTCGACAAGGGGCAGGTGCTGGAAGGCGTGATCAAGAACATGACCAACTTTGGTGTGTTCATTGACCTCGGTGGTGTAGACGGTTTGCTCCACATCACAGACATCTCGTGGGGCCGCATCGGTCATCCGGAAGAAGTATTGAAGCTGGATCAGACAGTGAAAGTCGTTGTTCTCGATTTCGATCAGGACAAGAAGCGCATTTCCCTGGGTATGAAGCAGCTTACGCCGCACCCGTGGGAGTCACTCTCGGCAGACATTGCCATTGGCTCCAAGCTGAAGGGCAAGATCGTGAACGTGGCCGACTACGGTGCGTTCCTCGAGCTGCAGCCCGGCGTGGAAGGACTCATTCACGTGAGCGAGATGAGCTGGTCACAGCATCTGCGCAACCCGCAGGATTTCATTAAGGTAGGCGACGTGGTAGACGCAGTGGTATTGACCATCGACCGCAACGAGCGCAAGATGTCTCTGGGCATTAAGCAACTCAGCGAAGATCCCTGGACGCGCCAGGAAGCGTTAACCAAGTACGCTATCGGCACGACTCACAAGGGCATCGTCCGCAACTTGACCAACTTTGGTCTTTTCCTCGAGCTGGAAGAGGGCATCGACGGTCTGGTGCACGTTTCCGACCTGAGCTGGACGAAGAAAGTTAAGCATCCTTCAGAGTTCACGAAAGTGGGCGAGTTTCTGGAGGTGAAGGTGCTTGAACTGGATGCGACTAACCGCAGGCTGGCTTTGAGTCACAAGCACATGGAAGAGAATCCATGGGATACCTTTGAGACGATCTTTACTACGGGTTCCGTACACAAGGGCACGGTGGTCAATAAGAACGACAAGGGCATGGTGATTGAGTTGCAGTACGGTATCGAAGGATTCTGTACTATCAAGAACATCACCAAGCAGGACGCCGGCAAGACGGAGATCGGCGAAGCGCTTGATTTCAAGGTGCTGGAGTTTTCCAAGGAGGACCGGCGCATTGGGTTGAGTCACCGGGCGATGTGGTCGGCCGACGAGGAGAAGCCGGCAGCAGCACCTGCGGCGGCCCGCAAGAAGACGGAGTCGAAGGGCAAGAGCATTTCCAACATCAACCAGCAGAGCGAGAAGTCGACGCTGGGCGATCTGGAGGCGCTGAGCGCTCTTAAAGAAAAGATGTCGGCGGCCAAGTCTGCCCCATCCTCCGACGAGTCGAAGAGTGAATAGTAATTAGTGGTTATAAACTAAAGAAAGGTGGTCTGGTTTCAGATCACCTTTTCTTTTTTGATCCAGTTTACCCGTCACCTAAGAAACCACTTCCCGTCCAGGTAAAGATTGCGGAAGAATTGAGTACATTGATTGGATAAAACGAAGACCATGCAGCGACGACAATCTCTCAAGACGCTGGCAGCCGGGACGCTTTCGACGGGCGTACTGCTGAACGCGTGTACACCACAAACAAATGTGCCGATGAATGAGCAACATGCGACAGGCCCGATGTCTGACCGCGGCCTGGCGGCTTCCGAAACGGTGGTCCGGGTAGATATGGACCTGTACTTCGAAGCGGCAGCGAATTTATACCATAAGAAGGACAACCCGGGTGGGGCGTTTCCGCTCAACGTGGCTGAGAACAGGCTCACCTGGCCGATGCTGCGGAGTGAGATCGAGCGGGTTGCCCGGGAAAATCCAATTGCCGACTGGGTGGCCAATTATACGAGCAGCGTCGGCGCTCCGTCGACCCGGGCGGTGATGGCGACGTTTATGGAAAAGTTCTTAACGCATTGTCCGATCGACCCGGAGCACCTCTGCCTGTCGCCCGGTGCTGCATCCGTTATTGACCTCACCAGCTGGATCCTGGGCGAACCTGGTGATGTGGCCGTGTTGCCTGCGCCGTGCTACTCGGTTTACAAACAAGACATCGGCAACCGTCCCGGGCTGGAACGCTATGATCTGGTGACCCATCATGAGGTGGGGGAACTGAAAGGAGGACCACCGCTTACAGTTGGTCACCTCGATAAGGCATTTAGCGACATTACAAGCAACGGAAAGCGATTCCGTATGCTGATTATCACCAACCCAGATAATCCCACCGGGGGCATGTACTCCAGGGAGCAGTTGAAAACATACGCCGAGTGGTGCCTGGCGCGCAACATCCACATGGTAGTGAATGAGATCTACGGCTTGTCGCTGCTGGACACACATCATCCACACCTTGAGGGGGACTACCCGGGCGATATTTCGTTCCACTCATTTGCAAACCTGATTCAGGAGAAGAAGAGCGACTACCTACACTTGTGGTATGCGTTGTCCAAGGACTTCGGGGTTTCCGGTTTCCGCGTGGGGTTGGTGTATTCGCTCCATGAAACGTTCCGCAAGGCCTACAATAACCTGAATCCTCCGTCGATGGTTTCGAACTACGCGCAATGGACGTTTGAGAAAGTCCTGGGGAACCATGATTTTGTGAGGCGGTACATCACAGCAAATCAGCGGGCGCTCACTGAGAACTACACGGTGGCCGTACAGCGATTGCGAAAGTTGGGCGTGCCGTATGCGCCAGCCCGAGGCAGTCTGTTTGTTTGGCTGGACTTGTCTGAACTGATGCAAGAAAACACGCCTGAATCCGAGCGGATCCTATGGATGGATCTTTACAGACAGGCCGGAATATTGCTGACACCCGGCGACGGTTTCGGCCACAGCAAGCGTGGGCAGTTTCGGCTGGTGTACTCCTATGTGATGAAGGACGATTTGGAGGTAGCTATGGAAAGACTGGAGAAGTTTGTGTCGGAGAGAAGGAGTTGAGCGCCTGTTGTGAACTCAAGGTCCGGTCGTCATCACGTTCTTTTGTCAATCATCCATTTTAATCTTAGTTTTGCCGCTATACGCGGGACGTTTCGAATTTGCTCGAGGCCCGACAGCGGTAGAATGGAATTTACAGTGGGCAGTGATAGAGTAAGTGTTCTGTAAAATTTCTGGTCTCGTGGCCGAGTGGTTAGGCTGAGCTCTGCAAAAGCTCTCCCGATAGCTATCGGGACGGTTAGAACCCGCTCGAGACAGTTTTTTGGGCTTAAGGTTATGTATAGTGATAAAGTAGGTGTTCTGTAAAATTTCTGGTCTCGTGGCCGAGTGGTTAGGCTGAGCTCTGCAAAAGCTCCTACAGCGGTTCGAATCCGCTCGAGACCTCAACAAATAAAGCCGCCCCGACGAAAGTCGGAGGGGATGATTTGCAAGCATTATGGCGAAGAATTGCTCGGACCTCAATAGTTAGGAGTAGCAGGTTGGTATTGATTTATGAAGCAGCGTCTTGTTGGTGAAGAACACCGCCAACGGTAAGTGTATTACTCCGAGCGCAAAGATTCAACGGGGTTTGCCAATGCAGACATAATCGTTTTGAAACTCATGGTAAGAAAGGCGATGAGCAAGGTCATGAATCCAGCCAATGCATAGGCCCACCAGTGTATATCAATTTTGTAAGCGAAGTCCTGCAGCCATTTGTCCATTAGGTAATAGCCGAGCGGAAAAGCTATGATAAAGGAAATAGCAACCAGTTTTATCAAATCCTTTGAAAGCATCGACACTATTTCTGTAACGTTCGCGCCTAATACTTTTCGAATACCAATCTCCTTGACGCGTTGCTCGGCCGTAAATGTCACCAGTCCAAACAGACCTAAACAGGCTACAAAAATCGTAATCCCTCCAAATATCTTCATGATGCTGCCCATTTTTTGCTCGGCCAGGTAAGTCTCATTGTAAAGCTGATCAAGCAGGCCGTACGAGAAAGGCTCTTCGACGTGAAAGGATTTCCAGGTAGTTTCCATGCGGGCCAACAGGGCAGCCACCTCTTTTGTGTTTGTTCGTATGATAAGCCCGCCGTATGGACGGTTAAGCATGATCAATGGAGCTATCGCTTCGCGCAGTGATCTGAAATGAAAATCCTTTATTACGCCAATCACGGTGAGCCTTCGTATTTCACCTGCCGCGCCTGCATTCACAGCTAATACGTGTCCAAGCGGATTGTCACCGAGTCCGAAAGCATTTGCGGCTGTTTCATTAATAATAACATTCAATGAATCGTTGCCTGATCCTTCTGAAAAATTCCTTCCGGTCACGAGTTCCATACCCATCGTGGGAATGTACTTTTCATCGATGTTGTACACCAGGGTTCTTCGCACCGCCTCATGCTGGTGCCCCGGATAAACGCTCGTCATATTGTTATCCGTAGGGCCTGCGGGCAAAAAGGCCGACATGGTAATACTTTCAATGTCCGGGTCATTTATGAGTTGGTTCTTGAAAGCCTCCTCGTGGGTGCCCAAAAGATGAGACTCCCTTAATATCAGCAATTGATCGCGGTCATATCCGATTTCCTTATTCAGGATAAACGACATTTGCTGATTGACGATAATGATTGAAAGGATCAGCGCTGCTGATACAACGAATTGAAAAACAACCAACGCACTTCGGATGCCTTTGCTTTGGCCGCCGTGAACAGTCTTATTTTTGAGTGCAGCTATGGGCTTGATGGAAGAAAGGAAAAAGGCGGGATAACTTCCGGCCAACAAGGTGATCAAAATTCCCAGCCCCACGAGCGCCATCAAGACCCTGGGAGCAAGCAGGAAACCAGCTTCCAGTTCCTTACCTGACAATTGATTGAACACCGGCAGGGCAAGGATGACTAGCGCGGCTGCCAAAACCATCGCAACGACAGTTGAAATAAATGATTCCGTCAGGAATTGGTGAATCAACTGATTTCTTTGCGAGCCCAATGCCTTCTTTACCCCAATCTCTTTGGTTCGTTTTGTCGCTCCGGCGGTAGACAGATTCATGAAATTGATACACGCAATCAGCAACATAAATAGGGCGATGGCTCCGAATATGTAAACGGCTTTTATATCACCGCCGGCTTCCAACTCACTTTGATTGTCAAAATCAGAATACAAATGAATGTCCGTCAACGGCTGAACATAAAGACCAATCTCATTGCCGTTCTCATTAAACTTTTCAAAAGTCATTCCCAACTGCTCAACCTGCGGACCCATGTATTTTTTAATGATGGCCGGCAGCTTTGCTTCAAATTGTTTGAGGTTGGTGCCTTTATGCAGCAGCAGATAGGTGAAATAGTTGGAGGCCATCCAGTTGTTTTCTTTGGCATGCGCTAAGCCCTCCATGGAGGCAAACATGTCGAAATGAAAATGAGAATTGGCAGGTACGTTTTCTATGATTCCCGTCACTTTATAGGGCTCTCCAGAATCCTTGAATTCAAGCACCTTGTTGATTGGGTCTTCTTTGCCAAAGTACTTAATGGCTTCATCCCTGGTGATCACTATTGTATTCGGCTCAGCCAATGCGGTAAGGGGATCACCCTGGATGAACGCGAGTGTAAAGACGGAGAAAAAAGCAGGGTCAACAATAGCTACTTTACTGTTGCTGTAGGTCGCATTGTTATATAGTATTTGAGGTGATCCAAATCGCCTGAGTCGTGTAACTTCCTCTACTTCTGGAAATTCACGCTTTAAGGTGGAGGCCACCGGGGCCGGAGTAACTGCCTCTTTTATTACTTCGCCGTTGACCTTCCCTTTCAATACAACCCGGACCATCCGATCGGCTTTTTCGTTGTACCGATCGTAGCTTAGTTCGTCCACCACAAACAACATGATGATAAGGCAGGTAGCAATGCCCATCGCCAGGCCGGTCGTATTAATGGCGAATAGTCTGCTGTTCTTTGACAAATTTCTCCATCCGATTATAAAATAGCTTTTGTACACTGGGCTCTGGATTTAGACGGTTCCAATTGCATGGTGCTTAAAAACAATGCCAGACTGAAATATCCTGTATTCGCCAATTTCGGCTGCATGCGCGTTGGGTCACTGTTCATATGTGAACATTATACAACTTAAATGCGGTCAGGTAGTCTCGGTGGGTAGGGAGGATTTACAATCCTGGCCTGAGCTTCATAATCACGCGGGAAGCCTGGGACTCCAAGGCCGATTGTCTAAGCCGTAGTATCCACTAGTTGGGTCTCCAACACTACGGCAACTGGCTCGAGAATTCGAATCAGTTTGGCCTTATTCTTACGGCTCGTGAGAAATATCTTTTTACCATCGTCAAACTTCAGGTATGCATTGTAAAGAATAGATCGGAACGTAGACGAATTAAGTGTATGCGCTGTATACATCTTCTCAGTTACTTTGGAATAGTTAATAAATATTCTGTCGATGGTATTATATTTTTCTGTGGCTCCGCTCCGGATAAACAGGTACGAATGGTACTCGCGAAATGTCTTACTGACAACGTCTATTTCTGTCCCGGAGTATCCTGTGAGAAGGGTAACTCCCGCTACGATAAGGAGGATAGACAACCACCAGTAACTGATCATCACCGCAACTGCAGCGAGTACAAACAAGACTCCCAAAAATTTTGCCTGCCAGGGAAGGGACTCTGCCTTCATGTCAATTTTGGTTTCCTTCATCTGGTTGAAAATGCCCGCATCCGGCTTGGTTGATATACAAAGATAGCCTCCCTTTTGATTTTTTAATTCACAAACGCAAAGGACGCGAAGCGATCGCAAAGAATGCAAAGAGAACATCGCGTGCTTTGCGTCTATATTCTTTGAGCGCTTTGTGGTTAATCTGTTAGTGTGTTGATGTGTTGATGTGTTGATGGAGTTCTATGGCGATGTGATTTTCTTTGCTTGACAGAACGTTGCTATCCCTGCGAACCCCTAGAAACCAGCCCGTCCGTCTCGAGAGGGTAGCTGCTTCCTATTTTATTAACTTGCGATGACCGCCACACCCAATGACCATCAACGCTAACCGTCTTCTTTCCCGCCTCGCCCAGCTCAATAAAATCGGTGCCCTCCCGGGTGGCGGCGTGCGCAGATTGGCACTTACCGATGCGGACAAAGAAGCGCGCGACCTGCTTGTCGCGTGGATGAAAGAAGAGGGGCTGGAAGTTATCATCGACCAGGTGGGAAATACGTATGGCGTTCGGGCAGGAAGTTCGAAAACACCGGCGCTGGCCATCGGCTCACACCTCGATACAGTATCTACCGGTGGCTATTATGACGGCACCTACGGCGTGCTGGCTGGCCTCGAGGTGATTTCCGTATTCAACGAAAACAACATTAAAACCAACAGACCGCTTGTCCTCATCAACTTCACCAACGAGGAAGGCAACCGGTTTTCTCCCGACATGATGGGGAGTCTGGTGGTTTCGAAACCTGACCTGCTCGCTGATGTGTGGCTGGCGGAAGCGCTGGATGGGAGTGGTGCTACTGTAAAATCAGAACTCGAAAGGATCGGATACCTGGGCACCGTCGCGTTCGGGTCGGTTGCCATCAGTCATTACCTCGAACTACATATCGAGCAAGGGCCTGTTCTGGAAACGAAGCAAGTGAACATCGGTGTAGTGGAAAAGGTGCAGGGAATCTACTGGACGGAGTACATCCTGCGAGGGCAGGCCGCCCATGCCGGTACTACTCCGCTTTCCCTCCGCAAAGATGCCGGCATCACAGCGGCACGTGTGAATTTGTTTTTGCGTGAGCTGGCAGAAGAAATCCCCGGGCAATTGGGAACGATTGGACTGATGGAATTCTACCCCAACGTGATCAACGTCGTGCCGGAGCGGGTGCGGTTTGTTACCGATCTCCGAAACCCGGATGGTTCACGCCTGAGTGCAGCGCAGAAGAAACTCGACCTGTTCGTCACCGATTGGTGTAAGACCGAATCAATCGAAGTTTCCAGGAACGAAATGGTAAGGCTTGCACCGGTGGATTTTTCCGTGGAGGTCCTAGATCGGATTGCCGCCGCCTGCGACCAGCTAAAATTTTCTTCCACGCGCATGGTGAGCGGGGCGGGCCACGACGCCCAGATGATGGCGGCTGTAAGCAAAGCCGCGATGATTTTCGTTCCCAGTGCCGGGGGAATCAGCCACAACGTGAAAGAGCATACAGATCCCGAAGACTTAGGAAGAGGAGCGGAGGTATTGCTGCAGACTGTCTTAGGGATTCTTCAGGAGTGATTCCCGCTAGAACACATACCGGACGTTGAAACCGAAGCTGGAAACAAAATCAGTCCTCTCTACCAGCACGATCGTTGGCCTGTAGTCGAGGCCTACCACTAGCGGCACTTCCGAAAAACGATATTCCACCCCTATCTCGCCGGAGGCACCCAACGCAAACGGACTGGAAAGGTACAGCGACGGACCCACGCCCACGTACCAGTTTATCGGTGAGTCTGGAATCGGCTTGTAGATGAAATCCCACAAGGCCTCCAGGGCCACCCCATTACCAAAGGAAACATCGGCATGGATGCGGCTGAATTTGCCCAGCCCGAAGACGGCGTCAATGGCCACGCTGCTTTTGTTGGCCAGCGCATTTCCAAAGCGAAGACCAAGTTCCTGGCTTTGTGCCGCCGTAGTGAATAAGAGGGTGAATAGAGATAATACGAGGGTTCGTTTCAAAATTTTCATGCTTGTAAGATTAGTAATTGCCGCAATGATACGCAGACCGGTTCGCCGGAAAGAATAATACGACGCTGAATTGAATTTTTAGATCTCTAGATCCCTACTTTCTCTCGGCGGGTCCATATTTCGTTGATGGGTTCGCCTTTGCTGCTGAGTCCGGAGTGATGCCATTCGCCTTCCACCAAAGAAAACTCAAAGCCGAGGCTGGCGCCTACCCGCGTATTGTCACGAGAGAAAAATTCGATATTCTCGGTGTATTTGCCGTTGACGGTGGTATAGGTGCCGCCGCCGGTTCCGAGCATTTCCTTGGTGTCGACGTTGTAGGCGATCCATTGGAAGCGGGTACCGGAAAGGATTTTCATCGTACGCCGCGCGCCCGGCGTTGAGCGGGTGACCTTGCCGTCGCGGACACGGCCTGTAATTAGCCAGGCGCCTGCCAGTTGGCCCGGTTCGCCCTGGTCAACCCGGTTGAAAAGGGCAGGCTTGCCTGCAAGCGTCAGCTTGCCTTTGGAGATGCGGAAGGAAGATGCTTGTGTCGTCCCGATGCGCTCCGGGTTCCGGGTGTCAAACTCAATGGTTTCTGTGAGCTTGTCACCTGCGATGGTATATTTTCCCCCGAACGTTCCTGCAAATTCTTTCTTTCCCATGTCATAGGTAGAGGATGCAAAGGACCCATTTGCGTAAATCCTTGTCTCCGTCACCCCCTGATTGTTCTGCTGCCAGGCGCCATCGATCAACTCATCGGCCGGAACTGGAACAAAGGAGGCCATTGCAAGGCCGAGGATGCAGAGTAGCGCTTTCATATTTTTTTTCTACGAATTTACAGGGAGTGGCGCCAGGGATCAAATGCCCGTATGTATACGGCTCTTAACCTTGATGGTCCCGTATTTATTACATTTGGCCGGTTGTTACGTATATCATTATGAATCGATGGCTAGTTATTACTCTCGTTGGTTTACTCAACGGGTGCGCCCCAAACAAAACTGAAAACACAATGGCTGATACTTACACGGGGGTGACCCCTGCGCTACAGGTATATACTGTGCAGAACGCCAACGGTCTTAAAATGACGGTGACCAATTTCGGCGGGAAGATTATTTCCCTTTGGGTGCCCGACAAGGCCGGCAAACTCGCGGACATCGTGCTGGGCTACGATTCTGCTCAACAATACCTGGACGGTAATCCCTACTTCGGTGCGATGATCGGCCGGTACGGCAACCGGATAGCGGGAGGAAAATTTTCAGTGGAAGGAAAGGAATACGAGCTCGCCGTAAACAATGGATCAAATTCACTGCACGGAGGACCGAATGGATTTCACAATGTGTTTTGGGATGTGAAGGAAAAAAGTTCCGGCGCTGGTCCTTCTCTGGAGATGGCGTATGTAAGCAAGGACGGAGAGGAGGGGTACCCGGGTAATCTCTCCATGACGGTCACCTACACGTTGACGAACAATAATGAATTGCAAATCGATTATGCAGCCACCACGGATCAAACTACGGTGGTTAACCTGACGCACCATTCTTTTTTCAATCTCGCCGGAGAAGGGTCGGGCGACATTCTCAATCACGTGATGATGATTAATGGAAGTCGGTTTTGTCCCGTTGATAAGGAATTGATCCCTACCGGGGAGTTGCGTTCGGTGACAGGAACACCTTTTGATTTCCAGTTGCCGCACGCGATTGGCGCGCGCATTAGAGGCAACGACGCGCAACTGAAATTTGGCAACGGCTACGATCACAACTGGGTACTTAACAAAACGCCGAATGAATTTGCGCTGGCTGCCCGTGTGAGCGAACCTGTCAGCGGCAGGGTCATGGAAGTGTGGACCACAGAGCCGGGGTTGCAGTTTTATTCAGGAAATTTTTTGAACCCGTCGGAAAGCGGCATTGGGGGAAAGACCTATGACTTCCGGTCGGCTTTTTGTCTGGAGACCCAGCACTTTCCGGATTCTCCCAACAAACCGGATTTCCCCTCCACGGTACTGCGGTCGGGGGAGTCCTACACCCAAAAGACCGTGTACAAATTTTTGTCAGCTAATTAGGATCCGCCCTGATTTAAGGAAACGGATTCGACCACTTCGCATCGGTTAAAACGGCCGTTCCGTTCAGGGTCTGTAAGAAGGCGGTGAGGGCGCGCTTTTCGATTACCGTCAATTGTAATTTTTGAAGTTGACCGCCGGGCCGAAGTCGTTGATCCAGGTTGTTATTTCCCGGCGCAAGAACGACGTTGTTGTAATGGTCTACCACCGACATGAGGGTAAGTTTGCTGCCGTCGTGCATGGCCTGAGATATCAGTGTCCCATCGGGGTTCAGGAGGTTGCGAAGGGTTGGTGAGCGGGTGTTCGTTGCATCGGTTGCAGCCGAACCGATGGTTCCTACCACGCCGTTGTTCCGTGAGTTCGGATCGATATCAAATTCCGGGGCGCGATGACATCCCTGGCAACCTGCGCCGCCTGCGATCCGGTTGCCGCCGCCGTCAAACTGCGGAGGCATGAGAAAAAGCTGCTTGCCCTGGTTCTCCTCGGCGGTAAAGTTGGGAAACCCTGCATTGTCGTTGGGTACCTGGGCGCGTCCCGCGTCGTATTTGGAGTCAAACGATTGAATGCTGCGCACGAACTGGGCTAGCGCATTTTGGATCCGCACTTCAGTGACCTTGCTGTCGCCGTAGACGAACGTAAACAGTTCCTGATAAAACCGGATGGTTTCTAGTTTGGCGATCAGGTCGCTGATCGAAGGGGCGCCATTTGTCCCGCTGAAACCCATTTCCTTATGATCCTGAACAGGCTGGGTGGTCTGGTTCTCCAAACTGGTGGCGCGTTCGTCCCAGAAAAAGCGTGGCTCTGTTGAAAACCGGCTGTTAATCAGCCGCATACTGTGCCGTCCCGTGACTCCGTTTACTCCCACACTTGCCGTGGCGGTATCACTGAAAGAAAACTGCTGCCGGTGACAGCTGGCACACGAAATGGTATTGTTGATAGAAAGGTTGACATCATAAAACAAAACCCTTCCCAGCGTCGCTCCCCTATTCGTGATCGGATTGCCCGCCGTGTTATCTTTTGTGATGTAGGCCGGTTTTTGCTGGGCGGCGTAGTTCACCAGGTTGTCAAGATCGATCTTGCCGGCGAAAGCGGTCTTCACGTCGGCGCCCGTAGCGATTACAGGCGTCTCATCCTTGCATGCTTCCAACGTGAGGAGGAGAATTCCGGTAGCAATCAGACTATATATGACAAGAACCTTTTTTTTCATGGTGAGGGTTTTCGGCTTCTCTAACGCCGTGCCGGCAAAAATATTTCAAAATTAAGAAACTCCATCGGAAGATTAAGCCGAATGAATTCAGGTACCAGCCACCATGGCCATTGTTACCCATTCGCCTAGCGCCGGCCCGTGTTTAAAGCCGTGTCCGGAGCCGCCTCCGAGGAATATGACGTTCTCCGCGTCCGGATGCTTGTCAAAGAGGAAATTTCCATCCGAGGAATTCTCGTAGGGACAGACCCGACTCTCCACCAGTGGGGCATCTTTCAGGCCGGGGAAGCGGTGACCGATGAACGCGCGCGCGTGCGCCAGCACATCCGGGTGAGAGAGGCGTTCGCCATGGGTTGGATCAAATGGTTCTCCCCGCCGGTCGACGCCCAGCTTAAAGCCTCGGCTTGCATTGCCGGGAATCCCATAATAGAAATCACTTCCATCGACATCCACCCAAACGGGCATGGAATCATACTGGCGGCTGTGAGTTTTCGGCACCCCAAAATAGTAGGCCTCCTGTTTTGTGCACGTTATGACCTGCCCCAGCACCTCGGGAAACAACTGGCCGAGCCACGAGCCGCATGCAAATAGATAGGCGTCAGCAGTCAGCGTGCCGCCATCCGATAGCGCAACACTTTCCATCGCTCCCGATCGGATGTTGCCGCACTTCACAAATGCCTGGATGTAATTGCCTCCTTCTTCAATAAATGCCTCAAGAACCGACTGGCAGCTTTCACGCGCCATAAGGTATCCACCGAAGGGATCCAGCCAGGCATGATGCAGGTCGCTGGTTTGAACAAGGGGATATTCCTTTTTAATCTTCGCAACGTCCAGGTACTGGTATTCCATCCCGTGGGCTTTTGTAAATGGAATGGAGTCATCGATCACGGGTGTCTTCTCTTCGTAGCAAAACCAGATGACGCCGGTATTGTGAAACAGTTTTTTGCCGCTTTGCTTCTCGTGGGCCTTCCAGAGTTCCAGCGCCCGCACGTTCATGTCAAAGTAAAATTGATTGTTGCCGTAGGTGGAGCGAATCACCCGGGTCTCGTCGCCGGAACTGCTTCTGGAATTACCGGCGCCCCAGGCATCTACGAGGGTTACGTTGACACCGGCACGTTGCAGACTGAGTGCAGTCCACCCGCCAAAGGCGCCAGCGCCGACCACAACAACGTGCGACTTCCTCGTGACTTGTTTCAGGGTAGGACGAAGGAAGGTGGGGGAAGGCTGGAAGGTGTTGCTGGACATCGGCAGGAGGCTAGGCGGTAATGAGCCACTCATTTATATTAATAATAATGCCAGCGGTCATGGCGGTCAGAAGCAGGAGTGCGATGGCTTCGTGCAGGCGTTCCGTCTTAATCTTTTTTACAGCCACCACCAGAAGCCCGGCGAAGAGCACCAGGTTCACCAGCCATCCGGCCACGCCCAGGTTGTGGATAAAAATATTTTCGAGCGCGGATAGGACGGACAGGATCATAACCAAAAGGAAAAATTTCCGGTAGTGGCGAAAATAGAAAACTTTCATGTCGTTGGAGGTCTCATCGCCCGTGAGCGGAAAGAGAATGCGGGCGAGGATAAACAGGCTGATCGGGTAGAGGACTTCAAAAAGAAAAAACGGCAAGCGCCAGACAACCATATCGCGCAGCTGATACGTGAGCCACCATTGCTGCACGTGCAGCACGAACACGAGGATCACCCACAGCACATGGGGCCAGTAAATTTTAGTTTTGTCCCATTGGTGTATCAAATCAGCAATGCCCGACATGATCTGCGTGATGCCCAACCCCAGAATGATGGAGATCAAAACGGTGACAAACTCAAAAGGGCTCATTTCACGCTGTATTCAAGGAAAAAAGTCCTGTTTAAATTGATTCTAAATTGCTTTTGAAAAAGATATTTTACAAACGCCAGACGATTTGTTTACCAAGTTAGCAACACATTTCTGGTGTTGGGAACTAAAATCCCAAAGCCCAAAATTTTGTTTGAAATAATGCCATGGCGGTGTAGATTTGTGCATCTCCGTATAAAAACGGAAGCCTAAACCACATGATGAAGCACCTTATCTCAAGTTTCTCCCGCTGCTTTGCACCCGTTCTCGCTTGTCTCTTTCTTACACTCTCCCTCCCGGCCCAGGAAATCCCTACGGATCCTGCCGTGATCAGCGCGGGCGCAGCCTTGTTCAACGGCAATTGCAAGACCTGCCACCGGGTCAAGACAAAATTGATCGGTCCGGCGCTGGCTGGCTTTGAAACACGGGTTCCATCCATAAAGTGGATCTACGAGTGGGTCCGGAACCCAGCCAAAGTGATCGCCAGCGGTGACGAATACGCCAACAAGATTTACGAGGAGTATAACAAGAGTCAGATGACTCCCAATACAAGCTACAAGGACGAGCAGATCCTCAGCATTTTGGCCTACGTGAAGTCGGAAGCAGAGAAAGTGGAGGCTGCCCCGGCGGTGGCTGCCGGCGGTGCAGGCTCCGGAACGGGTTCTGCTGTCCCTTCAGCCTATCTGGACACCATCCTGGTGGGCATGATTGTCATTCTGATCCTGCTGGTCGTTATCCTGGCCCTGATCATCAATGCATTGCGTTCCTTCCTCAACCAAAAGGATCTCAGCGAAGAGGACCGCGAGGTAGTCAACTCTCCCATTTCGTTTGCAAGCATTTCCCGCAGCCCGGGATTCATCTTCCTGGTGATTTTTGTGGTGGGTGCCGTGACCTTTAAAACCGTCATCGACGGACTGTATTCCATCGGAGTCCAGCAGGATTACCAACCGAAGCAGCCGATCGCCTTTTCACATAAGATTCACGCAGGCCAGTATGAGATTGAGTGCAAGTACTGCCATACCGGCGCTGCCAAGGGAAAGCAAGCCAACATCCCTTCGCCCAACATATGTATGAATTGCCATACACAGATCAAGGAAGGTACTCTCACAGGAGCCGGAGAGATCGCCAAGATTTATGCCGCCGTGGGGTTTGATCCGCTTACCTCTACGTACAACGGGTATACAAAGCCCATCGAGTGGGTTCGCATTCACAACCTGCCCGACTTTGCATATTTCAATCACTCCCAGCATGTAAATGTTGCCGGCGTGCAGTGCCAGACGTGCCACGGCCCGATCGAAGAGATGGATGTGGTGAAGCAGTACTCCTTATTGACCATGGGGTGGTGTATCGACTGCCACCGGAAGACGGATGTGAATACCAAAGGCAATGCCTACTACGATAACCTAGTTGAACTGCACAATAGCAGCAAGAAAGCCATGAAGGTGGAAGATATCGGCGGCCTGGAATGTGCGAAATGCCACTATTGATGACTGTCTGACAACCGGACAACAGATTTTTATTGGAACGAGATACTAATTAAGGAACGACCAAAAAATATGGGTACTACTAAAAAGACATACTGGAAAGGATTGGAGCAACTCAAGAACGATCCTGCCTACATCAAGAATGCGGACAAGGAGTTTGTCAACCTTGGCGTAGAAGAAGACCCCGGTCATTCCCGCAGGGATTTTCTCAAGATGATGGGCTTCAGCGTAGCTGCAGTTTCGCTGGCCGCCTGCGAGACGCCCATCCGCAAAGCCATTCCGTATGCCAACAAGCCTGTGGATGTGGATCCCGGGATTGCCAACTACTACGCCTCTTCCTATGTTAATGGCGGTGACTATTGCAGTGTGGTGGTGAAAACCCGCGAAGGTCGTCCCATCAAGATTGAGGGAAATGCACTGTCCAGTGTGTCTATGGGTGGTACCAACGCGCAGGTGGAGGCATCCGTCCTCTCCTTATATGATAACTACCGGCTCCGGGGCCCCAAGATGGGCGATCAGAGCGTAGACTGGGATACGATTGACAAAGAAGTAAAAGGGAAGCTCGCAGATATTGTTGCCCTTGGCGGACAGATCCGGATCGTAAGCAATACCATCCTGAGCCCCAGCACGCTGGCGGCGCTTGACCGGTTCAAGGCGAAGTACCCTACCGCGCAGCACATTCAGTACGATCAGGTCTCTTATTATGGTATGATGAAAGCCAACGAGACATCGTTTGGCGCCGCGATGATACCATCCTACGATTTCAGCAAGGCAAAAACCATCGTCAGCTTCGGAGCCGATTTCCTGGGAACGTGGCTATCGCCCATTGAATTCACCAAACAGTATGCCGTCAACCGGAAGATCGACGAAAACCAGCGTGAGATGTCGCGCCACTATCAGTTCGAGGCCAACCTCAGCCTGACCGGTGCGAACGCGGACTACCGCACGATGATCCGCGATTCACAGAGCGGTCTTGCGATCGCCCAATTATATAACCTGATCGCCGCCAAAGCCGGGAAGGCAGCGGTGGGAGCAGGCATGGATAAAGTTGCTAACCTGGAAAAAGCTGCAGACGACTTGTGGTCTAACCGCGGCAACGGGCTGGTCGTATCCGGATCAAACGACAAAGCCGTACAGGTGCTGGTCAACGGCATCAACGACATGCTCGGCAACTACGGGGCAAGCATTCTTCCCCATATGCCGGTCAATTACCGCAAGGGAAATGACGAGGCGATGTCTGCCTTTATCACTGATGCCACCACGGGCAAGGTGGATGGCGTCATCTTCTACAACTGCAACCCGGTGTATGATCATCCGATGGGTGAATCGCTGGGAGCTGCATTGAAAAATATCATGCTCACCGTTTCCACGGGGTATACCGACCACGAGACGGGTTCCGCGGTTACGTACAGGGCCCCGGATCACCACTACCTCGAGTCGTGGAACGACCTTGAGCCAAAAAAGAATTTCTACAGCCTCTCACAGCCGGCCATTACGCCGATCTTCAAATCGCGCCATGCGCAGGAGAGCTTTATGATCTGGGCCGGCGACACCAACGTCGATTATTTCACGTTTGTTAAAGAAAATTGGCGCACCTGGTTTTATTCCAAGAACAGCAAAGGCATGGACTTCCAATCGTGGTGGGACAAGTGTCTATACGACGGCATCCTGGAGCCAGGCGCCGCAGCCTCCGCTGCGATAGCGTTCAAAGGCGATGTGAATGCTGCCGCTTCTTCTGTGGCAGGTACGTACAAGGCTGCCAACACCGGACTAGAACTAGTGGTGTACGAAAGCTACGGGTTGGGGAATGGCTCTCAGGCCAACAACCCGTTGCTGCATGAATTACCCGATCCAATCACCAAGGTAGTGTGGGATCATCCGGTGAGCCTTTCGCAGCGCGATGCCGCCGCCCTGGGTTTCTCCAACGACGGAGAAAGTAATACACAGTTGGGAACACTGACTGCCGGAGGCAAGACGGTCACTGTGCCGGTGCTTATTCAGCCGGGGCAGATGCCGGGCACCGTGGGTATTTCCCTCGGATACGGCCGTACGAAAGTTGGAAAAGTTGCCGAAAATCTTGGCGTGAATGCATATCCGTTCCTGAACATGATGAATGGTTCAGTGAGCACGTCCGTCTTCACGGGGGTTTCCCTGACTAAAACCAGCGAAGCGTTCCAGTTGGCGCAGACGCAGACGCATCAAACGTACATGGGCCGCGAGAGTGTGATCCAGGAATCTGTCTTGAGTGAGTTCAAAAAGAATCCGGGTGCGGGCCGGGAGTATCCAAAGGTGACCAAGTGGGACGAGAAAGTGGATCCGGGCACGATCAGTTTGTGGAAAGGCCATGATTACAACCAGCATCATTGGGGCATGTCGATCGACCTCAACTCCTGTACGGGTTGTGGGTCGTGCATCGTTGCCTGCAACGTGGAGAACAACGTGGCTATGGTCGGGAAAGATGAAGTGATCCGCCGCCGCGAGATGCATTGGCTGCGCATCGACCGCTATTACAGCAGCGAAGGAAAGCACGGCGATTATAGAGAGTTGGAGAAAGCTTCTGAAAATCCGGAAGTGGTATTTCAGCCGATGCTGTGCCAGCATTGCAACAACGCTCCGTGCGAGACGGTTTGTCCTGTGGCAGCCACTACGCACAGCACGGAAGGCCTCAACCAAATGACCTACAACCGTTGCATAGGCACACGCTATTGCGCAAACAACTGTCCGTATAAGGTTCGCCGCTTTAACTGGTTCAAGTATCACGACAACCAGCAGTTCTACGAGGCGAACCCTTCGATGAATACAGACCTTGGCCGCATGGTGCTGAATCCGGAAGTAACCGTACGCTCACGCGGCGTCATGGAGAAGTGTTCGTTCTGCGTACAGCGCATCCAGGCCGGCAAGCTTACCGCGAAGCGGGAGAGAAGGCCGATGCAGGATGGCGAAGTGGTGACGGCCTGCCAGACAGCCTGTGCCAGCGGCGCCATCGTATTCGGCGATATGAACGATGCCAACAGCGCGATCAGCAAGTTGTTGAAAATTGAAAGAGACGAAAAGCGTCCGAACGGAATTGACAAGAAGATTGGAAATCCACGGGCCTACCGTGTGCTGGAGGATATCGGTGTGAAGCCGAACATTTTCTACCTCACGAAGATCCGGAACAAGGATGCAGTTCGGGAAGACGCTTAATGACAGAGTATATAGAGTCCTAAAGAAATCGAGAATATAACCTATGCAAGCATCATCCGTATTTAGAGAATCCTTAGTGACGGGAGGAAAAACCCTGGCCGATGTATCTCAGGACATCAGCTGCCAGGTAGAAAACAAACCCTCGCGGCTTTGGTGGACGGCGTTCGGCATATCGCTCGTGCTGCTGATCTACGGCGGTTACTGCTGCTGGATGATGTTGTGGAATGGAATTGGAATGTGGGGTCTTAACAAGACCGTAGGTTGGGCCTGGGACATCACCAACTTCGTTTGGTGGGTCGGTATTGGTCACGCCGGAACGCTGATTTCTGCCATCCTTTTGCTTTTCCGTCAGCGGTGGCGTATGTCGATCAACCGTGCGGCTGAAGCGATGACGATCTTTGCCGTTATCTGCGCCTTGAGCTTTCCTGCATTTCACATGGGCCGCCTCTGGCTGGGATTCTACTGGGCGCTGCCGCTCCCCAACGCGTTTGGCTCCCTCTGGGTGAATTTCAACTCGCCGCTCCTGTGGGACGTGTTTGCGATCTCGACATACTTTTCTGTTGCACTCGTATTCTGGTATATGGGTCTGATTCCCGACTTCGCTGTCATTCGCGACCGCGCTGTACGGATGGGTCACATGACCCGCGCACGAATCTATAATGGTCTGAGCTTTGGTTGGGACGGCGCCGCCAAGACATGGATGCGCTATGAATCGGTGGCGCTGATCCTCGCGGGCCTCTCCACACCGCTCGTACTTTCTGTTCACACCATTGTATCCATGGACTTCGCTACGTCGGTCATCCCCGGCTGGCACACCACCATCTTCCCGCCCTATTTTGTGGCAGGGGCTATCTTCTCCGGTTTCGCAATGGTGCTCACGCTGCTCCTGGTAACCCGGAAGGTTTTCAAGCTGGAGGACTACATTACGATCTATCACGTGGAACTGATGAACATCATCATCATTGTAACAGGATCGATTGTTGGAATCGCCTACATTACCGAGTTCTTCATCGCGTGGTACGGACAAGTGCCTGCCGAGAGTTACGCCTTCATTAACCGCGCCACCGGACCGTATTGGTGGGCGTACTGGTCTATGATGACGTGTAACGTGATTTCGCCCCAGCTATTCTGGTTCAAAAAACTGCGTACGAACCTGGTGGCCACGTTTATCATTTCCATCATCGTAAATATTGGGATGTGGTTTGAGCGCTTTGTGATCATTGTCACCTCCCTTCACCGCGATTACATCCCGTCGAGCTGGACGATGTTCCACCCGACGATGTATGACATCGGCCAGTACATATTCACGTTTGGCTTATTCTTCACCGCGTTCTTCCTTTTTGCGAAGTTCTTTCCGGTAATCAATATGGCGGAGGTGAAAAGCATCATCAAGGCAACCTCGGAGAAAAAGAATACACAGGCACACTAAAGAGAAAGGTAAATGGCTTCTAAAGAAAACTTTTTGGTAGGGATTTTTGAGGATGAGGATGTCCTTCTTCATGCCGTAGAAAATATCCGCGACAAGGCTGTTAAGATCAAGGAGGTCTATTCTCCTTTTCCGGTACACGGCCTGGACGAGGCGCTGGGCTACCGCCGCACGCGGTTGCCGATCGCGGCATTCATTTTTGGAATGACGGGCACTATCACGGCCCTTTCGACGCAAATATGGATGCTCGGCTTCGACTGGCCGATGATTATCGGGGGTAAGAATTTTTATTCCATCCCGCCGTTTATTCCTGTCACTTTTGAATTCACGGTATTGCTGTCTGCCTTTGGAATGGTAGGAACCTTCCTGGTGGTAAGCGATATGAAGCCCTATAAGTGGCCGCGCATGTACGACAACCGCACCACCGACGACAAGCATGCCATGGTCATTGACCTGGGTGCCAACAAAATGAGCAAAGATGAACTCCGCCGAATCCTGACAGATAACGGAGCCAGTGAGGTAAACGAAAAAAGCTTTTAGTCCATGACCATGATCCACATAAAAAGCAAACTGTTGGGTATCTCCGCCACCGCCCTCATGCTGGCCTGTGCCAGCGGTGACAATCCCGGCCGCGAGTATGCTCCCAATATGTACCATTCGGTAGCCTACGAACCCCTTTCCCAGATCACGGATGAGGATGCAGGAGCATGGGTGAATTCGCTCGACAGCCGGACCGGTGAATACTTCAACTCCAACCGCTACAATCCCGACCGCATGAATATGCGTTTACCTGCGCCCAACACGGTGAAGCGTAACAAATACGGGTGGTTGCCGTACCGCAGCCGTAACGTTTCAAAAGACAGCGTGAACTTCATGGTGAAAGGCATGACCAGCCCGCTTGATTCGAACGCACGGTATGTCATTGAGGGCAAGGCGCTGTACGAAGTGTATTGCAAACATTGTCACGGTGCTTCTGGCACCGGTGACGGGAAAGTAGCGGATAAGGTGGCCGGTGTTGCTAACCTGAAAGGGGATGCCTACCTGGCACTTTCTGAACCGCACATTTTCCATGTCATTACATACGGAGCAGGCCTCATGGGCGCCCACGGATCGCAGGTGAGCCCTGAAGATCGTTGGATGATAGCTCGGTATGTGAAATCCTTACAGAAGCAAAAATAACGACCGCAATCAATGAACGATACACACGAAGTTTCTGACGAACGATACATCTTCAAACCGGAGACAAAGTCCAGGCTGTTGATGTTGTTGGGTGCGGGTATTATTCTCCTCGCCATCGGTACCTACATGGCGATGTCGGGAGGGGAGCACGGCGCCGCGGAGCACGCATCCGCCGGAATCGAAAAGAACCTGGTGGCCAGTGCGACAGTGGTTGCCGAAGGACCGGAGCACGGCGAAGTTCATCATGGCAGCGCCATCTGGCTGAAACGCATTTATACGTCATTGTGGATGAACAATGTATTCTTCACAGGCCTCGGATTGATTGGATTGTTCTTCATCGCTATTCAGTATGCAGCGCAGGCCGGATGGTCGGCCGGATTGAAGCGCATTCCGTTGGCCATGGGTCACTGGATTCCGATCTCTGGCATCCTGATGCTGGTGCTGTGGTTTGTCGTACAACATGACATCTTCCATTGGACACACGCCGGGTTGTATGATCCCGCAAGTCCTGATTACGACAAAATCATTGATGCCAAAGGCGGATATTTCTTCTGGCCCATGGCCAAGGGAAGTTTTCCGTTGTTCTTTATTCTGCGAATGATTCTTTTCTTCGGCCTGTGGTACATGTTCTTTATGTGGATAAAGAAGGAGATGCTTGCTGAGGACATCGATGGATCGCTCGAGCACTGGGTGACCTCCCGGACGTACTCGACGATATTCCTGATAATATTTGGATACAGCTCATCCGTGGCCGCCTGGGACTGGGTCATGAGCATAGATACGCATTGGTTCAGTACGATGATGGGATGGTATGTATTTGCCAGCTGGTGGGTCACCGGTCTGGCTATGATCACCTTGATTGTAGCTTCCCTCAAAGAAGCAGGCTATCTAAAAGTGGTGAACGCCAATCACCTCCACGACCTCGGAAAATTTGTTTTTGCGTTCAGCATCTTCTGGTGCTATATCTGGTTTAGCCAGTTCATGCTGATATTCTATGCCAACATTCCTGAAGAAACGGTCTATTTCGTGCAGCGCCGCAACGTGTCGCCGTATAGTTGGATCTTTTTTGCGAACCTGATCCTGAACTTTGCGCTCCCATTCCTGTTGTTGATGATGAGGGATTCGAAACGGCAGATCGGTATGCTGAAGGTCGTTTGCCCGATTATTATTGTGGGCCACTGGCTCGATTATTACCTGATGGTGACGCCCGGTGTGATGCAGGGCAACGGCGGGTTGGGATTACTGGAGATTGGAATGGCATTGATATTCCTGGCTATGTTCCTGTGGGTTACGCTGAGCAGTTTGTCGAAGTTCCCGCTGGTGGCCAAAAATCACCCGATGTTAAAGGAGAGTTTGGGACACCATATTTAGGAAGTAGGAAGAAGGAGACGTTAACGAATTTGATATGATGAACTTAATTATTGGAATCGGAGTGGTGCTGATCCTGGCGATCGTCTTCATGATCTTCCGGATTACGAACCTGGTGGGCCTGGTCAAGAGCGACAAGGAGGCGGTGTCTTCGGGAAATGGCATCCACGCCTTTCTGATGATGGCCTTCATGGTGCTGAGCCTGTCGGGATTCTTCTGGTATTCGTATGTCCATTTCGACAGTTATACGCTGCCGGTTGCGTCCGAGCACGGAATGATTACCGATCATCTCTTCTGGGTAACCATGGTAATTTGTGTCGTGGCGTTCGCAGTGATTTCGATAGCCATGTTCTGGTTTACGTACAAGTATCAGTACCGCGAAGGACAGAAAGCCGCTTACCTGGTGGATAACCACATGCTTGAAATTATCTGGACACTTATCCCTGCGGTGGTGATGGCCTTGTTGATCTTCCGCGGCTTGCGCGTGTGGAATGAGATTACCGGACCTGCTACCAAGGAGGCGATCAACATCGAGTTGGTTGGGCAACAGTTCTACTGGACCGTGCGGTACCCCGGTGCCAGCGACGAGAACCTGGGAAAATTTGATTTCCGGCTTATTGACCCGATCAATGAATTCGGACTGGACCTGACCGACAAGAATTCATTTGACGACTTCAAGGCCGATGCGCTCTACCTTCCCGTTGATCAGGAGGTATTGCTAAAAATCCGCGCCAAGGATGTTTTGCATAGTGTCTTTCTTCCGCACTTCCGCGTGAAGATGGATGCCGTACCCGGCATGTTGACTACGTTCAAGTTCAAGCCGACGAAGACGACGGAGCAGATGCGGACGGAAACAGGCAATCCGAAGTTCAATTATGAAATGGCGTGCACGGAGATCTGCGGCAAAGGGCATTTCTCGATGAAATTTTCAGTCGTGGTGGTCAGCCAGGCCGAGTACCAGAAATGGAGAGCAAGCCAGGATTCCTGGTTAAAACTGAATCCGGGGTATATGAAGATGGTTCCGGAGAACCTTCGTGAATATGCCCTGATCAGATCGGGAATGGAGCCGGATAACGGTTCTGCAGAGCAGGGTGTTTTGAAG
>JAWXBL010000045.1:0-208177 GCA_034440075.1 Cytophagales bacterium
AACCGGCATCCCTTCGCGGGGATCGGGGGTTCGAATCCCTCCTCCTCTGCACCAGAAAGACCCGGCATTCGTCGGGTTTTCCTGTTTAGGTGCGGTCACAACCAGCTGATTAATGACTAGAAAAGGGCTTGCCGGCTCACTCCTCACTAAAATCAACAAACGTCTTCTTAACCTCCTTGCCAGATGGGTTGGTGCGGGCCAAAGCCGGAAGCGCAAGAGAAGCCACAGCATCGCTGTTGATGAGCCGGGACAGATCATCCCGATCTGGCTCAAACTCCAGGCCTCGTCGGTTCAACCTCAGCGCATATTTCCTGGCAAAATAGTTGCCTTTCAATTGGAGTTGATTGCGCAGATCACGGTTGGTCTTAATCTTGTTTTGAAACTCGTTAACGTTGCGGCCAATCACCTGGCCTGCTTCAAGCGAGTTGAGCGTTAAAACCGAAGTTCCTCCAACCACGGAAACGGTCTTGGAAGGATTGGTCTCCAGCACCAACGGCGATAGACCCGTTACGGCACCAAGCGAAGCGTTCAGGATGGTTCGTTTCTTTTTGCCTTTGCGGGCCCGCTGATAGATAACGTCCAACTGCTTATAGTTTTCATCCAGCAAATCGATCAGATTCTTACTGGTGGACATGGTGCTTACATATTTCTGGTAAAGAACCATGTCCTTCTCCTCTACATTTTCTGTGTCCATCACGCGGACTCGAATCTTCCGCTGCACCCGGTTGTTGCTCTTGTCGAAGGCGAAGAACGTTATCAGCACCTCCCGTTTCTTTTCTGCCTCTTCCACAAAATCATAGCCAGGCCGCCAGGTAAATTCGCTTTGGGCTTTTGAATTTTCTTTAAGCGCAACACGGGGAATTCGTGGATCCGAACCAATGAAATCAACCTGGTCAATGTTATCATCGCCGTTGGGATCTGAAACGTAAATTTTTAGGTTGACTACTTCATTTTCTTTTATGATCCATAGGCTGTCGCCAGGAACCACCAAAAGATCCGGGGGCAGATCCAACTGCGTTTGTGCGATCCGTATGCGTCCGGTGGTTTCGGCCTTGTCTGGTTGGTCCTGGACGCTGATCTCCAGCAACAGGGGATTACCTTTCAAATTATTGAACTGGTTTCGGGAGGGGGTCCAGGTGAGTTGCCCGAGCGAAGAAAAACTTGCCCCCTCCGGCATTTGTGCAAGTCGCGCAGTGAAAAGCAGAGGGCCTCCGTCGGGATCCATCGCATAGTCGGAGGTGATCTGGTAGCTGTTTGAGATTCCCATTCTAACATAAAACGTAGGCATTTCCCGTATTACCGGAGGGCGGTTAACATGATGAACAATGAAGTTGATAGGTTCCCGGATCTTGCCGTCTGAAAAGATGGCCTGAAAGATGACGGAGATTTCTTTTTGCCGGGTAATGCGGTCGACCAGGTCATAGGAAGGAGTCCAGCTAAAGTGGCCGGTAGAATCCAGAGCCATTCCTGTTTCTTCCCCACCCTCCAGGGAAAAACGGGCAGGCCCGGATCCGTCGGGGAGACCCACGGCAAACGAAAGGTTTTTTCCCTCTTCAGCCTGCTGCCATTCGAGCCTGTCCGGAAATTTCAACTGCGCCAGGATACTTGCCGGGCCGAGGAGGGCTGCTATGAATAATACCGCTCGCATAAAAATCAAGTTCTGCAAAAGTAGTCATCCTTGCTGATCGATCGACTTTGCACAAAACCTTTTCTTTGCTTAACTAAGCGGTATGCCAGGGGCCAAAAAAAAGAAGGAGACCAATTTTTTCAACGACGTGTACGAAGTCGTTAAGCTTGTTCCCAGAGGCCGTGTTACCAGTTATGGAGCCATTGCCCGATTTCTGGGCACGGGAATGAGTGCACGCATGGTGGGCTGGGCCATGAATGCTGCCCATGCGATGAAAGAAGTTCCCGCCCATCGCGTTGTAAACAGTCAGGGGTTGCTCACCGGAAAGCATCACTTTGGAGCGCCTTCCATGCAATCCCGTCTTGAGCGGGAGGGTATTCAGGTTGTTAAAGACAAGGTTCAGGAATTTGAATCCCGTTTATGGGATCCTGCCCGCGAACTTCTGTGAAAATCAAGCAGACACAACAGGCGGGGTTGCCCGGGATGAAATCATCCACAATCCGAACATCGTGAGCGCCCCATTCAGAATAAGGATTTCATAACTGAATTGATAGCCCCCAAACCAGTCCACCGACCGTGAGCTTATCCAAAAGGAGACAGCGGGGGCTGCCACGCAAACAATGGGGACCAGGTTGTCTTTCACGATGCGCGTAGTAAGCAATCCAAAAGCAAAGAGACCAAGCAACGGGCCGTAGGTATAACCGGCTACCTGGAGCACGGCATCGATCAGTGTTCGTTCATTCAATTCCTTAAAGACAAGAATGATGAGGAGAAACAAGACGGAGAATCCGACATGCACAATGTTTTTCTGGCGCTGTTTCACGGCCTCCGGTTTGTCACGAAAGTTTAGAAAGTCGATGCAGAAGGAAGTAGTTAGGGCAGCCAATGCCGAGTCGGCACTCGCATACGTGGAGGCAATGATTCCAAGGAGAAAGAAAATTCCTGCTACTAATCCAAATTCACCCAGCGCCAGTCTCGGAAATAGCTCGTCACTGACTGCGGGCAGGGGAATTCCTTTGATATCACTGTAGATGTAGAGCAGGGCGCCCAGCGTCATAAAGAGCAGGTTTACCACAACAATGGAAAAGGTAAGCCAGAACATATTTTTCTGCGCGTCTTTTAAATTTCTGCACGTCAGATTCTTTTGCATCAGATCCTGATCCAGACCGGTCATGGCGATGGCGATAAAGGCTCCTCCGAAGAACTGCTTGGGAAAAAATAGCGTACTGTTCGCATCATCGAGATAGAAAACCTGGGAAAGTCCGCTTTCATACACCGTGTTCACCATGGCCCCGAGGGAAAGCCCTAAGCGCTGTGAGACCAGGTATACACAGATGATGACCGAAGAGACCAGGAAGGTTGTCTGAAACGTGTCCGTCCAAACGATGGTTTTTATTCCACCCCGATAGGTGTAGATCCAAATCAGGAAGATGGTAATGACGACGGTTAAATAAAAGGGAACGTTCCAGGCATCAAACAGGAAGAGCTGAAGAACGGTTGCGGAAAGGTAAAGCCGAAGCGATGAACCAACAGACCGTGAAAGAAGAAAAAAGAAAGCTCCTGTCTTATACGACCAGCGATCAAATCGCTGTTCGAGGTATGTGTAGATGGAGACGAGGTTGAGCCGGTAATAGAGGGGCATCAGCACTGTCATGATAACGGCGTAACCAATGATATAGCCCAGCACCACCTGGAAATACGCAAAGTTTGTCTTTCCAACGTTGCCCGGCACTGAAACGAATGTGATTCCCGAAAGGGAGGCGCCGATCATCCCAAAGGCTACCAGGTACCACGGCGATTGTCTGTTGGCGGTAAAGAATGTGTCGGTGGTGGCCCCTTTGGAGGTGACCCAGGAGATTGAGATCAATACCCCAAAATAAATTACCATCACGGAAAGGACCAGATAAGGGCTCATGTATTCTGCTTTGAGAGGGCCAAACTTGTCAAAATTATTTACTTTTGAAACCGGTATGGACAACATTTGGTCAAAAGTAAGGGCAAGCGTGAAGCCGTTCATTCAGCAGGAGACGTTGGTTGAGTTGCTGGAGGAGGACATTGATGTCAAAAATCTGGTTGTATTCAACGACGATCACAACACGTTTGATCATGTGATCAAAACACTGATTCGCGTATGCAAGCATTCAGCGGAGCAGGCAGAGCAGTGCACCTGGCTGATTCATTATAAAGGGAAGTGTTCTGTAAAGAACGGTTCATTCGAAGAGCTCAAGCCGCTGAAGGAGGGAATCTGCGATGCGGGAATCGATGCTAAGATCTTGTAGCAAAAAAAATATTTTTTTGTGGAGTACCCTTCAAGGCTCATAGAAGATGCGGTTAACGAGGTTGCCAAGCTTCCGGGTATTGGCAAGAAAACAGCGCTGCGCCTTGTTCTGCACCTGGTAAAGGAGAACGCCACCAAAACTGTGGCGTTGACGGAGGCTCTCGCGCGGTTACGGGCGAACATCAAGTTCTGCAAGACCTGTCATTCAATTTCAGATGAGGATGAGTGCACCATTTGCCGGAGCCATCGAAGGGATCACAGCATGGTGTGTGTCGTGGAGGACACCAGAGACGTGTTGGCGATCGAGGCCACGTCACAGTTCCGGGGGGTATATCATGTCCTCGGAGGGATTATTTCACCGATTCAGGGTGTAGGCCCCTCGGAGCTGAACATTGATTCGCTCGTGGGAAGGGTGACGGCCGTCGGCAGTGAAGTAAGGGAGATTATTCTGGCGCTTAGCTCAACACTGGAGGGCGATACCACGGCATTTTACCTTCATCGCAAGCTCAAGGAGTATCCGTTGAAGATTACCTCGATCGCGCGGGGCATACCGATGGGGGGAGATCTGGAGTATGCCGATGAAATTACCCTGGGGCGAAGCATCACGGCTCGAATATTATTCCACTAACGGCCGAGCATTACCCTCGATCCGTCTGCGAACTTAGGATTATAATTGCGTTCTTTGTTTCCAACTAATTTCCAACCGGTTGCCGATGAACCACCTATCAAGACGTATTGAGTCTATCGAAGAATCTGCCACACTGGCAATGGCAAGCAAGGCCCGAGCCTACAAAGCCAAGGGGATTGATGTCATCAATCTGAGCCTGGGTGAGCCTGACTTCAAGACACCCGTTCATATTTGTGATGCGGCGAAGCGAGCCATTGATGAGGGAAAATATTTTACCTACCCGCCGGTGGCCGGGTACCAGGATTTAAGGGAAGCGCTTGCTGCCAAGTATCATAAGGAGAACAACATTCCCTATAAAGCGGAGAACATCATCGTTTCGAACGGGGCCAAGCAGTCCATTGCGAACGTCATTTTTTCGCTGATCAATCCCTGGGATGAGGTGATTGTCTTTTCGCCATACTGGGTCAGCTATGATGCGATAATCCGGTTGGCCGAGGGAACGCCTGTTTTTGTAAAGGGCGGGTTGGAAAATGATTTCAAGGTAACTGCCGAACAGCTTCAAAAGGCCATCACTCCAAAAACCAGGGCGATCATTTTTTCTTCCCCCTGCAATCCAACGGGTTCTGTTTTTTCAAAAAAGGAACTGCAGTCCATTGCGGATGTCGTCCTCAAGCATAAGGATCTGCTCGTCATTGCTGATGAGATTTATGAACATATCAACTTTACAGGAGACCAGACAAGCATCGGGTCCCTGCCGGGGATGTTTGAGCGCACCATCACCATCAATGGTTTTGCAAAAGGATTTGCCATGACGGGTTGGCGGGTTGGGTATATGGGGGCGCCGACGTGGATTGTTGCCGGTGCAAATAAAATGCAGGGCCAACTCACTTCCGCCAACAGCTCAATTTCTCAGCGGGCAGCGCTAGCTGCCATCAGCAGTGACTTGGCGCCAACCCTGAAGATGGTAGCGGAGTATCGGGCAAGGAGGGATGTGGTGTTCAACCTGCTGAAGGAAATTCCCGGGGTGAAAGCTAATTATCCACAGGGGGCTTTTTATTTCTTTCCCGATGTAAGCTATTATTTCGGAAAGTCCGATGGAGAACAGACCGTTAATAACGGCGAGGACTTGTGTCTGTACTTGTTGGATAAGGCCCATGTATCGCTGGTGTCCGGCGGAGCATTTGGGGATCCCCAGTGCATCCGGATTTCGTACGCCGCTTCTGAAAAGGACCTCCGGGAAGCACTTCGCCGCATCAAGGATGCCCTGGCCGCACTAAAAGAAACCGCCTCAACGCATGCTGGGTTGGTCTGAAATCTTTTCGGCGTTCGCCAAGAAGCGTGTCCTCATCATCGGAGACGTGATGGTCGACGCCTACATTTGGGGTGTCGTGGAGCGAATCTCCCCGGAGGCTCCCGTGCCCATCATGCAGGTGCGGAATCGCGATTACCGGCTGGGCGGTGCGGCCAACGTGGCGCTCAATATCATGTCGCTGGGAGCCACGCCCGTTTTGTGTGCCCTGGCAGGGGAGGATGAATACGGGAAGCGTCTGATGCAGTTGCTGCAGGAAAAGAAAATGGACATGGAGGGCATCGTAGTAAGTGCCACCCGTCCCACTACCGTGAAGGCCCGTGTTATTGCCGCCGATCAGCATGTTCTCCGCATCGATCAGGAATCGGAATTGCCGGCAAGCGCCGAAGAAGAGCGCATGTTGTTGATGCGGATAGAAAAACTTCTGCCGTCCTGTGATGTCATAATCTTTGAAGATTATGACAAAGGGGTAATTACCCCGGATCTAATAGCCAAAACTGTTGGGTGGGCGCAGGCAAAAAAGATTCCCGTCGTTGTTGATCCCAAGAAAAGGAACTTTTTGCATTACCACGGCGTGACTCTTTTCAAACCAAATCTGAAAGAGCTGCGTGAGGGGTTGAAAATGGATGTGGAGGTAAAAGACTTTGCATCCGTTGAGGCGGCCGTTGGAAAGGTTAAGGAGTTGCTGGGTGTTCAGGGCGTGATGCTGACTATGTCTGAATTCGGGATGTACATCGATTATAGGGGTGAGAAACTGGTGGAGCCGGCCGTGAAGCGTGAAATAGCGGATGTGTCGGGAGCCGGCGACACGGTAGTGAGCATTGCAGCCTTGTGTGTTTCTCTGGGCCTCGACGCACGAAAAACGGCGACGCTTTCAAACCTGGCTGGGGGATTGGTGTGTCAGCATGTAGGTGTCGTTCCGATTGACAAGGAAGAGCTTCTGCACGAGGCCTCTGCATTACAAGCAATCAACTGACCCTTGCCTCCATTTCCGCGATTCGATCCTCAACATAATTAAAGAACACGTTGCGGTCTTTCTCAGCCGTTGCACTGATCAGCACAGATTTGCTTTTCAGGTTTTCCATATTGGCCTCGGTCAGACGCCCGAAAAATTCCTGGGACGTTGTCAGAACATTGAATCCGTTGGGCGAGATGAAAGTTATTCTTTTTTCCCCGAGCTTGAACAAAACCGTATTATCACCAATGACCAGGTCATTCAGGTAGATTTCAATTTTTCCACCCACTGACCCCTCTTCTCCAAACGTGGACTTAACTCCACTGACGGCCTGTGCCTTCACGTGTCCTGCCAGTAGGCGACAGTCCTCCAAAAGCCCTTTTGCATCGTTCTTCCCAACAAACATCCCGCACTCATGAGCGTATTCAACCTGGCGCATGGTGATATTCAGCATTTCTTTCGTGATGATCTCCGTGCTGGGAATACTGGCATAGCGTGACCAGATTTTCCGACCTACCTCTAGCAGTTCCTTGCTGATTTCCTCCGGATTGTATTTGGTGGTGTTGAACTTGGAATGTCCAAAGGACTTCATCCAAAAATACATCTTGAATGCAGCGAGGCGCTGAAACTGAAAGAAATGAAATATCGGAAGGTCCTTGGCATTATAGATCAGTTCCTTGTTGACCTCTGGGAACGCCGTGAACGTATCGAGACTACCCAAGATAGATCGGAACCATTTCTCAAAAGAAAATCTGTCCTCATCAAAATACCGCATTTGAAAGGAAACCGTTTCGTTTTGCGGTGACAAGAATGCATCCACCGAGACATTGAAGCGTCGTGAAAGGATGCTTACCTCTTCCAGGGAAAGGATGGTTTCCCCCCTGATTCTCCGGTAGGCGCTGTCCCGGCTGATGGTCAACAACTCCGCCAACTCGTCCGCGAAGGAATGGTTTGGGGGCAAGTTCTTCTTGATCTGATCCAGGAAGGTGGACTGTATGCTTTCCTTGGTGGTCACGGTGTTCATAAATATAGGTTTAAACCTGTAAAAAACTATGCAAAGTCTGCTGCCTTTGATTATCCAAATGTAGCAGGGTCCCCGCAAGACCAGAACGCCAATTCCCGCGCACCGGGCAGCGGATATTTGTGAGAATCGCCCGCGACAGTAACGAGCCAACGGGGAGTTGCAACAATTACTACGACGGTTGGGCCGGCACACAGAATTTGCAATAAATACAATTGTCACTGCTAAAAGGCCAAAACTTACATAGAAAGCCCTCCGAATTCTTCGGAGAGTAATTAATCAAACTGCTTCTGTCGGGTTCTTGCCGCGATACCGTCCACAAACGTCCCGGGGGCCCTGTCATTCTTGCGACTTCTCCGTATTCGGGCAAGTGCCGCCATCGGTGCAAGCAGAATGCGCCAATGATCTCTCGGCAATCGCTACAATCAGAATTCTCGGCAATTCTTTCATCAGCGTCCATGCGAACATTGAAGTCTGATCCGACGCTCTGCCGGCAACCTTTCGGTCGTGAAGCAAAAAAACACGACCATGAAAGCAAGAACAAAATTCCACGCTGTATTATCAGCCACCGTCATCAGCCAGGTTGCTGTAAAATGCATGTTGATTGCAGTCACCGCGTCAACCTTCCGTTGCGCACCGCTGTCGTCCGACTTGCAGAGCGCACGATTAGTTGGAAAGAAAGGAATTGAAATCACTCCGGGGTATTCTTCAGTGCAGTTTACCGAAGAGAAGAAGCAGGTCGCGGAGAAACAACCCCAGGAATCCACAGGAAAACTGATTGGCCTTCAAGTCGCTTACGGACTTTCAGACAAGGTTGACATCCGGGTACGGGCCGAGCATTTCGAATATAGGAACTTTTCTACCAACGTATTTTCAATCGGTCCGAAAATCAGCCTCGTGAAGGATCGTGTTGCACTGTATCTGCCAGTATGGTTTGTGGATTTTAAGCCTGCCCAATGCCAACCTACGCTCCTTCTAACCTTCCCCGTTTTGAAGAACCGGATTGAATTTAACCCATCCGTAAAGAACATCATTTCTTTGGGCGGATATGATCCCAATTGTTCCTTCCTGTTCGCTTTCAACACCGGCCTGGGTATCAGCACGGATCTATCCAAGTGGGCACTTCGTCCTGAGTATAGCCTGGTATATGATGTTAAGCAAAGCGCTCAGTACAGAAGCTTCAGCATCGGCCTCAGCCTCAATTTGTCCTTGTTAATAGAGCATTAGGAATGGGGCCACGCATGAGCAATGACATATTTACACAATCTACAAAAGGCACTGCTCGAATGTGAATCCCTTGTGGTCAATCCTGCTGTGATGAAAAAAGACGATCTCATCATTTCGCTTGCCGACAATTCCGACTCCACTGATTTCAGCCATTGCTCAAAAGTGACTCCGGCATGGTCAATCCGGCGATGATGGAGGGTTTTTCTCACCCGATCCAGAAATGCCGATTGGAACTGAGCACAAACGTTTAAAGACCACTTCAATTGATTCAATCCAACTCGTAGGAACATTTATCGATGGCATGAAGCACGCTGCCACCATTCTGATCAAAGACATCCAGGGAGTACAACGACAGGAGAAAGGCAAACTTGTTATGCTCACACCTAAGTGTGTCGTGAAGATTCAATTGAGGAGTGGGGAAAAAATTGGAAGGATGGTGGTTGAATCCTTTGATTCCGAAGGAATAGTCGGGACAGTACGCATCAGGAATGAGAACCATAAACGGGTCGACAGCACACGTGTAGTTCCGTTTGCTGACGCAGGCAGGATTCAGGTCCGCCTCCCAGACACCGGGGCGACCTGCGGGTTGATTGCTGGGGTGGTAGTTGTGGGTCTAATTTTCATTCTGGTGGAAGCCCTTGAAAACATCCATTATGGCAAGGGCTTTTGGAAGTAGTTAGAATCAATGACCTTCCCCCGGGCAGCTATGTTTTGTTCGTACTACTCTGGATATTATCTTCACTAGATCGTTCGGATATGGAAAAGTGAAAAAGTTCGCCATTATATTTTTTATCATTATGCCTCAGGTGTCTGACACCAGGGCCCAAGAGTCATCTATCCAATTCAGTGTAGGGTATGGGCTTCCTTTGGGATCAGAAAAAATTTCTGAAAATAGTGCCACCAATTCAGGGACAACGGTGACCTCGGGGGTATTTGGTTCCTATGGCGCCGGGTTTACCCTCAATCTTGGATATACCCGAATGTTCTCCCCATTCGTAGGGTTGGATCTCACCGGGAGCTACCTGATTGGCAAATATTATTCATCCACAAGGTTAACCATAGGGGGCAATACCGTTCAAAATGATTATTCCACTTCTGCTTCTGGTGTTTTGTTGTCCCCAACCATGATCCTAAGAGCAGGCAATGGCAAAGTCAGGCCTTACATGAGGGCCGGGCTTCAGCTGGCATTTGTTTCGCTGAATGAAGAGTATTCCGGCTTGGTTCTGGCAAGTTCGGGGAAGCAATCTGCAAATGGGAAATACACATTAACAGGAGGACCTACCCTGGGATTTCGGGGAGGGGTAGGCGTGGATTTTTCTCCCAGCAAGGACGTCGCTTTTTTTGCTGAGGTAGTAATTACCAGCATGTCTTTCCAGCCATCGGAAGGTGAACTCACCATCATGACGATAAATGGCGCTGACCAAATCAATAAGCTTTCGGTTTACGACAAGAAAACGGTATTCGTTGATGAAATTTCATCTGGGTCGACACCCAACACTTCACAACCCAGGCAACAGCTCCAGGTTTCTTATCCAATGAGCAGCCTTCAGCTCAACGCGGGTGTACGAATGTCTTTGGTTAGAAAAACCAAGGGAACCTGATTGAGCTGCCGATCCAGCTCTAATATTTTTCAAATTGTTTCTCCAACGGTCCGTCGCGCTCCAGGTCCGCAATAATCTTCCGATCGAGCGGGCTATCCTTTATCACGTTGTAGGAATCCCAGAACGGCTTGTTGTACGGCTGGTCCTGGTATTGTAAGCCATACCGCCTCATTTTCGCGGTGATGCCAATGCGCTCTTCCGTTTCCGGAAAAACCTGGTTGATGAGCAGGTGTTGGGCAAGCTCTGTTTCAAATCGCAACCGATCGGTATTCAGATCGTACCAGTTGATTTTTGAGAGCACCTCCATGTAATTTAGGTAAAGTTTGCCCTGATAGTATTTGTAGTCGATGGTTTTCTTGATGCCTACAAACTTACTGATGAGTCCCCGCTTCTTGTTGATGGGCTGGACCGTATTATTTTCGTATTCCATGTGAAGCATGCCAAAGGTTTTCACATCAATAAAGAGTGTCAGACGAAATTCTTGGTTGTATGTTACGACAAAGACCTCGTGATCGTCGTATGTGGTGTTCTTTTTCCGCGAGAGGCTTTCGAAGAAAATATCTTCCACTGGAAATTGACGGTACCGAATGTTGTTGTGAAGGAGCACTTCCTCCAGCAGGTTGTCCTCATCAAAATAGGATGTGAACCGATTGCTATAGCCGATACTTCGCCTTACTTCTATCAATTGAACGCGCTCACGCAGCTTGAATTTGTTCCGGGGTTCCCGAAAATTTTCATCGTGTATCCGGATGGCAGCTTCCAGCAGGGAGACGTAGGAGTCTCCGATTTTTTTGAGGTCCCGGTAAAAGGCATCCATGAGGTAAGGTTTGTCGGGATGGTTGCTCTCGAGCCGCATGAGGGCAATGCGTACAATATCACCGCCGGTGAGCGTATCGGATACAACCACTGTCTTCAAAACAGTGGTCGATTTTTCAAGAAGAATTTCTGCTGCTTTGGATTGAAGCAGGGAAGAAGCGGGCACTTCGAAGTTGAGGTAGCCCAGCATGCTGATGACAAAGGTCTCGCGGGCATATGCTGCAGGGAAGTGAAAGTCAAATTCGCCGTCCAGGTTGGTAATGGTGCCGATTGGATAGCCCTTGATGCCCACGGATGCGAATGGCAGGGGTTCTTTTGTGTCCCGATCAACGGCCCTGGATGAAATCGTGACCGTCTGTCCAAAGCCCTGCATGAAAACGAGCGAAATCAAGCCTGCCAAGACGCTCCTACGCATACCTTTTTTTGATTGCGAAAATCTAAAGTTACCAATTTGATTTAACTTGTAGTTCGACATCTTACCGACATTATCAGCATCTCAACCGTCGTTTCAGGCATCCGGCCTCTTCTCCGTACTTATCTCTAAATTTATACGGGAGTTTACATTTTAACGGCAGAACCCATTCAAGCGTATGGCGTGGTTTGATAACATACCAAAAATATGGAAGAGGGCGTACCTCGTGATTTGCAGCTGGTATGCGATCAATTTTGCCGTCAGCACGTTTTTTGAATGGAAATTGAAGCGGCCGTTCACCTATGTGCTCTGGAACGGCCTGTATCTGTGGGAGGCCTTGTGTGTGTTGATCGTCCTCATTTTCCTTTACGCGCACTGGCTCTTCCGATTTCGCCCCATCGTCCAACTGATCGGCCATGCCGCGGGCATTGTAACGTTTTTCGTCATCATGGGCACGCTTTCATATTATTTCACCGACTACATGGATGGCCTGGTGTATTTTGACAACTGGAAAGAATTCATGGTGGAGCTCCTCAACTGGGAAGCCTTGCGGTTTTATGATCAATACATTATTACCGTGGGTGTGTACTATGTGATATCCTACTTCCAGGGACTGCAAAGAGAAGAGAAGGAAAAAACGGAACTCATGCTGAAGAACAAGGAAATGCAAATCTCCTTACTGAAGTCTCAGATTAATCCGCACTTTCTGTTCAATACCCTTAATTCGATTTCCACGCTTATGCACTCCAGCAAGGATCAGGCACGAAAAGTGATTACGCAGCTATCAGATATCTTTCGTTATGCCCTTGATTCACATGCAGGGAAAATGGCCAAGCTCGTGGACGAAGTTGACTTTATTGAAAGCTACATCCGTATTCAACAGGTTCGCTTCGGTGAGCGACTCAAGTTTGAAAAGCAGATAGATGATTCCTGCCTCGGGTTGAGTATTCCGCCCATGATACTTCAGCCGCTCGTGGAGAATTCAGTGAAATATGGGATCGGGCCCAAAGAAGAAGGGGGAACCATCATTCTGCGTGTGCGACATCGGGCAGGGGCGGTGTATTTTGAAGTGGCGGATGATGGGTTGGGTACCCAGGCTAAGAAGGTGATGGATGGGAGTGCAGGAGGGGTGGGCATGAAGAATACGGACATGCGCTTGAAGAGCTACTATGGCCCTACGGCAGGGCTGGTGGTTAAGGCGACTGACCAGGGTTACGCTGTGAGTTTTGCGATCCCGGTTTTCGAATCGCTGGAGAAGAGTTCCGAATTGATTCACAAATAGAAAACAAGGTAACATGAACACTACGTGTCTGATTGTTGATGATGAGAAACTGGCCAGGGAATTGCTTCGGGAATACCTGGAGGACTTTGCGCAGATTTCGATTCTCGGGGAGTGTGAAAAGGGAAATGAGGCAGTCGAAAAGATTAACAAGCTCAAGCCAGACATCCTCTTTCTGGATGTTCAGATGCCGGGAATGAATGGATTCGATGTGCTGGAGGAGGTCGACCACGAACCGTATGTCATCTTTACAACGGCATATGATCAATATGCCATCAAGGCATTTGAAAAAAATGCAGTAGACTATTTGCTCAAACCCCTGGATCCGGAACGCTTCCGGTCGGCTGTGAATCGGGCTCTGAAAAGGAAGACGGTCGAGAAAGGGACCATGGAGGAACTGCTCCAGACAATCCGGTCAGACAACAGGAGTTTCGAATCGCACATATTTGTCCAGAAATCAGAAAAGCTGTTTAACCTTCCGGTCGAAGAGATTGTATACCTGGAGGCTTCCGGCGACTACACCGTCATCACCACCAAGAGCGACCAGTTTGTAAGCTCCTCAGGCATTGGAAAGTTGGAAGAAATCATGGATCCGGATGTTTTTATTCGGGTGCACCGGTCGACCATTATCAACCTGAATTACCTGAAGGAAATAGAGCGACACTTCAACGGAGGCATGGTTGTTAAAATGCAAAGCGGCAAAAGTTTTCCGGTGAGCCGCACGTATGCAAAACTTATTCGCAAGAAAGTGGTTTGATCAATCCTTTGCTTTCTCCGGATCAAATTTCAATTTCACGCGCACTTCACTTTCAACAGGCTTGTCGTTTTCAAAAGACGGACTCCAGGCGGGTCCTTCCTGAACAAGCCGGATTACTTCTTCATCACATCCGTAGCCAAGCCCCCGCACTACGGTGAAGTCCCGAAGGCTCCCAGATGTGGTGACAACAAAACCGATCGTTACCTTTCCTTTTATCTTCTGCGCCAGTGCTTCTTTGGGATATTGAAGACTTCGTTCCAGGTATTTATTATAGGCACGGATACCTCCGGCAGGGAATGCCAGCCGGACGGCGGGTTTTGGTATTTCTTCCTGTGCGCCGTCCCGCAGCGGCTGACCACGTACAACCACCTCGCTCAACTGAGCGGGATCGTCACTAAGTTGTACGTCCAGACGGGAATCAACGGGAACTTTGATTTCCTTCGATTCCATTCCCATGAAGGAGTACGAAAGGGACTTGGTTCCTGACGGTAACGCAATGGAGTATTCACCTTGTTGATCTGTAGCGGTTCCTGATGAAGTTCCGGAAACGATGATCGTTGCACCAGGCAATGGGAGTCCGTCTTCAGCAGAGCTAACCTTTCCGGAAACGATTCGTTCCTGCGCCGACACTTTCTGCTGAAAAGCCGGAGTTACTCGCTTTCGCTCAGCGGCGGTGCGTTCTGTTTTCTCATTTTGGATTGGATCACTGGCAACCTCGGCTTCTTCTTCAACTGTAGCGGCGGCAATCTGGTCGGACTCTTCGGCTTTCGGTGATGCGTCGGTTTTCTCCGCTCCCCCCGAAGCTTTTCCCAGCACACCAGACACCGGATTTTCTCTTTGTTGTTTCACTGTAGGGGATGGGGTTACAGGCGTGCCGTCCGAAGTACCGGACACATCCTTTGCCAAAGAAAGAAGGGTGGAAGATGAATCGGACAAAGGAGTTGTTGCTTCGGTCGAATCAGTCTTTGTTCTTTCAAGGGCGAGCATTTCAGGTTTTACTGAATTGAAATAATAGATCAGCGCACCAGACCCGACAACGAGGAAGACGCCGGCAGCGATGCGCAAGGAGATAAACCACCTGGACTTCTTATAGGAAAGCTTTCCCGCAAGTTCGTTGACATCCTGGGCGAACGCTTCTTCATGAATGGAGTTGGCGCCTTCGAGTGCTTCTGCCAGAAACGGATCATCCAGCGCCCTTTTTTCAAGGGCATGCCGTTCGGCACCGGTCATGGTCCCGTTGAGATACCTCCTGATGTCGTCGTTTTGATCAGTCATTTTTTTCCAGACAGATTCTCAAATTCCGCTTTCCATTCTGAATATAGCTCTTCACTTTGCTCAGTTCAAACCCCGTTGCACCGGCGATGTCTTTGTAACATTGGTCTTTCAAGTAGAACAACGTAACGCATTGCCGCTGTTCTCCGGCCAGCCGTTCAATACATTTTTCAAGTCGCTCGACGTTCTTTTCAAGGCTGCTGTCTTCGTGAGGATGCATGGAGATGCCGTTTTCCATACCCTCCACCGAGATTTCAACTGCCGTTTTCCCCTTCATGGATCGAAGGTGCATCAGGCAGTGATTTCGAGCAAATACATAGATCCAACTCCTGAAATTGGAAACCTCATGCTGCAGGAGTGAATCCATGAGCTTTTCATGAATCTGCATGACTGCGTCTTTGGCATCCTCTCGATTCCGCAGGTATTTGAGGCACACACCGTAAACAAGCGACGTATACCGCAAATAGAGACTGCTGAGCCACTCCAGGTTGTGATCCGACCGGTATTGAACGAGCAGTTCCTCGTCCGTTTTATCGCTTTTTGTCCTTTGAAGAAACACTCCTCAAGTTAATTTTTTTTGGACGTCTTATGGAATACTGTCCGGGGCTGCATCCTACCAATAAAACAAATGCATATGAAAACAAGAATTTTATTGGCGACGATGGCCATGGTGTTCATGTCGTCAGTTTCAATCACCACGCGAACCGTTACCGGACGGGTCACCTTTTCCGAGGATGGAAGTGCGCTCCCGGGCGTAAACGTGTTCCTGAAGAATACCCGGGAAGGGGTGGTAACAGACGCCGACGGGAGGTATTCCATCAGGGTGCCGCAGGAAGGGGGGACACTGGTGTTTTCTTTTATCGGATTTACTTCGTTGGAAATTAAGACAGGTGCCCGTTCAATCGTCAACGTAGTGATGCAATCGGATGTAAGGCAACTTTCGGAGGTAATTGTAGGCGGGAAGGGAATTAAGCGGGACAGGAATAAGCTCGGAACCGCCTATTCACCGGGGGCGATTCAAAGTCACCAAGACATGGGGGAATATGAAACGCAGCCGGTTTGGGACACCGAGGAATATGATGCTATCCACGAAAACATTTTTCATGGAGCACTGCAGAATCCATTGTCTACTTTTTCTATCGATGTGGATGCAGCGTCCTATAGCAACATGCGCCGGTTTATCCGTGCGGGCCAACGGCCTCCTAAGGATGCGATCCGTATTGAAGAATTGATAAACTATTTTGATTATGCATATGCGCAGCCTCAGGGGGAAGATCCGTTTTCTATCTACACGGAGATCTCTGCTGCACCCTGGAACGAAAAGCACCAGTTGGTCCACATCGGACTTCAAGGCAGAAAAATACCCACCGACAATCTTCCAGCTTCCAACCTGGTGTTTCTGGTGGACGTTTCCGGTTCGATGGATTCGCCCAACAAGCTTCCCTTGTTGAAGGCATCGTTCCGATTGTTGGTTGATCAGTTGCGCGACCGGGATCGGGTGGCCATTGTCGTATATGCGGGAGCAGCCGGAGTTGTATTGCCGTCTACTTCGGGGGCCGACAAGAAAACCATCCTTGATGCGCTTGAAAACCTTCAGGCCGGCGGCTCAACGGCTGGCGGCGCGGGTATCCAGCTAGCCTACGCAATCGCCAAGCAGAATTTCCATCCAAATGGAAACAACCGGATCATCCTTGCTACCGACGGTGACTTTAATGTCGGCGAGTCAAGCAATGCGGGCATGGAGCGGCTCATCGAGGAGAAAAGAGGTGATGGAATTTTCCTGACCGTCCTGGGATTTGGTATGGGAAACTACAAGGATTCCAAAATGGAAATCCTGGCAGATAAAGGGAACGGCAATTATGCGTACATCGACAACATCCTGGAAGCTCAGAAAGTGCTTGTGAATGAGTTTGGCGGAACCATGTTCACCATCGCCAAGGACGTGAAGCTTCAGGTCGAGTTTAATCCCGCTCTGGTAAAGGCCTATCGTCTGATTGGTTACGAAAACCGGGCCTTGCGGAACGAGGACTTTAACAATGACAAGAAGGATGCGGGTGAATTGGGGTCCGGTCATACCGTAACAGCATTGTACGAGATAATTCCGGTGGGAGTTGAAAGCTCATTTTATAAGATGGATGAGTTGAAGTATCAGAAACAGATTGTGACTGTCCCTGCGCAAAAATCAAATGAGTTGCTGACCATTAAATTCAGATACAAAACCCCACAGGGGACGACCAGCAAATTGATCGTGCATCCGCTGCGTAATGATGTGGCGGCGACAAGGGGAATTTCGGAGAATTTTAAATGGTCGGCTGCCATAGCTGCTTTTGGTATGCTGCTCCGCGACTCTGAATACATCCATGGATTTACAATTGACCAGGTTCTAGCCCTTGCGGAGACCTCGCGGGGCGCTGATAAAGAAGGCTATCGGGCCGAATTTATCTCGCTGGTGAAATCGGTGGGATTGGTTGCCAGCCGATGAAACTTTTGAACCCCCTGTTTGCCGCAGGGGGTTCATTGTTCTTGCTCATGGGCGTACGCAAAAAACCCGATCTTTCTCTTTAATTTTGTGGAATGGTCAAGATCTCGGGAGTCATTATCACCTACAACGAGGAAAAGAACATCGCCCGGTGCATCGATTCCATTATGCGGATCGCTGACGAAGTGGTGGTGATAGACTCCTATTCCAAGGATCGAACCCGTCAGATATGTCTTGAAAAGGGGGTTCGCTTTGTAGAGCATCCGTTTCGTAGTCACATTGATCAAAAGAACTACGCGGTCACTCAAGCGGCGTACCCCTACATTCTCTCGCTGGATGCTGACGAGTATCTTTCCGAAGAACTGACTCAGTCCATACTGGAGATGAAGCGGGATTGGCCGGCGCAGGCCTACCGCATGAACCGGCTCTCGAGCTATGGGAGCAAGTGGATCAAACACGGGTCCTGGTATCCGGACCGGAAAATCCGCTTGTGGAACCGGGAGATTGGTTCCTGGGGCGGTGAAAATCCGCACGACAAGGTTGTCCTGAAGCGTGGAACAAGAGTGATTCATCTGGAAGGGGATATCCTTCACCGCGCCTATAAAGATTCAAGAGAGACGCTGGAAAAAATTCAGCGGTACTCTGACATATTTGCTTTTGAAAATGCCGGCCGAAAGTCCAGTTCAATTGCGAAAATTTTTGGGCACACAACGTTCGCCTTTACGAAGAGTTATATCATCAAACGGGGATTCCTGGATGGTTATGAGGGACTCATGGTTGCCAAAGCAGAAGCAAACCATGTTTTTTACAAGTATTCCAAGTTGTTTGAGGCTAACAAACGCATGTCAATCGGCAAGCGGGTGGTTATAAGCAGAACAGATAATCTGGGAGATGTCATCCTGACACTTCCGTTGCTAGGGTACCTGAAGGCCACCATGCCGGAGATCCGAATTTATTTTATCGGGAAGAAGTATACCCATTCGATCATCGACCGGTGTATACATGTCGACAAATTCTTGGATCGTGAAGATTTATTAAATAACCCAGAGCACCTGCGTGATATCCAGGCCGACTCCATTCTATTTATTTATCCCGACCGGCAAATTGCAAGACTTGCCAAGAAGATTGGGATCAAAAAGCGTGTGGCCACTGCGCACCGGTGGTTTAATTGGCTCTATTGCAACTACCGCGTTGATTTCAGCCGCCTTCGGTCGCGTTCCCATGAGAGCCAGCTGAACTTCAAGCTATTATCTCCGTTCAAGATTTTTTGGGATTTTGACATTAAGGAAATGGCAAAGTTATACGGACTGGTGCCTGCGATCCACCATCACAACGGCAGCTTCTCTTCGCAGTACTTTAATCTGATCATTCATCCGAAGTCCAAAGGGAGCGCCCGCGAATGGAACCTCGAAAATTTTCTCGAGTTGACAAAAGCGCTGCCTCAAGAAAAATTTAGAATCTTCGTCACCGGATTGAAAGGAGAAGGAGATATCATGCGGCAGGAACAGCCCGAGTTGTTCAGGCTTCCACACGTTACAGATATGACCGGTAAACTTAATCTGGATGAATTGATGTCCTTCGTGAGTCAGGCCGATGGCCTTGTCGCCTGCAGCACAGGGGTCCTTCACCTGGCCGCTGCGCTCGGAAGGTATTCCTTGGGACTTTACTCACCGATGAAACCCATTCATCCCGGACGATGGATGCCCATTGGAACGAAAGCAAGTTACCTGGTCATCAACAAGAATTGCAATGACTGCAAGCGCAGGAAAGAGTGTGCGTGCGTCAACGAAATCACCGTGTCGCAGGTGAAGCAGCGCCTGGATGAGTATGTGCCCGCTGCGCTGACCAGAAAGTATGCCGAACTTTGACCGGCCTCGAGTCATTGTAGACGCCTCGCCGCTTCGGTACTTGCACACGGGCTTGGGCCAGTTCTCGTACCACCTGCTCCATGAATTAAGTGTGATCCCGACCCCCCACTACCACCTCGAAGCCCTGGTGCACCCCCGGTATCAGTCCCTGGTTCCTCAAGGCATTCAGGTGAAAGCAGCCTCCTGGTTGCGGCGGCATGCCCCCCAACGGATTCAACCCTATATGTATGGTCAATGCAGAGTGTGGCATATGACGACGGAGAACACGCGCCTGACCGGGACGCCCACAAAAGCAGCGCTGGTGTTGACGATCCATGGGTTGCACTTCTTAGATGAGGAGACGCCCTCGGTTGCGGAACACAAATTGAGAGGCGTGCAGGCTCTTGTCAATCAGGCCGAAGTGATCACCGCCGTGTCGCAGCACACCGCAACACTGGTGCGGCAAACGTTGGATGTACGAAACAAGACCATCCGGGTTATTCCCAATGGAATTTCCTTTTCGGGGAGCACTGGTCTGCCCCCCGCATGGGCGCCGCAAAAGAAATTCCTGTTTTCGGTCGGAACATTTTTTGAAAGGAAGAACCTGCATGTACTCATTCCGATGATGAAGCTGCTCCCTGAATTCACACTCATCCTCGCGGGTGATTTCCATCATGACTACGGGACAAAAGTTCTTGACCTCATCCGCGCCCAGGAGATGGGGGGGCAGATTATAACTCCAGGGGAGATTTCAGATGTGGAGAAAAACTGGTTGTATGAAAATGGTGAAGCGCTGGTATTCCCATCGGTTTCTGAAGGATTTGGAATACCGCTGTTGGAGGCGTTTCACCACGGTAAGCCGGTCTTCTGCAGCCGGTTTGGAAGCTTGCCGGAGGTAGGAAAAACATACGCCTATTATTGGGATGACTTTCAACCGGAACACATGGCGTCGCTTGTTGCGGCAAAGCTTCGTGCAGCGGCGACCGAAGAACAGGCTGAGCGGAGGAAGTATGCCGGCCAGTTCAGTTGGAGCGTCACGGCCGGCGCGTATCATGAAATCTATACGGCATTATTGAACTAGTTCAGTATGAAGGTTTGTGGATTTACAATTATTCGGAATGCCGTCAGGCTAGACTACCCCATTGTGGAGGCCATTCGTTCCATCTTGCCACTTTGCGATCAGGTGGTGGTTGCCGTGGGCAACTCAGAAGATGAAACCCTGGAAGTTGTGCGAGCTATTGATCCGGAGAAAATACGAATCATCGAAACCATCTGGGACGATACCCAGCGGGAAGGAGGTCGGGTGCTGGCGTTGGAAACAGACAAAGCCTTTGCTGCCGTTCCATCAGAATTTGACTGGTGTTTTTACATTCAGGCCGACGAGGTCCTTCATGAAAAGTACCACACCATCGTTCGCGAAGCAATGGAAAAACACGTGGATGATTCCCGCGTGGAAGGGCTCCTATTCGGATACCAGCATTTTTATGGATCGTATGATTACGTTGGCACTTCCTGGAACTGGTACCGGCGGGAAATCAGGGTTATCCGGAATAACAAGGATATCTTCTCTTACCGCGATGCGCAGGGATTTCGAAAAAACCCCAATGACAAACTACGTGTGGAGTTAATCGAAGCGGAGATCTATCATTATGGGTGGGTGCGCGAGCCGCGAGCTATGCGCAGAAAGCAGGAAGCATTCAGCCAACTGTATCACGACGACCAGTGGGTAAAAGACCATGTACCCAGAGAGGAGGAGTTTGACTATAGTCAAATTGATTCGCTTGAACGTTTTAAAGACACCCACCCGGCGATTATGGAGACACGGATTCGGCGGTCAAACTGGAAGTTTGATCACGATCTGTCGAAGAACCGGCTGACACTACGGGAGAAACTGAAGCGCCTGGCAAGCAGCATTTTGGGCTATCGCGTGGGGGAATACAAAAACTACCAACAGCTCTAAATAGTTCTTTCATCCTCTCCACTTTTGGTTATTTTTGGACATGGTGGAGGAAGGCGCCCGGCAAAACTATTCGGAAACTGAGAAGCAGGAAATCTTTGACAAGGAGTTCCTGCCGAATATTAATGCCATGTACAATTTTGGATACCGTCTTACGCTTGACCGCGACGATGCCAAGGACCTGGTACAAGACACTTATTTTAAAGCCTTTCGTTTCATAGAATCCTTTCAAAAAGGAACTAACGCGAAAGCATGGTTGTTCCGGATTTTGAAGAACAGCTTCATCAATGACTATCGGAAGAAAAGAAAGGAGCCGAACAAGGTAGACTATCAGGAAGTAGAGTCGTACTACAATTCCGAAGATGTTAACCGGCAAATTACACCGGATCTGCGTGTGGACGCGCTGAAAGACATGATCGGGGATGAAATTTCAAATGCGCTTAACTCCCTGGATGTCGATTTCAGAACGGTTATCATTTTGTGCGATCTGGAGGGATTCAAGTATGAGGAGATGGCAAAAATCCTGGATATCCCGATTGGTACCGTTCGCAGCCGGCTGCATCGGGCCCGTCAGTTGTTAAAAGAAAAATTGAGCGAATACGCCAAATCAATGGGCTATAAAAATGCTTGAGTTATGAGCCAATCAACCAACCCTTTCACCACCGCGACGGGCAAAAGTCCGTCGTGCATGGAAATGTTGCAACTGATGCTGGATGGGGAAGTCTCGTCGGAGCAAGAGGCGTATTTCAAGGCGCACATGGACCAATGTATGCCCTGCTTCAAGTCTCACGAAGTGGATATGGCGATAAAGCAGTTGGTAAAGGATCGTTGTTGTGGAGACGGTGCTCCGCTTGAGCTTCTGCAGGAGATAAAACACCGGATGTCCCAACGGGAAAAATAGATGGCGGGCAAAGTAATAATTTTTTCCGCCCCCTCAGGGTCAGGCAAGACAACACTTGTAAGACATTTATTGGAAAATAATCCGAAGCTTGGATTTTCCATCTCGGCCTCTACCCGCGACCGGAGAGGGCGCACCGAAGTGGATGGGAAAGATTACCATTTCCTGACGCCCGAGGAGTTCAAAGAGAAGATCGATAAGGATGAATTTATAGAATGGGAAGAGGTGTACGCGGGGAATTTCTATGGCACGCTCAAGTCGGAGATTGACCGCATCTGGAAAGAAGGAAAAGATGTCATCTTCGATGTGGATGTAAAAGGGGGCATCAGCCTCAAAAAATATTTTGGCGACAGGGCCCTCGCCATCTTTGTCAAGGTTCCTTCGCTGGAAGTGCTGGAGGACAGGCTGACGAAGCGGAGTACTGAATCGGCCGACAGCCTATCGCGCAGGTTGTTTAAGGCCAAATTTGAGATGACCTTTCAGGATAAATTTGATGTGGTCCTTGAAAATGCGGACCTTCAGAAGTCTCTGCTGGAGGCACAACGGCTCTACAATGAGTTTAAGAATAGGTAGTTCTGTTTTTTAGTAGATGAATTCCCGCCAAAAGATCGGCTTGCTATTTGGGTCATTCAATCCGGTGCACACGGGGCACCTGATCATCGCCAATGTCATGGCCGAAAACACGGACCTTGACAAGGTGTGGTTCGTGGTCTCACCCCAGAATCCATTCAAGCCGGCAAAGAGCCTGCTGCATGAATTTGACCGGTACGACATGGTGAAAGCGGCCATCGCCGACAATTATAAACTGGAGGCGTCGGATGTTGAGTTTCACCTGCCCAAACCAAGTTACACGATCGACACGCTAGCCGTCCTTTCAGAACAGTATCCGGAGAAACAATTCGTGGTGATAGTGGGCGAGGATAACCTTATAAATTTTGAGCATTGGAAGAACCATGCCGAACTGCTCAACCACTATGGCCTTTATGTTTATCCGCGACCTGGTACTACTTCCTCTAACCTCATCCACCATCAGAACGTGACGAAAATTGACGCGCCACTGCTGGCTATTTCTGCGACGCACATACGGAAGTGTATTAAGGATGGTAAATCGATCCGGTACCTGGTACCCGAGCCCGTCGAGAAGATGATCGAACTCCGAAATTTTTACAAATAATCCCTGCTGAAATGGCAACAAATCAGGGTGCCCTAGCGTCTTGGCAGGGAATGAAACAGCTTGTCCTGGTAGTGGCTTTGGCGACGTCTTCCCTCATGACGTATGCCGGAGGCATCCGAGGGACTATCCGGGGAGACGACGGTGTGCCGTTGGCCTTTGCTACCATCTACGTGAAGCAGACCGAATCGGGCTCGGTAAGTGATCCTGATGGAAAGTATGAAATCACCCTGCCCCCCGGTCAATACGATTTGATTTTTCATTACCTGGGATACACCACGCAAATCCAATCGGTCAATATTGGCGCAGGCTTTATGGAGCTGAATGTTACATTGGTTACCCAGGTAATTCAACTTCAGTCGGTTACAGTGAAAGCTGGGAAGGAGGATCCCGCTTACACCATCATGCGGAAAGCAATTGCCAAGGCAAAATACCACACGCAGCAAATCGATAAATACACAGCAAAAGTATATATCAAGGGGAAGGGACAGCTTAAGGACTATCCGTGGCTCGCAAAGAAGGCGCTTGAGAAAGAGGGGATCACCAAGGACCGCGTTTTTATTCAGGAATCGGTGAGTGAGATAACGTACACCCGGCCCAACAAATTTGACGAGAAGGTCATTGCTATTTACACGAATGGTAATAACCGCAACACGTCGCCGAATGCATACGTATTTGGCAGTTTGTATGAGCCGGAAATTGCGGAGACCATTTCCCCACTCTCTCCAAAATCTTTTTCTTATTACCGGTTTGAGTATGAAGGCACTTTCCAGGACCGGTCGTATGCAGTGAGCAAGATCAAGGTGATCCCGCGGTCTAGGGGCGATAATGTCTTTGACGGCACCATCTATATCGTGGAAGATTGGTGGAGCATTCACAGCACAGAGCTGAACGTCACCAAACTCGGGATAAAATTCAGAGTAAAACAGATTTACAACCCCATTGAGGACAAGGCCTGGCTTCCCGTCTCACAACAGTTTTTTGTGGAGGGTAGAATTTTTGGTTTTGAATTCGTTGCCGATTACCTCGCCACCGTCAAGGATTATAAGATTACCCTGAATCCCGCCCTGCCGCTTGATATGACGGTTATTGATGAGAAGGTCCAGCAGGAGCAGGCGAAGCAGGTGGAAAAGAAGTTCAGTAAGAAAGGCCAGCAACTTCAGGAAAGAATGGAGGCTGGCAAGGAAGTGACGCGGAAAGAACTCAATCAGTTGGTAAGGGAATATGAGAAGTCGGAACGGCAGGAACAAAAGGCTCCGGAAGTAATTGAAGAGACTACATTCAAAGTAGACCCTCTGGCCTACAAGCAGGACTCGACGTTTTGGACGGAAATCAGACCCGTTCAATTGACCAAAGAAGAAGTCCGGGGATACAAGGTCAACGACAGTATTTCAGAAGTGCAGAAGCGTCGGGAAGAGGGTGACTCCCTGAAGCCTTCGAAAAGTAAGGGATTCCAACCCTGGGACATTCTTATTGGAGATCGGTACAAATTAACAAAGACCTCGGACCTTGAAATACATACCCCCTGGGGTGGCTTTAACACGGTGGAAGGATGGAACCTGATCTACCGAATGAGTTTCTACAAGCGATGGGTAAAGCGTGATTCGCTGAACCCGGAAAGCAGGCCCCAAAGCTCCCGATTGCAAATTACGCCCCTTGCACGGTATGCTTTTTCCAGGCAGAGCCTTTTTGGAACTCTTCGCATTGATTATCGTACCCAAACCCGGAGGCTAACACTGGAAGGAGGAAAATATGTTCAGCAATTCAATTCGGAGGAGCCCATCCACCCATTGGTTAATACCATCACCACGCTCTTGCTTGAGGATAACCTGATGAAACTCTATCAGCGGGAATTTGTGGACTTCAAATGGCGGGAACAGCTGGGTAAATTTGTTGTACTCCATTCGCAATGGACCTGGTCCAGGCGTACGGAGCTGTTCAATGCCACCGACATCAAATGGGCTGATTACAAGGAAAAGGAATACACACCCAATGCTCCGGTGAACCAGGAACTTGCCAGCACGGGGTTCCAGCCGCACCATGCATTCACGGGCTCCCTCAAAATTGAAGCCAGGCCCTGGCAAAAATTCCGGGTTCGGAACGGGAACCGACGCCGCGTAAGTAACTCTTCTCCTCTTTTTACAGCAGAGTATCGTCGTGGATTTGGCGTGCTGAACAGTGATGTAACCTTTGATATGCTGGAGTTGGGGATCCGGCAACAATTGAAGTTTGGGATTCGGGGAACTCTGGATGTTCTCGTGAAGGGCGGGACCTATTTCAGCAGGAAACAGATGTATTTCATGGACTACAAACACTTCCTGGGAAACCGTACCCCGTTTGTTACGACCGATCCGATAGGGAGTTATAGGCTTCTCGACTACTACGCGTACAGCACAAACGATAAGTATGTTACGGCCAATGCCCATTATCATTTCCGCAAGCTTCTCGTCACACGTATAACCTATGTCCGGCTGGCGGGGATCACAGAGAATTTCTTTGTGAATTACCTCGCAAGCCCAACGTCAGGCAACTACACGGAACTTGGCTACGGGTTGGATGGAATCCTCCGGGTATTCCGCCTGGAGTTTGCCGGGGCATTCCAGGGAGGAGCATATATCGGCTCCGGATTCAGGATCGGAATATCGACGAACCTGGGCATTGACTTCGACTAGTTCGGGTACGGAGGGACTGAAGTCTTATTATTTGCGACCTTTGTAGTCATTTTCATCTTCATGAAACTCTCTCTTGTTGACTTTCTTGCTCTTCGCGAGCGCCTTCCGGTGCTGGACGTCCGGTCGCAGGATGAGTTTTCGGCAGGCCACATTCCGGGTGCTGTAAACGAACCGTTGTTGACAAACGACGAACGCAGCGTGGTTGGGACAACCTACAAGAAAGCGGGTCAACAGGAGGCGATTCTTGAGGGCTTTCGACTGGTGGGTCCCCGTTTATCGGACATTGTTACCAACACGAAAAAGGTTTCGGGGGCCAGGGATGTTCTGGTGTATTGTTGGCGCGGCGGCATGCGGTCAGAGAATTTTTCTCAGTTTATCGGGATGGCCGGAATCCGTTCCCGCGTGCTGGATGGCGGCTATAAGACTTACCGGCGTGCGGCTATGGATGCGTTCCGGAGACCCATGAACCTGATTACTATCACCGGGTGCACGGGCAGTGGCAAGAGTGATGTTTTGCGCGAACTGGCTGTGCAGGGAGAACAAGTATTGGACCTGGAAGCCCTGGCTAATCACAAGGGTTCGGCGTTTGGAGGGCTCCTTCAGCCCCCGCAGCCGACTACGGAGCAGTTTCAGAATGATGTTTACGAAGTGCTCCTGAAGTTTGACCTTGGGAAGAGGGTATGGGTGGAAGACGAATCCATAGCGATTGGGAAAATATTCCTCCCCGGTGAGTTGTGGACGCAAATGAACGGCAGTCCGTTGGTTCAGATGGATGTAGAAAAGGAAGTCCGGGTTGAGCGCCTTGTGGTGGAGTACGGGCCTGCTGATCGCGGGGAATTCGCCGGGATGATCGACAAGGTTTCCAAGAAGCTGGGAGGTCAGCATGCGAAGACGGCGAAAGAGAAACTTCTTCAGGGCGACATGACTGGCACCATAGCGATTTTGCTCACGTACTACGATAAGGCCTACCTTCGGAGCATCGAGCGACGAAAGAGTCAGATTCAACTAACCGTCCCATGGAATGGAAAAAATATGAATTCCTTTGTTAGCGAATTGACTGCCCGGGTCGACAGCCTGCTGGTCACATAAGGAGTCTTTGCCTTTACCTATGAAATAATGACAGAAATCAAACTAACTCAATTTTCTCATGGCGCTGGGTGCGGGTGCAAAATCTCTCCCTCGGTTCTGGAGACCATCCTGCATTCTGAAACTGTTCGTAGGCACACCCCTCAGTTGTTGGTGGGTTATGAAACGAAAGATGATGCGGCTGTATTCGATTTGGGCAACGGACAATGTATAATCAGTACCACCGATTTTTTCATGCCCATCGTGGACGATGCGTTTGATTTCGGGGCGATCGCTTCTGTCAATGCGATAAGCGATGTTTACGCGATGGGGGGTAAGCCCTTGCTGGCTCTGGCGATCCTTGGCTGGCCGGTCGACAAACTGGCACCGGCTCTGGCTCAGCGGGTGCTGGACGGCAGCCGGAAGGTTTGTGAACAGGCCGGGATTCCACTGGCAGGGGGGCACAGTATTGACAGCCCGGAGCCGATCTTCGGCCTGGCGGTCACCGGCATCGTCGATAAGCCAAACATCAAACGGAACGATACGGCGAAGGCGGGAGACATCATCTACCTGACAAAGCCGATCGGAGTGGGCATCATCACCACGGCCCAAAAGCGGGGTCTTGCAAAATCGGAAGATGTGCAGGAGGCGGTTCAGATCATGACGCAATTGAACATAGCCGGTGAGGAATTTGGAAGGCTGACATTCGTCTCTGCCATGACAGACATTACCGGCTTTGGCCTGCTCGGGCACTTGATTGAAGTATGTGAAGGGAGTGGCCTGTCGGCGGAACTTGATTACAAACGGGTGCCGCTTATCCCCAGTGTTTCAGAATATGTTTCGAAAATGATTTACCCGGACAATACGATGCGCAACTGGAGCAGTTACCAGGCAAAGACAAAAGGGATAGGGGCTGAGTCGTTGCTTACCTTGTGCGATCCGCAGACGAGCGGGGGCCTGCTGGTTTGCGTTGACGCATCGCGAAAAAAGGAATTTGAGTCGAAGGCTGCTTCGCTGAAATACCCGTTATACGAAGTGGGAAGAATGGTCGTTCGCAACGAATCCATCGTCACCATCTATGAACCGGCGGTCAGCTGATGGGTTTTCTGCAAGCCTAGGGAACTAGTTCCCTTCCGGGATAACGATCCACATCACCCCGTAGAAAAGTGTGAGAGGAAGGAAGGCGGTAATGATGCAAAGGAGCACCAGGCCGATGCGAACGAGCGAGGGGTCTAGCCTGAAATACTCGGCGAGCCCGCCACAAACGCCGGCTATCATGCGATCTTTTTTGGAACGTGTAAGTCTCTTGTCTTCCATGATTATTGATCCGTACGGTTTGTATTCTCAATCTCCAGGATCAGATCGGGTCCATAGGCCATCGACGGGGTCTGGTATCCGGTCTTCAGATTGCCCTGCAACATCTTTTCTGCAATCAGCACCGCGGTAAGCGCGGTAAGCGTATAGCCGTTCAATGTTTCAATTCTGCTGATGCACGTCTTTCCTGATCCATCCCACACTTTGCCCCACAGAAAGCTGCGGCCGCTTTCACGTCGCTTCTGGCTGGGACCGGCCTTCCCCTTGTCGATTTTCCGAAGGAGATAATTCTTCAGCCAGGGTTGACGCAGCAACCATCCGAAGTACTTGCTTCGCTGCGCATTGCTAATCATGGAATCGGTAGCGCCCATGTACACCTCAATGTTTGGGATGCCCGTGCTGCGCCAGGCGGTGGAGATATCACCCCATGGAATATTCAGCGTGTTTGTCTTGAAAGTGCCAAAATCAATTTCCAGCACCTTTTCTCCAAGAGAAATGGGTGTAAGTTTTCCGTCTGTTCTGATCTGGCCCGGATGCCCCAATCCCTCGGTCACGCTCTTCTTCGTGCCGCGGGACGAGCCGCCCTCCGACATGGTAAACCCCAACTGAAGGTGTGTGGCCGATGGGAGTCTCTTTTTGAGATGCGCTGCCAGGCAGTCGGAAGGGACCACATCAAATCCAGTTCCAGGCATGATCATGATCCCTGCTGCTTTGGCTTCGCGGTCAAGATCAGCCATCGATTCAAACACCTGATATTCGCCGGTGATGTCGGTGTAATGTGTTTTGGTTGCGAGGCAGGCTGCGGCCATGGAATTGGCGGTATGCCGAAACGGACCACCACAGTGAATTACCAGCAAAGCCGGCTCGAGCAGTTTTCTGAGCCCTTCGGCATCATGGCTCTCCACCACCTGGAAGGGGTATCCGGATTCCTTGCTCTGTTTGCGGAGCAGCGCTTCGTTTCGGCCTGCCAGCATGACCTGAAGGCCCTTTTGTTTGCATTGATTGACGATCAGACTACCGGTGTAACCGTACGACCCATAAACAACGACGAGCGATGAATTTTTCAAATTGATTATTTAAGGCGGATGACTTGAGTAACAAAATATTTTGTTTCACCTCTCCAGGGAAACTGCGCATACCGCTTTTTGAAGTGCAGGTTCACGCGTTCGCCGCTGAGCGAAACGTTCTGAAGCATTTGAATAACTTCTGTATCATTTTTACTAACAGAGAAATCAAAAGACTCAGCAATGGGACTTGTCCCTTTCAGTGCGCCAAACGTTTCCAGGTTGAGTTTACCTTCATACGTCTTGAAGAGAACACCTTTTTCGCTGATTCGAATCACTTTGCCGGCCATGACTCCGGTTTCATAGGTGCCCCAATAGAGAAAGGAGAAAATGATGAAACCGAGAACCAGGATCGTGAGGATCAGTTTTTTCAGGAAGTTGCTCGTCTTCCTCTTCATTTTCTGGCCAAAGGTTTCTTCCATGGATTTATACCGTTAAGATCTCGGCTTCCTTTTTCTTCATCAACGCATCGATTTTCCCAATAAATTCATCCGTTATATCCTGGACACTCTTTTCGGCATTCTTGAGATCATCCTCAGGGGCTCCCTTGATCTGCTTTAGGTTTTCGTTCGTTTCCTTACGCACGCTGCGAATGCTCACTTTCCCATGTTCGCATTCCTGATGCACCTGTTTGACGAGTTGCTTGCGTCGTTCTTCGGTGAGCATAGGGATATTAATGATTACCTGGTTTCCATCGTTCTGGGGAGTCAGTCCCAGGTTCGCAGCCATAATCGCCTTTTCAATTTCCGGGATAGAACTTTTTTCCCACGGCTTGATGAACAGTGTTCGGGGATCCGGCGATGTGATCGAGGAAATCTGGTTGAGCGGGCTCTGTGCACCGTAATAGGAAACCTGAATTCCATCGAGCATGGATGGATTTGCCTTGCCGGCCCTGATTTTTGTGAGTTCATGACCCGCGTGCTGGAGCACTTTGGTCATTTGCTCGCGAGCATCTTCCAGGTAAAGTTGAATTTCTTCCATGAATCTAAAGTTATGAAATACATCGGATGAATGCCCAGCCCAGGTCTGGCTGCAGGTTAGCTGATCAATGTTCCCGCTTCGTCGCCGCGGATTACCTTGATCAGATTTCCAGGCTTGTTCATATCAAAAACGATGATCGGCAGTTTGTTCTCCATGCACAGTGTAAAGGCCGTCATATCCATGATATTCAGGTTCTTTTCATATGCCTCCTGAAAGGTGAGCGTCTTGTAGCGAACAGCATCCGGAAATTTTTCAGGATCTTTTGAGTAAACACCGTCAACGCGGGTTCCCTTGAGAACTACGTTGGCCTGGATTTCTATGGCGCGTAAACTGGCCGTCGAGTCGGTTGTAAAATAGGGGTTTCCAATGCCCGCTCCGAAAATGACAACCCGGCCTTTTTCAAGGTGCCGGATGGCGCGCCGTCGGATGAAGGGCTCACAAACCTGCTCCATCTTGATCCCGGCCATCAGACGGGTATAAACGCCGTGCTTTTCAAGGGCACTTTGCAGCGCCATCGCATTGATGACGGTTCCCAGCATCCCCATGTAATCGCCCTGAACCCGGTCGATTCCAAGGGCCTCTGCTTGGCCGCCCCTGAATATATTTCCCCCACCGATGACGATCGCGAGTTCAATGCCTAGTTCCCGGGCTGCCTTGATTTCTATGGAATACTGCTCAAGCACCTCCGGGTCAAGGCTGGTGGTCTTCGATTTACCCATCAGCGCCTCGCCGCTGAGTTTCAAAAGGATGCGTTTGTATTTCATGGAGAAGCTAAATCCTACAAATATGTTCAGGATTTTCCTGAATGAAAAGTGCCTCGCTTGCAAAAGATCGACGATCCTCCTTTTGATGAAACCTGCGTATCTTTGGTTTTAAACACAAGTCATATGGTAGACACAGCAATCACGGCCCGTGAAGCCATCGAACTGGAAGAGAAGTACGGTGCTCACAACTATCATCCGCTCCCGGTAGTTCTCTGCAGAGGAGAGGGAGTATTTCTATGGGATGTGGAAGGCAAACGGTATTTTGACTTCCTGTCGGCGTACAGCGCTGTGAACCAGGGCCATTGTCATCCTCGAATTATTCGCGCGCTCACCGATCAGGCAAAGGAACTGACGTTGACTTCCCGTGCCTTCTATAACGATAAGTTGGGCCTCGCTGAAAAATTTATTTGCGACACGTTTCGCTACCAAAAAGCGCTGTTTATGAACAGTGGCGCTGAAGCGAATGAAACAGCCATCAAGTTGGCGCGCAAGTGGGGCTACCTCAAGAAGGGAATTCCGGACAACGAAGCGGTTATTGTCGTCGTGAAAAAGAACTTTCACGGCAGGACAACCGCCATCATTTCCGCTTCCACCGATGCCGTGGCGAGGAAGGGTTTTGGCCCCTTCATGCCGGGGTTTGAAATAATCGACTATGACGATGTTCAGGCAATAGAAAAAGCGCTGAAGAATCCGAACGTTTGCGGTCTTTGGATCGAGCCGATCCAGGGTGAGGCAGGTGTGTACGTTCCCCAAGAGGGATATCTCCTGGAGGCCGAGCGTATTTGCAAGGAGCAAAACGTGCTCCTGATGATGGATGAAATCCAAACGGGCATCGCCCGGACCGGAAAGATGCTGGCGTCAGACCATGAGGGCGTGCATCCGGACATTCTGATATTGGGCAAGGCACTGAGTGGCGGCGTGCTCCCCATTTCGTGTGTTCTTGCCGATGATCCGATCATGCTTGTCATGCAGCCCGGAGAGCATGGGTCGACGTTTGGTGGCAATCCCCTGGCGGCAGCAGTTTGTATGGCAGCGCTTCAGGTTGTACTCGATGAAGGCCTCGCAGAGCGGGCTGAAAAGCTGGGAAAGATATTCCGGTCGCGGATGGAAGCGCTGATCTCCAAAACCCAGTTGGTCTCCGCTGTTCGTGGGAAGGGCCTCCTGAATGCGATCCTGATCAACGACTCACCTCAAAGTGACACGGCTTGGAAATTATGCTTGAAATTTGCGGCGAATGGCCTCCTGGCCAAACCAACCCACGGGAATATTATTCGGTTCGCCCCACCCTTGGTAATTACCGAAGAGCAGATTCACGAATGCGCGGATATTATAGAGAAATCAATTCTTTAGCTTGACCAGGTGAATGTGATTGGTTGCATACGCAAGACAAAGAGCAACGAACACAATTCCCGCGAGCGTAATGGGCGGCCAGAAGGTAAACTTTAACATGATGAGGAATGCGGCGCCAAACAGAAACGTTTGAATTCGTGTAAGTCCTTTCAGGACTTCGGGGGGAAGTTTCTTCTGCAGGAAATAAATATTCGTAAGACCACCGAGGAGGTAGAAGAGTGTGAAACATGCGCTGAGGCCGATAAAGAGGTCTCCTGCCGTGGGATGAAATAAAGGTCCAAGTTCCGGTCTGTAAGTTGTGGCCAGATTAAGAATCTGTTCTTCCGTTGCATTTGCGGGAACTGGATTCTGGAGAAAGCTTAATGTATGTGCGACAGCAGCCAGAATCTGAATGATCGCCGCGAACCAAAGCCAAAAGGTATATCTGGAAGCCATAGTGGTGGAGGTTTTGGAAGATAATATAATACTTATCGCACGGAATTACTTCTCTCCCGCCATCGAATCACTTTTGATTTCTACGTTTTTTACATGAATGGCTCCGAATACAATCGATTCAACAAATCGCTGCAACTGTGTATGCTGCTGCACCACCTGCTGTTGCCGATTGATGTCTGACAAGGAGGGCAAATGTTGAATGAAGAACTGCTGCTGGTTGGCGGCCAGAAGGATGGTGCTTGCCAACGCACTGGGAAATTCATACTGTGGGGCAATTTCCTTAATGAGAAGGGAAATTTTGCGGGTTAATACTTTGAAGCCGCCGAAGAGGCCTTCTTGATTATCATCGTCAACCCATTTGGTCAGATACGTCTTGTCCAGTTCATTGATGACGATCCGGTGAAGCGCCTTTTCGTTCATAAATTCAAAGGCTGGATCAAATTTTTTCTCTTCCGTAATTACCCGAAGAGATGCCAGCAGTTTTTCCGTTGGATCCTCAATACTGGTTGTGGCCATATTCAACCGATACTCAAGCCAATTCCAATACCAGGCTACCAGGTAATGCAGCAGCCGGTGCTTGTTTTCAAAATAACGGTACACAGAGGGTTCGGTGGAATTAATCTCCACGGCCAGTTTCTTGAAGGTGAACTGTTCAAAGCCAAGTTGGTCAATCAGCTCAACGCTTCGCTGAATCATGTTTTGGCCAAGCTGGGTTGCCTGTGGATCACGCAAATACAGGTTCTCGTTAAGCTTGAAAGTCAGCACAGGGAATGATTTATTGTTACTTTCAAAAGTAATAGTAATACTATCAAATTTGCAAGTAGTTGCCGGGGAATTAGTTTGCCTGGGATGACTATAATGCTTCGCGGACAAGGATATAGATCCCCATCAGGAGCACAAGCCAGCCGAATACTTTTCGTAGCAGTAACCCATCAAGGTGGGTGGAAATACGTGTTCCGACGAAGATCCCGAAAACAGCCAGCGCGGAAATTTTTATCAGGAAGACCCAATCCATCGGGTAGTTAAGGACATCGCCTAGGAAGCCCATCATGGAGTTCATGGCGATGATAAAGAGGGACGTACCCGCGGCTTTCTTAAAGGAAAGGCCGGTAAAGAATACCAGGGCCGGGATGATGAGAAATCCGCCTCCAGCACCCACGAGCCCCGTTAGGAATCCGATAAAGGAACCCTGCAGGATGACCATACCGATTCTGACTTGTCCTGATTGTTCCTGTTGTCCTTGTTTTGAACGGATCATAGGTATGGCCGCCAGGACCATGAGAACCGCAAACAATCCGAGCAATAGTAGCCGCTTGGTAACTATGAAGTCCCCGGCCTGCAGGACTACATCCGGAATTGCCGGGACGATCCATTTCCGGGTTGAGAATATCGTGAGGACCGAGGGAATGCCGAATAGAAATCCTGTTCGAATGCTCACCAGGCCTTCCCGGTATTTTGGTACTGATCCTGCTACGCTGGTGATTCCAACAACAAACAGGGAATAGGCCGTTGCACGAACGGGTTCTATGGCGAACAGGTAGACGAGGATGGGAATTGAAAGGATGGAACCGCCGCCGCCCAAAATACCGAGAACCAAGCCTATGAAAACGGAAGCCGCATAACCAAGGTATTCCATTGTAGCGATGTTAGTCGGTATGTAGTGAAATAGGTGAAAAGGATTCAGCCGGCATCAGCGCATTCTGTCAAACTCCGCAATAAATGCATCGGGATATTTCATCAGGATGGATGCCTTGAACTTGTCAGCTTTGTCACGGTTTGGAAATTGCCCAACGATGAGTCCGTAATATTTCACCCCATTGATGATCTTGACCTGAACGGTAACCTGCTTTTTGTAAGAGTTCTTGAGATTATCGGCCAGGCGCATGAGGTTGACCAGTTCCTGGTACGTTCCGATTTGTACCCCGTACCCTTTTGGACGGAGCCTGCGGATTTCGAAATCATAAAACTCCTTTTCCTCCACGGCCGCCGTAGGAATTGAACCAGGCCCCGCTTTGCTCTTTCCGTCACCGGCATCGATGATATCGAGTCGCACGTCGGTGAGTCCCTGGTTGACGAACCCCAGGATTTCGGCAGCCGATCGTGACAAATCGATAACGCGCCCATCCACATAGGGACCGCGATCATTAATAATTACCTCCACGGATTGCTGGTTTGCCAGGTTGGTGACCTTCACTTTGGTGCCAAAGGGCAGCGTTTTGTGTGCAGCCGTTAATTTGCTGTGCTTGTATTTTTCGCCATTGGCCGTGAGTTGACCTTCAAATTTATCTGCATAGAAAGACGCCTTGCCTGTCTGATTTTGTGCTGCCGCAGACAGAAATCCCAGGAGCAGGAGCGCAGTGAGTAAACCTTTCATGCCTCAAATATAGTACATGCCCCGCCTTTTTTGGTGAACAAGCGACTCATTGCCAGTGTCTGCAAATGGATAATTGCCATATCACCAATTTCGTCTACCTTTGACCGGCAAATAAGCACTCCTAATTTATTTGCCATGGCCTTAGATCCTGCCAAGTTCCTTTTTGAAGCCCTTACCTACGACGACGTATTGCTTGTGCCCGCTTACAGCGAGGTGCTTCCGCGTGAAACCAATACGACCACGTACCTCACAGAGAAGATAAAGCTGAACATCCCGATCTTGTCGGCGGCGATGGACACCGTCACGGATTCATCCCTGGCAATTGCCATGGCGCTGGAGGGAGGCATTGGGTTTGTTCATAAGAACATGCGCATTGATCAACAGGCCGAAGAGGTTCGAAAGGTAAAGCGCTCTCAAAGCGGTCTTATTCTTGACCCGATTACCCTCCCGATAAATTCCACGGTCAGAGATGCCGAAAAAATCATGCGTGAATTTAAAATCGGCGGTATCCCTGTTGTAGATGGCAATGGAAAACTGGTGGGGATCATCACCAACCGGGATCTGCGGTTCATAAAGGATATGACCATTCCGATTGAGGACATTATGACCAAGGATAACCTCATCACGGCACCCGAAGGAATAACCCTGGAGAAAGCAGAACTCCTTCTCCAGAGTTACAAGATTGAGAAACTGCCTATCGTGAGCAAGAAGGGCAAGCTGGCCGGTCTGGTTACGTACAAGGACATCCTAAAGAAGAAGAATAAGCCGAATGCCTGCCAGGATAAGTTTGGGCGTCTTCGCGTGGGAGCGGCCGTAGGTGTCACACCCGATATGATTGCCCGGATTGAGGCCCTTCGCGTTGCTGGTGTTGATGTCATCAGCATTGACACAGCCCACGGTCACAGCAAGGGAGTCATCGACGCAACGAAGCTTGTAAAAAGAAAATTCCCTACACTTGATTTGCTCGTTGGAAATATTGCCACAGGGGAAGCGGCCAAAGCCCTGGCCAAGGCCGGTGCGGATGCGTTGAAAGTTGGCGTTGGTCCTGGCAGCATTTGTACAACCCGTGTTGTCGCAGGGGTGGGTCTTCCGCAGTTGTCCGCAGTTTACGAAGCAGCCAAGGCGATCAAGGGGAGCGGCGTAAAGGTTATAGCAGATGGGGGCATTCGGTTTTCAGGTGACATCGTCAAGGCGATTGCGGCCGGTGCGGATAGCATCATGATTGGATCGCTTCTGGCAGGGACCGAAGAGGCCCCCGGAGAAATGATCATATACGAAGGCAGAAAATTCAAGTCCTACCGCGGCATGGGTTCGATGGAGGCCATGGATGACGGTTCGAAGGACAGGTACTTTCAGGACATGGAGGATGATATAAAGAAGTTGGTTCCGGAGGGTATTTCAGGAAGGGTGCCGTTCAAGGGGCACGTATCCGAAGTCTTGTATCAATTGGTGGGGGGACTGAAGGCCGGCATGGGATACTGTGGTGCCAAGAATATTGAGAAACTCAAGCAGGCAAGATTCGTTAGGATTACGGCAGCCGGGGTAGTGGAAAACCATCCCCACGATATAGCTATTACGCGAGAGGCCCCAAACTATAGCAGAAAGTAGCTCCAAAACTTCCGATCTTCGCAACATGTCCTCGGACCAAACCGAGGGGAGAAAAGAATATATTAGTGAATACCAAAACACTCGCCCGATTGACCTTTTTGGGAGCCGCCATCAGCTGGCTGGTACTGGTATTCTCGGATGTGACCGTACTTTTTAGCGATCTCAAGGGGCTTACTCCCGATATTCCGATCTGGCTACCCCCGCTGATGCTGGATCTCTACGTAGTCAGCATTTATTATTATTACAAGTTCAAGATTGAGCGTGACGAAGGGCTGAATTTCACCGACCTTCTCTGGCGTGTTTTTGCTACCGGACTGATTGCAACCGTCCTTTCGCTGGCGCTCCGCCTCCTTGATTTTCTATTGGGCTCGACGATGCTCTCGTCTAACATTTTTTTTATCGATGTGCAATACCTCGCCAACCTGGGACTGCTGATCAGTTTCTTATTGGCTGCGTTTTCAGCCTGGAAGCGACTCATCCTGTATCAAAAATCCAAGTGGCTCATTCGGGGATGGACATTGTTTGAAATCGCGCTGATGATTGTGCTCTTGTCGGATAACATTAAGCTCTTTCAACAAGAGTGGTTCCTTACTTCCGTAAGTATCCTCATCGGTTTGTTGGCGCTTGTGCTGTCGGCCAACATGAAGTGGGTGGCTTACCTCAATTTCCGTCAGAAATGGACGAGCCTGCTCCTACTGCTATTGTCCTTCTTCTATCTCGGGTATTTCTTTTACACGACCAACCGGCTTTCTGACACGATCGCCCTTCAGTCATCTTCCTTCCTGGAGTTCAGGGGCCACATTTTCAACATCTATCTTTTTTCTTTTATCATGCTATACAGCATTTTCTCCTTCCTGGTTATCCTTTTCAATCTTCCCACCTCATCGGTGTTTGAGCAAAAACTGGAGGAGGTAGTGAATTTTCAGCGAATCAGTCAATCCGTTCAGACAGAGCAGAACGAAGAAAGCGTGTACGAGATCTTGCTGGAGAGTTCGGTAAGTTCTGTTTTCGCCGATGCGGCGTGGCTTGAAATCAAGGGGGAACATGAACAAAACCGCCTGCAGACACATCATATCTCGGAGGTGGAGGCGCGGAAGATCCAGGAGCACTTGAATGGCAGGAACGTGAAAGGCATTCTGGAGCAGAGTAGTGACCGTACCAGAAACCTGTCTGCGCACCTGAGCAGTCTTCGCGGCACCCGGTTTCGGTCACTGATGGCCTTCCCGGTTCATGTAAAGGGGGAAAAGATCGGGACACTCGCCTTACTCAAGGAACTTCCGGAGGGGTTTAATAAGGAAATGGCGCAGATTGTTTCGGCTTTTGCCAATCAGGCAGGGATTTCCATCGAAAACTTTCGCTTGCTGAAGGAGGCCATCCAGAACGAGCGGTACAAAGAGGAGCTAAAAATCGCAAAAACGGTTCAAAAAAGTCTATTGCCAACACATCTGGAAAGCGCCAACGATTTTGACATTGCCGCATTTTCTGAATCGGCAGATGAAGTGGGGGGAGACTACTATGACACGTTACGGATTACTGACAGCCAGGTCGGTCTGATCATTGCGGATGTTTCTGGCAAGGGTACGACGGCTGCATTCCACATGTCCCAGATGAAAGGAATTTTCCACAGCCTGGCACAGCAAGCACTCGATCCAAAAGAGTTTATGGTCCGGGCCAATCAGGCTCTTCGCTATTGTTTGGAACGCGGTTCATTTATTTCAGCAACGTATTTTGTGGTAGATGCCGAAGCCAGGCGTATTTACTACTCGCGGGCAGGACATTGTCCTGTGCTTTACTATCGGGCCCAGGAGAATGGCCTGGAGTACATCACAGACAAGGGTGCGGCACTGGGTATGGTGAAGGGAAAGGATTTTTGCAATTATGTGGAGACTAATTCCATACCCTATCACCCCGGGGATATCATGGTGCTGTATACCGATGGAATTACCGAAGCAAAGAATCAGAAAGGGGAGGAGTTTGGGTCGAAGCGGTTGAAGCAGACGATCCAGGAAGTGCTGGAACAAAGCCCCCGGGAAATGCAAAATCACTTGATCCGGAATCTCTATGCCTATACGGGAACAGAGGAAATCGATGATGATTATACCACCATGATTGTGAAGTTTAAGCACGCAAGAACAATCGAAAACCAAACACGTTAAATACTTATGGTCCATATCAAGCGCTTACAGGAAGACGGTGCCGACATTCTGGCCATCGTAGGTGAGATCGACGCAAGTTCGTCCATTGAATTGGACCTGACGATTGCTAAAAGCGTCGGGGAGGGGTTCACCAGAATCTTCGTGGACTGCAGTTCGTTGGAATATATTTCTTCCGCCGGACTCGGGGTCTTTATGTCTTACATCGAAGAATTCAGGGACAAGAGTATTATTATGATTTTGTATGGAATGAAGGAAAAGGTCCACAATACGTTTCAAATTCTGGGGCTTGCAGACCTGCTTCATATTCGAGCCAACAAACAGGAGGCAAAACAATTATTGCATGAGTTATCGGCATAAGATCGGTTGCAGTCTGGAGAACCTGAAGGGAGTCAGGGACTTTGTGCGTAAGTCCCTGAAGGGCCAGCGTATTTCCGAGGTGATGCTCAATGAGATCATCCTGGCCCTGGATGAAATGTGCTCAAACCTGATGATTCATGCGCATCATTGCAACCCGGATCATTTCCTGGAACTAACCATTGAGATTCCGGAAAAAGGAAAACTGGTTTTTGAAATCATGGATGACGGGGCAATGTTCGACATTAACCAATTCCATGAGCCGGACCTTGAGAATCTGGTTCAGGAGAAGAGAAAAGGAGGCCTTGGTATTCGCCTTGTCAAGTCCATCATGGACGATGTGCAGTATCTGTCACGAAACGGGCGCTTTGTCTGCCGGCTGATCAAAAAGATCAGCTAACGTGCTCTTTTGACTATCTGCATTCCCCTCGTATTTTTGCGGGTTCCAATTAATCTTATTGTGCGAAAAGAGCTGCTGTTTATCGTGTGTGTTTGTGTGGGTCACGTCCACGCGCAACCGAAAAGTAATTCAAAGTCCCTGCCCCTGCTGACGGTTCACTCGAACCAGCTCACGACGGATGAGTTTGTATACCTGTACCGGAAGAATCATCCCCGCACCGATGATTATACAGACAAGAAGGTCAACGAATACCTTGATTTGCTCGTCAACTTCAAATTGAAAGTGGTGGAAGCCTCGGCACGTGGACTGGATACAACGTCGGCATTCAAACGGGAGTTCAAGACCTACCGGAAGGAACTGAAAAAGCCGTACCTGGCTTCCCCCGATTTGCTGGATAGCCTGACCCGCGAGGCCTACCGGCGGATGAATCTGGAAATAAAGGCATCGCATATTCTAATCACGCTGGGCATGGATGCGTCACCGGCGGATACGATGGCGGCTTTTAATAAAGTAGTCTCCCTACGTAAACGAATCATGGAAGGAGAAGAGTTTGGCAAATTGGCGGAAGAAGCGTCTGAAGATCCTGGCGCTAAAACCAATCACGGCAACCTCGGGTATTTCACGGGATTACAGATGGTGTTCCCGTTTGAGGAGGCGGCATACCGATTGAAGACCGGAGAAATTTCGGACCCGGTTCGGACCCGGTTTGGATACCATCTCATTAAAATTACCGATCGTAGACTGGCCCGCGGAGAAGTGGAGGCTTCACACATCATCCTTCGGGCCGGAGCGGGCGATGACAAAAAGGTCAGGAGCAAGATTTTCGAGATTTATGATCAGTTGCAGAGTGGTAGAGCCTGGGATGAGCTGTGCAAGGAATTTTCCGACGACCAGGCGACCAGGAATTCTGGCGGCCGCCTTCGGCCTTTTGGAGTTGGAGCCCTCCCCGGGGTACCCGAGTTCGAAGCCATGGCCTTTTCGCTGCCTGAACCAGGAGAAATCTCTGACCCGTTTCAATCCGTGTATGGCTGGCATATTGTGCGCCTGGAGCGGAGGATTCCCATATCCCCCTATGAAGAAATGGAGGCCGCGTTGAAAAAACGTGTAAGCCGCGATGAACGCATCCAGGTTGCAGAGCAAAAGATGCTGGAAGTGAAGAAGAAGACATTTGATTTTTCAGAGGAAGCGGAAACGAAAAACCAATTGTTTGCTTTGGGGGACAGCACCGTTCTTCAAGGTACCTGGAAGTATTCCGGCCCGCCGGCTCTGCGGTCGCAGCCTCTGTGCAGGGTGCGTGGGGGAAAGATCCAAGCCTCAGAATTTATTTCCTATGTGGAAGGAGAGCAGGCTGCGGGTATAACGCCGGCAGTGAGTTTGTCGGCGTGGTATGAACGTTTTGTGCGGGATCGACTGGAAGCGTTGGAAGAGAATGCATTGCTTGCGTCCAATACGGAGTACAGGAATTTAGTGCACGAGTACAAGGAGGGTATTCTCCTGTTTACGGTTATGGAGCAGGAAGTTTGGAACAAGGCATCGGAAGACAGCACCGGACTTCGCCAATACTATGATGAGAATAAGGAAAAATACAAAGCGGATGAACGGGTTCATGCGTTGGTTTTTGCGACTCCTGACTCCATCCTGCTTGAAAGGTTTCGGGCCAAAGTGCTCGCTGGAGACTCCATCCGCAAGGAAGATCTGAAGAAATTAAGATCCGTTGTCCCTCCAAGAAACTATGCCCGGAGTGACAGCAAGGCCGTCGATGCCATACCCTGGGCCATTGGCCTTCATGTCACGCAGCAGGAAGGAACCTACTATATGGTTCAAATTGATAATTTAGTACCTCCGGGGATCAAAACGCTGGAAGAAGCCAGGGCACTGGTAATTTCGGATTATCAGGATTTTCTTGAAAAGAATTGGGTGGCTATGCTGAAAGCAAAATATCCGGTTCGGATCAATAACCGGGGCCGGAAATCCGTTTTACGTGAACTAATCAATCGAAAGTGAACACATTATTCATAAGGCATATTGTCTTATTCCTGCTGTTGATGGCTGGTGTTTCAGGGTGTGAACTTATCCGCTGGAAGAACGAGAAGCCCTCCAAATCGGTCGGACCGAAGCCTGTAGCACGCGTGAATGACCAGTTCCTGTATGAGGACGAATTAGCAGGAATAGTCGATCAAAAAGCAACGCCGGAAGACAGTGCTGCCCGAATGACCGCCTATGTGAATAGTTGGATTCGAAAACAATTGATCATCCAGGAAGCAAGCAAGCGGATGAATATTGATGAAGCAGCCGTAGAGAGAAAACTTTTGGACTACCGGTACAGTTTGATTAGTTACGAATACCAGAATGTGTATATCCGGCAACACCTGAATTCAGTCGTAACCGAAAAGGAGATTGCCGATTACTACGCTTCCCATTTTGACAACTTTACCCTGAAGCAAAACATTGTGCGGGGAACATACATCAAAGTGCCAAAATCGGCCCCACGCACGCAAAAGCTGAAAGACATGATTTTTTCGCGAAAGGACAAGGATCGGGAAGAACTGCGGTCGTATTGCCTGAGCTTCTCCGTTGCCTACCACCTGGGCGACAGTTCATGGATAGAATTTGACAAATTGGTGGTTAATTCTCCCATCGCAGAAATACCCAACAAGATTCAATTCCTGAAGACCAATCCATATTACGAAACAAGCAATGCGGACTATCTGTACTTCCTTAAAGTGAATGAGTACAAGATTTCCGACAACGTGTCGCCGCTTGAATTCGTGAAAGAAGACATCCGAAATATTCTGTTAAACAAAAGAAAAGTGGAACTTGCACGGGCCTTGGAAGATGAAGTGTATGAAAATGCAGTCAAACAAAAGAATTTTGAGATTTTTAGTAATTAGCCTCCTGCTTGCCGGGGGATGGCATGGGAGTCGGGCCCAGGAGTCGACGGGCTTTGTGGTTGATAAAATCATTGCCAAAGTCGACAATTATATTGTCCTTAATTCGGAATTTGAGGGGGCATACCAAAACTACCTGAGCAATGGCGGCAGGGCAACGCAAGAGGCGCGGTGTGGCATTTTTAGTCAGCTGGTAGTCAACAAGCTGCTGGTAGCCAAGGCGGAGATTGACTCGGTGATAGTGACCGACCTGGAAGTCGATAACAACACCGACCAGCGGATGAACATGATTCTTCAGAATTCCGGAAACTCCCCGGAACAATTGGAAAAGACCTATGGAAAGACGCTTGATCAGATCAAGCTTGAACTTCGTGAACAAATCAGGGAGCAGCTGCTCGGTAATGCGATGCAACGCAAAATTACCAAGGGACTGAGTGTCACGCCGGCGGAGGTAAAACGCTTTTACTCAAAGATTCCTTCTGACAGCCTGCCCTTTTATTCGGCGGATGTTGTCGTGGCCCAAATCGTGAAGAAGGCACAAGTCAGTGATATGCAGAAACTGGAGACCAAGCGGAAGTTGAGCGAAATCCGGGACCGCATTCTGAATGGGGAGAATTTTAACGAATTGGCAAAGAAGTATTCGGAAGACCCAAGCGCCCAGTATAACGGCGGCGAGATGGGCTATGTCGGTCGCGGAGCCATGGTTCCGACCTACGAAGCCACGGCTTTTAAAATCAAACCCGGTGAAATTTCCAGGCCTTTTGAGTCGCCGTTTGGATTTCACATTATGCAGCTAATTGACCGCCGGGGAAACGAATACAACTCTCGTCACGTTTTGATTTCAGCATCGCCTTCCAAAGAGGATATTGGCCGGGCAGTGCGATATCTCGACAGTGTGCGTTTAAAAATTGTACAGGATAGCATCAAGTTTGAAGCGGCCGCCAAGAAAGTTTCCGATGACATCCGGACGAAAGGATTCGGGGGGTATTTCACTGACGACGACGGGGGGGCGAAGATTTCCGTAAAGGACATTGACCCTGTGGTATACTTTAACATCGACAGCATGAAAGTAGGAACTGTAAGCCGACCCATTGCCTACCGGACAGATGACGGAAAGGATGCGGTTCGTATTCTTTTTTTCAAGGAAAGGCTGGCGCCCCACCAGGCCAACCTAAAGGACGACTGGCACCGCATTCAAAGTGCTGCGTTGGCTGAAAAAAGAGACAGTATGTTGGAGAAGTGGTTCGCAAAGGCGCGGCTCGACGTATTTATAAAGCTGGATCCGGATTTTGACAGTTGCGGTATCCTGCAATAGCCCTGATTTGAATTCATTTCTCCAGACAACCTAACCGCGCATGCAAGAATTCTCAAATGATATCGACGCGGCCAAGGGATTGGCCGAATCCTACAAGAAACTCCGTACGGAGATTTCCCGTGTAATCATTGGCCAGGATGAAGTGGTGAGGCTGGTCCTAACAGGAATATTTTGCCAGGGGCACTCCCTGCTCGTGGGTGTTCCAGGCCTCGCAAAGACCTTGCTGGTCCAAACCATAGCGAACGTGCTGGATCTGCAATTCAAGCGCATTCAATTTACACCTGACCTCATGCCTTCTGATATTATCGGTGCGGAGACCATGGACAAGGAGCGTAACTTTCAGTTTGTAAAAGGCCCCATTTTCGGGAACATCATCCTGGCAGACGAAATTAATCGCACGCCACCGAAGACACAGGCAGCGTTGCTGGAATCCATGCAGGAATACGCGGTGACCATTGCGGGGCAGCGCTATGAATTGCCCCGACCGTTTTTTGTGCTGGCGACCCAGAACCCAATTGAGCAGGAGGGGACGTACCCGCTGCCAGAAGCGCAATTGGATCGATTTATGTTCAATATTTTTCTAGACTACCCAACCTATAAGCAGGAGTTGGATATTGTGAAAATGACCACGGCTGACGATACGGTTGCAGTTAGCAAGGTGCTGTCGGCGAAGGACATTCAGTATTTTCAGCATCTGGTCAGGCGTGTACCCATTGCCGATAATGTGGTTGAGTACGCTGTGAAGCTAAGTCATCTTTCCAGGCCTGGACGCGACGGGTCTGCCATTGCCAATGATTACCTCGAATGGGGAGCAGGGCCGCGCGCCTCGCAATTTTTGGTCTTGGGGGCTAAATGCAATGCGCTCTTGGAGGGAAGGTATTCCCCCGATATCGACGACATTAAGGCGGTAGCGGATGCTGTATTGCGCCACAGAATGGTCCGCAACTTCAAGGCAGAGGCCGAAGGCATTACCGTCGACGGGATTATCGAAAAACTTATTGCGTCGAACTGATATCTCCTTTTTCCCTGAAGCGCCGCACCATAGCGACCGAGAACCCGATCATCAGGAGCCCCGTCCCAAGCCAGAGAATGTTGATGAAGGGCTTTTCCATGGCTTTGATGATGACCCAATCTTTCTGCCTCGTCTGCAGGCCTAGGGAGAACTCGTTGGAATTAGGGTGAATGTTAAGCAAGGCTATTTTTATCCCCAGATCACCTGTTTCGGAAGGAATACGGCCTACCTCGTTTTGGTTTCTGATGAGAAAGAGTGGCTCCACATAATACGTATCATGTTCCCCTTCTATTTTGATTGTCGCACGCACGGCAACATCTTCATCTGTCAGTAGCATCCCGGGGAGCTGATAAACGCGCTCCACCTGCTCCAGCACCGACACGTAGTCGTTCACAAAGAATTTTTCACCCAGTTTTACGCGCACTTCTTCCATTTCCGACCATTCCGGTTCTGAATCCCGGTTCATCGGCGCTGAAACATGAGTGTAGAGATCACGATCCAGCCTGCGGCGAATATCCGGCGATGCCATGAAGCCCCCCATTCCGGGGTTCAACTGAATCCGGGGATAAAGGGAAGCGCTGACAGTATTTCCTTTTCGGAGCTGGATTTCATAAAACGTATTCTCGGGCAGGATTTCAAAAGTATCTTTTGCGTTATATAGTTTCTTGCCGTCAAACAGGATATCTCGTTTGGCCACTACCTGGAATGGATCATCGGTTCGATCGACATCGTTTCGTTTTATGTAGCCCGATTTGTGACGGGCCTCCAGCCGCTCACCGAGAAACTCGATGTCGTAACCGCCCATGGTTCTGGTTTCGTTAACGAACAGCAGCAGATTATCCCGGTTGAATTCTGTTCCCATTTCCCGGTTGTACAGGAGTCCGGTGTTATTGAGAGATACCACTTTTGAGTACCCGGCTGAATAAAGAACGCCCAGGAGCATCAGTCCAAGCCCAATGTGAGCGATCGCACCGCCGGACAACCCTGCGTTGACTTTCCAGGTCCTGTGGAGCACCCGTAGATTGGAGATAATGATGTAGAGTCCGGAAACCATAAGCGCCATGTAGGCAGGGTCCTTAACGCCCGTGGCCAGCATCAGGATGGCAAAGACAACTAGCGTAGCAAGCACGGGAAGGAGGAGTTCCTGCCTCAGTTTATCCCGGTCCATCTTTTTCCACCAGAAAAATTGTCCAGTGCCAGAGAGGAGGGCAACGGCGACGGCAAACCAAAGCTGAATTCTCGAATAAAATTCAATCTGGTTTGCAGGCGGGGCCAGGTTGGATTCAACTCCAACGATCTCCAACAACCGGTTATAGACAGGAATGGAGGTAGGAACAAGGACCTGAAAACCCATGAGGCAAAGGGTTGCGGCCCCAAGGAAGATCCAAAACTCCTTGGAGTATGTTGAAACCTCCTTTTCCGAAGTTGGGATTTCTTTCCACCGCCTTGCCACCAGTACCCCGGCGCCCAGTGTAAAGAAGAGGAGATAGATCAGCAGTTGACCGGATAAGCCGAGGTCGGTGAACGAATGGACTGATGCGTCCCCGAGAATTCCGCTGCGCGTCAAAAATGTGGAATAAAGAATAAGTATGAAAACTGAGAGTACCAGAATGAGAGAAAGTTTGAGTGCTGTCTTGCTGTGTTTGTAAATAAGCATGGAATGCAGCGAGGCAATCAGAATTAGCCAAGGCACGTACACTGCATTTTCAACGGGATCCCAGTTCCAGTACCCTCCAAAGCTCAGGGTTTCATACGCCCAGTAGCCGCCCATGAGAATCCCAATTCCAAGAACTGCGCCGGCCAGAAGCGTCCATGGGAGTGCCGGCTTTATCCAGGAAGTGTAGGATCGCTTCCAAAGTCCGGCAAGCGCAAACGCAAACGGGACAAGCGTGAGCGCAAAACCCAGGAAGAGGGTGGGTGGATGAATCACCATCCAGTAGTTCTGAAGCAACGGATTGAGTCCGTTTCCGTCTGCGGGAATAAAATCGGGTTGGAGGGTAAAGATCGGATCGTTCATCGCATCCCGCAGCAAAATAAATGGGGAGCTTCCGATTTTGAGGCTGAGACCCGGGATTACCACACCGAGTATCATGGAAGCAAGAAAGGACTGAACCAGGGCAACAATGGTCATGACCGGCGCTTCCCATTGCTTTTGCGTAGCCATAAGCACCAGACCGAGTACGGCGTGCCAGAATATCCACAGAAGAAAGCTTCCCTCCTGACCTTCCCAGAAGCAGGAGATCATGTATTGCCCTGGAAGCCGAAGCGATGAATGCGCATACGCATAGTGGTACTCGAAATAGTGCTGGTAAATGATAATGAAAAGGCACACGATGACGCCGATGACAGCGACGGCATGCGCGATGAACGAGGCTCGGCCATTGACGATCCATGCGAGACGGGCTTCCAGATCGTTTGTGGACGAAGCGCGCCAATAAGAAAAAGCGGCTAGCAGCCCGGTAACAAAGGAGGTAATGACAAAGAGATGACCGAGATTGCCTATGAAGTAATGGAGCATGCTGTAAAAGTAGCTAAACCCGCGCGTTCAGTTTCTGCTCCTGATATTTGGAAGGGCACTTCAAGAGGATTTTGGAAGCCACAAAGCGTTCGCCATGGTAACCGCCGATGACGACTACCTTTTCTGACCGGGTGAAATCCGGGGGAATGGGTTCGTTGTAATAGACCGTCTGTTCCTTGTTTGCATCATCGCGTAGAATGAATGAAAAGGATAGATTGTCCGGACTCTTTACAATTCCTACGACCTCTCCATTGGGACCCTTCTTTAGTTCCCCTACAACATGAATACTGTTGTTATCGCCCGAAGAGGCCATTTGAAATGCCTGATCGAAGGAAACATAGGTGCTGGCATCACCTGCAGTGGAAATTATTATGGCAATGGCTGAACCGATTACCAGGAGGGCAAGTATGTGCGATTTTTTCATACCACGTGGACTGGTGGCAAAGTTACAATAGAATTGGCTTTACGGTGACCCGGGACCAATCAGGAATGCCTATTTTCTTCTAATTTTTTCTCCAGGCGGGTGACTTTCCGGTCCAGGGTGACCAGGTAGGCAACCAGCCCCCCCAGAATCAGAAGAAGAATAGCAACCACCACGTATATTTTTCCTTCTGACCGCATGGCATCAGCCATTTCCGGTTCCTGGCTGAAGGCTGGAATCGCCACGATCATGATTGCCAAGAGGCTATTTATTTTTTTCATATTCCAGTTCATGAATTTTTTCCTCCACGTTGATGAGTCTGATCCGGACGGACGCGATCCAGATGCCGAGTAAGATCCACCCCACCACGGCCGGATAAAACACCCTTCTCATTGTACTGTCGAGATCATACATGTTGAAGCCCGGATTGCCGCCGCTCCCGGGATGCATGGAGCTTGAAAGACGGGGGATGATGAAGATCAGCGGGATCATAGCCGCGAATGCAAAGATCGCGTATACCGCGCTGAGCCGGGCACGCTGTTCCTGATTTTCGAGCGATCCTCGAAGAATAAAATAGGCGAGGTAGATCAGGGTGGCGATTGCGGCGCCGTTTTGCTTGGGGTCACCATGCCACGGAGTGCCCCAGGTATAATTGGCCCAGATCATCCCTGTCAGAATGCCTAGGAAACCAAATACCAAACCGGTGTGGGCAAAACCAGCAGAAGCGATATCTGCTTCTGGATCGTTTCGGCGAAGGTACTTAATGGCATAAATGACTGAGATCAGGTACATGAGGACCATCCCAAACCACATAGGTACATGAAAGTACAGCGCGCGGATACTCTCGTTCACAATCATCAGTCGCGGAACATCCAGGAGCAGCCCTCCAACAATCGTATAAACGAGGAGTACAACTGCGAGTATTTTCCACCAGGATTTTTTCACGATCGGCGATATGCTTAGCTACGCCAAATATAGGGGAACAGGAGAAATGTAATGGCTGCAGCAATGAGATTTATGGAGGTGAGGATGAGAAGTTCGTCAAAGCTGGCTTCACGCGCCAGTCCGTCGATGCAATTCTTTGTGATTTTGATGGACATCATGAGAATGCCAATGATCATGGGAAAACTGAGGATTGCCATAATCATGGTGCCGTTATTGGTCTTGGATGCGATGGCTGATAGAATAGAAAGGGTCGCAGAAAATCCAAAGGAGGCCAGCAGCAATGTAAAAAGCAGGAGCGGTGTGTCCTGAATGGGATTGGTCAACCACAGGGAAAAGAAGAGGTAGCCTGAGTAGGCGATCCCAAAGCAAAGCATAAAACCATACAGAACTTTTGAAACGATGATCGTCTCGGGGGAGGCAAGGCTATACAAATAGCTTGTGGAGCCGGGTTTGTCGGTGATAAAACTTTTTGCAATGGCATTGACCAGGGCCGAAAGTATGGCCACCCAGAAGAGCGCACTCCAAATGGCAGGAGCGAGGGATCTGTTTTGAATTCCCAATGCCATGTAATTAATAAACACCAGCGAAACAAGGTAGAGCAGGAGGCTGAAGAAGATTGATTTCTTCCTGAATTCAGAGCGAAACTGATAGAGAAAAAGTGTGACCACTCGCTATTTTTTAAAGGCGACCTTAAACAGGCGTTTAAATGTGAGTAAGCCAATGCCTGAAATAAATCCAAGCATAAATCCCGCAATAATCAACGTCATGAGTTTTGGATTCTTTGGTTTCTGAAATATGGTGAATCCTTCCACAAGATGTATGCCGCTCGCAAGTTCAACGTCATGCTTGCTATTCCATTTCAACTCAGTTAGTTCTATGCCAGCTGTAAGAAGCCTTTCAGGGTCAAACATAATTTTCTCTCCTTTGAAGGGTTGGCTTTGAAAGAGGAGCGATTTCATGCTGTCTATTGATCGTAGTTCTTTATCAATTCTTGCAATTAATGCATTGCCTAATTCCTCTCTTTGCCGTACCCGGGTTTTAACAAAATCATTGTTTCGCATAAAGAGAACAAGCCCCTCCTGCAGATCTGGAAGCGCCGTGCGATCGGTAAGAGTTACCGTGATGGAGAAGAATGTTTCGTCCCTCTTCATCAACTCACGCTGGGTGCTTTTTATTTCCGTGATACTTTCAACGTGAATGGATGTAATTGAAGTGACCTTTTCTTTTTCAAGCCCTAGTTTTGATGAGAGTTCCTCGAAATTGTTTTCACTAATCAGGTTATTCAGGCTCTCATCGATTTGCTGACCGTATGTTTTGCTTAGCAGGTCAGAGAGGACAATCATTTTACTGCTATAGGTGTTTGGCAATGCCTTGTACGCGCCAACCCCAAGTCCTATTCCAATGATTGAAGAAATGATAATAAACGCTAGATGGTTCTTCAGGTACCGAATGATTCTGACAGCTAATTCCTGCAAATCGATCGCATCATCCATTGGGGCATCCATAGTGTAGAATTATGATGCAATATTGACAAATCGGGGGAGTTGGGGAAATAATTAGGGACTTATGATTAGTTTTGCGGTCCTTTTATGACGAAGCAAAAAACGTTGGTAACCGGGGCTGCAGGTTTCATTGGGTTCCATCTATCATTGAATTTGCTGGAGGCCGGTGAAGCGGTGGTAGGACTTGATAATCTGAACGATTATTACGATGTAAGCCTGAAGCAGGCCAGGCTGTCCATCCTCTCGAAACATCCCGGATTCTCTTTCGTTCAATTGGATTTGACAGACAAGCCAGGCCTGGATGCGCTCTTTGGACGGGAGAAGTTTGCAACAGTAGTGAACCTGGCAGCACAAGCGGGCGTTCGCTATTCGATTGAGAATCCGTATGCATTTCTTGACAGTAATCTTACCGGCTTCCTCAACCTCCTGGAAGCGTGCCGTCATGCTCCTCCGCGCCACTTGATTTTTGCCTCTTCCAGTTCCGTGTATGGAGCGAGCAAACAGATTCCCTTTTCGGTGCATGGCAACGTGGATCATCCACTAGCACTTTATGCGGCGTCAAAGAAAGCCAATGAATTAATGGCTCACGCATACTCCAACCTGTATAAGATTCCTGTGACGGGCCTTCGGTTCTTCACTGTCTATGGACCGTACGGTCGCCCGGACATGGCACTATTCCTTTTTACAAAAGCAATTCTGGAGGGAAAGCCGATCGAAGTTTTCAACCAGGGTCGGATGAAGCGCGATTTCACCTATGTTTCGGATATCGTGGAGGCAATCGTGCGCCTGATCCCCAAGCATCCGCAGGAAAATCCAGCCTGGGATCCGCTCCACCCGGACCCCGCAACGAGTTTTGCGCCGTATCGGATCTTTAATATCGGCAACAACCAGCCGGTGGAATTGCTGCGGTTTATCGAAATCCTGGAAGAAAAACTGGGACGTAAGGCTGAGAAAAACCTCCTGCCGATTCAGCCTGGGGACGTTGAGGAAACCTTTGCAGACATCTCCGGGCTCGAACGGGAAATTGACTTCAGGCCCTCGACAACCATTGAAGATGGAATTGATAAGTTTGTTAACTGGTATCGCTCTTTTTACAAGATCTAGTGCACTATGGATAGAATTGGCATCGTTGGTTTGGGATATGTGGGCCTTCCGTTGGCCATTGAATTCGGCAAAGTGTTAGACACGGTTGGTTTTGATATCGATCGCGAGCGAATTGGTGAACTGAGAAAGGGATACGACCGTACCCGGGAGGTGGATGCGCACGAGTTTCCATTATCCGGAAAGTTGACGTTTTCCTTCGACTGTGCAGATTTGAAGGATGTGAACTACTTCATCGTCACCGTCCCCACACCGGTGGATGAATTTAAGAAACCGGATTTGAGACCGTTGGTTAGTGCAAGCACCACGGTTGGCGGCCTCTTGAAAAAGAACGATATCGTCATCTATGAGTCGACCGTATATCCAGGGTGTACCGAAGAAGTATGTGTCCCCGTCCTGGAGGAAATAAGCGGCTTAAAATTCAATCAGGATTTTTTCTGCGGATATTCCCCCGAACGAATTAATCCGGGGGACCGGCAGCACCGAGTCACCACGATCAAGAAAATTACCAGTGGGAGTACACCAGACGTTGCGCGGAAAGTGGATGATTTGTACCGGAAGATCATCACTGCCGGAACACACAGCGCCTCTTCCCTGAAGGTGGCCGAGGCTGCAAAAGTCATTGAGAACTCACAGCGGGACCTGAACATAGCATTCATTAACGAGTTGGCGTTGATCTTCGAGCGGTTGGGGATTGACACGCATGAAGTGTTGGAAGCTGCCGGCACCAAATGGAATTTTCTTCCTTTTAAACCGGGATTGGTTGGCGGGCACTGCATCGGTGTTGACCCCTATTATCTCACTCACAAGGCCGAGGGCGTGGGGTACCGCCCCGAAGTCATTCTTTCCGGCCGGCGTATCAATGACAACATGGGCATTCATGTTGCAGGCCGGGTTGTCAAACTGATGTCGCAACGTGATATGCCGATCAAAGGCAGCGCGGTATTGATATTAGGGATGACTTTCAAGGAGAACTGTCCGGATATCAGAAATAGTAAGGTCGTTGATGTTGTCAACGAACTCCGAACGTATGGATTGGTAGTTGACATCTTTGACCCGCATGCCGACCGTGATGAGGTGGCCCACGAGTATGGGTTGTCTTTGATTGAGGCGCCGTCGAAGAAGTATGACGCGATTGTGCTGACCGTAGGGCATGAGGAGTTTAAGGAATTGGACTGGACGAAGATTCGTTCAGACCGTACAGTCGTCTACGATGTCAAGGGTTTTCTGGATAAATCGCTTATTACCGCGAGACTTTAACAGCATGGCAGGTCATCAGGTCTTGGTTACCGGTGGAGCAGGGTATATCGGCGTACATACGCTGGTTGAACTTATGAATGCGGGCGCCGAACCCATCGTGGTGGACGACTTGTCCCGGGGCAGCATGCGTTTGCTGGACGGCGCTGAGCGCATCGCAGGCAGGAGGCCGATCTTCCATAGGGTTGATTGCGCTGACCGGAATCAATTGAAATCGGTTTTTGACCAACATCCAGGAATACAGAGTGTCATACACTTTGCTGCGTTCAAATCAGTTATTGAGTCCGTGGAGAATCCGTTGCTCTATTATCAGAATAACATGGGATCGCTGCTTTCGCTGATGGAGATCATGAGGCAGGTGGGGGTTAACAGGCTGGTGTTCTCGTCCTCGTGTACCGTATACGGACAACCCGATCAGATCCCGGTTGGTGAAGATGCCCCCTTTAAACGTCCCGAATCCCCGTATGGCGCGACCAAACAAATGGGAGAACAAATCCTTCAGGACCTTGTCAGGGGATGGAAAGACTTGAGGGTTGTATCACTCCGTTACTTCAATCCGGTGGGCGCCCACCCGTCGGGCCTGATAGGCGAGTTGCCTGTAGGTGTGCCAAACAACCTGGTTCCATACATCACGCAAACGGCCATCGGAAAGCGGGACGCGCTTACCATTTTTGGCAGTGATTACGACACGCCAGACGGAACCTGCCTGCGGGATTTTATTCATGTGGTAGATCTTGCGGTGGCGCACGTGAAAGCCATGGAGGCAATGGATCGTCTGCCGCAGCGGTTTGAGGCCATCAACCTGGGATCGGGGGTACCGTGCTCGGTGCTTGAATTGGTGAAGACCTTTATTAAAGAGACCGGTGTGAACCTGAATTATGTTATGGGCCCAAGGAGACCGGGAGATATTGAGAAAGTGTATGCCGATCCGGGAAAGTCGTTTCGTTTACTGAATTGGAAAACAGCGCGAAGCACGGAAGACGGATTGCGGGATGCCTGGAACTGGGAACAAAAATTGGAACATGCGCCCCATTAAGATGGTTGATTTGCATGGCCAGTATCTCCGTATTCAACCGGAGATCGATAAGGCCATTCAGAATGTTCTTAAGGCAACGGATTTCATCCAGGGTGGTGCCGTGCGGGAGTTTGAAAGCGCGCTTTCCGATTACCTCGGCGCCCAGGTTATCTCTTGCGGCAACGGTACGGATGCGCTGCAGATTGCTATGATGGCGCTGGATTTTAAGCCCGGGGATGAAGTAATCCTCCCGGTGCACACGTATGTGGCTACGGCCGAAGTGATCGCCTTGCTGCAGTTGGTTCCGGTGTTTGTTGATGTGGATGAAAACTTTTTTACCGTCAATGTCTCCAAACTGGAGACCCTCATTACAAAGCGCACGGTGGCGATCGTTCCCGTGCATCTCTACGGACAGTGCGCAGATCTTAAGCCCATCCTTGACATCGCGAAAAAACACCGCCTCCACGTAATTGAAGACGCGGCACAATCGCTGGGGGCAGACTACCTCTTTGCGGAGGGATCACGAAAAAAAGCAGGAACGGTTGGCCTCATTGGAACAACTTCATTTTTCCCTTCCAAAAATCTCGGTGCTTTTGGTGACGGTGGAGCGCTGATTACGTCGGATGAAGAATTGGCGGAAAAAATCAGGATGATCGCGAATCACGGCCAACGAAAGAAATATCAGCACGATGTTATTGGAGTCAACAGCAGACTGGACACCCTCCAGGCGGCCATCCTTCAGGTTAAGCTGAAGCAACTGGATCATTATGCGCAAAGCCGGAGAGAAGTTGCCGCGTACTACGACACACACCTGAAGGAATGCGAGTTTCTAACTACTCCCATCCGGGCCACATATTCGACCCATGTATTCCATCAGTATACGGTTCGGGTCAATGGTATTGAAAGGGATTTGTTGAAAAACTATCTGCAGGAGCGCGGCATCCCATCCATGATTTATTATCCTATTCCGCTCCATTTGCAGGAGGCGTATCGGAAGCCTGGTTTTGGCGAAGGCAGCTTTGAGGTGACCGAGCGGTTGTCCCGTTGCGTCCTCTCGTTGCCCATCCACACAGAAATGGATGAGGACCAGTTGTCCTATATTTGTAATTCTATCAAGAATTTCAGCTAATTCATGAAGGAATCACCCTCCTACTTTGCGCATGAGACAGCCGTCATTGATTCGGATTGCGAGATCGGATCCGGGACGAAGATTTGGCATTTTTCCCATATCATGTCGCACTGCAAGATTGGGAAGAACTGCAACCTGGGTCAGAATGTGGTGGTTTCACCGGAAGTTGTTTTGGGCGACACAGTGAAAGTTCAAAATAACGTTTCCATTTATACCGGCGTAACCTGCGAGGACGACGTGTTCCTGGGTCCTTCCATGGTCTTTACCAACATTACCAATCCACGCAGTGCCGTGAATCGTAAGGGAAGTTATGAAAAGACCTTGGTTCGGAAAGGCGCCTCCATCGGGGCCAACGCCACCATTGTGTGCGGTCATACTATCGGACGGTTTGCTTTTATTGGGGCGGGCGCCGTGGTTACGAAAGACGTTCCGGACTATGCACTCATTATAGGGAACCCGGGAAAACAGGTAGGGTGGATGAGTGAATACGGTCATCGCTTGAATTTTGATAAGCAGGGCACAGCATCGTGCGAGGAAAGTGGAGAGAAGTATGAATTGAAGGAAGGAAAAGTCAGGAAGTCATGAAAAATTTCGCGCTCATCGGCGTTGCCGGCTTCATTGCTCCCCGTCACCTGCAGGCCATCAAGGATACCGGAAACAACCTGGTGGCCGCACTGGACCGGTTTGACAGCGTGGGGATCATGGACTCTTATTTTCCGCAGGCCGACTTCTTTACGGAATTCGAACGGTTTGACCGTCACCTGGAAAAACTGAACCGGCAGGGAAAGAAAATTGATTATGTCACGATTTGTTCGCCCAACTACCTGCACGATTCACACATCCGGTTTGCCTTGCGACACAAGGCTGATGCGATTTGTGAAAAACCGCTCGTACTTAATCCATGGAATCTTGACGCCCTGGCTGAAATTGAAAAAGAAACTGGGAGAAGAGTTTTTACCATTCTTCAATTGCGGCTTCACCCATCGATTCAGAAATTGAAACGAGAAATGGATGCGGTAAAAAATGACGATCGTCTTCAGGTGAGCCTTGACTACATCACCTCTCGAGGGAATTGGTACAATCACAGTTGGAAGGGTGAGGAACCAAAATCTGGCGGGATTGCCACCAATATCGGGATTCATTTTTTTGACATGTTGTTATGGGTTTTTGGAAAATCAATAACTCCGCCGATTGCGACCATTGAATCGAACCATGCCCACGGAACGCTTGAATTGGAGAAGGCAACAATTACCTGGAGGCTAAGTATTGATGCGGCCCACCTCCCTAAAGATGTTGCGAAAAGTGGAAGCAGGACGTTCCGATCTCTGAAGATTGAGGGAAAAGAAATTGAGTTTAGCGACGGGTTTGCAGATTTGCATACCGCCTGCTACAAAGAAATAATACTTGGAAGGGGATTCGGCATTGAGGATGCGCGCCCTTCTATTGAGATCGTTCATGCCTTCCGTAACAAGGGTAAGAACTCATGAAAGTAATCGAGACAGGATTTGAAGGACTCTTGGTCATTGAGCCCAAAGTTCACAAAGATAACAGGGGGTACTTTTTTGAATCATACAATCGGCGCGACTTTGATAAAGCAGGGATATCAGGAAAGTTCGTTCAGGACAACCAGTCCCGGTCAGGGCAATATGTAATCCGCGGTCTTCACTTTCAGATTCCGCCCCATGCGCAAACGAAGTTAGTTCGAACAATTAGTGGCCGGATCCTCGATGTCGTCCTTGACCTGAGAAAGGGGCAAAAGACGTTTGGAAAAACCTATAGCGTTGAACTCTCTTCGGAAAACCAGAGACAATTGTTGGTCCCACGCGGATTTGCTCACGGATTCTCCGTGCTCAGTGATGGGGCAGAAGTCCTTTATAAGTGTGATGATTATTACAATCAGGAACATGAGAAGGGTATCCACCATAACGACCCGGCGCTTGGGATTGACTGGGGGCTTGAGAGTGCCAGTCCTTTAGTATCGGAAAAGGATATGGTGTTGCCTCTGATGGCAGAAATTCCCGATTATTTTTAAAATCGTAATTTGCTTGCATTGTAATAGGAGATAATTCCTTGAGCAAGCGTAAAATCAATTGTGTTTGTAATGGGTATCAAAAAAAAGATTCTGATCGTGGTTGGAACACGACCCAACATCATCAAGGTGACGCAGTTCAAAAAACTCGCGTTGCGCAGTGAAATCCTGGAAGTCAAGATTGTGCATACGGGGCAGCACTATGACAAAGAGATGGCCTCTTCCTTTTTCGATCAGCTGGGCGTTAATCCTGATTTTTTTCTGAACGTGCCTGCGACCTCTGCCAACGAGCAGATCGCACATATCCTCATGGGCCTTGAGAAAGTTTGTGCTGAATATGGTCCCGATATGATTATGGCTGTGGGGGACGTTAACTCAACCTTAGCCGCTTCCCTGGCTGCAAACAAAATTGGGATTCGACTGGCTCATTTAGAAGCAGGGCTGCGAAGCCATGATCGGGGTATGCCAGAGGAACATAACAGGATCATCACCGACTATCTTAGTGATATCTTCTTCGTGACTGAGGTGAGTGGGCGGGATAATCTGATTCTGGAAGGGAAGCAGCAGGGATCCATTCATTGGGTGGGCAATACTATGATTGATACACTGATCGCATTTGAAAAAGAGATCATGGCATCTGATATCTTGGAGGAGCTTGGTGTGCAAAAAAGCGAATATGTCTTGATTACTATGCATAGACCTTCCAACGTTGATTCACAGGAGGGACTTGAAAAAATAATTTCTCTGATAGCCTATTTCTGTGACAGGCACAAAGTGATATTTCCGGCGCACCCAAGAACACTAAGCAGAATTAAGGAATTTAATTTGCAGGATCGACTGGAAGAAAAATCAGGGAGTCTCCTTGTGACAGAGCCAAAGGATTATTTTTCGTTTCAGCGCTTGATTGCAGACTGCAAGTTTGTAGTCACAGATAGTGGGGGAATTCAGGAGGAAACAACATTCCGCGGCGTTCCGTGCTTTACGCTTCGGTCAAACACGGAGAGACCCTCAACACTGGTTGATGGAACAAATGTACTTGCAACATTCGACAATATTCGAACACTGATAACTGACAGGATGTCGGGGACAATTGAAGCTAGCGTGCCGCCCCTTTGGGATGGAAAAGCAACCGAAAGGATTATTGCTGTCCTGGAAAGGGAATTGAACTAATCAACGACTGTATATTGCTGGAAATGGACGCAATTAGAAAGTATTCATTGAATCCGTTTGTTCGGAATTACATCAAAATATTCAGCGTTGATGTTCTGGTTAAAGGATCCGGCTTTTTGCTCCTGCCAGTCTACCTTACGTTAATGTCACAGGATGAGTTTGGTCTCTATGGCTACCTCATCGCAATCATAAGCACTTTTTCCCTTGTTTTTAATCTTGGCATATACGCATCTCAAAGTAAGTTGTATCATGATTACCCTAGTGAGAGGCGAGGGGAAGTGCTGTATACATTGAATGTGATGCTGCTTGGGTTCTTGATGTTCTTGTTTGTCCTTGTCTTTCTTTTTAACCTTGACTACGCGCTAATTGCGATCTTGTTCAAGAATCCATTAGACTATCCTGTCTATCGGATTCCGGTATTGCTTGGCGTAGTGACTTCCGTTTATGCGATGTTGCTGGTCAATTATTTTTTGACCAGCGAAAATATTCGAATGGTTCAAATCTTTAATTTTCTTCGCGCTTTGTTGATTCACACGATCGTGGTGACAATCTTATGGAATGTGGATGGTGACAGTGCATTTCTACGAATAAAGTATTCCATTCTTCTGGAGCTGGGGCTCATCCTCTCGTTTGCATACGTGTACATTCAACAAATGCGAGCTCATTTTGATGTGGAGGTAGCGAGACGGGCACTGAGCATTGGGTTCCCAATAATGATTTCCGCCGCACTGGGTGTATTTATCAATCTTAGCGATCGTTATTTCATTGATAAGTTCGGATCCATGCAGGATATGTCACGGTACAATCTTGCGCTAACCCTGGCCGGAATTATACCATTTGTGTTTGCGTCTTTCCAGAATGTTTGGTTACCGCAATTAATGAAGGAGAAAAATCCGGAGGAAGGAAGAATTCGAAACAGGAAAATGGTCCTTCGATTGACAATAGGTTTGCTACTTATTTCGGCTGGTATTATGACCTTTCTGAAAGTGCTTCTGTGGACCGGATGGATTAATGAGAAGTACGCTGACGCTCTTCCGCTGCTTCCAATCGTATTGGGTACAGCTGTGCTTGCTTCAATTACTGGGATGTACTCGAACCAGCTTATCTACCTGGAAAAGCTGTCTGCTATAATTTTCGTTGGCTTAGTAGTGGCTATCCTTAGCGTTTTCCTGAATCTCCAGCTTGTACCAAAGTGGAACATCTATGGGGCCGCGATCTCATCATTTATTGCAAATGGGTTTTTCCTGGTTGTTTATGTAATTCTCACGGCGCGCTTTCACAAGCAACGCATGAGGACGATCGGCTAGCGCTATATTTACAGTGCTTCCATATATTTGCGCCCATTATGGCTCACCACACACTTATGGGCGGTTAATATGATCTCTTTTCTACGGTATTTTACAAAGGTTTTCATGGCGAATTCTGGTCTTTCCGGATTAACGGTGAATGAGCACCTCCATATTTATCGGGAATGGAACGAAATCCTCAAGTCACAAATGACCCCGCTTGAGCTGGAGATGCCGTGGATTACCCTCATTGCAAGAGACTACCTCAGTCATTTCTTAGAGAAGAGACCCAAGGAGTCGGTACGCGTTTTTGAATATGGATCAGGCGGATCTAGCCTGTTTTTTATTCGCCGTGCCGCCAACGTTGTGTCGGTAGAGCATGATCGGCTTTGGTTTGACAAGGTAAAAAATCACGTGGCGAAAATGGATGAGCCTGGCTTGTCGATTCATCTGATAGAACCAGAATACGGGGGTGGCGATAATGTGGGAGATCCTTCAGACCCCTACGCATATGCCACAGAAGACGAGCGGCTGTCAAAATATTCTTTCCGCAGCTACGCATCATTCATCGATCGGTTTCCTGATGAAAACTTTGATGTTGTTTTGGTGGATGGCCGAAGCCGGCCAGCCTGTCTTTATCACAGCGCTGGTAAGGTGAAGCGGGGCGGTCTACTGGTTCTTGATAATGCTGAGAGGAAGTATTACTTAAAAAGCGCCATTATAGACCCAAAGAAGTTTAAGCGCGTTAGCTCATCTTATGGCGCCATTATAGGGATCCCCCAACTGTCGCAAACAAATATTTACCTCAGAAAGTGAGTATCGTAATCCCTCGTATTAAATTGTCGCACGGTGTATTGATACTAGTTGTTATCAAAACTGAAGTGGCAGGTTGCCAGCTCCACTATCCATGATTAGATGAAAATTGTGCTTGTCACCAATTGGTACTCCGAGAACATGGGGTATTCTGAGAATATCCTCCCAAAGACCCTCGCGCACCTTGGCCATGATGTTCATGTTATAAGTTCCACGGCTCAGGTTTATTATCACGTCGGTTTCTACAAGCAAACATATGAGCCCTATCTGGGCCCTCCCATTGTGGAGCCGGGCACAAAACGCGTTGAAAATTATGTGCTACACAGATTGCCGTTCCATGATACAGCAGGCATTGTCATACAGGGGTTGGTGGAAAAGGTGAGTGAAATCAATCCTGATATCGTTCAGACATTTGATATTGATTTTAATGTATTCCTTTTGGCCCGGGCGCAAAAGCAAATTGGTTTCCAGCTATTCACGGAAATACACCTCCATGCTTCTGTTTTTCCGAATTATAAAAACAGAAGCCTGGCAAAACGATTCAAATGGTATTGGAAACTGGGCCGTTATTTGTCCATCATAAATTCGCACACGGTTCTTTGTTACCCGATTGCCGAAGATTGTGCAGATATTGCCAGGGTGATCTACCACGTTCCGGATGAAAAGATAAAAGTGCAGTCGCTAGGGACGGACACTCAACTTTTTTCTCCCTGTAGGACAGCCTTGGATTTCGCTGAACGGGATAAAGTAAGGGCCAGCCTTGGATTTTCGTCACAAGATATTGTTTGCATCTACACCGGGAGGATTACAAAGGACAAAGGGCCAGCGATATTGGCACGTGCAATTGATCGCCTTCATAAAAAGGGGGAGCATCGATTCAAAGCACTCTTTGTAGGCATTGGCGAGGAGGCAGAGATGGAATCCATTAGGAGCATTCAGGGTTGTGTTCTCCGTGATTTTGTGAGAACCGTGGAGCTGCCGGGGTTTTATCGCGCAGCAGATATTGCCGTATGGCCTCTGCAGGAATCTACCAGTCAGCTTGATGCCATCGCGTGCGGTTTGCCACTCATTGTGAATGACTCTGTTACAGTCCGTGAAAGAGTGAAGGGAAATGGTTTATTTTACAAAATAGGCGACGCTGATGACCTTGCTGCCCAACTTGAGAGGATGAAAGAGGATGCAGTTAGGAGGGAGATGGCCTCTAGTGGAGTGAACAATGCGGTAGAGAATTTTAGTTGGATCAAGTTGGCCCGAGAGCGGATCATTGACTATGAGAATGTAAATTGAGTGGTGTGCGGCTATTTTGGAAAAACCGGAAGTCATGATGGTAAAAGATTTTATTCCACCCATTGTTTCAAGGCTAAAGAATCGGCTGTTGCCCTCGAAGTATGGGTGGTCTGGAAGTTATACGACGTGGCAGGAAGCACAGAAGCAGTCAAGCGGATATCAACAGGTTGAAATTGTTCAGAAAGTGATCGAAGCTGCGAATGAAGTTAAGAGAGGGAGAGCGGCTTATGAGAGGGACTCTGTATTATTTGACAGTATTCAGTACTCGTGGCCGTTGCTGGCCGGGTTGATGTTGACGGCGGCCAAATCAGGTGGACGGCTGAGTGTCCTCGACTTTGGTGGATCTCTTGGGAGCACCTATTTTCAAAACCGAAAATTTCTTTCATCCCTTCCTTCGGTTCACTGGAACATCGTTGAGCAGGAGGAATTCGTGAGCGCTGGAAAGAATTTTGAAGATCAAACATTGAAATTTTATCCGGAGATATCTGCATGTGTGAGGGAGCAAAAACCGAATGTGTTCTTATTTTCCTGTGTCCTTCAATACCTGGAGTCTCCATATAATTTGATTAGTTCGGTGTTGGACTTCCAGCCGGATGCAATCATCATTGACAATATGCCTTTTACAACGGGATCGCAGCGACTGACAGTCCAACGAGTCCCTCCCACTATTTATGAGGCGTCCTATCCCTGTTGGATACTAAACAAGAAGGATTTTATAAACGCATTCCGGCCTTCGTTTGAGCTTGTGGAAAATTTTGAATCCCCACTCTCAATTCCGTTGGATGGAAAAATGGTTCCTTATGAGGGGTTTATTTTTCGTAAATCAGAAACTCCATGATTGATCGTATTCTCAGACAGGATATTTTCAAGACGAATCCTCCGATACTTGTTGACGTGGGGGCATCCGGAGGTATTCATCAGCGATGGAAAAAAATTGCACCCTATGCCATTTGCGTTGCCTTTGACGCTGATGACCGCGAAATGCAGTTGACTGAAAGTAGTTCCAGTGGATTTAGGAGATTGATAACAATTAACCGAATTGTTACGGATCGCGAGGATGAAGAGGTTGACTTCTACCTTACACAATCACCATTTTGTTCCAGTGCGCTCGAGCCCGACATGGCTGCCTTGTCGCGGTGGCCATTTCAGGAATTATTTCGTGTGGAAAGAAAGGTTCGCCTGAAGGCCGCGAAACTTATGAACGCACTCGGAGAAGCTGGCATTGAGCGAATTGACTGGCTGAAAGTCGATACACAAGGTACGGATCTTCGGATTTTTCGATCGCTCCCCGAATCCGTTCGTCACGAAATCTTGCTTGCCGAATTTGAGCCTGGCATCCTTGATGCATACAAGGGCGAAGACAAGCTGTCTGAACTCATTGGGTTCATGAGCAAGTCATATTTTATGTCACGTATGGATCTCAAGGGAGTGGCACGCATTAGCCAGACGCTCATGAGCGGATGGCCTGCTACAAAGCGACGGGCTTTGCGCAGCGCACATCGAACTTCACCTGGTTGGGCCGAAGTTTGTTTTATGAATTTATTGGAGCGGAATCATGACAGGAGATCGTATTTGTTGCTTTGTGCTTTTGCCTTGGCGGAAAAACAATACGGGTTTGTCGCTGAAATCGCAGAAAGGGGACGTCAAGCCACCAATGATCCGTTTTTTGAGGAAGTGAAGGTGGACGCGCTGAAACAAATTTCTGGAATTCAATACAAATGGCCTTTCTTTGCCCTTCGAAACAGGCTGAATAGGGCCTTTCTTGCCGTTTTTGACTAATGCAATATTTCTGTACGCTATTTGATTCTCATTACCTGAGCCGTGGATTGGTGATGTATGAGTCGCTGCGACTGTGCGCGAAAGAATTTCACTTATATATCTTTCCATTTGACGCGAGGTCGTTGAAAATTCTGCGTGAATTGAATCTTGACCACGTCACACTCATTTCTCTGAAAGAATTTGAGAATGAGGATATGCTTCACGTAAAGCCAACGCGGTCAAAGGGGGAATATTGCTGGACCTGTACTCCTTACGCAATCCAGTATGCATTGGAGAAATTTGATTTGCCCCAATGTACCTACCTGGATGCAGACCTGTGCTTCTATGGTGACCCAGGTATCTTATTAAATGAGATGGGGGAAGCCTCCATTCTCATCACGGAACATCGGTATACGCCGGAGTACGACCAGTCGGTAACGAGTGGAATATATTGTGTACAGTTTCTTTCCATCAAAAATGATATGTTTGGATTGGAGGCGTTGCATTGGTGGAGGGACCGCTGCCTTGAATGGTGCTATGGTCGGGTGGAAGACGGAAAATTTGGTGACCAGAAATATTTAGACGATTGGACCACACGGTTCAGGGGAGTTCATGTTTTGCGGCATATTGGAGGAGGTGTTGCACCCTGGAACGTTCAGCAATATGAACTTACCCGAAATAAAGCAAAGCAGTGGAGGTTAAATAGCCCTCTGTCGGAACCGGTCCCGCTTATTTTTTATCATTTTCATTATGTGAGATTCCTGGATGAAAAATTTGTGGACATTAGTCCGTACAGACTTGATTTGAATAATGTATTGTTGCTGTATGCCAATTACATTCGCAGGCTGCACACCGCAAACAGGTTATTGGCAAAGTATGACCTGGCGCAACCTCAACAGGAGTATCAGGAGACCCGGATGTGGCTGGCGCCTTGGGACAAGATAAAAAGGATATGGAGAGGTACATATAACGTATTTGACCAGCATAAATTTATAGACCGATGGCAAGATTGATTGACCTGAAGACATTCACAGACGCGCGGGGAAATCTTACGGTCATCGAAAAAGTGATCCCATTTGATGTTCGTCGCATTTTCTATATCTATGGGGTTGATGATTCGGTTCGTGGCGGGCACCGCCATCATAAGACAACGCAGGCGGCCATTTGCCTCAAGGGTGAATGTTCGATCCGTAACCATGATGGAAAGCGCCAAGATGAGTTTGTGCTTGACAGCCCGTCGAAGTGCCTGATACTTGATCCGCAAGATTGGCATCAAATGTTTAATTTTTCTCCGGATGCCATGCTAATGGTTTTGGCTTCCGAATATTTTGACCCGGGCGATTACATCTATGAGCCTTACGATGATTGAGTACGAAAATCTTCATTTGCTGAACAAACCTTTCATGACAGGTTACCGTGATCGGTTTGAAGAGGTAATGAATAGTGGTTGGTTTATCCTTGGAAAGCAGGTTAAGGAATTTGAGCGGGAGTTTGGATCCTATTGTGGGTCATCCTATTGCCTTGGCGTGGCCAACGGACTTGATGCGTTGACCCTCGCGCTCAGGTGTTTTGATTTCAAGGTAGGATCCGAAGTTATTGTTCCATCCAACACATATATTGCCACCATTCTATCAATATTAAATTGTCAGCTAAAGCCAGTACTGGTGGAACCAGATTTGGCAACATACAATATTGATCCAACATGTATTGAGGAAGCTATTACGGAGAAAACCGTCGCGATCATGGTCGTCCATCTTTATGGTAAGCCCTGTGCTATGGATGAGATTACTGCGATTTCAAAAAAATTTCAACTTAAGTTAATTGAGGATTGTGCGCAAGCGCATGGTGCAAGACACAAGGATAGAATGGTGGGAACGTTTGGAGACATTGGGGCTTTTAGTTTTTATCCGACAAAAAATCTGGGTGCCCTGGGAGATGGTGGTTGCATAACTACCGACGATGAGGAAATCAGCAAGAGAATTTCATTTCTTCGCAATTATGGATCGGATCGAAAGTACTATAACGAGATCATTGGTGTTAATTCAAGGCTGGATGAACTACAGGCTGCGTTCCTGAGCGTTAAATTAAGATCATTGGATAAAATCAACGACCACAAGCGAAAGTTGGCAGCCCTTTATGAAGCGGGACTCAAATCTGATTTTGTAAAACCAATCTTACGCAATGACTCCCATGATGTTTACCACATATACAATGTTCGGCATCCAAAGCGTGATGCCCTCAAGGGGTTCATGGAGAAAGAGGGGGTGAAAACTGAAGTTCACTACCCAGTTTCTCCTCACAAGCAACTGGCGCTTCGAGGATTATTCTCAGGTCTTTCATTTCCAATATCAGAGGAGATCCACGCAACAACATTGAGCCTTCCTATTTCTTATATGCACTCAGAAGCAGATGTCAGTAAGGTGGTGGACATCATGAACAAGTTCTAAACCAAGCACCGGCCTAGGGAGCAACTGTACGGAATGAGAAAGCCAGAGATATCAATTGTCACCCCCAGCTATAACATGCTTGTTTACCTAAAGCAATGTGTGGCATCTGTTCAAGATCAGGGCCTGGCAATTGAGCATTTGATAATGGATGGAGGCTCAAGTGACGGAACACAGGAATGGCTTGCCGCCAATAGCAGCCGTGTTTCGCTTGTATCTCAAAAGGACAGTGGAATGTACGACGCGCTGAACAAGGGAATTGGAAAAGCAACAGGAGAAATTATCGCCCATTTGAATTGCGATGAGCAATACCTGCCTGGAACGCTATCACGTGTCAAAAAATATTTTGATACGCATCCTGATGTAGATTTTATTGCTACAGATTTTTTAGTCGTAGACCCAGACGGGCAGTTTGTTGCGTTTAGGAAAACATTTCAGCCCCGGTGGCCCTATTTTTTCAGCAACTATCTTTACACAACCACCTGTGCTTTATTTTATAGGAGAAGGATTTTTGAGAAGTTATCTTTTGATGAGTCTTACAAATCAATTGCTGATGTAATATTCTTGTATGGAGTTTTAAGAGCGGGGTTCAGGGGGGTTCATATGAAAGGTTATGCCTCAGTGTTTACGTATTCTGGGGATAATCTGAGTTTGAATCCGATTTCAAAAATTGAAAAGGAACGATTTAATAAAACCTTGCCAATCTGGTTTAGAATTGTAAAGCCGCTTTTCTTTATTTTGTTCTTTTTGGAGAAACTCCTTCATGGCAATTATTCAGAAAAAGCCAGGTTGACTTATGCTATATATTCAAAGCAAAGCTCCTTGCGGAGAACTAGTTTCTTAAAGATAAATCCTAGCTTTAGGTTGCGGTTTTTGCTCAAGGTGAGTCCGATCAACAAATGACTGGGCTTACCCCAATTTGGCAATTGTTTGTCATCGCCTTTCTTCCTTCTAGCTTTACATTTGGTGTGGAGTTGGTTATGTCTGCTACATTATGATTCAATTTTCTAATCCGTTTGCGAAGCATAAGAGAGATGGAGCGCTCGCTTTCTTATTGGGGGCACTCATTTTTACTGGATTCACTTCAGGATTGGCAATGGAGATTGGAACTGTGACATTGACGTTGTCGCACCTTTTCGCAACTCTTCTTTTTGGGTACCTATTACTTTATGCATTTATAGGGCGTCAGCCCGTTGCCATTTTGTATAAAGATGACGCATCCCTATTCTTGTATCTTTTCTTCCTTTCTAACCTTTTTTCGTCGATTGTCTTCGCAGAGAATAGGCTTCATGCAATAAAAGGGTGTGCTGCGATCTTTGTTTATCTTTTGATCTATACGGTAATAAGAAGTAGTATCCGATTGATGAGCAGTCAGGAAGCTACGCTAAAAAGATTCTATGCTTTCAATTATTTGTCAGCTGCAATTGGTCTGGGATGTATGGTCCTATCGTTATATATGGGTACCGAGAATTTTGGGGTCTCCTTTGGGCACCTTTCGATCGGCACTACACTTGGGGTCATCCCCCCATCCATCAAGTCACTTTCCCTTGAGCCCAATCTCTTTTCAATAGGGACGGCAGCCGTTTTGTGCATTGGCTTGGCCAGGTATATGCTTGACAACGGAAGCTGGAGAGAGCTTTTTGTTGTCTTGATGCTTGGCTTAGCTGTCATCTTTGCGTATACGAGATCTGTGTATGTGGCTCTTTTGGTTTCTGGGGTAGTGTTGATGATCCTCACCAATCGGATCAGGGTGCTAAGAAAAGCTGCTGCCTTTTCAGGAGCCATTTTGGTAATCACTTTTCTGTTGGGAATTGGACTTCCTGATGAGAATCCGGTCCGCATAGCGTTGGTCGAACGCGCGTCAACACTTGTTGATTTTGGCAGTGGAACGGGCTACGGAAGGATGATTGGGTACAGGTTAGCACTAGAAAGCTTTTTGAGCAATCCAATTCTTGGTAAGGGTACCTTTTCTGCAGACACCAAAATTTTTAATCCATATACAGGTGTATATGACGAGCGGATGGGTTCGCCTGGTTGGTTAACTGGTTCGTGGATCCAATCGCTTCATGATACCGGAATTGTGGGATTTGTGATCCTGTTTAGTCTTTTTGGTATTTTATTGCGATTAAATTATCTCACATTTTTACGCCTTCCAGTTGGGGATCCGTCCAGAAGTATCGTTTTAGGTTTATTGGGTGGAAATATCATTATCATCTTAGCGTCCCAGTTATCGTCACCGCTATGGACTGCTTTTCCCTATATTTATTGGGCGATCAACATGGCTTTCCTGGATTATTGCAAAATGAGACTTGAGGAATACGCCCAGGCGAGGGATGACAGCAAATAGGCAAATCATTTTTTGCAGACACCTCCATCTTCAAATATGAAAATCGGGATTGATGCCAAGTGGTACTTTGAAGGTCCACCCAGCGGCAAGCGAGTGGTGAGAGGTCTATGGCACGCGATGCTGGATTTAGACGATGATCATGAGTACTTCATTTTCCTCAACAGAAGACATCGCCATCGCGAATTTCCAGTGGGTAAAAAAAGGGTAACGAAGTGTTATGTATGGGCAGGAAACAATCTGCTTTCAAATGTTTTTGTACTGCCATGGTATTCATATGCTGATAAATTGGATGCGATCCTATATCAGAATTTTGTTTCTCCTTTTGGAAGGGATTACAGGGTTGCTTACATCCATGATGTTCTCTTCCTGTCAAACCCAGAATACTATACTATTGTTGAGCGTATTTATTTTGCTCCGTTAAAGCTCTTGACGTATACGGCTCACGCAATTGTGACTGTTTCTGTAGAGGAAAAGAAAAGACTACTACGATTCAAGTTTAGCTCAAACCCTGATAAAATCACCGTTGCTCATCACGGTGTTGACTCTGGCTTCAGACCCAGAGAGCTCCACGAGCCGGAAGCAATCCTTCGTGTGAAGCAAAAATTTGGATTGCCTGAAAGATTTCTTTTGTTCGTTGGACGCTTGAATCTTCGCAAGAATATTGATAATTTATTGCGAGCGCTGCCTTTAGTGCAAGACAAGTCGATTCCATTGGTGATTGTGGGGGCAGATGACTGGAGGAAATCTGACCACCAAAACACGATTCAGCAGTTGGGCATAGCGGATCGGGTTATCTTCACAGGGGCCGTCTTTGAGGATTTGGATATTATTTATTCCCTGGCAACATTATTTTGCTTCCCATCTCATGCGGAGAGTTTTGGGCTTCCGCCATTGGAGGCTATGGCATCGGGAGTTCCGGTAGTGGTGTCCGGCACGACCTCGCTTCCTGAAGTGTGCGGTGAGGCCGGAACCTACGTAAACCCCGATGACCCCGTGCAGATTGGAGGTGCTATTGATAATCTATTGAGCAATGCGCAGCTTTACGATGAAAAAGTGAGATTGGGGTTACGTCAGGCTGAGAAATTCAATTGGAGAAAATCTGCTGAAGCAGTTATTGGATGCATGGGGAATAGTGCTAAAGGGGACTACCATTGAGAATACTTATCGAAAGAATTATTGGAAAACTGAAGGGAGATCCTTTGTATAGAATGGACGAAGATTATTCTGCGCGGCAGTTAATAAGCATTCTATACATAAGATTCTGCCAGGTGTTGCGCGGTTATGTTTTGAAGCTCAGGGTTTCCTCGAGTGGCGTTATTTTTTGTGGTCGGAGAGTGGTTGTAAGATTTGGCTACCAGATTACCGCAGGCAAGAGTCTGATCCTGGAGGATGGCGTGCACCTTGAGGCGCTTTCTAGTTCAGGCATCATTTTGGGGAATCATGTTACCATTGCGAAGCACGCTATTCTCTCATGTACAGGCGTGATTGCCAACAAGGGAGTTGGTATCCAGATAGGTAATAATTCGGCAGTTGGCGCACAATCTTTTCTTGGGGGACAAGGTGGGATTGTAATAGGAAATGATGTGATCATGGGGCCTCAAGTGAAGATGTTCTCTGAGAATCACAACTATGCTTCTCAAGTCGAGCGTATTAGGTTGCAGGGCGTGTCACGCAAAGGCATTACAATCGGAGACAATTGCTGGATTGGGGCTGGCACTACGATTCTGGATGGAGTTGCAATTTCCCAAGGATGCGTCATTGCAGCAGGTTCAGTCGTAACAAAGTCAATACCGGAGAATTCCATAGCAAGAGGGATTCCTGCAGTGGTTGTGGGAACCAGGTCCCTGAATGCGAAACAGTAATTACAAGATGAGCCCTTATTTGCTCGATAAGTCATTCTTGATGAGAAACTTGTCGGTCTGAGTGACCTCAATGTCACCGGGATTTGCAGATGAAAATAATGTGAAGAATAGGGCAACGTAGACTATTCCTTTATTCGATTCGAGGATGGATTCAGACATGCTGAAAGCAAAGGTGACTGAAAGAAAGATAAGGAGTTTCATGTCTTTATGCAGGAATGCTCTTCGTCCATAGATCAGGTAAATGGCTGCAAGCACCGCAAAACCTAAAATCCCATTCTGCACAAAAGTAAATACCCATTCATTGTGCGTATCCCAGCCTACGTATCCCCGTCGATTATACTTTGGATCTGTATAAAGCGCATCAAGGTAATCCTGAGCATCGCCTGTTCCGGTGCCCTGAAGGGTCATATTGTCGTTCCAGATATGCTTCACTGAAATTTTCCAGAACAACAAACGCATGTTAAGCCCAGTGACAACCTCTTCATTCCAATCACCCAGTTGCTCCCTAGTAAGTAGGGATAGGTTTTGACTGAGCTCAGTGAATCGGTTTCGCGTTGTTTCATTAAAATACAACACTATACTAGCCGAAATCATTAGCGTTAGCACAGAGACGGCAAATAATTTCTTGCTATACAATCGTTTGTAGAGGAGAAAAACTGAAGTAAGTGTAAATGCAAGAATACCTGTCTTCGAGGCTACCAGAATGAGAAAACTTAAAGAATAGATAAATAGAATGCCTAGAATTGCAGCTCCATACTTCCTGCGAATAAGTTTATCAAACAGGCTATCGAGGAGGCATAGTGTCCCGATGGCAAAATACATTGCATAGTAGACGTAGTGGATCAGGGGTTTTGTAAAAGTTTCAAAGTAGAACGCTAGATGATCTTTTAGGAGTAATGTGCGATAAGTGGCAATTGCAAGGAGCAGGATGCTGGAGCCAATGGTAATATATCCCAGGAGTTCAAAAAGAGAACCACCTGAGACTTTATGTTTCCGATAAAGTGGAAGTGCGATAAGCGGAACGAACAGAAGGGCGAGTTTCTTTTCAAGAATGAAGAAACCAGTCTTGTAATTTGATGTATAGAGCAGGCCAATTAGGAGTAAAATGTAGAGCGTGATTACTAGTTTGGGCAGGACATTTTCTTTGATGGACTGGACGAATTCCTTCGGTCGGGTGTTGATCAGACAAAACAGGAGAAGTGCGCCAAGCAGGACGTTACCAAGGGCAATGGAAAAAAACATCGCCGTGTAGGCCAGGCAGGTCAGTACGATCAAAACACTTTTAGTATTTTTGAAGAAATTGGAAATACCGGAGCGAGAGAGTTCCATGCAGCGCAATGTATATATTTAGATTCAAAATTAACCAGGTCAGCCGCACCCGCAAATGAGAATAGCAATTCTGGGAACCAAGGGGATACCCAACAACTATGGCGGTTATGAACAGTTTGCAGAGTTTATTTCCAAACGGCTGGTAGATAAAGGGCATGATGTAACGGTGTACAATCCCACCTTTCATAAATATGCAAGTGATACATTTAATGGGGTTCGAATAATTCGGAAGTATAGCCCAGAGAGATGGATGGGAGGTGCTGCAAATTTTATCTATGATTTTCTTTGTCTTAGAGATGCTCTCAAGAGAGACTTCGACATCATCTATGAAGCAGGGTACCATAGTGTTGCCCCGTCTTACCGCTTGTTAGGCGTTCGGGGGCTCAGTAAACCAGTCCTTATAACCAACATGGATGGACTTGAGTATAACCGCTCAAAGTGGAATTCATTTACGCAGCGCCTCATCAGAATTCTTGAGAAAATTGCCGTGAAAGATTCGCCACACATGGTGTCTGATAATTTGGGCATCCAGGAATACTACGCAACCAAGTTTGGGCGTGATTCTTATTTTCTGCCTTATGGGGCCGACATGGTGGATGTCATAGAAGAAAAGTACTTGTCATCATACGGGGTATCAAAATATGCTTATTTGATTCTTGTTGCCCGATTTGAGCCCGAAAATAACCTGGAGATGATTCTTGAAGGGTTTCTCAGTTCAAAAGCCGGGAATGATTTTCTGGTTGTTGGCAATCATGACACTCCGTACGGTCGTTTCCTGAAGACCAAATTCAACAATCCCCGGATACGGTTTGTTGGTGGGATCTATAACAAGGTTGAATTGGATTCTTTGAGGCATTTTTCGTTGGTATACTTCCATGGTCACTCTGTGGGGGGCACGAATCCATCACTTCTCGAAGCCATGGCTTGTAAAAGCTTTATATTTGCTCACGACAACATTTTCAACCGGCGTGTTTTGTATGAATCGGCGTTTTATTTCAACACAGCACAGCAAGTAAGGGACTTGGTGATCGGGCTGCGCTCATCACGTAGTCAACACGGTGAGAAGTTTGGTAATGAAAATGCGTCCAGAATCCGAACTGAGTACAATTGGGATGCCATTGTAAGCCAGCACGAGATCATTTTTGAACGTTTATTAAAGAAAACTCGAATGTCAGACTGATTGAAATCTAAATTCTAATTTCACTCATCGCACCAAATGATCAAATTATTCAATGCAAATTATAGGAGTTCTGTCAATCAGAGATTCAGAGAGAAGAGATTCAGATTCTTTAAGGATTGTCTTGGTTCAGTTAAAAGTGAGGGAGTAATAACAATCCTCGACGTTGGGGGTACTGAGTCCTATTGGGAAAACATGAATTTCACATCAGACGACTCAGTGCACATTACGCTTCTGAATCTGGAGGCAACTTCAGTGACTCATTCGAATTTTTCAAGCATCAGCGGAGACGCATCTGATTTATCAAGATTTGAGGACAAACATTTTGATGTTGTGTTCTCAAATTCAGTAATTGAACATCTTTTTACTTTTGAGGCCCAGCAACAGATGGCAAATGAAGTTCGAAGGGTGGGCAAGAATTGTTTTGTTCAAACACCGAATTACTATTTCCCCATTGAGCCGCATTGGGTTTTCCCATGTTTTCAGTTTTTGCCCTTCTGGTTCCGGGTTTTCATTACGAGGGAGTTCTATCTCGATGCGTATGACCCGGCGAAAAGAGGGGAAATGGCTGTTCAGCGCGTGAAGGAGGTTGTTCTATTAACTGAAAAGGACATGAAGGGCCTGTTCCCAGAGGCTAAGGTGTATCGGGAAATGGTGTTTGGGCTTAAGAAATCGATCACATCGTACTTCTTCTAAAAAATACGTAAGCCCTGTGCCGGCCAGGATGTGTTTGTGGAAATGCGAAGTGCTTATCTTTAAGCCATCCTTATGCAGAGACTTGGCGCAGTAATAGTTTTCAGGGGGTTACTCCTGGTTGTTTTCCTGATTCCCATCCATCAAGGGGCAAGCGCCGCGCTGCTTGGAATTCTTTTTCTTGGCTCCTTCATTGTAGGTGGCCGGATTCCTATGTCCCGCTACCTGGCACAGGCCTGGGACGTTTGGCTCTACCTCCTGATCCTGTTAGTCGGTATGCTATACACGGAAGACACTGATACCGGACTGAAGGTCCTTGAAACCAGTCTGAGTCTTTTTGCTTTTCCGTTCATTTTCGTGAAAGTGGGGCCCTTCGAAAAGGACAAGCTCTACGCAGTATTTTATGCGTTTGGCGCAGGTCTATTGGCTGCTTTCTTGTTTTGCCTTATGCATGCGGGTATTACCTATGAAGCCACCACGGAAGCAGGTTCATTCTATGCGGATCAACTTACCGCCGCGCTTGATAATACGCTTCCCGTGTACTTTGCATATTACCTGATCGCCATGATTACATTTGGTCTTTATCTGCTGTACTACCAGGATGGTTCAATACGCTCGGGAGTAAACATCTTTTTGCTGGCGTTCTTCTTTGTCATGCTCCTGCTCATGGGCAGCAGCACGGCCATCGTTGGTGTTCTATTCTCGCTGCTATACTTTGTTCTCAAATTCATGTATGAGGAGAAACGGAGGAATTCCCATCGACTGGCATTTGGCATTTCGCTGGTTTTTTTGATATGCCTTTTTGCCATCAATTCATTAAATGTATTTGGTGAAGCAAATCCAGGTCAGGACGACTACTGGGAGCGATTTGTTTTATGGGAGTCTGCTATTGAAGCCATGCCCAATTGGCTGGTGGGTGTTGGGACGGGAGATTATACAGCGGTCCTGAATACGTATTACCGATCACACGACCTCGCCAGTTTTGCTGTTTCTAATTTCAATCCTCACAATCAATTTATCGAAACGTTGTTTTCGCTTGGAATCCCGGGTCTTGTTGCTGTACTGCTTATGATCGGGAGACCGATTTATAAGGCGGTTTCAACGCAAAATATCATTGGCTTTCTTACCTTCTTTCCCTTTCTCATTTATGGGATGACGGAAGTGTTTTTTGGAAGATTTCAGGGAGTTGTTTTCTTCGCGGTGTTCCACCAGGCGTTTGCCTCTTTTTACGTGTTTCAGGACTCCAGCCTTTCATTGAAAGAAGACAAGTTTTGACTAATATTCGGATTGGGTTACTATACCAAAAGTAATGTCACTCCTTCTTCGCATCATATTCTTTGTGGGCGACCTGATTCTATTAAATGTTTCAGTGTTTATGTCCTATTCCATAGCACACGCCAACTTTTTGGATGTGGAACGAGTGAACATGGTGTACCTGCTCATCTTCAGCAATCTGTCTTGGCTTTTTCTGATAGTCGTTTCCAATCCGTACTCTTTCTCCAGAAATTGGGGAGCGCTTAAGTTTCTTAGGAACCAACTCAGCTATCTTTTTGTGCACCTGTTTGTGGTGGCCTTTCTGATCTTCTTTTTCAAGAAAGCATACTCGCCGGTACAGATTGGGATCATGTATCTGATTTTTGTCCCGCTCTTTTTTGCCTGGAAACTGTTGGTTACCTATCTCGTCACCAGCTTTTCTGAAGGTAAAGAAATCGTCAGGAACATGATTATCCTCGGTGAGGGTGAATTGGCGCGTGAAGTAAGGCGGTATTTTCTGACGCACCGGGAATTGAACGTCCGGTTTCTTGGGAGATTCGGATCGAAGGGAACTTTTGAACTAAAAGAGATTAAGAAATTTTGCAGCGAAAATGAAGTTCATGAAATATTTTGTTGTTTACCAAACATGGAGGATGAGGAATTCAGGATGCTGATCGACTTTAGCCTCAACCAATTTATTCGTGTAAAACTGATCAATAACTTCACCGCAGAAATTAAGAATGATTTTTCCCTTGAAAAGGATGATCAACTTTTTGTGATGAATCGGCCGGTGGTGCCGCTGGATGGAGTAGGCAACCAGGTCATCAAGCGGGTGTTTGATATGCTGTTTAGCACCCTGGTCATTATCACTGTGCTGAGTTGGCTTGTCCCGTTAATAGCAGTTCTCATCAAACTGGATAGCCGGGGGCCTGTTTTCTTCAAGCAGTTGCGCGCAGGACTGAACAACAAGCCATTTTACTGCCTGAAATTCCGAACTATGGTGGTTAACCAGGAGTCAGACCGAAAGCAAGCCACCCGGGACGATCCCCGGATAACCCGAATCGGAAAGTTTCTCCGAAAAAGCAGCCTGGACGAGTTTCCCCAGTTTTTCAACGCGTTCATAGGGGAAATGTCGCTCATTGGGCCGAGGCCCCATCCCCTGAAGCTGAACGAGGAATTCTTAAAGAAAATTGAAGGGCTGATGTCACGCCATTATGTAAAGCCTGGAATAACAGGGTTGGCACAAAGTATGGGGTATCGGGGTGAAACCAGAAATGTGCTGGACATGAAGAATCGGATTGCTATGGATCGGTTTTATATCGAAAATTGGTCAATTTTGCTGGATGTTAAGATTGTTTTCAGAACCGTTATTTCGCTTATAAAAGGAAGTGAGAATGCTTATTAGGATGCTGAGATCATGATCACCCTCACACGAATCGGGATTTTCGCGTTCACTGCTTTTCTGGTCTCCTTCCTGCTGTTTCCGGTGATCATCAAAGTTTTGAAGCGGCTTCAGTGGTTTGATCTTCCAGGAACACACAAAATTCATTCCGAGGTGGTTCCTTCCATGGGAGGGATACCGGTGCTTGTAGGGTCCTCGCTCGCCCTGCTCATGTCCCTGCCGCTGCAACAGTGGATCAGCATGAAGTTTTTTTTTATTTCTGTGGCGCTTATGTTCCTCATCGGATTGCGTGATGATGTGCTGGCACTCACCCCGCGTCAAAAACTGGTCAGTCAGTTTCTTCCGGTATTCGTACTGGTGTTTCTGGATGATGTGATCCTCTATTCGTTTTATGACTTTAGCAACGGGGCGCCGCTCCCTCTGCCCATAGCATACTTTATAAGCCTTTTCACCGTTGTTATTATCAGCAATGCATACAACCTGATCGATGGAATTGATGGGTTGGCGGGCACAATCGGAGTGATTGTCCTTTGCTTCTTTGGAAGCTGGTTCTACGTTGCCGATCAACAATTTCTGAGTCTGATCGCGTTTTGTTTTGCGGGAGCCCTGTCGGCGTTTCTGCTCTTCAACTGGCAGCCGTCAACCATCTTTATGGGCGATACGGGAGCCCTGACCATCGGGCTCATTCTCTCTTTTCTCGCCGTGCGATTCATCAACAGCAACTCGGCGCTGCCCGATGGACATATAGCAAAATTCGGCGCATCGATTTCCACTGCTATATGCGTACTCATCATTCCAATTTTTGACACGCTCCGTGTCATCATCTATAGGTTAACTCATTTTCAATCGCCTTTCCATGCCGACAAGAATCACATTCATCACAAGTTTTTGGGACTTGGCATGAGCCATGCAGGGGCTGTTCGCAGGATCGGCGGTATCAATCTCGTGTTTATCATTCTATCGCTTCTTTTGAAAGACCAATCCGACGTGGTTTTATTGCCTGTTATTGTTGTCCTTTGCCTAGTGATTCACTTTTTCCTCCGGTGGAGACAATTGAAGCCCTACGAATCCCTGACCAATGCTTGACCAAATACGAATCATTACTCAGGAGATCATGTCTTTCCATCCTGCGGATGCGGCTGATCTTGAATCATTTCGATTAAAATACCTCAGCCGTAAAGGAATTATCCCCACTCTGTTTGATGATCTGAAAGCACTTGCGCCTGATAAGAAAAAGGAGATAGGCAAACCGCTGAACGAGCTGAAGCAGTCTGCGGAAACGAAATTCAAGGAGTGGACGGCGGCTGTTAAAACCAGCAATAACCAACAAGGATCTGGGATTGACGTGACGCTGCCCCCGGTACCCGACACATTGGGGAGTCTTCATCCGTTAACCTTGACCCGGTACCGGATCATTGAAATCTTTGAGAGACTCGGATTTCAGGTAGCCGATGGGCCTGAAATTGAAGACGATTGGCATAATTTTTCAGCACTGAATTTTCCAGAGAACCATCCCGCAAGGGAAATGCAAGACACGTTTTTCATTTCGAAAGACCCAGACATGCTGCTGCGCACGCACACATCCAATGTGCAGATTCGTCTTCTGGAGAAGCAAAAGCCCCCCGTGCGTGCCATTATGCCAGGAAGGGTTTACCGAAACGAAGCCATCTCAGCCAGGGCCCATTGCTTCTTCCATCAGGTGGAAGGACTTTACGTGGACAAAAATGTAAGTTTTGCGGATCTCAAGCAGACACTCTATCACTTTGCCAAGGAAATGTTTGGGAAGGATACGAAAATTCGATTGCGGCCATCCTTCTTTCCGTTTACGGAACCGAGTGCGGAAATTGACATATCGTGTCTCATCTGTCACGGTAAGGGGTGTGCGGTGTGCAAGCAATCCGGTTGGGTGGAAATTGCCGGTTCCGGAATGGTCCATCCGAATGTGCTTCGACATGTCAAGGTGGATCCGGAGGAATATACGGGCTTTGCCTTCGGGATGGGGATTGAGCGCGTAACCATGCTTCGGTATGGAATTGATGATCTTCGGCTGTTTTCAGAAAACGACGTCCGGTTTCTCAGACAATTCAAGGCGGTACTTTGATGCCTGAAATTAGATCCGTCGGTGTAGTGGGTGCCGGTACGATGGGGCTTGGGATCGCCCAGGTTTGCGGACTCTACGGGTTTGAAACGTTGCTGTTCGATATCAGCCAGGAACAGCTTGATCGTGCCTTTCATGCGATCGATTCAAATCTCTCAAAGAATGTTGAAAAAGGCAGGCTCACCGAGAAAAACAAAACAATCGCGCTTTCCCGCATCCAGGCCATCGGAAAATTAAGTCAAATGAAAGCCGATCTTATTATTGAGGCGGCGGTTGAAAAACTGGAAATAAAAAAAGAGCTCTTTACCGAACTGGAGCGCATCAACGGGGGTGATGCGATTCTGGCTTCAAATACCTCGTCCATTTCTATTGGGGCCATCGCAAAGGCATTGAAAGATCCCTCTTCGTGCATTGGGCTTCATTTCTTTAATCCGGCCGACCGGATGAAATTGATGGAAATAATTTCTGGTCCGAAGACGCGGCCCGCGCTGGTGGAGACTCTTAAATCGTTTGCTGCTGCGATTGACAAGGTCGCGGTTATTGCCAAGGATTCACCTGGATTTATCGTGAACCGGGTGGCCAGACATTTTTATGTTGAATCATTGAAATTGTTGGAGGCAAAGGCCGGGGATGTTCAAGCGATAGACACCCTTCTTCGCTCTGCGGGATTCCGGATGGGTCCGTTTGAATTGATGGATCTGATTGGTGTTGACACAAACCTCGCCGTAACAACTTCGGTCTTTGAGGGCTTTGGACGGGCACACAAGTTTGCCCCCAGCCGAATTCAACAACAATTGGTCAGCGAAGGACGTTGTGGAAGAAAGACAGGAAGGGGATTTTATGATTATGAAGCAACTTGACTGGCCGCGCCTGGTCGGCATTTCAATGTGGGTGCTGGTTTTGGCCTTTTCGTGCAAGGGTGACCTGTCAGACGACCCCATGCCCATCGTTGCCTTCGCCGATTTCGAAGTAAACCTAACCGCCCCGGAATATCAGTCGTTGTCGGTGAATGGGGGGTACAAGGAAATTGGCAGCATTGGCGTACGCGGTGTGATTCTCTACCGGAGTACTGCATCAACCTTCCTGGCCTTTGAGCGAAACTGCTCATACCGGCCGAATGAAGCATGTGCAACGGTCAACGTCGATGTTTCGAAGCTATTCATGGTTGATCCTTGCTGCAATTCAAGTTTTAGCTTCGCCGACGGCGCTCCTACAGGGGGTGTCGCATCGCGCAGGTTAAGGATCTATCAGTCCAACCTCACCGGAAATATCCTCACCATTTCCAGCACGATTGCCAACTAGGGATTTGTTTGCCTCAGTTTGCTGTGCGCTTTTCCATACGCGAAGTATATAATTACACCCAGGATCATCCAGCCAAGGGCAACCAGTTGGGTGGTTGGATCGAGTGAGAGGATCAACGTGGTACATACGAGCATTCCCAGGATAGGAACGAGGGGAACCAGCGGTGTGGCGAAAGGACGCTCCACTTCGGGGTTCTTCACCCGCATGACCCACACGCCAGCACACACTAGTACAAAGGCGAACAACGTTCCGAAACTGGTAAGATCCCCCGCCATCGTTCCCGGTACCAAGCCGGCGAACAAGCCTACAAAGATGAAGAGAAGCATGTTTGATTTGTATGGTGTGCGGAACTTGGGATGGAGTTCAGAGAAAACTTTCGGAACGAGACCATCAATAGACATGGTGTAGAACACACGGGATTGACCCATCAACATCACCAGGATAACCGAAGAGAACCCCGCGAGAATGGCGATTGAAATGGAATCGGCAAGCCACCCATATCCCGGCATATACTTCTGAATGGCGAATGCAACGGAGGCTTCTTTTCCGGCGACCGCAAAATCCTGCCATGGCGCCACTCCCGTAAGTACATAGCTGAATAAAATGTATAAAATGGTACAGAATACCAATGAGCCCAGAATGCCAATGGGCATGTCGCGCTTGGGATTCTTGGCTTCCTGTGCTGCGGTGGAAACAGCGTCGAATCCTATAAAAGCGAAAAATACAATAGCTGCCCCGCCCAGTACGCCGCCATAGCCCCACTGCCTGAAGGAGTCGTGACCGGGAGTTCCTTCCGGAATGAAATAGGGGGTATGGTTTGCGGGATTAATGAACTGCCATCCCACAAAAATGAATACCAATACGATTGTAACTTTCAGTACAACGATAATGGCGTTTACGAAAGCCGACTCCTGCGTCCCCTTGATCAACAGGAGTGTAAGTACGACCAGGATAGCCACGGCAGGGAGGTTCATGATTCCGGAAACGCCGTTTATGGAAGTCTCCATGGGAGAATGACAGAGTGCATACGGTATGGCTCCGCCCAGAAGATTGTTGAGGTATTCACTCCACGCGATGGCTACGGTGGCGGAAGCAAGTGCATATTCAAGAATCAATGCCCAGCCGATGACCCACGCGAGAAATTCGCCCAAGGTTGCATATGCATAGGTGTAGGCGCTTCCAGCGATGGGAATCATGGAGGCGAATTCTGCATAGCATAATCCGGCAAAACCACATCCGACAGCCGCCACCACAAAGGAGAGTGTGACAGCGGGTCCGGCTGCTTCGCTTGCTGCCCAGGCTGTGCGAACGAAAAGTCCGGCGCCAATGATGGCTCCGACTCCCAACAAAATCAGGTTTGCGGGACCTAGGGTACGCTTCAGCCCCTTGGAGTCGGTAGACTGGGTCATCAACTGTTCCAGCGGCTTCTTAATGAATAAACTCATGAGAATCTCTTGGTTAGGCGGTTAGTGAAGTGCTAAAAGTAGAAAATATATTGAATTAATGTAGTCGCTATTCCATCTACGTCGTCAGCGGAGCCAGTTATACTCCTGCAGCAAGTCAAGTACGTTTTTACGAAGTGCGTAGACATCGTACGGGGCGTTGTACAATACGACGAAAAATATCTTCTTGGATGGAATGGATATATAATAGGATGCAAAACCCCCCTGGTGGCCTGTGTGGCAGATTATTTTATCTCCGTCATTGGTTTGGTCGATAAACCAGGCCCACCCGATAAATGGTGGTTTTTCTCCCGACCATCCGGGAAAAGTTTTGATGAGGGCTGACTCATCGAGGAGGGCCATGTCAACGAAAACGGCGTTACGCAGTGCCACTTCATAGGCCGCCAATTCTTCGACAGAGCTCCACACCCCGCCGTTTCCTGCGGCACAGAAGGTAGGCTCCTCTCCGAAATCATCTTCTTTCCAGACATTACCGATCTTCGTATACCCGTGTGAAACGCCAGTGCGGGGGTGGGGCCCATCTGTGATGGTGCTTGCTGCCATGCCCGAAGGGTTGAATATTTTTTCTTTGATGAACGCTTGCCATTTCTGATTGGTTACCTGCTCGATGATCAATGCCAGCGCGTTGAATGCCGGGTTGGAGTAATGGTATCGGGTGCCGGGCTCAAATTCCAGCGTATCTGTTTGCGTTATCGGAAACCAATTTTGGGAATCATCCGCTGTCAGATAAAAAATGGAATCCTTGTTTACCTGTCGATTGTCGGGAAGTCCTGACGTGTGCGTGAGCAGGTGCTTTATTTTTACCCTTTCGGCAATCGCTCGGTTTTTGAATCCGGGAAAGTATTTGCTGAGCGGATCTTCCACCGAAAGCTTTCCTTGCCCGTGTAGAATCAGAATGCCGTTAGAAACGAACGTTTTTGAAATGGAGCCGATATTGAACAGCGTTTGTGGCGTTATCTTTTCCCTGGTTTCCAGGTCTGCAAGCCCTAATCCTTTCGTATAAATAATTGTGCTGTCGTGCATCAGGAGAATCGCGCCTCCGGGCCCATTGGGATCAATTTGTTGGGTGAATACGGCGTCAAGGGCGGGGACAAAGGCATCCTTCCCAGTGGGAGCCAGGCAGGAAACAGTCAACAAGGCCAGTAAACTTATGTTCTTCATGGGATTGATGAGGGTACGGTGGTGATAAAGGTCCTTAAATTAAGCCGGATATCCTTTGGTGTGATCCTGGGTCTTCACCTCGTTTACGGTAGCACTGGCAATTATTTTCTAGAGGCACATTTGGCATGCCGCCAGAAAACGCAATTGGCACAGGCTATTTTTATATATTTAAACTCACCTTCAGAATAACAGGTTGGTCCGAGCCTTACTCATATTATTGTATACCTCCAGCCTGACGGTTTATTCACAGTCTGTCCTCGACACAAAGCTGGATGGACCGGTTAAAGGAACAAAGCTCACCGTATTTCTCAAGGGTTTTGAACGGCAGCATGCCGTGCGCTTCTACTTTGTGGAGGATTGGATTTCCCCGTTTTCAATCGAGGGAAATTATGCAGGACAGACCCTTGGCGGCATGCTTCGGGACGTGCTCCGGGAATCCACTATTTCCTTCATTGCCATTCATGAATACGGTGTGGTATTTGTCAGGGATCCGACGTATGAAATGGAGCGCCGAACCGCGCTACAGGAAGCTGAACGCAAACAGCGTAAGATTGATCGTATCGTTGTCGGTTCTGAAGAAAAGTTCAACCCGGGCAGAAAAGTAAACCTTCACGGAAAGATTACGCACGAAGACACAAAGGCACCCGTTGTGGGCGCCACCATTTACGCAGGGGCTGTATACGGGGGCACGACAACTAACACAGAGGGTGTGTTTGACTTGAGTATTCAAACCGGAGAGCATGTCCTGACGATCGGATTTGTTGGTCTGAAAGAAAAAGTGATTGACCTGACAATGTATGAGGAAGGATCGTTGGAAATCTTTATGCAGGAAGAGCCCGTGTTGCTGCAGGAGGTAGTTGTGAATTCACAATCGATCAGTGAATTGACGAACAGCCGGGCCGGACAGCTGCAGCTTTCTGTAGGGGCTATGAAAAAGCAACCAACCTTGCTTGGAGAGGCCGACCTGGTGCGACAACTTCAGACCTTGCCAGGAGTGAACACAACGGGTGAGGCTGCTGCCGGGTTCAATGTCAGGGGAGGAAGCGTTGACCAGAACCTGGTTTTGTACGACGGCATGCCGCTATTCAACACGTCGCATTCCCTTGGATTCTTTTCTGCCTTTTACTCCGAAGCGATTCGGGAAATGACGTTTTACCGTGGAGGAATTCCGGCAGAATATGGTGGCAGGGGATCGTCTGTGCTTGATATCCGCAGTAAAGGCGGTGACCTTGAGAAGTGGAGGGGGAATGGAGGCATCGGAATCATATCAACGAACCTGATGGTTCGCGGACCATTGAAAAAAAATAAGACGACCATGGCTGCCAGCGTGCGCACCACCTATGCCAACTGGTTTATCAATGCCTTAAGTACGAGCTATCACGATCTTCAAAACAGCGAAGTAAATTTTTACGATGCTGAGCTCCGGCTCGATCACTCGTTTAACGACCGCTCCAAGCTTTCGTTTTCTTATTATCGAAGCAATGACAAATTGCGGGTACGGGGCGACACAACGTATCAATGGTCCAATCAATTGGCGTCTCTTCGGCTCGATCAGATTTTCTCCAAACGGCTTTCAGGAAGTTTTCAGCTTGGTCTGGGCAATTATCAGTATTTCGTAACAGACCGGCTTCCTGAGCGTGCTTTCGAACTATCCTATAAGATTACTTACCCGGCCCTGAAAGCAGACATGCAGTACATAGCCGGAAGCCATCGGTTTGGATTCGGGGTGCAATCCATGTACTACGATTTCAATCCGGGGAAACTGAAACCAACCTCGGAAATTTCGAGCACACGGCCTGTGACCATGGATTCGCAACAAGCGCTTGAAAGTGGTATTTATGTGTCCGATATTTTTTCCCCTGGAAACCGGTTTGTCGTGGAGGGTGGTGTTCGCCTTTCTTCGTTCCTGACGATGGGTCCTGCTACCGTAAATGTCTATCTACCCGCGACTCCGGTGTCATTACCCAACCTCGTTGACAGTGTGCGGTACGGCCCCGGAGGAATCACGTCTTCATTTCTTGGCGTTGAACCGAGGTTTGCTGTGCGGTATTCCCTGAATGACAAGTCTTCACTCAAGCTCAGCTTTCATCGGATTTATCAATACCTCCACCTCATAAGCAACACGACCGCGGTGACGCCGGTAGACATCTGGCAACCGAGCAATACGTTCTTCAAGCCACAGCGTGCCGATCAGGCCTCGTTCGGTTATTTCCGGGATTTTAAGGAGAAGAAGTACGAGGCCTTTGCTGAAGTTTTTTATAAGGAAATGAATAATGTGCTTGACTTCCGGGATGGGGCAAATTTGATCCTGAATAAAACCCTCGAAGCGGATTTGCTGCAGGGAGATGGGAAGGCGTATGGCATTGAACTCTATGTTTCGAAGAATTTGGGACGCCTTACATGGGCTTTTAGCTATACGTACTCCCGATCGCTCCGCACCATCCGGGGTCCAACGAGCGGTGAATCAATTAACGGAGGCATGGAGTTTCCGTCCAGTTTTGACCAACCGCACATGCTGAATGCTTCCTGGAATTACAGACTATCCAGGAGATTCTCATTCACGGGAAATTTTTCGTTTCGCACGGGCCGCCCGGTAACAGTCCCCATATTTGGGTTTGTCATGGATGGCTACACCGTGGCTTATTTTTCGGGACGCAATCAGTTCCGGATACCCGACTATCACCGGCTGGATGTCGCCCTGGTGATCGAGGGTAATCACAAACTTAAGAAGCCGTGGAGCGGCTCGTGGGTTATTTCCTTTCTTAACGTATATGGAAGGCGAAATGCGTATTCCTACTTTTTTGGAAGCGATGTTCCCGGAAGGATAAACACGTATCAATTGTCAATTCTGGGAACGATCATCCCATCGGTAACGTACAGTTTCAAGTTCTAAAAGGCATGAACTTCTTGATGAAACAGATTCAATTTTGGAAGCGGCGTGGCAGGAAGGTAGCCAACCGGGGGCTTACTGTGATCGTGCTGCTTTGGATGAGCTGCATTGATCCGGTAGACCTTTCATTACCCCCGTCTCAATTGCCTTTGATAATTGATGGTGCAATTGCTGACGGAGACGGGCCGTTTTCGGTCCGGATTTTAAGAGGGGTACCGGTGGACGGCCGTTATCACCAAACGGAGTTTGTCGCTGGTGCCAGAGTGGTAATCAGCGATAACACAGGTGTGCGGGATACGCTCAAGGATATTGGTGGAATTTACGAGACGAATTCAATAAAGGGTATCGTTGGGCGGACCTACCAGCTACGTGTGACCACAGCGGATGGAGCAAAGTACGAGTCTACGCCCGAAATGATGCTCCCGGCTGGTACGGTAGACAGTGTTTTCTTCGAGTTCGTCCGGGGGCTGAAGAAGGACACACAGATTGAGGTGGATGGGTTCAACATCTTTATCAATGCTACAGCACCTGCGGGCGGGAATCGGAGGCTTCGCTGGAAATTCAACGGAACTTATAAAGTCAGGACAAATCCTGCTTTGCTGACGACAACAGATCCGATCACCCTCCAGGATGTACCGCTGGCTTGTGCGGAGCAGTGCTTATGTTGCGTTTGTTGGGTATCGGTAAAAGAAGAGTCCCCTATCCTTTTCCAGAATGATTTCCTTGGGTCCAGTACGCTGAGGCACGTTTTCGTGAATTATATTCCCATCAATAATATGACGTTCAACGAACGGTACAGAGTGGAGATTTCCCAAATGGAAGTGTCGCAGCGAGTGTATGATTTTTATTCGGGGGTGCGCAAGCAGATTGATGGTAGTACCAGTTTATTTCAGCCTCCTTTTTTTGAACTGAAAGGGAACGTGAGTGCGACAAACAACGACAACCTTGTGATTGGTGTGTTCTCTGCGGCAGCAGTTGTAAAGCGGCACATATACATTGCGCGGACTGCCATCCCGTATGACTTCCACCTCAGTGAAATTATTGGGGATTGCCGGGCGGTGGCACCGAATTCTTCTAATTCACAACCTGCTTTTTGGCAATGAAGGCATCTGCTAAAATATTGATGGTTGCCGTCATGGTGTGGACGAGTTGCATTGACCGTGTTGATCTTAGCCTTCCACCAGGTGTATTGCCGCTCGTTATCGATGGATTGGTAACGGATGCGCCGGGCCCGTATACCGTTTCAATTTCCAGGGGAATTCCAGTGGATGGATCCCTTCACCGGGCCACCATGGTTCCGCGAGCACGCGTTCAAATCATGGACAACACGGGAACGACGGACGTTCTAACAGAGACTGAAGTGGGTACCTACGTAACGGATTCTCTGCAAGGAATGATGGGACGTACGTATCGATTGATCGTCACGATGCCTGATGGGAACCGGTACGAATCAACCCCCGAGCAAATTGTTCCTGCCGGAACCATTGATAGTATATATTTTGACTATGAACAGTCGCTCAAAAAAGACAGTAATGTTGAACTTCAGGGGTTCAACGTGTACATCAATGCCACGGCGGCGCCGGGCGGTAGCAGACGGTTGCGATGGAGATTTAACGGCACCTACAAAGTGATTACCAATCCTGCTTTGTTAATGGTCGGCAATCCGCCCGCTCCTCTCGCTTGTTCCATCTTTTGTGTCTGCTGTACGTGCTGGGTATCTGAGAGCGAGGAATCCCCGCTCCTTGTAAACCAATCTTTTATTGGCTCCAATAGGCTCAACCGGGTGTTCGTGAGGTATATCCCCATCAATGAAATCACGTTCAATGAAAAATACCGCGTCGAGATTACGCAAATGGAGGTCTCGCAAAAGGTCTATGATTTCCTTTCCGCCGTCCGGAGACAGGCAGACAACGATGCCAGTTTGTTTCAGCCTCCTTTTTTTGAACTGAAGGGAAATGTGACTGCGACGAACCATGAGAATCCCGTTGTTGGAATGTTCACCGCCGCCGCCTTAACGAAGCGCCATCGGTACATTTACCGGACAGATATTCCGCATTATTTCTTTCCGTCGGAAATCATTGGAGATTGCCGGGGAGTGGCGCCACGTTCTTCCATTACTGAACCTCCCTTCTGGCAATGAAAAAGATCTTAGCTATTCTTTTCGTTGTTGTGTCCAGCCTTCCTGCAAGCGGCCAGAAACAGGTCGCTGATCAGCTTGGCCGTGAGTTGGAAGAAAACAAAATCCGGTTTCCCGGGATGAAACCGTTCTTATTTTTCTCGCAGCAGAGGTACGCACCCGGTGACACGGCATTTTTCCGGTTGTTTATACTGGCAGAGAACGAAAGGATTCTGCCGGACCGCTCCATTTTTACACTAGCGCTTTATAACCAGGAGGGAAGCAAAGTCCTGCAGCAACGTGTGCCTAGTGGAAAGGCCGGAGTAGCCAATCAGTTCATTCTCCCGGAAACACTGACTCCGGGCAAGTATACGCTACAGGTCTTTACTGACTCCATGACCGATCAGTACGGCCAGGTTCATGAATTGATCATTTCTGGAGACCGGCGGCTTACGCGATCATTGGCCGCAGGATCTGATTTGAAAGTTTATGCGGAAGGGGGGCACGTGGTCCCAGGGTTTATCAACAAGCTTGTCATTCGTACACTGAACAAGGTGGAATCCTGTGAACTTTTGTCCGGAGAGGGAAAAGTTTCATCAATTCATTTCAACACCCGGGGATACGCTTCAGTGCAGTTTCTTCCAAAAGCAGGTGAAGTTTACTGGATTGAGTATGAGGCAACGGGAGATAAAAGGAAGGTAATGGTGCCGGCATCCGGTGAGCGTGAGATGATGTTGCGCGTCTATCCCGGTCCCCGGCAAAGCAGGATCATTGATATAGCCGGTCCAAAATCTCTGGATCAAATTACCGAAACAAAAGAACTGCCGACAACACTACGCAAAGAAAACCTTTTCCTCGTCTTGATTGCGCAGGGGGAAATTATTTACAGTCAGGAGATCCGACTAAATGAAGTTGGCAGAAAGCAAATCATAGGTTCCTCTGATTTTTTTCCGTCAGGATTTTCAGAGCTCTATTTGGTGGATGGTGATCGGCGAATTCTAGCGTATCGGCCCATGTATGGTCGCCACAATGATTTGCATCAGTTGGAAATCGATCAGGTTCCCGCAGCGGTGGGGCTTCGTCAGGATGTGGAGGCCCTCTTGCGCGTCACCGATGCTGCGGGTCAGGCGGTTAGCGGATCAATTGCGGTGAGTGTTAGTTATGAGGAATCACCTTCTGCCCCCCTGCTAACTCCCGACCCATCCCTGATCCTTCAACCCGGAAAACTTCCGATTGAACTCTCTGGCACGGATCAGGAAATTGATTTGGAATTGCTGACCATCGGGGCGCCCAAGGAAATTGTTCCCGGTGGGAGGCACCTTCTGAATGCACCCAACCTCACCCTTGGAGGCCGCGTTCATCGGGCGGATTCAGCCGCAGCACTTCCTGACTCAAGCACCGTGCTAGTTTATTTGCACAAAGACCGTATTCAATATGAAACGCTGATTGACAAAACTGGGAGGTTTCAGTTTTCAAAGATCTATGACTTCCTGGGGAGTGACCTCGTCTTTTTCAAGGTACTTCATAAAGGGAAGGATCTTTTCGGGGCACGCGTGGAGTGGATAACAGATACGGAAATGAAAATACCAGCGACTGAAACGATTTTTGAGGAGGGCGTGTTGCAGGATGAATACGGAATTATCCGAAAACAGAAGCGGGGGATCGACCAGTCGTATTCATTTTTTCAAAACCCCCCATCCGGCCTGGCAGCACCCATCAACTACAATGCGGAGCTGGAGAACGAATTTAAGGAAGCCGACATCACCATCGTGCCCAGTGAATACACGCCCTTTGATACCATGCAGGAACTTATCCTGGAGGTTATCCCTTCAGTGGAATTCCGTAGACGCCAGGGTGACATCGTGGTCCGCGTTGCTTTGACGAGTCGTTCGATCTTTGTTCCTCAACGGTATGCGGAAGGGAATCCGCTGTACATTATTGATGGGTTAATGACTTCCAATACGGGATACCTGATGAAATTGCTCCCCCGGGAAATTGTCTCTTTCAAAATCATTAATGATGTTGGGAAGTTGAACCGATTGTTAAATCTGGGAAGGAACGGTGTTCTCTTTATTCAAACTGTAAATCCTGAAAGGACGCGGAAGGATCTCACGAAAGACCTCCTTGTCCTTCAAGGGATGAGCCCCACCATACTTTTTTCTCAAAAATACCCGATGGGGGAGCGGGTACCCGATTTGCGTACGCTGCTGTACTGGAGTCCGCTGATTCGAACCGATAATTCAGGGATCGCGCGGTTCAAATTCCGCACATCGGATATCCCTGGTTCCTATACAATCCGGGTGATGGCCTCACTCGACAATGGTCACCTGATCACGGCAGAGCGTTCGTTCATGGTGAAATTCACAAAATGACGGAGCGCGCTACCGAGGGGAGTGTTTCGGCCGCAGCGACGCCACGCAGGCACGATCTTGACTGGTTGCGGCTGATCGCGATATTCATCCTCCTTTTTTTCCATACCGGGATGTGGTTCAGTACATGGGGCTGGCATGTCAAGAATGACGAAACCAGCCCGATTTTCAATTACTGGATGGTGTGGCTTCATTACTGGCGTATGCCTCTTTTGCTGTTCATTTCAGGCGCGGGCACCGTGCTGGCTATGGGGAAGCGGACGCTGGGTCAATTCCGCACCGAGCGATTCAGGAAATTAATCATCCCATTGCTGTTTGGTATGCTGGTTATTGTGCCGCCGCAGATCTATTATGAGCACATTCTGAAGTACGACGGGTACTGGTCCTTCTACAAAACGGTATTTGAATTTGTTCCATATCCAAAAGGCAGCCTGAGCTGGCATCACCTGTGGTTTATCTTGTACCTGTTTTTGTACTCCATGCTAATACTGCCTCTGCTTAGCCTTTTGAGAGAGGGCCGTGGGGAAACTTTCCGACGCATGATGTTCAGGCTCTTGTCCAATCCCGTTGGGCTTTTGCTTGTTCCTGCAGGGCTCATGGTGTTGTCCCAAGGGCTGCTCCGGCCGTTCTATCCGGATGAGACACATGCTTTGCTTGATGATTGGTCCTTCTTTACGCTTTATTTTCTTTTCTTCTTTTTCGGCATCGTATCGTACGCAGTTCCGAAGATCTGGACCTCGATCGGGGATAACAGAAAATATTCCCTGGCAGCTACCGGCATTATCCTGTTAGTCTTCTATACGTTATATGGAAGTTTCTATGGATGGGCAACCCTTCCCTGGCCTCCCGAAACCGTGGAACTGATGTTTGATATCACATCGATCATTCTGGGCTGGTTCACCGTCATTACCATCATTGGGTATGGGCAACACCACCTCAACCGGCATCACCCCTGGCTTACCCTGGCAGGGGAAGGCCTTTATCCATTCTACATCCTTCATCAAACGCTCATTATCGTTCTGGGGTACTACATCTGCCAGTTAGACACTGGAATATTTGTAAAATTCTGGCTCATCGCCGGGTCAACGCTAGGACTGTGCATTCTTATTTATATGTATGGGATTAAACCTTTTGAGCTCATGCGGCTTCTTTTCGGAATGAAAAGCAAGCGGCCGAAGACCGTGAAGCCGGGTGCTCTTTATCCGGCCTCTTAATTTCATTAGTTTTGATATACCCGTACCGATGCAAAGACACTTTTCCATGATTTCACTTTTCGCAGCGCTGGCAGCCTGCACCCCGCCGCCGCAGGAAGCCAGGGTATGGCAGACGATTGAGAAATCTCTCCAGGTTCAGCTAATTACCCTCTCAGATGGTGACACCGTTGACCTGCCCGAAGGAAATTTCATGTTTTCCAGGAGCCTGGTTATGGATGGTAAATCCAATGTTATCATCCGCGGAAAGGGAATGGGGAAGACAATCTTGTCGTGGAAAAATCAGGTGGAGGGTGCGCAGGGCTTTCAGATCAGCAACAGCAAGAACATTGTGCTGGAAGATTTCTCCGTGGAAGATGCGAAGGGTGACAATTTGAAAATAAACGACACCCGGGGAATCACCATTCGCCGCATCAGATCGGTGTGGTCAGGAGGGCCCAAAACCGAGAATGGAGCGTATGCAATCTATCCAGTGCTTTGCACGAAGGTGCTGCTGGAAGAGTGTGTGGCCATGGGCTCCTCAGATGCCGGAATCTATGTGGGCCAGTCTGACTCGGTGATCATCAGAAATAACCGCGCCTACTGGAATGTTGCGGGCATTGAAGCCGAAAACTCACGGTGGGTCGAGATCTATGGAAATGAATCGTATGATAACACAGGCGGCCTTCTTGTGTTTGACCTGCCCGGCCTTACACAGTATGGACACAGTACCCGGATATTCAACAATAAGATCCATAACAACAACCACGAAAACTTTGCGCAGAAAGGCAACATTGTTGCAAGCATTCCGCCGGGCACCGGCATCATGATCCTGGCAACACATAATCTGGAGATGCATAACAACACCATTAGCAACAACCGGACGGCCGGAGTCGCCATTGTCAGTTATGAGTTGGTTGCCGCATTGAATGAAGATGCAGTGGAGCAGGAAGGGGCCATCGGGGGAACACAAACCGTCAATAATCGGTATCGGGAAGATTCGTTGTATAATCCATTCCCTTATGGGATTTCAATTCATGGGAACCGTTTCGAGAATAGCCACTGGTTCCCATCAACTGATAATGATATCGGAAAGCTGCTGGTCATGAAATCTCCCTTTTCACCGCCGGACGTATTATACGATGGTATTAAGGATCCAAACAGGGAGGATCGAAAACTTTGCTTTGACGAAGGTGATGGAATAACATTCATCAACCTGGATGCCGGCAATGATTTTAAATCCTTGTCGAAGGATTTGACCCCTTTCCGCTGTCCGCTGGACAAGGCACGCGTTTTGAGATGAAGCTGGTTTGCCTATTGGCGGCTGTTTTGATAGCTGGATGCGTGCCCAGGAAGCCGCCGGCCGAAGTTGTTTTGGCCGAAGAGCCCAGCCAGCACGACTTATCCGCGTGGGGTAAGGAAAAACTTTCCGGGTACAGTTTGTTTATCGGGGCTCTCAAGAACTTCGACCCGGCCCCGGATGTCTTCCCCTATGACATCAACTCCCCGCTTTTTAGCGACTATGCCTACAAGAGAAGATTTATCAAAATCCCCCCGGGAAGCACGATCGGTTACGACGGAGCGGAAGTATTTCATTTTCCGGAAGGGACCATCCTTGTAAAGAACTTCTATTACCCGGCCGATTTTAGAAATCCAGAAAAGGATATTCGCGTTTTGGAAACGCGGCTTCTGATCCTCGAAGGTGAAACATGGAAAGCCCTTACCTATGTTTGGAATGAGGCACAGGATGAAGCCGTCCTCGAACTGGGTGGAAGCACGAAGCGCGTGGCGTGGACACATTACAACGGTAGCGCCATGGAAGTGAATTACTCCATCCCGGATGTGAATCAATGCAAAAGCTGTCATCTCAAAGGAGACAAGACGATGCCGATCGGTCTTTCAGCGCGCCAACTCAACAAAAAAAAGCAGCTGACGGAATGGGTTGAACGCGGATGGATAACGGAGTTGCCTCCTGTTGTGCCGCGTCTGGTCGCGTATGAAGACTTGGAGGCCCCAATAGATGACAGGGCGAGGGCCTGGCTTGAAATCAATTGCGCCCACTGTCATCGACCGGATGGTCAGGCAAAAACGAGTGGGCTGCACCTGATGGCCACCGTGAATTCGCTCCGGGAATTGGGGCTTGGCAAGGCTCCGGTTGCGGCGGGCAAAGGTTCCGGAGGACGGATGTTCAGTATCGTCCCCGGGCGGCCCGATGCATCCATTCTGGTATACAGGATTGAATCAACCGATCCGGGGGTGATGATGCCGGAGATGGGAAGAAAACTGGTACATACAGAAGGTGTAGCGGTGGTTCGTGCCTGGATCCGGGAAATGAAACCGGTGAATTAACCTTCTCGCCGGTTCAACCGCCTCATTCCAGTTCCCGGATTTCAAAGTCCTTTCCTTTACCGTATTGGAATATTTCACGGAGATGAAAGCGTTCGAGGGTATGGATGTCCTTTACGAGAAAATCTTCCCGGGGAAGGATCTGTTCTAGTTCCACCTCGTAGATATCGCCAAAATTTATTATTCGGTAACGCTTACCGACACGAAGTACACCCAGGGAAAGGCCGCTCATAAGGAATAGGGTTGCGACGCGGTAACTTCACAGGACGCAATGGAATTAGAGATCTTCTTCACGTTCAAGCATGAGAATGGAGGTCTGAGGAACGATAAAGTATTTCTCGCGTTCGTACTGAACTTCAATGGCGCCTTTCTGGAGGAAGATGGCGAGGTCGCCTTCCCGCGCCTGCAGCGGCAAGTACTTTATAGCATCGTCCTTTCCCTTCCATAAGTCATCTTCATCTGCTGGCATTGGAAGTGGATAGCCGGGGCCGGTTCGGATCACAAATCCTTTTTGAATTCTTTCTTTCTCCTGAACTCCGGGTGGAAGATACAGGCCGCTGTCTGTTTTGTCAGAATCTTTTACTGGGCGAATGAGTACGCGATCGCCGACTACAATGAGTTTCTTTAGTTTGTTATCGGATGTAATGTTCATGGCAGTAAAACGCTTGATTTGTTAAAATAGAAAGGGAGGATTAGCTATCCTTTTCACCGAACAGGCTTGTCTGATCTTTTCCTTTTGCCTCTTCGGTTTCCGTGCTGTACAAGGGGAGCTTGTTGAATTCCCGGCTCAGCATGGTATCCTGGGTGATGATTCCTTTCTGATTCGCTTCGCTGGATAAACGATTTGCGTCGGCTTCCAGCTCCTTGGTATTGATTTGCTTGGAACGCTTTTCAATAGGGGGATTTAGTTTCTCCGACTTTTCAAATTCGGAAACCTTCTGCAGCAGGTCTTTGGGAAGGTCTGCCTCGCTTCGATAGACTAATTCAAAAAACTGTTTTGCAAAAAAGCCATCAATTTGAATCCGTCGTTTAGAAAGGTGTACAAATTTTCCAATGACACGGCAAATGTTCTCACGTTCCTCCGGGCTCAGTTGGTCGGCAAACTCGTAATCCTCAATTTTCTTCAGTGCGATAATAATGGGTTCCAGAGAGTCGAGGGAAATAACGTAAACAGTGTAATCGGCCAACTTGAATTCAAATTGCTCCAACTCCTGGAGCGTGTTGGTTGGCACCACGAGAAATACCTCCTTGCGCACATCCTCTTCACGAACGTACTTGATAGCCTGTTCGACCTGATTCTTTAAATACCCGGGGAAGTTGGAAAGGTCGTCACCCCATGGACTCTTGGCATCAAAGACAACGTACTCATCCTTGATGCGCAGTGTGTTGTCCGGGCTCCCTTTGAACGGGACTTTCTCCAGGTAATCCACGCCGTGACGGTTGCAAATGGCTTTAATTCTTGCTTTAACATTTTCTTCATGTCGCGACCAGGTCTCCCGCAACCGTTCGACGCGCTCTATTTCTTTGCGGTGGCGTTGATTTATTTCATCTTCCTCGCGCTTTCGTTGCCCCTCTGTAAGTTTATTTAAGCTGGCAACGGAATGCTCATGTTCTTTGCGTCGCTGGTCTTCGTCTGCTTTGTAGCGGGTGTTCTCTGTACGCAGCTGCTGGATTTGTGTTTCAAGAATTTCTACGTGGTGCTTCAATTCTGTTCCCCGGCGGAAGTACCCTTCGTTTTTCTCCTCCAGCGATGCGATTCTCTTTTGGAACTCTTCCTTTTCCTGGGCGAAGCGTGCCTGGGATTCCCGCAAACCGATGTTATCAAGCCTAACCTGCTGGAGGGATTCCCGCAGGTTTTTAGTCTCGTTCTTCTCAACCTGGAGCTGATTCTCGGCCTTTTCACCGGCGGCCCTTACGCTATCCACAACCGGGGCGATGCGCTGCAAATCACCGTTAGCATCCACCAGCATATTTCTGACCTTACCCCACCGGAAACAACGATCCCAGAAACTGATTTGCTTCAGTTTCTCCAAAAGTCTTTTCAGGTGTTCAAGCGATGTATCCATGGCTAAAACTCGATCAGAACCTGGCCCTTCTCCACGCTGTCGCCCTTTTTTACCTTGACTGCTTTTACCGTGCCGCCTCCGGGGGCCTTGATAATGTTCTCCATTTTCATGGCTTCCAGGATGAGTAGGGAATCGCCGGACTGAACTTCATCCCCTGCGCTGACCCGCAGGTCAATGATTAAACCAGGCATGGGCGCCTTGATGACATTTACTTTGCCCATGGCGCCGGCGTTCATCCCCATCTTTTCCATGAGAAGATCAATCTTGTCACGAAGCTGAATGGAATATTTGCGCCCCCGCACTTTGATATCAACCGTCTTGGTTGTCCTGTCAATGTTCACCACTTCTGCAGGAAAGCTCTTATTATTGAAGCGGATGTGATATTGTCCGTTGTCAAGCGCTGTCAAATCCCACGTTAGCGGATCACCGTTCACCAGCAGTGCGTCGTCTTCCGCAGTGAATTCATAGGATCTTTCATTGATCTGTGCCTTGTACATGGTATCAAAAATAGCAGGTGTGGAGTTGGTTTGATTTAAAATTGCCAAATTTGTTTCCTAAAATCATGTTTTCCCGCTAAACGAAGTGAACTGGACAAGTCTTCTCTCCGCAAAACGAATTGGTCAGAAGTCCGCGTCTGCCGAATCTTCGCGCAGCGCATTTGAACAGGATTTCGACCGTATTATTTTTTCGCATCCTTTTCGGAGGCTTCAGGATAAGACGCAGGTTCATCCGCTCCCCGAACATGATTTTGTGCATACCCGCCTTACGCACAGCCTGGAAGTTTCAAGTGTCGGACGCTCGCTTGGCAAGCGCGTCGGGGAGGTCCTCATGGAGCGGCATACCCCCTTGAAAGAAAACTATTCACTGTTTGATTTCGGGGCGATTGTCGCTGCCGCATCCCTTGCCCATGATCTCGGAAATCCTCCGTTTGGTCATGCCGGGGAAGCAGCACTTTCCGACTTCTTCATCCATCAGGATCGCTTTAAAGAAAGGGTAAGTGCCCATGAATGGCAGGATCTTATCCGGTTTGAGGGCAACGCGCAGGGGTTTCGAATTCTTAATCAATACGATTATGGGCTGAAGCTTACGCTGGCAACGCTGGGGGCGTTCACAAAATATCCGTGCGCATCCCATATTGAACAAAGAGATAAGCAAAAGAAGAGTCAGAAAAAGTACGGCTTCTTTAAAAGCGAGATAGAGTTGTTCAGGGAAGTGGCCGAGAGCCTTGGGCTCGCGTCGGCAGGACTGAATGTGTGGCGGCGCCATCCTCTTGCATTCCTTGTAGAGGCGGCAGATGATATTTGTTACAGCATCATCGATTTGGAGGATGGATGCAACCTGGGCCTGGTCTCGTTTGAGGAAACAGTAGAACTTTTGGCCCCGATACTGGGTGACAAGCTCGACAGGAAGAAACTTTCAAAAGATGAAGGACTGAACCGGAAACTGGGTACCCTGCGTGCCATGACTATCGGTGAGCTTATTGAAGCCTGCACGGGTGTCTTTCTGGACCATGAAGAGCCCATCCTGAACGGAACGTTTGACACCGCCCTTACAGATGAATGCAAGTTCGCTAACGCTCTGCGGAAGATAAGTGAAGTTTCCGTTCACCGGATTTATCGGGCAAGGCAGGTTGTTGAAATTGAAGCGGCGGGCCATGAAGTGCTGCCTGGATTAATGCGGGAGTTCATCCGGGCCGGCGATTATATTCGTGGAACGGAAAAATCCAGAAAATTCGAGAATCTCTCCCTGCTGCTTCCACCGGAAATCCGACAGGCCATCAAGCGATCCGATACCGATTACGCCATGCTACGGCTGGTGGTTGACTTCGTTTCAGGTCTTACGGACAAACACGCCCTGATGATTTTTCGCAAAATCGGCGGTATGGCACCCCTGTAGATCGGAGGCGCCGGCTTTTGGGTGCCAAATGCCGTGAAAGAGGCCCGGAAGGGACAGAAACTGCCAAAATTCGCTTAGTTTTGCCCCTTCAAAATTAACGCCTGATGTGGTCCCGCATTGCCGACTTGATAATCCGATACAGACTCCCGCTCATGTGTCTGATCGTGGCTATCACGGTAGTCATGGGATTCTATGCTTCGCGGGTTGAAATGAGCTACGACTTCGGGCGCGCGGTTCCGCCCAACGATCCCGACATGGTCTTTCTGACGCAGTTTCGGGAGCAATTTGGGGAAGATGGAAATATTGTGGCGGTCGGATTACGCGACAGCGCGGTTTATCAACTGAAAAACTTTGATGAACTCCGCAGCCTGGGAAGGAAGCTCCGCTCCATCGAAGGGGTCAACGAAGTGCTTTCGCTGCCCCGAATGAAAATTATTTTGAAAGACACGGCACGGCAGCGGTTTTACCTGCACGCTCATTTCCTTGACACCATCGTGTCTCAGCATCAGCTCGATAGTTTGCTGATTGAAGCGCAGCATCAAAAATTTTATGCCGGCCAGTTAGTTAACGCCACCAATGGGGCAACGATGATGTTGATCTCGGTCGACAAAACGTATGCAAATTCGGCAAAACGAGTCAAGCTCACCCAGGACATTCAGCAGGCAGGAAAAGAGTTTAATGACCGGACTGGCATTACGCTCCACTTTGCCGGCCTCCCGTTCATACGGGCGGTCGTGGCCGAACAGGTGAGAAAAGAGTTGTCCCTTTTTCTCTATCTCTCTGCCCTTGTCACAGGCACGATCATGCTCATCTTTTTCAGGTCGGTGCGCTCCGTCATTTTTTCAATGATCATGATAGGGGTGGTGGTGGTCTGGACCCTGGGGACCATTACGTTGCTGGGATTCAAAATCACGCTCCTCAGTGGACTCATTCCGCCGGTTATCGTAACGATCGGCATAACCAATGCCATCTACCTTCTGAACAAATACCACGTGGAGTTTGCCAGGCGGAAAGACAAGATGGAGGCCATTCGTGTGGTCGTTCAGAAAATGGGTCTGGCAACTTTTCTTACCAACCTGACGGTGGCCATTGGGTTCCTGACCCTCCTTTCCACGGATATTCTACTGCTTCGTGAATTCGGCGTGGTGGCAGGACTGAACATTCTTGCCCTATTCTTCGTGAGCCTGATCATGATTCCGGGTATTCTCTCCTGGCTGCCAGAACCCTCGTCAAAACATTTGCGGCACCTGAACTTTCGCCTGCTGGGCGCCTTTGTCGCCGGTATTGACTTATTGGTTCACCGGCACCGGACCGCTATCTATCTGGCCACGCTCACGCTTACCGTTTTTGCGCTGATCGGGATGAGCAGACTGTATTCGGTGTCGTTCATGGTGGATGATCTTCCGGAAGAAAGTCTTATCAAGAGAGACCTGCATTTTTTCGAAGCCAATTTCAGCGGCATTATGCCTCTTGAAATTGTCGTGGATATTCAGAGCAAACGGAAGCGTCAACTCCTGGAAATAAACAACCTGAAGGCGATCGACGACTTTGAACAGTCGCTGGACTCCATTGCGGTGATTTCACGACCTGTGTCGATTGTCAGCCTGGTCAAGGCAGCCAAACAGGCTTTTTATAACAACAATCCCGACCGGTACTCCTTACCCACCAAAACGGAAAGTGCATTCATCCTTCGCTATATGAAGGGACAATCCGATAGCAGCGGCCTTGTCAAATCGTTTGTAGACTCTTCGTTCAACAAAATGAGAATTTCCATGCAGATGGCTGACATTGGTTCTATCCGGATGGATTCATTGGTTAATGAAGTTATACAACCCAAGGCGGATGCGCTGGTTGCTACTCTGAAACAGAACTTAAAATCAGATAAGGACTCAGTACATGTTTCGATAACGGGCACGACGAAGATCTTCATTAAGGGAAACAAGTTCCTGATCAATAACCTGACTGAGAGCCTGGTGCTGGCCATCATTCTCATCAGCTTTTCCATGGCTTTTCTCTTTGCCAATGTTCGTATGATCCTTATTTCACTTATTCCAAACGTTATTGCCCTAATGATCACAGCAGGACTGATGGGGTATTTGGATATTCCACTGAAGGCCAGTACGGCGCTTATTTTCAGCATCACCTTTGGTATTTCAGTGGATAATTCCATCAGGTTCCTTGCCAAATACCGGCAGGAATTATTGGCTGGTGAATTCTTTGTTCCACGTGCGGTGAGTGAAAGCATTCTTGAAACCGGAAAGAGCATCATTTATACGTCTGTGGCTTTGTTTTCGGGCTTCATTATTTTTGCGTTCTCCGATTTTGGCGGCACCATCGCCTTGGGGATCCTGACTTCAACGACGCTGTTAATTTCGATGTTTACTAACCTGATCCTGCTTCCTGCCTTAATAATGACGTTCGACAAGCCAAACAGGGAATCGCAGAAGCGACTGATTGATGATTTTGATTCAACTTACTATGGCGAGGAAGAGGATGAGGAAATTGATCTCTCTAAAATCAAGATTCATGATCGTGTAGGGTCCGCTGAATAGCGGGAGGGAACACAAGCATTGGCTTATAGAACATCACGACAAAGACCAGGATGGGAACGAAGTATAAAGAATTCAAAGACCTGAACGTAGGGAAGGTAGCCGAGGAGGTACTGGCATTCTGGAGACAGGAGAAAGTCTTTGAGAAATCGGTATCCAACCGTGAGGGAGAGACACCGTTTACATTTTACGAGGGACCACCCTCCGCCAACGGAACGCCCGGCATCCATCACGTCATGGCCCGGACCGTCAAAGATATTTTCTGCAGGTTCAAGACACTCCAGGGGTACCAGGTAAAACGGAAGGGTGGCTGGGATACACACGGCCTGCCAGTGGAACTGCAGGTAGAGAAAGAACTGGGGATCACGAAGGATGATATTGGAAAGACTATTTCCATCGATGATTACAACCGAAAGTGCCGCGAGACGGTGATGAAGTTCAAGGATCAATGGGATGATCTCACCGAAAAGATGGGTTACTGGGTCGATCTCGAAAACCCCTATGTCACCTACGATAACCGGTACATTGAAACACTTTGGTGGATCCTGAAGAAATTCTATGAGAAGGGGCTGTTGTATAAAGGATACACCATTCAGCCGTATTCACCATCGGATGGTACAGGTCTCAGTTCTCACGAATTGAACCAGCCGGGTTGTTACAAGGAGGTTAAGGACACGTCGGTAGTCGCACAATTTAGCGTGATCAACGAAGGGAAAGCCTCGTTTCTCTTCGAGGGCACTACTGGGCAGGTTTGTATCCTTGCATGGACGACCACTCCCTGGACGCTGCCATCCAATACGGCGCTTGCTGTCGGCTCAAAGATTGAGTATGCGCTGGTCTCCACCTTCAACATGTACACGCACAAACCTGTTCGTGTGGTGCTGGCAAAAGATCTTGTTGGAAAATATTTTCCAGAGAAGAATGCGGAACTGAGGTTAGATGATTATCAGTCCGGTGCTAAAGCCATTCCGTTCCGGATCGAAAAAACATTTCCGGGCAGCCAGCTGATTGGTATTCGTTACGAACAGCTAATGCCGTATCTGGCTCCGTTGTACGACGTGAAAAAAGCATTTCAGGTAGTTGCTGGTGATTTTGTAACTACTGAAGACGGAACGGGAGTGGTGCACACATCCCCCACGTTCGGTGCCGATGACTTTCGGGTAGCCAAGCAATACGGCATTCCGCCGTTGACGCTACGAGATGCCGCCGGCCATGAAGTTCCTACGGTCGACAAGAAAGGTAAGTTTGTAAAGGAGATTGGCGAAAGGCTTGCAGAAGGGATTTCCCGGTTCAAGATCAAGACACATCGGCCGCTTGGCGTGGATGACTTTTATGTTAAGAATTATACCGACGAAGACGAAGGCAATCCGGATTACAAGAGCACAGACGTCATCATCTCCATCATCCTGAAAGAGGAAAACAAAGCCTTCAAAGTCGAAAAATACGAGCACACGTATCCTCATTCCTGGCGTACCGACAAACCAGTTCTTTATTACCCGCTGGACGCGTGGTTCATCAAGACGACTGCCTTAAAAGACAGAATGGTTGCGTTGAACAAGACCATCCGCTGGAAGCCGGAATCAACCGGCACTGGCCGGTTTGGCAACTGGCTAGAAAACCTTGTTGACTGGAATCTCTCGCGATCGCGCTTTTGGGGCACACCGCTGCCTATCTGGCGCACGAAGGACGGGAAGGAAGAAATCTGCATTGGCTCCATCGGAGAGCTAAAGGAAGAAATGGAGAAAGCGGAGAAAGCAGGGATAAAGTCAGGGGTCCGCATCACGGCAGAAAAGATGGACCTTCACCGGCCATTTGTTGACGAAATCATTCTGGTGTCCGGTTCCGGTAAGCTCATGTATCGTGAACAGGATCTTATCGATGTGTGGTTTGACTCTGGTGCAATGCCGTACGCACAGTGGGGATTGGATCCCGATAAAGTGAAAGCCAATCACCCCCAGCCGTTCAACACGGGATGGGAAGGTGCTTTCCCTGCCGACTACATCGCAGAAGGAGTGGACCAGACACGTGGTTGGTTTTTTACGCTGCATGCTATCGCGGCCCTGCTGTACGACAGCGTGGCGTTTAAGAATGTCATTTCCAACGGTCTGGTTCTTGACAAGGAGGGGAACAAGATGTCTAAACGGAAAGGGAATGTGGTCGATCCGTTTATAACGCTTTCGAAATTCGGCCCAGACGTTGTTCGATGGTATATGATCGAGAATGCTCCACCCTGGGACAATCTGAAATTTGACGCCCAGGGACTGGTGGAAACACAACGGCGTTTCTTCGGCACGTTGACGAACACCTATTCCTTCTTTGCCCTATATGCCAACATTGATGGGTTTGTGAAGGATGAGATGGACAACGTTTCCTACGATAAACTTTCCCTGCTGGACCGGTGGATTATTTCGAAGTTGCAGGCACTGATTGTGGAGGTAACGCGGGCCTATGTGGAATACGAGCCCACGCAGGCGGCCCGTGCCATTCAGGAGTTTGTCAACGATCACCTGTCGAACTGGTATGTGCGCCTGAACCGAAAGCGGTTCTGGCAGCCTTCAACCCGGGGTGAATTGTCAGAAGACAAGAAGGCGGCATACGAAACGTTGCATGAATGCCTGCTGGTGGTAGGTCAGCTTATGTCGCCCATTGCCCCGTTCTATGCCGAACATCTTTATAAGAATCTCACAGACAACATCCGCGCATTGGCGGTTGCTGGCGGTACACCGCTTCGATTTGAGTCGGTGCATCATACCCGCCTCGTTGAATCTGAAGCTACTCGGATGGATGCCTCCCTGGAGCGCGCGATGGGGTATGCGCAGACGGTCTGCTCCCTGGTCCATTCCATTCGCAAGAACAGCCGGATAAAAGTGCGCACCCCATTGAATAAAGTACTTGTTCCGGTATTGGACGGACGGTTTGCTGATCTGCTGCGGTCGGTTGAAAGCATTATCAAATCAGAGGTAAATGTCAAGAACATCGAGTATATCGACGATGCATCCGGGTTGCTGGTGAAAAAGGTAAAACCCAATTTTGCAAAGCTGGGCAAGCAATACGGTGCAAAAATGAAAGAGGTTACTACTGTTATTCAATCCCTGACCCGGGAGGAAATTGCGATGCTGGAGAAACATACCGGGTTGACTAAAGGAGGATTTGACCTCGTATTGGAAGATGTACTGATCAGCTCCGAAGATATTCCGGGGTGGGCGGTTGCCAACGATGGGGACATCACCGTGGCCCTTGACATACAGGTTACTGAAGCATTGAAGCGGGAAGGGATAGCGCGTGATTTTGTAAATCGAATACAGAACCTTCGGAAAGAATCGGGAATGGAAGTACTTGACAAGATCATCATTGAAACGGATCGTGCCGGGATGGATGAACAAGTGACCAAAGCGCTGGCTGAGTTCGGCGGGTACATCACGCATGAGACACAGGCGCTGAAGCTTATTTCAGCCGATGCGCTTGCAGGGGCAACGGAGGTTGATATGGATGAATTCGTAATACGAGTCCGGATTACCAAGGGCTGATTTATTTATGATTCTTGTATAATTTAATTGATTGGGATGAAAGTGATTCGATATTTTTTGATAGCCCTGGTAGTAATTGTTGTTGATCAGACCAGCAAACTTCTGGTGAATCATTTTATGGAAATTCATGAAGAGGTTTCAGTAATCGGCGAATGGTTCCGGTTGCACTATTTGCTGAATCCCGGAATGGCATTTGGAATCCGTTGGGAGAGTGAATTTGGAAAGCTGGCACTGACGGGTTTCCGGATTATCGCCATGACGGGCATCGGTATTTTCCTGTTCCGGTCAGTACAGAGCGGGGCCCACCGGGGATTTTTGGTATGTCTCGCCCTTATTTTGGGAGGCGCTATTGGGAACGTAATTGACAGCACGTTTTACGGCGTCTTCCTTATGAACGCGCCGTTCGGGTCGCCAACACCCTGGTTTCATGGTCAGGTCATCGACATGCTCTTCTTTCCATTGTTTGAATTCTATTGGCCGGCGTGGATACCGGGAGTGGGCGGGGATCACTTCTTGTTCTTCAGTCCGGTATTTAATATCGCTGACTCTTCCATCTTTATTGGGGTGACTACCATTCTTCTTTTTCAAAAGAAGTTCTTTAAGGAAAAAGTTTCAACCGCTTCCGATACCGAATCGGGCCTTCCACCGGACGGGATGTCGAATTCTTCGGATCACGCTACGCCCGGTGGTAAGCCCGAGGTGCTGCCGGTTTCGAATTCATAGCCATGGCGGAAGAACTCCATATTGCTTCCTCTGAGGATAAAACCGAGCGCTACGGGGTTTTGATCCCCCAAATCCGATCGTTGATTGAAGGTGAGACAGACCTCATCGCAAACCTGGCAAACGTGGCCGCTGCGTTGAAACAGACCATGCATTTTTTCTGGGTTGGATTCTACCTGGTAAAGGAGAGTCAATTGGTGCTTGGACCTTTTCAGGGTCCTATTGCGTGTACACGGATCGACCTGGGTCGCGGTGTTTGCGGAACCAGCTGGAAAGAGAAGCGGATCATCCGGGTGGTGGATGTAGACCAATTTCCGGGTCATATTGCTTGCAGCTCCGAATCGAAATCGGAGATTGTGTTGCCGCTGCTAGTGCGGGATGAGGTAGTGATGGTTCTCGACGTCGATAGTGACGTACTCAATGATTTCGATGAAATCGATGAGCGCTTTCTGAAAATGGTAGTAGCCATGCTGGAGGCGAAATGGGACCAAGGGTAGGGCCACGGAGCAGCCCGGAATCCACGATCTGTGGTGTTATTTCGCTACTTTTGTAAAACCCTTGCCCGTGGTACGGAAATTCTTTCTCCAAGACAAGAATTACCTCCTCGAAGAAGCTCAACTTCGATTACAGGACCGTCTGCTTACCATTCTGATTGACCAGGCAATCGCCGCTTACCAGCGTGACCACAATCCGTTGGGATTAAATGATGTCTTCAGTGAAAAGATTGCAAATTATTTCCCGCAAGACCTGTCGGCGCTCAATCCTTTTTATCAAAACCTGGCTGCGATTTATCGCTACAAGTTTGGGGAGATTCAATTGGGATTCTTGTGGGATGGAAAGGATCATTCCGAAAAGTACATGGAAGACTGGTCAGAGACCTTTCATGCCTGGACACTGCAGCTTTGTGTACACCCTCAATTTGCACAGGCCGTTCTCGACCTTTCTGTATTTGTCCCTGACACGAGCGTTGTGCACCTGGCGGAGACCAGGATGAATGCGGTTATGCAAAATCAGTTTGAGCTGAGAATTCACAAACAACGAGGCATTGTTAAAATGACGGTGGCCTAGCACCACTGCTCGCTGAAATAAAGCGGGATTGCTTCGTCATTTATCCACCCTTCAATCCTTATATTTGAAGACTAACCCTACCTTACATGAGAAAGATATTTATCCTCAGTAGCATTGGTGCCTGTGCACTGATTGGTGTGCTGGCATATTTTTGGATTGAGGCCTTGTTTGCGTTCCTCGTGGTGGGACCCCTCATTTACATGGGAATTTCTGACATGATCCAGTCTCGCCAGTCGATCAAGCGCAACTTTCCTGTTATAGGAAGGCTGCGGTATTTCTTCGAAATGATAAGACCCGAGATCCAACAATACTTTGTGGAATCGGATACTGACGGCGCGCCGATCAACCGCAACGAGCGATCAGTTATCTACCAGCGCTCGAAAAAGCAAATTGATACCATCCCGTTTGGTACGCAACTAGACGTGTATGCGGAGGGTTATGAATGGATAACGCATTCTATCGCACCGAAGGATTTCCACAAAATGGATCACAATCCGAGAATCCGTTTCGGTGGAAAAGACTGCACGCAACCCTATGACATGAGTGTACTCAATATCTCTGCCATGAGCTTTGGATCATTGAGCAAGAATGCCATCCTCGCACTCAACACGGGCGCTAAGATGGGCGGCTTTGCCCATAATACCGGAGAGGGGGGGTTAAGTCCCTATCACCTGCAGCCAGGTGGCGATATCATCTGGCAAATAGGGACAGGTTATTTTGGCGCACGTACCGAAGATGGAAATTTTTCAGACAAGGCATTTGAACAGAATGCAACACGTCCCCAGGTGAAAATGATTGAGATTAAACTCTCACAGGGTGCAAAGCCAGGACATGGGGGGATTTTGCCTGCCAAAAAGAACACACCTGAAATTGCTGCCATCCGTCTGGTAAAACCAGGGACAACGGTTTTTTCGCCGCCCTTTCACAGTGCCTTTTCCACGCCCATCGAACTGTTAAATTTCATAAAAAAATTACGAACACTCTCCGGCGGTAAGCCCGTTGGTTTCAAATTGTGCATTGGTCGCAAAGCAGAGTTTCTTTCCATCTGCAAGGCTATGGTGCACCTCGGCATTTATCCAGACTTCATCACCGTCGATGGAGGTGAAGGTGGAACTGGCGCTGCTCCTCCCGAGTTCACCAATCATGTGGGCATGCCCTTACTGGACGCCCTCGCTTTTGTGGACAACGCGCTGCGGGGATTTGGAATTCGCAACGAATTGCGACTTGATGCCTCCGGCAAGGTGCTTACAGGTTTTGATATTCTGCGCGCCATGGCCTTGGGTGCTGATGTATGTAATTCCGCAAGGGCCATGATGATGGCGTTGGGCTGTATCCAGGCATTGGAATGCAACAAGAACACCTGCCCCACGGGTGTAGCCACGCAGGACCCGTATTTCATGAAAGGTCTGGTAATTGCTGATAAGCAAACCCGTGTTGCCAATTTCCAAAAAAACACCGTGGAGAGTTTTATTGAGCTCATGGGTGCATGTGGCATCGATAACCCCGAAAAGATTAATCGTACCCATGTGTACCGCAGGGTGTTTATGAACATGGTAAAAACATACGAAGACATTTACCCCACCATTCCTGACGGTTGCCTGCTCGAAGGCGGCGATGTGCCTTTTGATTATGAGAGCTATTTGAAGAATGCCTCGGCGGAACAATTTGAGGTGTCGGTGTAGGGAATGATAGGGGCATGTTGGCCACGGAGTGGCCAACATATGGACGTTGGCAGTAATAGGGCCCGGAAATTTGGTTATCTAACGAATGATAACCTACCTCCCCCATCGGAGGGATATCGGTTGGGCGGATATGGGTCGTTGCGTTTTACGTAGTTTACGCGATGACCCGAAAATCAGCAGCAACAATTCCTGACCGCGCTGTACAATTGGTTCAATTAACGGCGGCGAAAAACACAATTTCAAATAAATAGAGGAGAGGACCCTACTACTGCCAACAATGAAAAAATGATGAAATACACATATGGTTTGTTCTTCATATGTATTTTTTGTACTGCCTGTAAAGGACAAGGCAAAACTGACCCGGCAGAAGAAAATACCAAGTCCGAAACACAAGACGTAATCACTTCCACCGTACCTAACAATATTACTCGGACTATCAAGCAAGATAGAAATGGCAACATTTGGATTGCTGCATTTGATGGTGTTTTTCGATACGATGGAAAATTGTTTACCAATATTACAAGTAACGTGAGTTCGGCCCGCTTTTTTTCTGTTTTAGAAGATAGAAAAGGCAACTTGTGGTTCGGCTCTATTGGCTCAGGCGTTTATTATTATGATGGAAAATCGTTTCAAAATTTCACCACCAGGGAAGGGCTTATTAATAATGAGGCTGGTTGTATTTACGAAGATAAAACTGGCAACATCTGGTTCGGTGTTAATGGAGGGGCAAGCCGGTACGATGGGAAATCCTTTCGAAATTATATGATACAGGGAGAATCTATGATTGAAGATAGAATGGGAAAAACTGTTCCAAGCTCGCAACGTCCTCCTAATGAAGTTACTTCTATTATTGAAGACAAAACTGGCAAGTTTTGGTTTTGTACGAGGGGTAATACCTTTGTTTATGATGGAAAAACATTTACCACGTTAACCCATAGCGGCAAACCTTTTACGAATGTCCGTACTATAATAGAAGACAAAAAGGGCACTATCTGGCTCGGTGGCAATGATGGCCTTTGGCGCCATGACGGCATTACATTTACCAACATCATACAGAATTTTGTGGGGTATATTTATGAGGACAAAAATGGAAACATTTGGACTAGTTCGGAAGAAAGCCCTGGAGGTAGTTGGGTACTTTCCCGTTATGATGAAAAGTACCTGTCTAATAAAAAGCCAACTGTAACCGGAGTAAGGTCTAATGAAGGAATGATTTTTGGGATTTTAGAAGCTTATGATGGAAGTATTTGGTTTGGCACTCTGAACGGTGTGCGGCGTTATGATGGAAATACCTTCAACGACTTTAAAGGTAAAGAGGTTAAGGAATAACCAGTATGACCAATAATTTAAGGTCGAATTGGAAAAACAAAGAGTACTACCCAAGAAATTTTTAGACTCATTGGTAAACAGGTTAACGGGTGACAAACAGAGAGAAATGAAATGACCTTACGCGAACACACAAGAAAAAGTTTATGCAATGCGGGGGTGCAGTGTTGATATTAAAGTATTTTGCTGGGGATTCGCAGTTAAAGTGAATAGTTGTCTTCGTAATACAAGCAAGTTCGTGGGACTTGAGGGAGGTAAAATGAGGAAGTCAACGAACAATACGAAACCCAACGAACCCCTTTAGTTCCCCGGCTTCGACGTGAATTGTCTGTACCTGCGACCGGGCAGGCCCTTTGTTGCACCATTTCACAAAATCGTCGACAGCGCCTTCCTCCCCTTCCACTTCAATATAAACGCTGCCATCTGGTTCGTTGCGCACAATTCCTGTTAACCCCGCCTGCACAGCAATTTCTCTGGCCGTGGCACGATAGAAAACGCCTTGTACCTTGCCACTAACCTTGATAGTAAGACGCTTCATTGTACCACAAGGCTTATTTAAGAATTGGATTGCATCATGCTCACAGCAGAAGAAGTGCCGATGCGGTTGGCGCCCGCATCAATCAATCGCAAGGCCTGTTCTCGTGTCTTGATGCCTCCGGAAGCCTTGATACCCACCGAAGGGTGAACGGCTGCCCGGATTAACTTTACGTGTTCAACGGTCGCACCCCCTGGACCAAAGCCAGTGCTGGTCTTTACAAAATCAGCGCCTGCATCTGCACATAGTTTACTGGCCTGTTGAATTTCAACCTCTGAAAGCTGTGCCGTTTCAATAATCACTTTCAGTATGATCTGCCGGGCATGGCAAATACTTGCACACTTGGCGATCTCGATTTTTGTCCAGGGAATGCCTGACTTGAAAGCAGAAAGGTTCATGACCATGTCGACTTCCTGAGCGCCGTGATCGATGACCCGGTTTATTTCGTCAACTTTTGTTTCAGTGAGGTTGTATCCAAGTGGGAATCCAGCAACAGTAACGACTACGAGGGGCGCTTCGCCTGCTTCCCGCCGTGCCCTTTTCACCCAGAACGGAGGAACACACACGCCGTGAAATTGAAACTGAATGGCCTCCCTTACAAGTTTGTCAACATCCTCTGCTGTTAATGTCGGACTTAGCGCGGTGTGTTCGATGAAACGCTCAAAATTCACGGCTTAAGGAATTTAATTGGCAATCAAACCGGACTCTGAAATCAGTGGCGTATCCCACAAACTTTACACAGCTTCCGCTTTTCGACTGGTCGAACTTTCGGCACCTTCCGATGACCAAAATAGGGAGCTTTCATTTCCTCGAGGCCCTCTCCGCTGTCCTGGTTTCGGGCGCGTTCACGGGCGGCCTTGTCCACGCGTTGTTCAAATTCTTTGCGCGCATCGTAGGTGGCCTTCGAATTATACTTTTTTGTTTTCGCGGCTTTTTGCGGTGTGGCAGCTTTGGCAGGTTTGCCTGACCGCAGCGTAGTTGGGAATTCTGTTTCCGCACCTGTTTCCGAAGGAGTAACCTGGGCGGAAGCCTCGCTCAACAGCGAAAAGGAAAATGCAATCATGAAAGCCGTGCGCATCATTATATCAAAGTTACGGCGATTCATGCTATTTGTGCTGCGCTCCAGGGACTATTTAGTGACGGATGCCGCATTCATTACAATATCGGATCTTGTGGGCAGGCCGCCGCTTGGGAATTCGCTTGTGACCAAAATGCCGGTGATCTGAGAATTGCGGTTTGGCGAGTTGTTTCAGAATTCTTTGTTTTTCGCGTGCAGCCATCTCCACGCGCTTGTAGAACTGATACTGCGCATTGTGTTTGACTTTTTGCTTACGCTGATTCGTTGACGTTGCTCTGTGCGGGGCGTGAAAGGCCCGCTGTTTGCCGGGCTCTCTGGATGTAGCCGGAGATTGCGCCTGTGCCAAGGTGGCCAAGAGCGTGCTTACCAACAGACAAAGGATAAATACGGGACGCATTACCCGGAATAACGCGCCGTGCATCGGATTATTGCACAGGTTTTTCTAAATGCTTTTGGATACCATTATCAGAGGTGAAGGGAAACTTCAAGCAGAGCCGCAAAGAACGCAAAGTGAAACTTAACGGTGTATTCTTAGCACCCTTCGCGTCTTTGCGTGCCCACTTCTAAAGATGGATAACCTCGCCGTATGCGGCAGCAGCGGCCTCCATAATTGCCTCGCTCATGGTGGGGTGAGGGTGTACCGATTTGATGATTTCGTGCCCCGTGGTTTCCAATTTTCTGGCCACCACCACCTCGGCAATCATTTCGGTGACGTTCGCCCCGATGAAATGAGCTCCAAGCCACTCGCCGTATTTGGCATCAAAGATCACTTTCACAAATCCGTCGGCAGCACCCGCCGCTTTCGCTTTGCCTGAGGCGCTGAACGGAAATTTCCCGACTTTCACCTGATATCCAGCTTTCTTCGCAGCTTCTTCGGTGAAGCCGACCGAGGCTATTTCCGGTGAACAGTATGTGCAGCCGGGCAGGTTGTTGTAGTTCAGTGGTTCGGGCTTTTTGCCAGCAATTTGCTCCACACAAATAATTCCTTCTGCGGAGGCAACGTGTGCCAGCGCCGGTCCACGGGTAATGTCGCCGATGGCGTAGACGCCAGGCACGTTGGTCTTTCCGAAATCATCGACGATGACTTTTCCCTTGTCTGTTTTTACACCCACTTCCTCCAGTCCGAGATTCTCCAGGTTGGTTGTGATTCCCACCGCAGAGAGGACGATATCTGTTTCAATCTTTATTTCACCAGTCGGGGTTTTCACCGTGGACACACAACCAGCGCCCTTGGTGTCAACTTTGGTTACCTCGGAGTTGGTGTAGATCGTCATCCCCGCCTTCTTGAATGACTTCTCCAGCGCCTTCGATACCTCTTCATCTTCAACCGGAACAATGCGTGGCAGGAATTCAACGATGGTGACTTCGGTGCCGATGGTATTGAAGAAATACGCAAACTCAACACCGATAGCCCCGGAACCGACCACGAGCATACTCTGCGGGCGCTTCGGCAACACCATGGCCTCCCGGTATCCAACGATCTTCTTTCCGTCTATCTTCAGCGCAGGTAATTCCCTGGAGCGACCGCCTGTTGCCAGGATTATGTGCTTGGCTTCGTGATCAGTCTTTTTCCCTGCGGTATCTGTCACTTCCACTTTGTTGCCCTTTTTGATCTTTCCATGGCCCAGGAGCTGCTCAATTTTATTTTTCTTCAAAAGAAACTGTACCCCTTTGCTCATCCCCGCTGCAATATCGCGGCTTCGCTTCACCATGCCGGTCATATCTGGCGCCGCGTCTTTTACCACAATGCCATAGTCAGCAGCATGCTGAATGTATTCAAAAACATTAGCGCTCTTCAGCGGTGCCTTGGTCGGGATACAGCCCCAGTTTAGGCAAATGCCGCCCACTTCCGCCTTTTCAACCACGGCCACTTTCATTCCCAGCTGAGAAGCACGAATCGCAGCTACATAGCCACCAGGCCCGGAACCAATTACGATAAGGTCAAAATTTGCCATACGGTTGAATTTAAGTTTCGATCAAATATAGAGGTGAAATGGATCAAATGAAAAACGCTATTTTTACCCTATCGTGTGAATGTTTGAACCCATAAATCATTTCTTTCCATGACACTTCTTCAGAATAAAGTAGCGCTGGTCACGGGTGCTTCGAAAGGTATAGGTCGCAGCATTGCCATTCGGTTCGCCGAGCAAGGGGCCCACGTGGCATTTACGTATTTATCAAGCGTGGAGCAGGGGCAGGCGCTCGAAGCAGAGTTGAAGGCAAAAGGAGTTAAGGCAAAGGGCTTCCGGTCCGATGCCTCGGATTTTGCGCAGGCTGAAAAGTTGATTCAGGAGGTGGTAGCGGAATTCGGCACCCTCGATGTGCTTGTAAACAACGCGGGGATTACCATGGATAACCTCCTCCTTCGCATGACAGAAGAGGCGTGGGATAAGGTGATGCAGGTGAACTTGAAGAGTTGCTTCAATACGGTGAAAGCTGCTTGCAAACCAATGATGAAACAAAAGAGAGGTTCCATTATCAACATGACATCCGTGGTAGGATTGAAAGGGAACGCCGGGCAATCCAACTATGCGGCGTCCAAGGCGGGAATCATCGGATTCACCAAATCCATTGCGCTCGAGCTGGGATCTAGAGGCATTCGTTCCAACGCCATTGCGCCCGGGTTTATAGAGACAGAAATGACAGGAAAGTTGGATGAGAAAGTAGTGCAAACCTGGCGTGACGCCATCCCGTTGCGGCGGGGCGGCAAACCGGAAGATGTGGCCGATGCCTGTGTCTTCCTCGCTTCCGACATGGCTGCGTATATATCCGGGCAGGTAATTCAGGTTGACGGCGGTATGTTGACCTGACGTTCTATGAGCCATGCCGGGACAACCGAAGTAAACCGTATTGTACGAATGCTCGAAAAGTCGTTTGACGGGCATCCGTGGTTTGGGCCGTCAATCATGGAAATTGTGAAAGGGATCCCCTCCCAACAATCAACAGCACGAACAGGACAAAGTCATTCCATCATCGAATTGGTGTTGCATATGGTTTCCTGGCGCACGTTCGCCAGGCAGCGTCTTCAATTTAACAATGATTTTGAGGTAACATCGGAAGCTAATTTTCCAAAACCGACAACCTGGGAGGAGGCCCTTGAAAAATTAAGGCAGAGCCAGGCAGAATTGGTGACAGCGGTAAAGGCATTCCCGGATGATAAGTTGGCCGAACTTGTTCCCAGCAAGAACCAACGCTATACCTATTATACCCTGCTGCATGGAATCGTGCAGCACGATATCTATCATGCCGGACAGATTCAGCTGATTTTGAAGTCTACGCAGGGACCCGGCAGCCATTAAAAGAGATGATGGGGAGCCTTCGGGCGGTTTGGACCTACACCGGGCGGAAATGCAGATTTTTATGTGCGGAAACGACACGCAGCAGTCGTATTTTTTCCCAGATAGTCCTGTTTTTAGGGCCCGGTGAATATATTTGTAGTAAATCAATAGAAGCACATGCTCCCAGTAATTTCCATTTCCATCATTGCCTTTACCGCCGTCATTCTGATGCTGGTATTGCTTTTGATTTTTGCTCAAAAACGGCTGGTTCAAACCGGGCCTGTAAAAATTACTATCAATGGAGAGAAAGTCGTGACGGTGTCGGCGGGCAGCTCATTGTTGTCGACGCTGGCGAACGAAAAAATATTCCTTCCTTCCGCCTGTGGCGGCGGTGGCACCTGTGCCATGTGCAAATGTGTTGTCGAAAGCGGCGGTGGCGATGTGTTGCCTACGGAGTTGGGTCACCTGACGCGCCAGGAGAAGAAAGAAAATGTGCGGTTAGGATGCCAGGTGAAAGTGAAGCAGGACCTCGATATCCGGATACCAGATGAAATATTCGGGATCAAGAAGTGGGAATGCGAAGTGGTTTCCAACTACAACGTATCCACCTTTATCAAGGAGTTTGTCGTGAAACTCCCTCCGGGTGAGAAGCTCAAGTTTGAAGCAGGCGGTTATATCCAGATTGACGTTCCACCCCTCACGGTAGATTACAAGAACATTGACATCATGCCGCATCCGGAACTCGGGCACAAGCCCGAAGTCTTCAAAGGGGACTGGGACAAGTTCAAGTTGTGGGGCCTCAAGATGAAGAATGAAGAGCAAATCTTCAGGGCGTATTCGATGGCCAACCACCCGGCAGAAGGAAATATTGTCATGTTAAACATCCGGGTTGCCACGCCCCCCTGGGACAGGCAGAATAACAATTGGATGGATGTAAACCCCGGAGTTTGTTCTTCGTATGTCTTTTCGCGAAAGCCGGGTGACAAGGTGACGATCTCCGGACCATATGGCGAATTCCACATTAACAATACGGAACGGGAAATGATTTATGTTGGCGGTGGCGCGGGCATGGCCCCTTTGCGGGCTCAGATTTTCCATTTGTTTCATACAGAAAAATCCAAACGGAAAGTTTCGTATTGGTACGGTGGCCGGTCTAAAAAAGAACTTTTCTATACCGAGCACTTCCGCGATATCGAGAAGAAATTTCCAAATTTCAAATTCTATGTAGGGTTGTCAGAGCCGCTGCCAGAGGATAAGTGGAAAGTGAACAAGACCCTGTCCGACAATGAAGGGGACGGATATACCGGGTTCATTCACAAGTGCCTTTACGACAATTATCTGAAGGACCATCCTGCCCCGGAGGACGTAGAGTATTATTTGTGCGGCCCCCCCATGATGAATGCTGCCATCCTCAAGATGCTCGATGATATGGGGATTCCAAAAGAAAACGTTCGTTTTGACGATTTCGGAAGCTAATCCCTTCTGAAGGGTTCGTAAACCTCCCGATCATCAGCGCATCGGGAGGTTTTTTTAATGCAAAGAAGTAGTTTTGATAAACACCGTGCCATGGACCTGACGATCTTCTTTTCTCCTGTTGATGAATCCGTGTATACCACAACGCAATCTGCGTCCTCCGTTTTCAAGAACATTCGGGTCTTCACCGAGAAGATGCCGGATTATATAGGGGCACATATTGCCGTGATTGGTATCAACGAAACCCGCGGCGCAGGCCATCACGCGGGAAAAAGCAGCGCACCGGATGAAGTGCGGAAGAAATTCTATGAGCTCAGGCGCGGAACTGGCTCGTACCGTATCGTTGACCTCGGCAACCTCAACGTCGGTGTGGATCTGGACGAGACGTATGTGCGCCTCAGCGAAGTGTGCCGGATCCTTCTGGAAAATAACGTCCTTCCATTGATCCTTGGTGGTACCCATGATCTTGACTACGGTCAATACTGGGCCTATGAGGGATTTGACAAGTTGGTCAGTTTCCTGAATGTGGATGCCTTTCTGGACTTGGAAGAAAAGCAAGGTCTTCCGGACCGAAAGCATCTTCACAAAATATTGCTACACGAACCAAACTTCCTGCTGAGCTACACCCACTTGGGCTACCAGAGTTACCTGATTGATCCGTCCTCCATTGGGGTTCTGGAAAAACTTTACTTTGAAGCGTTCCGGGTTGGCCAGATGCGCACGAAACTGTCTGAAATGGAGCCGGCCATTCGCCAGGCCGACCTGCTTTCTTTTGATGTGTCAGCCATCCGGTCGAGCGACGCGCCCGGAAGCGATCGGGCCCAGCCGTTTGGTCTTCACGGCGAAGATGCTTGCCAAATTGCCTGGTATGCCGGAATGAATGAAAAACTTAGTTCGGTGGGCATTTACGGGTACAGCCCAGCGCTTGATGATGCGCATCATAAAACGGCTTCTGTGATAGCAACCATGATGTGGTATTTCATCGAGGGGTATTATCACCGCAAAAATGAGCAGGATTTCCGAAGCAATGATTTTACGCGGTTTACGGTGTCGATGCCAAAAGAGCCCGAAACCCTGGTCTTCTACAAGAGCAAGTTTACAGAACGCTGGTGGATGGAAATTCCAGGACCCGCCAAGTCGGTGTATGCGCGCAAGAGCCTTGTGCCCTGCAATTATTCCGATTATCAGCTTGCTACCAGCGGGGAAGTGCCGGATCGGCTGATCACGGCGCTTGGGAAACTCTAAGGGAATTCTGCAATGACTGTCTTCCCGCCCCGGGTGACAGTGCCAACCGAAACATTGATGCGGCAATCAAGCGGGAGAAAGATGTCTACCCGGGATCCGAATTTTATGAACCCGAATTCCTGCCCTTGTTCGAGTTGGGAGCCTTCTTTCACGTACCATTTGATGCGTCGCGCCACCGCCCCCGCAATTTGACGGAAAAGGACTTCTGTACCGTTTTTCATTTTCGCAACCACCGTGGTGCGCTCATTCTCCGTACTGGACTTGGGATGCCAGGCCACGAGGTATTTCCCGGGATGGTATTTGAAATAACTGATTCGTCCGCCCACAGGCATGCGGTTTACGTGGACATTGACCGGCGACATGAAAATGGATACTTGCTTTCGACGTGATTTCAGATATTCCGGCTCCTCGGCTTCTTCGATTACTACGACCTTTCCATCGGCAGGTGCATAGATGTACTTATCGTTCTTGGCAACGGTGAAAACTGGATTTCTAAAAAATTGAAGCACGAGGACATAAATCACCACACTGATGCCGAGGGCGACCTGTTGCATGACGACCGCCTGCGGCATGAGATAGTCAAACAGCCAATTCATCCCTGCCAAGGCTATCAATAAGACAAACAACAGGGTCCTTCCTTCTTTGTGAATAGTCATGCGTAAATTAATAGACTAAGACGTGTCTTGTAAAGTTAGACAGAAAGATTTGGAGTTTTTGGATATCTCCTCCTATTCTAGAAACCGCCACGATATTTGTACGTCTTAGCTACCTTATCAATGGCAACCATATAGGCGGCGATGCGCATAGGCACGCTGTATTCGATGGACGTCTTATACACGTTGTCGAAGGCATCCTTCATGATCCGGTCACTGCGGCGATTAACGCGCTCGGCCGTCCATTTGTACCCCAGGCGGTTTTGTACCCATTCGAAGTAGGAAACGGTGACGCCACCGGCATTGGCAAGAATATCCGGCACGACACTGATTCCCTTCTCGAAAATAATATTGTCTGCCTTGGAGGAGGTGGGTCCGTTGGCCCCTTCTACAATCAACTTGGCCTGAATTTTCTTGGCATTGGAGGAATTGATGACATCTTCTGTGGCTGCCGGCACGAGGACGTCCACGGGAAGGGTGAGGATATCAGGCCCGTTGATCTTCTCAGCCTCTTTATATTTGTCGAGCGAACCCGTGTTACCGTCACGGTAGGACACGGCTTTACCAATATCAATTCCATTTTCATTATAGTAGGCACCGGAAAGGTCACTGATGGCAACGACCTTCAGGCCGCGTTCTTCAAGTAGTCGGGCGGCCCACATGCCCACGTTTCCAAATCCCTGGATCGCGCACGTTGCGTTGTACGGATTGATCTTCAATTTCCCCATCGCCGCCATGGCGGTAACCATAACGCCGCGCCCGGTAGCTTCCGTCCTGCCCAAAGAGCCGCCGAGAACAATTGGTTTTCCGGTAACGACAGCGTTGACCGTCATTCCCCGGGTTCTGGAATACTCGTCCATCAGCCACGCCATTTCTCGCGGACCTGTACCCATGTCAGGGGCAGGAATGTCTTTGTCCGCGCCGAATATGTCCATCATGGCCAGTGTGTAGGCACGCATCAACCGCTCAATCTCACCTGGAGACATTTCTCGGGGATTGCAATTCACTCCTCCCTTGGCACCTCCATAGGGGATGTCTACTACGGCGCATTTCCATGTCATCCACGCCGCGAGCGCCTTAACCTCGTCGAGGTTTACGTGCGGATCAAAACGGATACCCCCTTTTGACGGGCCGAGGATGGTGGAGTGGATTACCCGGTAGCCTTCAAAAACCTTGATGGAGCCATTGTCCATAGTAACGGGCAATGAAACGATGACCTGGCGGGCAGGCACTTTCAACACGTTGTAAATTTGCTCCTCCAGGCCAAGGATTTGGGAGGCCGAGTGGAAGCGCGACATCATGGCTTCGAATGGGTTTTCTTTATCGAGAAGGGGGGCGGGTTCCAGGTATGCCATTTCGTATTGCGTTTGCGTTTATTTAATCGGTCCGGATTCCGTGATTACCCCATTTAGGGGCTGAATCCGCCTCGAAAACGGTTGCAAAGATATATGAAATTAGTTGTCCGCTCGATTCCAGAAGGCAAAGGTTGCCCCACGAAATAATAGCCCGGTTGCGTGGTCTGCTGCCGAATTTCCGGCGGTTCTGAACGACGTGAATTAAGGATAATTTGGTTGCCGGCCGGCTTAGAAAATCTCCAGGAAGGCCACAATAAACGGGGCTGAAATCAGCAGTCCGTCAAACCGGTCCAGGAAGCCTCCGTGTCCGGGCAAGCTGTCACCGGAATCTTTTATTTCAATGCTCCGCTTCAGCAACGATTCGACCAGATCACCAAATGTTCCGCCAACGATAATGATGACCCCGATAATGAGCCATTGCCACGAGTAAATGGTAGGTGGATGCCCAATGGAAGAAAAGAAATAAGGGAGGCCATAGGCAAATGCAAATCCCAGTACTGCACCCCCAAAAACTCCTTCCCATGATTTCTTGGGTGAGATGCGCTCAAAGAGTTTTCTTTTTCCGAAAAGCGTGCCCGCAAAGTAGGCCCCCGTGTCGCTCGCCCAAAGAATGAACAGGCAGCCGAAAATAATCTGATAATCGTATTTCTGGTTCTCAAATGCCGCGATGTTTAACAACGCGAACGGCACAGCCACGTAGAAGATGCCAAGAATGGTGTAAGCGATGTTAGTAAAGGGCTTGCGCTCTGTTTTCTTGTAAAGCTTGATCATGTACACACAAGCAACCATGGGAAAAATCAAAAAGTAATAGCGGTAGCTGAGCATATTCGCTTCAATCAGAAACGAAAGACAATAAACAAGAAGGCCGGTTAAAGTTCCGAAGGTCTTCTGAACGACCATGCCATCCAGACCGGCCAGTGCATAGAATTCACGCATGGTCATGAAGCAGATGAACAGGAACACCACAAAGTATGTCCATGGGCTATACATGATACTGGAAATGATAACAGCTGCACCAAAGAAGGCAGTGATGAGCCGCTGGGTCAGGTTGCTGTATTTATGAAGAATGGTCACTGGAAATGATTACGGGTGCAGATAATTGATTCATGCTGTATCGCAGCAAGACAAAGGTGACGACCACAGCTGCTGCGACCCAGCCGAGAGGAGCGCTTTCGGTACTTTCTACGTCAAATGAAATAAAATTCAATTGGCGGAGGTATAAGGCTATCACCTGCACGCCATTGTTAAAGAAGTGGGCAAGGACAGGAAGCCACAAACTTCCAGACCAATAATATAAGTATCCCAGCAAAGCGCCAATCAACAGGCGTGGGAAGAAGCCAAAAAACTGGAAGTGAAAGGCGCTGAAAATTGCAGCACTTAACCAGATCGCAGCATGAGGATTTTCAAGAGCCCTTTTGAGTTCTGTCTGAATTAGTCCTCGAAAAACAAACTCCTCGCCGAGGGCAGGGACAATGGCGACAATAACAAATACGAGAATGAAGGTGGAGGGCGTCAGGTTAGAGGTAAATAATTTGATCAGCACTTCCGCCTGTCTTTCGATATCAGTCAATAAATCCCCCAGCGCCCCTGTCCATGAAGGCATTTGAATGCCGGCATTCCATTCGGTGATGGGAGAAATGGCAACAGCAAAGGCAATGGTTAGAAGCAGAACGACACCTGAAGTTTGCCAGGAGGGCATTTCCTTGAAGAGGACGGCAAGCTGTCGTTTTTCAATAAGGCGTAGGTAATACCAGGGAACCAGTACCAAGCCTACCAGGCTTCCGAGCCCCTGCGCCATCAGCATGATGTTCCGGATTTCGGGATGTCCAAGCGGATCTGCGATGGCCACCATGAGGTTGCCATCGTAGAGCAGTGCCATCACTCCCATGGATACGGTGGATCCAATGACCACGTATCCCAGTAGGATCATGGCGAAGATCCGAAGCAGCGAAATGGAAGCTGGCCTGTCTGAGACAAGATTGACGTTCATATGCGTCCTTTTGGCTATTTTTGCGCACAATATGGCAAATTCTTCACGTTTAAGACAGTCGGCAGGGCAATGGTAAAAATTGGAACCATCGAGCTTGGCAACTTTCCGCTCCTCCTGGCACCCATGGAGGATGTGAGTGACCCTCCGTTTCGTGCCGTTTGCAAGGCGGGAGGCGCCGATTTGATGTATACCGAATTTATTTCGTCGGAGGGCCTCATTCGCCACGCAGCGAAGAGCCGGCAGAAGCTGGATATTTTTGAGTACGAACGTCCGATTGGGATTCAGTTGTTTGGCGGGGATATCGGAAATATGGTAGGCTCAGCGGAGATTGCGACGGCAGCCAATCCCGATCTGATTGATATCAACTACGGGTGCCCGGTAAAAGCAGTTGCTTGCCGTGGGGCAGGAGCCGCCCTGTTGCAGGACATTCCAAAAATGGTGCGGATGACAGCGTCTATTGTTAAGTGTACGCATCTCCCCGTGACGGTAAAAACCCGGCTGGGATGGGACGAACAAACCAAGAACATCGGGGAGGTTGCCGAACGGCTTCAGGATATTGGCATCAAAGCGTTGACGGTGCATGGACGCACGCGGGTCCAGATGTACAAAGGCGAGGCAGATTGGACGCTGATAGCCGAAATAAAGAATAACCCGCGCATTCACATACCCATTTTCGGCAACGGAGATATCGACTCACCACAAAAGGCGGTGGAATACCGGAACCGGTACGGTGTTGACGGGATTATGATTGGCCGCGCTTCTGTGGGAGCGCCCTGGATATTCCGTGAAATCAAGCATTATATGAATACCGGTGAATTGCTGGACGGACCGGGGATACCCGAACGTGTCCGCGTTTGCCGGGAGCATTTTTCATTCTCCATCCGCTGGAAGGGCGATCGGTTGGGGGTATTTGAAATGAGGAGGCATTATTCCAATTACTTCCGGAGCATCCCGGATTTTAAGCCATATCGCACACGACTAGTCGAAGCCGACACGGCCGCCGAGGTACATGCCATTCTGGATGAGATCAGTGATGTGTTCTCTTCGGAGCATGCGTTTGCCTGACAGCCCCCAACCGGCCAGCATAGTGTTTATGAACACCCCAGAAGGCTTTATCGTTTCTTTTATTCAGCGTGGAAAATAAACAAACGTCTCTTCCGGTTCTTATACTCATAGCCCTATCGCTGATTTGGGGGACCTCCTTCATTCTTATGAAGAAAGGACTGGTGGCACTCGCGCCAGGAGAAGTCGCGGCGCTGCGGGTCACCGTCGCCGGTTTGATTTTGCTTCCCGTTGCGATGACAAGAATCAACAAGATAAAACCGCTTCATGTCAGTAAACTTTTTATTTCCGGATTGGTAGGTGTATTCATTCCCGCCTTTCTATTTACCACCGCACAGGTTCATATTGACAGTTCGGTTGCTGGTATCTTAAATACGCTGTCGCCTTTGGGCACCATGCTGATGGGGGCTGCATTCTTCAACCAGGTATTCCGCAGGCAAGCCGTCGTGGGAATTCTTGTCGGAATGGTAGGAACGATACTCTTGATGGTCTCCCGTTCCGGGGATGTTGCGGGCGTGAACTGGTATGGAGCGCTCATCATAATAGCCTGCGTTCTGTATGGTTTCAACCTGAACTTTATCAAATTCAATATTGCTGACATTGGATCAATAACCATTACGAGTATTTCCATTGTATTGATTGCGCCCCTGGGGGCGGTTTATCTTTTCGGATTCACCGAATTTGTTCACAAATTGGACACGGTTCCGGGGGCGTGGAAAGCAGCTTCCTACGTTGCCTTGCTGGCGCTGATGAGCACAGCCCTTGCTGTCGCTCTTTTCAATAAGCTGGTGAAACTGACTACGCCGCTTTTTGCAAGCACCGTCACCTACATCATCCCTATTGTTTCCGTCGCGTGGGGCGTATTGGATGGTGAACGATTATCCATCCTGCATTTCATCGGAATGGCTGGCATCCTTGGAGGTGTTTACCTGGCAAATCGGAAATAACCGGAGACCCGAAAAATAAAACATGGGGCAGGACGTTGACTATATACTAGTTGGACAAGGCCTGGCAGGTTCGGCGCTGGCCTGGGAGTTGCTGTCCAGGGGAAAAAAGATCCTGGTTTACGACGAGCCGTCAATGAACCGGGCCTCCGGCGTGTCGGCAGGCATCTGCAATCCAATCACGGGCAAAGCGATGGTAAAAACGTATCTGGCCGAAACCCTTTTTCCGAGCCTCTCAACGTTTTATGCTGCCGCGGAAAAGCAACTTCACACGACCTTCTTTCACCCCTTGCCCGTCATTCGCCCATTTATTTCCCAAGAGGAAATGGGGCAATGGAAAATCCGGGCGCAGTCGGAAGAATTGCATGCGTTTGTTTCACGGGTGCATGAGGGTTCAATATTTTCTGAATTTATCCATGACCCGTATGGAAGTCTGCAGATAGCCCAAGCTGGGTATTTGGATGTACCCGGCTGGCTCCGTGCTGTGCGGAACCACCTTGCCGAGCAGGGATTTTTATTCATGGAACACTTCTTGACTGAAGAGTTGGAAGCCGGAGAGATAATTCGATATCGCGGCCATACGGCGAAGAAGATTATTTTTTGTGACGGACTTTCTTCCCGGAAAGGATCCTGGTTTGAGTGGCTGCCGATCAGGCCGCTGAAGGGGGAGACGCTTACTGTTCAATTGGCGATGGATGCTCGTCAGATTTTTAGCCGGGGGGTTTATCTGGTGCCAACCGGCGCAAAGCAGACCTTCATCGTTGGTTCCACGTATGAGCATATGCCGTTCGAGGAGGGACCAACTGAGGAGGGCCGGAGTTATCTCGAATCCCGGTTGCGGGCACTCGTGAAGCCTCCGTTTGAAGTCATTCACCAAAGCTGGGGTATAAGGCCGACGGTTTCAGACCGCCGACCTTTACTGGGGTTACATCCGGCTAACAATAATGTGGCGGTCTTCAACGGCCTTGGAACGAAAGGTGTAAGTTTAGCTCCCTATTTTGCATTACGGCTGGCCGACTGGCTCGACCAGCGTCAGGAGTTGCCTGTGGAGGTCAATATTTTAAGGTTCAAATCGTTATATTCGGGGTGATTGCCTTTAAATTATGCGCGTGAGGATTTGCTATCCGGTCTTGGTGTTTTTCTTGTGCGGTTTTTTCGTGCTGCCCGGGTTCAGCCAACAAGCATCTGAAACATTTGGAAGAAACCGGGTGCAGTACCGGCAGTTTGAGTGGAAGTACGTTAGCTCAGATAATTTTGATGTCTATTATTACGATGAGCGCCGTCGTGTCGCCACAGAAGCCACCCAATACCTGGAGACGGAATTCGACCGGATAACTGACCTGATTGGATACCCCCCATACCTGAAGACAAAAGTATTCCTGTACAATTCGGTGACGGACTTGCAGCAAAGCAACATGGGCATTATGGGCAAGCAGTTCCATGTAGGAGGCGAAACGGAGTTCATAAAACCGTATGTTGAAATAGCGCATCCTGGGTCCCTGGATGGGTTCAAAGAGGAGTTGATTCTGAAGGTGACGGATCTGATGATCAACGAGATGATGTTCGGCGGAAGCCTCAAGGACATGTTTCAGAATGCCGTACTGTTGAATCTCCCTGACTGGTTTGTTGACGGCGTGTCACTTTATGCGGCCAGGGGGTGGAATGCTGAAATGGATGACTACGCGAGGCAGTTGGTTCAGACGAAAAAAGTAAACAAGGCACTTAAACTTACGGGGCCGGAAGCCGCTCTCATCGGGCAATCCATCTGGAATTACATTGTTGAAAAGCATGGGAAAGCCAGCGTCGCCAATATCCTGAATTATACGCGGGTGATACGCAACGAACAAAAGAGCATCTATATTACGTTGGGAGTCTCCTTCAAACAATTCATCAGCGACTGGAAGAAGTTTTACGCAGAGGAACAGACCCGCGTCAGCAAAAGTTACATGACGCCGGCAGACACGGCCAGGTTTACGTCGCGTCACAGGAAGAGCATCGTTTACACGACCATGAAAGTTAGTCCGGATGGAAAGAACCTGGCGTACGCTGAAAACGACCGAGGGAAATACTCCATCATCGTCAAGTCACTGGAAACCGGACGAGAGACCACCATCCTTTCTGGCGGAAACAAAGTATTCAGGCAGTCAGTTGACAACTCGCTTCCGCTGCTAGGTTGGGCCGACGCGCACACGCTAGGTGTTATTGGCGTCCGGTATGGGCAGCATATTTTCTGGCTCTATGATCTCACCACCCGGAGTAAGATCCCCCGGGTGCTGGATCGCTTCAGTAATATCCGGAGTTTTAATTTTTCTGAGAACGGAAGGCTGGCGGTGATGAGTGCTGACATGGACGGACAAAACGACCTTTTTCTGATCAGTACACGGAGAGACAGGACCCAGCGGTTGACCAACGATCTCTTTGATGATTTTGATCCATCGTTCATACCTCGGACCAACACGCTGGTATTCAGTTCTAACCGGACAACAGATTCTACCAACACGGTGAAGCGTGATTTCACGCGCAACTCAAATGGGTACAACCTGTTCAGCTATAACCTGGATACAACGAAGAGCGTGGTGGCCCGGATCACCAACACGCTCAGTCGGGATTATGCACCGAAGGCGAATGATCAAAACAATATTTATTACCTCAGCGATCAGCGAGGGATTGTGAACCTGTTCAGGTACAGCCTGGAAACCGGTGTGTATAATCAGGTTACCAACTTTGAATCAAGCATCAAGAGTTTTGATATTGATTTTGGAAGTCGGTTGCTCAGCGTGGTTATGACCAACAGCCTGCGGGAGGATATCTTTGTTTACAGGAATTTCAACCTGGACCGGCAGATTTTCACACCCGCCACCAAGCGTAAGGAAATGCAGCAAGTACGCAACCTCACCGAACGGCGAAAGAAAGAGGTGAAACCCGGGATCTCGCTCAAGCAACTTATCAACGAGCGTCTCCAGCAAAAGCAGGACACCACAGAAATTTCTCAGTCACCGGACTCCGTTCGGACTGCCGCCGTTTCGCTCCGGGTGGTCCCCGCAGATTCCGTGAAGCGGCCACCTCTGAAGCCCGGTGAAATCAACGTGGATGACTACCGCTTTGAAGATGAGGCTCTCCGGAAAGACACGGTGGTGGCTCCGGTTCCAGAGAAGAAAGTAGCCGATCTTAACACCGACGACTACCGGTTTGAAGACGAGGCACTGAAAACTCAACCGGCCAGCGAAACATTCCTTAGCCGGTACATGAAAGCGCGGGAAAGCAGCCGGATTAACGGACCGTTCCCATACCAGCCAAAATTCAGCTACGAGAGCTTCGTCACGAATTTTGTAATCGATCCCCTGCGGGGGTTTAGCCTGCGCCTGGAAACACAAATGAATGATATTCTGGAAAACTTCCGGATTCACGGGGGCATCCAAACGGCTTTTGACTGGAAGAGCGGTGATGTTTTTGGTGAGATCCACTATCTCAAGCACCGCATTGATTACAGTGTTCGGTACGACCGCAAAGTGATTTTCTGGACGCAGGAAGACCGTCAGCAAAAGTACTCCTGGCAGAAAATTGAGTTTGGCGCTGCACTCCCTCTCACGGTTCGCACCCGGGTGGCACTTAAGCCCTTTGTTGGATACACACATTATGTTGACCGCGGTCCAGATCAGCGTACTTCATCGCCTCCAGCCTTTCAGCAGTCCAAAGAGCAATTCTATGCAGGAACGAGGGCGGAAATCGTGTACGACAATTCAGTGAGTACCGGACTCAATCTTATTGAGGGTACCCGCGGTAAAATCAATTTCGTGCACTATGAGGGGATAGGAAACAAGCGGGCCAGTTTCTCACAGGTTTCGGTTGATGTAAGACACTATCAGAAACTGTACCGTGAAATTGTTATTGCGGTACGCGGTTATACCGGTACCTTTTTTGGTAATTCACCAAAACAGTATGCCCTGGGCGGCGTTGACAATTGGTTTGGCAACCGCATCAATTACGAGGGGGTCAAAAACCCTTTGTATGTCAAATCAGGATTTAATGACAACCTGATCTTTACCGAGTTTGCTACCACCTTGCGGGGATTTGACTATGCTACATTATACGGAACCAGTGTGGCCATGTTTAATGCTGAGTTCAGGTTGCCGCTGGTCCGGGCACTGGCGGGTGGCTCTGTCTCGTCGGGCTTTTTCCGGAACATGCAGCTTACCGCTTTCTACGATATAGGAACGAGTTGGACAGGAGCGCCACCCATTAATTCGGAAAACACGCTGCGGACAGTGGAGATTAAGTCGGGTCCCTTTCTCATCGATTTGAAACAGTACCTCAATCCGTGGCTATACAGCTACGGCTTTGGATTCCGTTCCATGATACTGGGATACTACCTGAAGTTTGACTATGCATGGCCGGTGGAGAATTATAAGGTGCAGAATCCGCGCCTCATGGTTTCGGTTGGGTTTGATTTCTGAGTCTCAGTCCGGAATTCAGCAGGGATTGAGTTACCTTGCATAAAAATTTCTATGCTACGATCGATGACAGGCTTTGGCCAGGCTGCTGCGGTGGTTGATGACGGCACCATTCACATGGAGGTGCGTACATTAAATTCAAAGTTCCTGGATCTTGGTTTGAGAATTCCTTCGATTCTGGCTGAAAAGGAAGCGGAAATCCGGGCGATGATCCAGGATCAATTGGAGCGCGGAAAAATTTCTGTCTCTATTGAGTATGAGCGAAACGTACAGGAGAAAATTTCCCCACGATTTAATGAAGTGCGGTTTACCGCGTACTATGCAGAACTCAAGAAACTGGCCGACCGCGTCATGGCACCGTATGACAACCTGTTTGAGCTGGCCTTGAGAGCTCCAGACGTTGGGGTCGATGCGGTTGAAAAAGCAAGCCCCGATGTTCTGGAGAAATTCTCCGGTGCGTTTTTGTCGGCCCTCGGACAATGCAATGAGTTTCGCGACAAGGAAGGCGCGGTTCTGGCGGAAAAACTGGAAAGTTATGTGCGGACTGTGGAAGAACGCCTTGACGAGGTGATTAAGCTGGACCCATTGCGGGTAACGAAGATTAGAACCAAAATCAAAAAGAACGTCACAGAATTTTTTGGGGATGAAGGTTTTGATGCGAACCGGCTTGAGCAGGAGATTCTGTACTATATTGAAAAACTGGATATCCATGAAGAGCGTGTACGGCTGAAGGCCCATGCCTCCCATTTTCTGGAGGCGATGCGCGGACCACGTCCCCATGGAAAAAAACTAGGCTTCATAGCCCAGGAAATGGGTCGCGAAATCAACACAATCGGATCAAAAGCCAATGATGCGGCCATGCAGAAAGAAGTGATCATGATGAAGGAGGAATTGGAAAAAATCAAAGAGCAGCTGAATAACGTGCTCTGATCGGCTCGTGGATACCGTCCGTTTGATATTGTTTCTTTTTACTGCGACGCTTCTTGTCGCCGGAGAATCTGTAGCCCAGGAATCCCCAACCATCCAGGGTCGGTGGGAAAGCGATGCGCACGGATTACACCTGACGCTCATGCTGCTCCCTGATGGATCCGGGGATTTTGATGGTGTCCCGCTTCACTATTCTATCCGGAACAAAGCGCTAACCCTTCGCATTGGCGATCAGCTCAGTCATTATTCATACAGCCTCGAAGGCTCCACCCTGAGTCTCACGGGAGGGAATCTGGACGGTACCGTTCGCTTCCAACGCCGGCCCCATGAAGTCGGGGATTCCTCAAAATCCTTAACCGGCCCCAACACGTTCAGCGGCACCGATGTCGGGCTTATTGGTTTGTGGTCGGGAAACGGGGAGATGATAGAATTCAGGGCAGACGCGACATGTGTCTATCGAGGGAAATCCTTCTCGTACCGTGTCTCGCAAGGTCATATTTTGTTAGACACCCGTCCGGGCACATTGGTGCTCTCCTATTCGCTGCGTGGCTCCCAATTGGAATTGATTGTCAACGGGGAACGAGCCATGTACAGCCGCCCTGCTGGCTATTGACCAGACAGGAAGACATCCCAGTAGTCGAAGTTTTCCACATTTTATTCCTTACATTTATCTGCTCTTCACGTTAAGGAGGGCATAAAAATGTTAACCCATTGCTTATGAAAACACGCATATCCCGAAGAGACTGGTTCCGATCAGCCATCACTGCCGGAGCGGGAATTCCGCTTGGACTTACTTTTGTTAATGAACTCATGGCTTCCCCCGTCAGCCAGGCGGAACGGGAATTCGCTGTTCTAAATGCAGGTAAAATGGTCCGCCTTGGGTCGAATGAGAATCCATACGGCCCTTCTCCAAAGGCCCGCGAGGCTATAAAGCTTTCTATCCCAGAGGGAAATCGCTATGCGTTTGGGCAGGCGGATGAGATCAGGCAGCTGATTGCAGACAAGGAAGGTGTAAGCAAGGACCATATTCTTATGGGAGCCGGTTCGGGCGAGTTGCTGGCCATTACCGGGCTGAGCGTTGGGCTGGAAGGGGGATCAGTCCTGTCTGCGTGGCCAACGTTTACCATGCTGATGAATTACGCTGAGAAATACAACGCCCGTTGGGATCGTGTTAACCTTGATGAGAATATGGTGCACGACCTGGAAGCCATGGCATCAGCCGTCAAGGCAGACACAAAGATTCTCTTTGTGGTCAATCCCAACAATCCAACGGGAACCGTAGTGGATGGCGGCAAGCTGAAAAGCTTTTGTGAGGAAATGGCGAAGAAGACTGTCGTGTATTCGGATGAAGCGTACCTGGAATTTCTCGAGCCTGGCCAGCAACGGTCAATGGTGGAATTGGTCAAGCAAGATCACAACGTCATCGTATCACGGACGTTTTCCAAAATCTATGGATTGGCAGGACTGCGCATCGGGTACGCGGTGGCAAAGCCGGATTTGATCAGGAAGCTAGCCCGGTACCAAATGGGAACCATTCTCAGTCAGACCGCCATCGCGGCAGCAAAAGCAAGTCTGGGCGACGAAGAGTTTATGAAGTACACCCGAACGATGAATGCCGCAGCATTGAAGTACTTTACTGATTACCTGGACCAAAAGAAGTGGTTCTATGGAAAATCAAAGACCAATGTTATCCTGTTTCCAGCACCGAAAGATGGGAAGACCATCCTCGAGCAAACCACCCAACGGGGATTTCAGATCCGGATCTGGGAATACCAGGGCAAGGAATGGTGTCGGGTAAGCATTGGTACGCTTGATGAGATGAAAGCTTTCGTTAAGGCTTTCGATGAGATCGTTGCCTGATACCTAATTATTTACCGGGATCGTAAGAGGTGTACCAACCGGTAGATCAGGACTCCTGTCAGCACAGTTGTTAGGGTAATTATCAGCTCAAAGTGGTGCTGTGGCAAACCCAGCCAGGTGGAGATCGACCGGTCTACACTATGAAGCCCCATAAAGAGTACGCCGCCAAAAATTCCAGTTAATACCACGTTGTACCAGAGGGCGTGGCGCCGCGAATCAGGGATGATGGCCGGATCGTTGATTAACAAGATGAGAAAGGCCGTGAGGAGGGGAAGCACAAGTCCGTTCAGTGCCTGGACGGTGAGGATCACGGGAATAGGCTTCATGCCGCTGATTCCAAAAAGGAATCCATTCCCCACGACCAACAGCCAGACTAACCGTTGTCCCCGCTTTTCCCACGAGAATACCGAAGTGGCAATGATGGAGGCGGCGTAGGGCGACGTGATGGCCGATGAAATTCCGGCGGCAAAGAGGCCAATGCCGATCGCTGTGGCGCCAAGGTCCCCGACACGGTTGCTAAGTACCTGCGCCAACTCTTCAAAACTAGAAAAGGATTCTACGGCTGTGCCGGCTACGAGAATGGCGGCCGTAATAACGCCACCGATCAGAACAGAAATACTCAATCCTATGCGCATGAGAGAAACGGTTTGACCCCTGCTTACACCTGAACCCAGGAAGATGTTGTATGGAACGATGGTGGTCCCAATGAGGCCGAGGGCCAGGAGTTCTGATCCTGGGGGTACCCGGGGAGTGATGGTGGCTTTCAGCAAATCCACCGCCAGAACATCCTGATCAATGGCGAGAACGAAGAATGCGATGCCCATCAGCCCTACCAGGGCGGTCATGAGCCAACCTATGACTACCCGACGGTCGGTCCATAGGATACTGGCGACCACCCCCGTCAGGACCAGGGTGCCCACCTTCACATCCAACGGGATGAGCAATTGCAGACCGGATACGGCTCCAAGGATATTTCCAGCTTCGTAGGCCATGCATCCAAAGATTACGGGTCCTCCCAGGACAAAACCCAGAAGCCGTCCCCGTTGCTCCCCGTGCTTTTTGATCAGCGCCTGCCCCATGCTGAGGCCGCTCACGATGGCCAAGCGGGCTGAAACCTCCTGAAGTAAAAGGCACGCCAAGGTGGAGAACACAACGGCCCACAACAAATCGAGATGGTAGGTGGCGCCTGCGGCGATTGCGGTGGTTATCGTTCCTGGGCCGATAAAAGCGGCTGAAATCAAAGACCAGACGACTACACTCGATAGAGTCTTTCTTGCTTTCATGGGGTTACTTTCTGCCGGCCCGGTTGGCCAAACCGCTTTCTTTGGTCACCCTTGCTTTAAGTGGAGGTTGAACACAAGGTTACTATTAACCATGGGTTCAAGCAACAATATTTTTAGGCGCCATCTTACGTGACGCCCCATTTGTTAATATTTTGTTTGTAACATTTAATGCTTCCATAAAGTGTGTTAGCTTCAAACGAATATTTTTGCGAACACTTTCAACCTATAAATCCAACCTTATGAGGAGAATTTTACTGCTACTGGTTGTTGCCCTGCTATCAGGGCCCTTGGGCATCCTGGCGCAGGGTGTTACAACATCCAGCCTGACAGGTATTATCAAGGACCAGAACGGTGAGGTAATACCGGGTACAAACATTGTCGTCACACACGAGCCGTCAGGAACTACGTACGGAACCGCCTCGCGTGTCGATGGTTATTATAACATCGAAGGGATGCGCGTGGGCGGTCCCTACACGCTTAGAATCTCTTTTGTGGGATTCAAGGAGCAGGTTCACGATCAGGTTTTTCTTGAACTGGGCCAAACCCTAATCCTGAATTACGCGCTGATCCCGGAGGCCACCGAATTACAGGCTGTTCTGGTGACTGGCGTTCAGGATGCGATCCTCAATTCAGAAAAAATAGGAACGTCTTCCCATTTTAGTGCCACTTCGATCCAACGTCTCCCTTCCATCGGTCGCGACTTCCGGGATATCACCCGGCTCACTCCCCAGGCCGGTGGCAGTAACCTCTCGTTCGGGGGTCGAAGCAACCTGTACAATAACCTGACCATTGACGGAGCCACGATGAATAACGTGTTTGGGCTGAACCCCCTTCCCGGCGGACAGTCCAGTGCAACACCGTTCAGCATGGACGCTATTCAGGAGATGACCGTTTCACTTTCTCCCTACGATGTGCGGCAGGGTAATTTCACCGGTGCCGGTATCAGTGCCATCACACGAAGCGGTACCAATGAGATGTCCGGTTCGGCCTATTATTTCTTCCGTTCACAAGGTTTTGCCGGAACAAAGATCGATGGTGTGGATGCACCGATACCCGATTTCAATTTCAAGAACTATGGTTTTCGCCTGGGCGGGCCTATCATTAAGAACAAGCTGTTCTTTTTTGCTAACGCGGAATTTGAGCAGCGCTCAGATCCAGCCTATACCTTCCGGGTCCGGAATACCGGGGAGGCCACCAGCAGCACCACTTCTCAGGCCACGGACGATAACGACCCGCTCACCGGCCTACGAGGCTTGCGCGATTTCCTCATTACCAACTATAACTACGATCCCGGAGTATATAAAGATTTCAGCCGGGCCACGGAAAGCAAGCGGTACGTCCTACGCTTTGATTATAACATCAGCCAGAATCACAAACTAACCCTTCGCGGTAATATCACAAACGCCTTTCTGGATCAGTTCCCCAGCGGCTCCGGTGGATTTACGGGAGGCCCCACAGGTGGACGTGGTAATTCAAACAACGTGCTTTCGTTTTCTTCATCCTTCTATCGGATCAATAACAACCAGTATTCAGGTACGCTGGAGTTAAACTCACTTTTCGGTGCAGGAAAATTCTCCAACAACCTGGTAGTGGGATATACAGCGCTGCGCGATTTTCGTGAGAACGCCGGCGGAATTCCCGTCCCCAGTATTGCTACCGTGGATATCCTCGGCCCGAACGGCCAGAATATGACCTCCTTCGGTCCTGATCCGTTCACAAAGAATAACCTCCTCGATCAGGATGTGCTCCAGTTCAATGACTATTTTACCATGTACCTCAAGGACCACACGGTCACTGTCGGTACCGCCAACGAGTATTATAGCTTCAACAATGTGTTCACGCAAGTAGTGAATGGAAACTACCGCTACAACAGCCTGGCAGATTTCTATGCCGATGCTGACCCAGGTACAACCGGGGCCCAGCGACCGGCCAACTACAACATTCAGTACGTCGCCGTGAAAGGCGGACCTGCTGCTACAGCCGCGAAGTGGTCTGCGTTGCAACTTGGCTTTTTTGCTCAGGATTCGTACAAGGGAATCAGAAACCTTACCCTTACTGCCGGACTCCGGGTGGATATCCCCGTGTACCTGTCTGATTTGCCCAAAAACAATTATGTGAACTCTATCAACCTTAACGGGGAGCAGCTACGGGTAGGTGCCTGGCCTCAGGTGGTGCCCTTGTTTTCACCTCGTGTCGGCTTCAATTATGATGTAAAAGGCGACCGCACAACACAAATTCGCGGAGGCACGGGTGTGCTCACGGGACGTATTCCGTTCGTTTGGTTGTCCAATGCGGTGAGCAATAATGGGCTGTATTTTGGCCAGTTTACTTCCACCAACGTTCCATTCACCAATACAGGAGATGGATTGCCATACGATTTCGCACAAACCCCCTACGCGGCGCCGGAGAAGGATTTTTCGGACCTCGCGGGCGGTAATCCAACGCTGGTAACGAATCCGCTGAACAGGAACTACGGCAGATCATCTATTGTGCCAGCCATGAACACTGTGGCTAAGAACTTCAAGTTTCCCCAGGTGTGGAGAACGAATTTGGCGGTGGATCACAAGCTGCCTGGCGGCGTGGTGGGAACCCTTGAATTCATTTACACGAAAGACATCAATGCCGTTCTTCTGCGCGACGCAAATTTGGCTCCTGCTAAGGCGGCTCTCGCCGGCGACGGGCGCCCGTTGTACGGCGCCGCTGGTGCGGATCGTCAGATCATAGCCAATGACCGCCGCATATCGGGTGAAGTGGGGCAGTCGCTCGTTCTTGATAATACGGATCAGGGATACCAGTGGAGCCTGACAGCCCAGTTCAGGAAGGACTTTAACCGCAACATATCGTTGATGGGGGCCTACACGTATACCGACGCCCGTGAAATCAATTCACAAAGCGGCTCTACCGCTGGCGGCACATTTGCCTCGCAGACCAACATCTTCGGTCCTAACAACGCAGGCATGTCGTATGCTAATAACCTGACTCCTCATCGCATTGTAGCGTATGGTTCATACCGGGTCGAGTATATGGATCACATGGCCACTACGGTGGGCTTCACCTACGAGGGACGTTCCGGTTTCAACTGGTCATACGTTTATAGCGGTGACCCGAACAGCGACGGAACCAATGGTAATGACCTCATCTATGTGCCCGCCAGCCAGAATGAAATTGTACTAAGTACAAGCAATGCCAATGATACACGGACGCTTACTCAAATCTGGAGTCAGCTGGACAATTACATTCGCAACGACGAATACCTGGCCGCTAACCGGGGCAAGTATGTGGCAAGAAACGGAGCCATCGCGCCCTGGGTAGATCGGTTGAATTTCAGCCTGCTTCAGGATTTCTACATGGACGTGAAAGGTAAGCGCAACACGCTGCAGCTTTCATTGAATATCGACAACGTGCTTAACCTGCTTAACTCCAAATGGGGCTTGATCCGCGTACCTGCCAGAACGCAGGTAATCCGATTCCTGGGGTATGAACAACCACATACAGCCGGAACCCTGGCGTCACCTACGGCTACGGCCGGACCTGCTGCTACTATTGGAAATCCCTGGGCAGCGACGACTGGAAGACCCGTCTATGCATTTGACTTGAATCCGGATGGAACACCGCTGACGTCAAGTACAATCTACGATACGTCAACTACCAGCGGAGGAAGATGGCAGATACAATTGGGTATCCGGTATATTTTCTAAACTCCAAATCGCAACGATCTTATGAAAAACGTTATCAAAATATCTTCCCTGGTTTCGGTTGGAGTCCTTACCGTTCTTACCGCATGCCAGGATCCGGAATTACCAGCGCCAAGCATTGGTACGACCGCCAATTACTACAATGCCAATTTTACATTTGCCAATGCCACCGTGGACGCCCCTGCCCTTGACTTTTATGTCAATGGCGCAAGGCTGGGTACCGGCACGGCTCCGGGAATGGCATTGACAAGCTATACGATGCTGCCTATTACCTCATCCGGTACTTCCGGGAGTGCCACGGCCAATACTTCCATCAGGGCCAAGGCAGCAACCGGAACAATCGGCGGGCTGTTGGGTGGCAGCGACCTGATTTTCCGATCCACTAACAACGGGGTGAACAATTTCGCTGCAGTGGACAATGGGCGGTATACGGTATTTGCTATCGACAGCATCAATCGTCCTGTCGCCCAGCGCTTGTTCAGAATTACACCGACCATCAAGTTTGCCGATGTTACCTACTTTAATCCCAACACGAAGAAGCAAATCTCGGCGAGCCGCCGGGATTCCATTGTGGCGGGAACTACAGTGCCACCCCCAGGGCCAACTGAGGCTGCTAATTTGTTGACCATTGGTTTGGTGCCGCTCGGATTGACTGACCCGGGAGGAGTACGCTACTTTATCACAAGCGATGCACCCCTTGTAATTGCGGGTGGGGCAGCGCTGACGAATGCAGGCATCCGGTTTGTGAATGCCGTAGCCAATGCCAACGGTATCACCGTAGCAGCAAATGCCAACGGAACATCGGGAGGCCGTCCCATATGGGTTCGCCTCAGGCCGTCGCCCGGCACTACGATATCCCTGGCTTCGTCAAGCGCCCATATTGTGAATTCCACCAGCTTTAACCCAACGGTTGGGTCACGGGCAACTATTGCCGTGGCATTTACATCTCAAGTGATTGCCTCCGGAGGGATTCCAATAAACTATGCGCTGGAAGTAAGTACGGATGCTGGTTATGCGACCATTGTGTATAGTGCGGGCGTGAGCTTTCCTCCAGGAAAAAACTACACAGTTTTCGTGCGAGGCGAATTGGGCAAAACGGGATCGCGGGGAGTTAGTCACGGGATCGTGACACATTAATCAATCACCATTAACACGAAAATGAATATGAAAAATTTCAATACCATAAACAGGCTGTTACTGGTGACTGCCTTTACGCTCACACTTGGTAGCTGCAAAGACGACTTCACGTCTCCTGTGGGTCTTACAGGTACTCCGGTGGGCGATACCATGGCTGCTGATCCGAACTTTACAATTTTCACGGCCATTGTGAAAAAGACGGGTCAATTTGCCATGATCAACAACATCAACGCAGGCCTGGTAACAGTCTTTTCTCCGTCTGATCCAGCGTTCATTACGGATCTGAGTGCAAGGTACCCGGCTTATTTTGGGCCCTTGGCTCCCGTTTCGGAAGCGCACGTCTTGACTTTCCTTGGACAGTTGACAGCCACTACAACTCCTACGCTAGCCGGATTCATCGCTACTTACGTGCCGATAATCAGCTATCACCTGGTCAGTTCCAAGCTTACGGCAAGCCTCATCACAGGCAACCAGGTATTTGCCACACTCAACGGGGCACGCCTATCAATTTCCAAAACGGCCACTGCGACTGTGCTGAACGCGAACAGTTCAACAAACGGAGCTACAGTGACGGCATTTGATGTCATGGCGGCCAATGGGGTGACACATACCATCGACCGGGTTATGGCGGCCGTCAGCAGCGCCACCGTACTTACGCCGATGGGGGTTTCTATCAGCTACAATAGCAATCCCCCGACAGTTACTGGAGGAACTACATCTGATACCAACGATGCTAATTTTAACTTGTTAGCCGCTTTGATCCGGGTAACAGGTCTGACGCCTACCATCCTGCCAAACTCTTCTCCGTTGCCTGATTTCACGGTGTTTCAGCCGACAGATGGACCGATGAGGGCTTATTTGGTTGCTATCAATGGGACCCTAACCACTGAGGCCTTGTGCTATTCGTACATCGCCAGCCTCATCAGCGCAACGCCACCACCATCACCAAACCCGACGCTTGCGCAGTTGACGGATCTTGTGAAGTACCACGTGGTACCCGGCCGATTCCTTACAACCGATTTCACCAACGGTCAGGTGTTGACGCCATTGCTGACGACCCCTACACTCACTATGGGGATCAGTCCGATTCCTCCTGCTGCCGGTCCGTATACCTACACGCTGGCCGATGCAAACACGGGTGTACTTGACGCGACAATTACGGCCAGTAATAATATCCTTACCAACTCCGGGATCTTGCATACTGTGAGTGGTGTTTTAAGACCTAACTAATTTCCTGTGTAATGTTTTGACAAAAGAGGCTCCCCCCGGAGCCTCTTTTATTTTTTGACCCTTTTCTGTACTTTGACCTATGGCAAGAGCAGTCTATCGCGCTATATCCCTGCTGTTCGTCTTTCTTTCTGCCGGCTGCGCATGGGAAGCGCAGGAAGGTGATTTTGCCGATACCCCGAAGGTCACCATGGACCTCACCCAGATTCGCGAGCGGGGATTCCTTCAAGCCATTGTAGACAACAACTCGGTCAGTTATTTTATCTACCGCGGCCAGCCCATGGGGTATGAGTACGAGTTGCTTCAAAATCTAGCAAAACACCTCGACCTGGAACTCAAGATCAGGGTAATCACGGGGATTGAGCGAAGTATAAACCTGTTAAACCGAGGGGAAGGGGATCTCATCGCTTTTCCGCTCACTATCACCCGGGAGCGGGGCCAGTTTCTGGCTTTCACAGAGCCTCATTTCAACACCACGCAGGTTCTGGTGCAGCGAAAACCGGCGAATTGGCGGCGCATGCCTCCGGCACGGATTGAACGGTCTCTGGTGCGTGATCCGGTAGATCTGATTGGTAAAAAGGTCTACGTGCTGAACAGATCGGCGTTTAAGGACAGGCTTCAGAATCTTTCAGGCGAGATCGGCGGGGAAATTCTCATTGAGGAGGATAGCGCAACCGCCGAAACTGAATCGCTTATCGAAAAGGTGGCGGAAGGAGAAATTCAATTTACCGTGGCTGACCAGACGATGGCAATCGTCAACGCCATCTACTACCCTGATCTTGATGTGGAAACCGCCTTGAGTCTGCCGCAGCAGATTGCATGGGCAGTACGCAAGAACTCACCGGAACTTCAGGATGCCGTCAACCGATGGCTTTCAGAGATAAAGAGGAATGGAACCTTCCGGATTATCTATGGGAAGTATTTCAATAGCCCCCGCTCCTCTCAGATCCGGATTACCTCGCTATACTCCTCGCTGGGGGGCAATAAGCTGTCGCCCTACGATGAGGAAATCAAAAGGCAGGCAAAGAATCTTGGTTGGGATTGGAGGCTTCTGGCGTCCATCGTGTACCAGGAATCGAACTTTCGCCCCAACGCAGAATCATGGGCGGGGGCCGTGGGTCTTATGCAGCTGATGCCTGCTACAGCTATTGAATTTGGAGCAGTAGACCGAACCAATCCCTATCAAAGTCTGAAAGCGGGTGTACGATACCTGAAATACCTCGACAAACTCTGGGGCCGGTACGTGTCGGATGACCGAGAGCGCCTCAAGTTTGTCCTCGCGTCCTATAATGCGGGGCTATCTCATGTGATAGATGCCAAGAACCTGGCAAAAAAATATGACAAGGATCCATCCCGTTGGGAGGACGTGGAAGTGTACCTCCGACACAAATCAAATCCCAAGTATTACCGCGACCCGGTGGCTGTGGCGGGATATTGCAAATGTGTGGAGCCCGTGAATTACGTGCGAGACATTCTGATTCGCTACGAAGAGTACAAGATTCTTATTGCGGAAGCGTGAGCTTGGAAACGAGGTCGGCATAGTCCAACTCCTGCCATCGGTCCTGAATAGAAGGTGTCTTCATCACCTTGTCCATGATGGCTTTCTGGCGCGAGCCTATTCGCTGTGCCTCCGAATACCGGATCTCATTGTGAAAAGTAACCATCGCGTAAAGCGGAATCCATTTGTTTGGATAAAGTTCGTGACACCGTGCTTCAATTTTCTTGCGCAGGAGAAAATCTGGGTCCGCCACCAGGTCGCGCATCTCCACAAAGTTGTCCAGGGCCAGCTGGGCAATTGCGTCTGCATCGGCTATACGGACTTCCTGGAATTCACGGAGGGCTTGTTTCCAGTCGTCTTCGTATTTGTTCAGAAGCTGGTTTAGTACCGCGCAGTCTTCAAAACCTGAGTTCATACCCTGGCCATAAAAGGGTACAACTCCGTGGGCAGCATCGCCGATTACCATGGTATTCTTCTTGACCCAGGGACGGCAGCGGATCGTTACTAGCGAAGACGTGGGATTATCGCGGAAGTCTTCAATCAAGGAGGGCATCAGAGCAACGGCATCCGGGAACGTCGTTTCAAAGAATGACTTGATTTGTTCCGGAGTTTTTAGCTTTTTGAACGATGGATCGCCTTCAAATGGAAAGAACAACGTACACGTAAAGGTCGCATCCGGATTAGGAAGTGCGATCAGCATGTAGCTTTCCCGGGGCCAGATGTGAAGCGCCTCCTTCTCAAGCATAAATTCACCCTTTTCACCTGGAGGAATACGCAGTTCCTTGTACCCGTGCTCCAGGTAGCGTTGCTCGTAATCAAACCTGTCGGATGTCTGGAGCGCTGTGCGGATGGCTGAAAAAGCACCATCGGCACCGATGACCAGGTCGGGTTGGCTGCGGCGAATATCATTTTGATGCTGGAAGGTGACCTCGGTCTTGTTCAGGTCGACTTCGAGGCATCGGTGTTCAAAAAAGAAAGTTACACCGCATTTTTCCGCTTCCTGAATAAGAAACTTGTTCAGGCCCGTGCGAGAAATAGAATTAATAAACTGCCCTTCTTTTCCATACGGCTGAAAGGTTAATTGGCCTTTAACATCGTGCATGAGCCGGCCTTTCATCTTGACGGAATGTCTTTTCATTTCTTCGGCAAGCCCCACCTCTTCCAAAGCCTGAATTCCCCGGTTGCTCAGCGCCAAATTGATCGACCGTCCGCCTTCCAGGGTATTGACGCGCATATCGAAACGGCGCTCATATACGGATACCTGGTAACCGCGTTTGGCCAGGTAGATCGAGAGCAGGGAGCCCACCAAGCCGGCACCTACGATCGTGATTGTTGTTGGTTTCTTTACCATATCGGAATGCGGAAGATCGTTAAATAATACCCCCTAATGTATGATGAAAATCAGCAACCGAACTAGTTCGCACCTAGCAGAGGGCGCGTGCAAAGATTTCGGTAAACCGGTACACGTCTTCAAATGAATTGTAGAGAGGTACGGGAGCGATACGGATTACGTTGGGCTCGCGCCAATCAGCAATAACCCCTTTTCGGCTGATTGCCTGGAAGACGGCGCGGCCTTTTTGCTTCATCAGCAGCGATAGCTGACAGCCTCGGGAGGCGGGATCTTCAGGGGTAATGATCGTAAATTGTTTTCCTGTAGCATCGATGAGACGAAGTAGATAATGGAGGTATCCGGTGAGTTTTAAACTCTTGGTGCGCAATGGTTTTATCCCGGCGCCATCAAATTGGCTTAGCGCGGCCAGGTGGGCTGCCCCGGTCAATACCGGAAAGTTGGAAATCTGCCACCCGTCAACTCCGTCCATGGCCTGAAACCCCTTCTTCATTTCAAACCGGTTGGCCTCCCGGTGACCCCACCAACCAGCCATGCGCGGCAGCTCAAAGTTTTCCGCGTGCCGATCGTGTACAAAGGCGCCGGCCACGCTTCCGGGGCCTGAATTAAGGTACTTGTAAGAGCACCATACTGCAAAGTCAACTCCGTCTTTATGCAGTGACAGGGGTACATTGCCAATCGCGTGCGCGAGATCAAATCCAACATTAGCCCCGACCTTGCGGGCCGCCGCACTGATCGAGGAGACGTCAAAGAACTGGCCGGAGTAATATTGCACCGCGCCAAAAAGCACAAGTGCCAGTTCATCCCCATGCTTCTCAATTGCCGCGAGAATATCTTCTGTTCGCAAAGCAAATTCTCCAGGCCGGGGTGAAAGTTCTACGAGGCTCCGTTGCGGGTCCAGGTTGTGCAACTTAATCTGCGACTCCAGGGCATACTGGTCTGAGGAAAACGCACCAGCTTCGGCCAGAATTTTAAATCGGGAGGATGTGGGCCGGTAAAATGTTGTCAACATCAGGTGCAGGTTCACCGTAAGCTGATTCATAGCAACGACCTCCGAAGGTTTTGCCCCTACCAGTTTGGCAAGCGATTTCTTGGTGAGGTGATGGTAATACAGCCAGGGTCGTTTTCCATGGATGTGGCCTTCGACGCCCAGGGTTGCCCAATCGTGGAGTTCCTCCAATAAATAGGACTTGACGTTTCGGGGCTGCAATCCCAGGGAGTTCCCGCAGAGGTACAGGCTTTTCTTTCCCTTTATCTTTGGGATGTGGAACTGGGACTGGAATTTTCTCAGGGGATCCTGCTTGTCAAGGCTGCGGGCGAAAGACAGGGAATTCTCAAACCGCATGACTTTCACGCGATAACGGATTTCGTATTTGATTCGATTTGACGCTCATGATGCTGTGCATGATAAGCTGTGAAATAAAGCATTTCCCGCAAGGTGAGCTTTCCGAGTAGCGGATGAGGCAGGATATATTGATCCAACTCCTTTTCAGAAAAGTGATCTATCCGCGATGTAAGCTTATTAATGAGGTGATCCATCCTATCACCGAGCCGGGTGACATTACCGGGCTCGCCTGGAATAAAAGGATGGGATGCCTTTCCTCCACCGGCCAATTTGGAATGGTATTTTTCAATCAACCCATCGTACGATCGCGATGGCCGGTTGGCGGTTCCAAAAATCAGGGAAAGCACAAACTTGGGTAGAGAGAATGCCAGGGCCACCGGCCTGACGCTCCGAACGAGATGGTCCAACTGCTGGGCAGGAGTCCATTTTTCTCCGACCGATTGCATGGCGGGACCGTCTCCCAGTTCCCTGACGCGATGCACCAGGGAGGAATAGTTAAGGATGAGGAACTTCTGGATTTCGGATTTGTTCATACTTACACAAACCGGGGATCAGCTTCCATGACGGTGCCGCATTTTTTGCACGTCCGCTGCTCCGTGGAGGCATAGAACTCCCGGAATCGGGGAATAAAGTCTTTTTCAATGTCGTGGAGGTGGAAGGTATACTGGTGCAGCGGATTATTACACGCTTCACAAAACCACATCAGCCCGTCGTCTTCGTTCTGCTTCCGTTTACACTCAATGACAAGTCCGATGGAATTGGGTGTTCGTATCGGTGAATGGGGAACCTTCGCGGGAAGCAAGAACAGGTCGCCCTCGTTGATTGGAATGGCTACAGCCTTACCGTCTTCCTGGATCTTGACTGTAATATCTCCCTCCAGTTGGTAGTAAAGTTCCTCTGTTTCGTTGTAATGATAATCCTTGCGTGCATTGGGCCCGGCCACGATCATGACGATGTAGTCGCCGGCATCCACGTATAGATTCTTGTTGCCCACGGGCGGCTTCAGCACATGTCGGTTATCGTTGATCCACTGCTTGAGATTGAAAGGTCTGCGGATAGCCATAGTAACAGGGTTCTGTATGTAAATCTAAAACTTTTCAGTCTATCTTTAGCATTATGGAATTAAGCCTAATCGGGAAAAGGGCCGTGGTTTGCGGGAGCACGCAGGGAATTGGCAAAGCCACCGCCATCGAATTGGCGGCCTTGGGGGCCTCCATCACGCTCATAGCCAGGGATAAAGTTAAACTCAAGACCGTGCTCAAGGAGCTGCCGCAATTGGCCGGGCAGGAGCACGACAGCCTGCAGGCTGATTTCAATTATCCCGCCCGACTGGAGTCTTCGCTTGAAAAATATACGACCGGTCATACAGCACACATTCTGGTGAACAATACGGGTGGACCGCCGGCGGGCCCGGCGTTGACTGCATCGCTGGATGAATTTACGAAGGCCTTCTCCAATCACCTGTTGTGTAACCAGATTCTAGTGCAAGCATTGGTGCCGGGGATGAAAAAGGAAAAATACGGCCGGATAATCAATATTATTTCAACGTCGGTGAAGGTTCCCATACGAGGTCTGGGTGTTTCCAACACGATTCGCGGCGCTGTTGCGAATTGGGCCAAGACGCTGGCTACCGAGTTGGCCCCGTTTCGTATTACGGTCAACAATGTGCTGCCGGGTGCTTCTATGACAGGTAGACTGGAAGCGATCATTCGCGATCGAGCCACAAAGCAAAAAAAGACGCAGGAACAAGTCCTGGAAGAGATGATCGCAGAAATTCCTGCAGGACGAATATCAACACCGGATGAGGTAGCCGCCGCAGTGGCATTTCTGGCCACACCCGCGGCCAGTTACATCAATGGTATCAACCTTCCTGTCGACGGAGGGCGAACAGGAAGTCTGTAATCGGGATACATGGAGAAGCTTCAAAACTATATTGGCGGACAACTGGTAAAACCGATATCTGACTCCTATCTCGAGAACATCAATCCGGCGGAAGGAAAGGCCTACAGCTTGCTGCCAGATTCCGATGGGCAGGATGTTGATCGGGCGGTTCAGGCTGCGTTGACTGCCTTTGACGGATGGTCAGCACTTCTCCCTGAAAAGCGTTTTACCGTACTCAATAGGTTGGCCGACCTCATCGATCGGGACAGCGATGCATTGGCGCTGGCCGAAAGTGTGGATCAGGGCAAGCCAGTGAAATTGGCAAAGGCGATGGACATCTATCGGGCCGGAGCAAACATCCGCTTTTACGCTACGGCCGCCATGCACTTTTCTTCGGAGGCACATGTATCCGGTCTTGAGGCAGTCAATTATACTACCCGGAGCCCCGTGGGCGTTGCCGGCTGCATATCCCCCTGGAACCTTCCCCTGTACCTGTTTACATGGAAGATTGCGCCGGCGCTCGCAGCAGGGTGCACGGTAGTTGCCAAACCCTCAGAACTGACACCCATGACGGCCTACTTGTTTACAAAGTTGTGCGTGGAGGCGGGGTTGCCAGAAGGCGTTTTGAATGTCGTTCACGGTCTGGGACCCAAAGTAGGGCAGGCCATCGTGGATCACCCCGATATCCCTGCTATTTCATTTACTGGGGGAACCGTGACCGGTAAAAAAATTATGTCGAGTGCCGGACCGATGCTGAAAAAACTTTCACTGGAGCTCGGAGGTAAGAATCCAAATATTGTTTTTGCCGACTGCAACTTTGAGCAGGCGGTCAGCACGTCGATCAGTTCATCCTTCACAAACCAGGGTGAAATATGCCTTTGCGGTTCCCGCATTCTGGTGGAACAAGGTATCTATGAAAAATTTGTTGAGGAGTTTGTAAAACGGACCCGGCAATTGGTTGTTGGGGATCCCCTGGAGGAAAAAACAAAGATCGGAGCATTGGTTTCCGAAGCGCACATGAACAAGGTACTCTCATACATGGAGCTGGCACGCAAGGAAGGGGGAAAGGTGTTGACAGGAGGAAATCGGTTGATTCTCAAAGGGCGGTGCGAACAAGGATTTTTTGTAGAGCCCACGGTGATTACCGGATTGCCGCATGATTGCCGGACTAATCAGGAAGAGATATTTGGCCCCGTGGTAACCATCATGCCATTCGGGGATGAGTCAGAGGCCTTAGCATTGGCGAACGGTACATCGTATGGTCTGTCTGCAACCGTCTGGACAGAAAACCTCACGAGGGCGCACCGGTTTGCGGCACGTCTTCGGAGCGGCATCGTTTGGGTCAACTGCTGGCTTTATCGTGATTTGAGAACACCTTTTGGCGGAACAAAACAGTCGGGTGTGGGCCGTGAAGGCGGATGGGAGGCACTGAAATTTTTCACCGAAGCAAAGAATATTTGTATCAGACTCTGATGTCCGGCAATGGGCCATACGTAGCCGGCAAGATTCCCCTCATGCATGTTTTTCTTCGATAACCGCAGCATTTTCTTTACCGTACTAGGGTACCCCATGAGCTACCTTGAGTTCTTCGGCACCCTTGCCGGGGCGGTGGCTGTATGGCTATCAGCACGCGGAAATATCTGGAGCTGGTCGATCGGGATTGCCAATGTAGTCCTGTTCTTTTTTCTTTTTTACCAGGTTCAGTTGTATCCCGATATGTTCTTGCAGGTATTTTTTTTCATAACGAACCTGATTGGCTGGTGGCGATGGGCCCATCCGCAGGATGGCGAAGAAGACCAAAGAAAGGAACTGAAGGTGAGTTGGATGTCTGTAAAAGGCATTGCTTTCCTGGGTACGATGGTTCTGGCGGGCACCTTCTCGTTTGGGCTCTTTTCCAGCCGCCTGCATGAATTGATTCCCGGTTTGTTTTCGCTGCCCAGTGCGTTTCCATACCTTGACTCCCTTGTAATGATGGCGAGCATTGCCTCCACGTACCTGATGGTTCAAAAGAAGGTGGAGTGCTGGCTGGGCTGGATCATGGCTGATGTGATAGCAACGGGATTGTATTTTGCAAAAGGGATTCTGTTTGTTAGCATGGAGTACTTCATTTTTTGCCTTATCGCGGCCTATGGATTCTGGAAGTGGAGGAAGGATGTAGTTTCGTACAAGTCATGAAGCATGGACTGATTGTTGGATCGTTCATGCCCCTGCACGCAGGCCATATCGCCCTGATCCGCTTTGGGGCTGCCCACTGCGACAGGCTTCACGTGGCTGTACTTGCCAGTGAAAAGGATCCGATTCCGGGGTCAGTTCGTTTAAAATGGATTCAACAGGAATTTCATCCATACGTTCGGATCACGGCTACGATCGTGGAGTTGGATCAAGCGTACGTAGCCCGGTGGAAGGAGGACATGGGCCCGTTGGCAGAGATCCTGGTGGAGGAGTATGATTCATTCCATTTGCTGTTCAGTTCATCAAATTTCGGAGAGACATTGGCCAGCCGCCTTGGGATTTCACACGTGCGATTTGATTCCGATAAGAAAGAACACCCGGTATCTGCTGAAGAGATCAGGAAGCATCCCTTTAAACATTGGGACGCCCTTGCATCTGCCGCAAAACCGTACTTTGTAAAGAAAATTTGTTTCTATGGTCCAGAGAGTACGGGAAAAACCACGTTGGCTCAACGGATGGCGACACGCTACCAGACGGTATTTGTGCCGGAAGTGGCCCGTGAAATGATAACAACCAATGCGTTTACGGAAGAGGAAATAATCCGTATTGGCCAGGCCCAGACAAAGCGACTCCTCGGCGGGCTTGCAAAAGCAAACCGGTTGTTATTCTGCGACACGGATTTGATCACCACCCAGATTTACTCCAGCCTCTATCTAAACCGGGTGCCTGTTGAATTGATTGAATTGGAAAAGGAATTCTATTATGATCAATATCTTTTGTTCAACACAGATGTTCCGTGGATATCCGATGGACTGAGAGACCTTGGATCGAGGCGCCAGGAAGTGCTGGCGATGTTTAAAGAGAACCTGGATAGGCGGGACATACCTTATACCATGGTATCCGGATCATACGAAGAGCGTGAACGCGTGGTTATCGGGGTAGTAGACAGGTTGTTGCAGAAGTAGTATCAGCTACCGGCAATCACCCTTCCTTGCCGATGGCCCCGCCGGGCGTAATATAAAATGTAGAGGTAACAAGGCACCACAATGAAGAAGAATGCGGCGGGCGGCCCCAGCGAGACGGAGAGCCAGCCGTAAAGTTGCGGTATGATGGCCCCTCCGGAGATACCCATAATCAGGAGTGCAGAACCGATCTTCGTGAATTTTCCCAGCCCGTCAATGGCGAGTGGGAATATAGCAGGCCACATCAATGCGTTTGCAAATCCAAGCAAAGCGATGAAAATTATGGAAGTGTACCCTGTGGAAAAATAGGCTCCTGCGCTGAACAGAACACCCACGATCGCGGAAAGGGCTAGTGCTTTTTCCTGCTTGATGTATTTGGGAATAGTCATGATGCCCAAGATGTATCCGGCCACCATCGACCATAGGGTATACGAGGTGAAGTTCTTGGCATCATCTAGACTTATCCCGATCGCCTTTCCGTAAATGCTGATTACGTCGCCGGCCATCACCTCAACGCCGACATACAGGAATATGCAAAGCGACCCAAGCAGTAAATGGGGAAACTGGAGAATGCTCGTCTTCACCCCCTCTTTGGCAAGAGGTTCTTCCTTTGCTTCAATGTCAGGAAGGGAAGAGTACCGTATCATGACAGCCAGTAGAAGAAGCACGGCGGCCATAATCCCGTAAGGCAGTATCACCCGGTGAGACAATTCTTCCAGCAGGAGAGTGCGCTGGATGGGGTCGGTCGCTACCCGAATCTTTGATTCGATTTCAGTGGCTCCCCGGAGAACGATGGCGCTCAGGATCAGGGGGCTGATGGCACCTGCCACCTTGTTGCAAATTCCCATGATGCTGATCCTACTGGCCGCACTTTCCAGTGGACCGATTACGGAGATGTAGGGGTTGGACGCGGTCTGCAGCAGTGACAGGCCCATTCCTTGAATAAATAGTCCGGTGAGGAATAGGGAGAAGGTCCGCTCAGCAGCTGCTGGGATAAACAGGATGGCGCCCACGGCCATGGTTGCCAGCCCCAGCGACATACCGTTCTTGAACCCTGTCTTCTCAAGGATAAAAGATGAGGGAATCGCCAGGAAGAAGTAGGCCATGTAGAACGCGAACGTCACCAGGAGGGCCTGGGCGTCGGACTGCAGATCGCAGGCAAGTTTCAGGAACGGTATCAGTGTACCGTTCAACCAGGTGACAAAGCCAAAAATGAAAAACAGGGCTCCGATCGTCACGATGGACATCGTATAATTTGCAGGGCGTGGGGGGGATGACATAATGCTAAAGTATTGATAAGTTCTGGATTGAATATGTATTTTTAGGTCAACGTGTTCAATCGTAAACCTAATGATCTGAAAAGTTGAAGAATAGTCAAAAACTCTCCCTTCTTGTCATGGCAGCCGGTATGGGCAGCCGCTATGGAGGAATCAAACAGATTGATGGATTTGGGCCAAACGGGGAGACCATCATGGACTACTCCCTTTTCGACGCAATTCGCTCTGGATTTGGACGCGTTGTTTTTGTCGTCCGGGATGAAATATTGGAAACGGTGAAAGAGATTTTCCTTCCGAAACTCCAAGGTAAAGCAGAAGTTCATTTCGTGGTTCAGTCATTGGACAAGTTTGTACCAACCGCACACGGCAAGATTGAACGGAAAAAACCCTGGGGGACCACGCATGCCATGTTGTGCGGCAAGGAGGTTATCGATGGTCCTTTTGCTGTCATTAATGCGGATGATTTTTATGGACGTGATGCTTTTGCCTCCCTGGCAGAATTTTTTGCGAAGGCAGGAGAGAATGAGCACGCCATGGTTGGATATACACTCAAAAATGTCCTCTCTGATCACGGCGGAGTTTCAAGGGGCGTCGCGGAAGGTCGTGACAGCGAGGGATTTCTCACCGTGTTGAATGAGTTGGCAAAAATTGTGCAGAAGGATGGAAAGATCGTTTCGGTAGAGGCATCGGGGGAACGAATTCTCAGTCCAGACCTTCCGGTGTCGATGAATTGCTGGGGCTTTCAGCCCAGTGCCTTTCCGGTGGCCGAAGAGATGTTTACGGCCTTCGTTGAGAAAAACGTGGAGAACCCTTCTGCTGAGTTCTACATTGCACTCCTGGTCAACGAAATTATCAGGCAAAAGAAAGGGAGGGTGCGCATTATCTCTGGTGGTAAAACGTGGTTCGGGGTCACTTACAAGGAAGACAAGGAATTGGTTTCCGGAAAAATTAGGGGCCTCGTGAAAGCGGGAATCTATCCAGAACGCTTGTGGTAGTCATGCCCGCCTGCTGCACATGGTAGCCCCCGGGGTTCATATGAGCCCCATATTGAAGTTGTTTGGAGTAATGCCATCAAACTACATCATAGAGCGTATCGGCTCAGGGCACATTCACCAGACCTTTCGATTGACGGGGAAGAACAATTTCGTTCTTCAACGGGTCAACAAAGACGTCTTTAAAGAACCTGACGCAATTGCATCCAATATCCGGATTGCCTCCGAATTTTTAAGAATCCATTTTCCAGAATATTCATTTTTGACCTGCATTCAGTCTGCCTCCGGGAAGGACATGGAATATGACGCCGAGGGGTACCCGTGGAGACTATTTCCCTTTACGCCGAATACGGTTACCATGGATTACGTGTCAACTCCGCAGCAGGCATACGGAGCGGCGGCCGAATTCGGAAGGCTTACGCGTTACCTCGATCGGGTGGAGGTAGGAAGATTTAAGGAGACAATACCCCGGTTTCATGATTTAGTCCTTCGCCAGCAGCAATTTGAAGAGGCGCTGAAGGTCAGGGGCAACAGTGCGGCAGAGGCTTGTATCACGGCCTGCAAGCGGGCCTACCCGTTGGTGGGAACGTATAAACAGTTGATCGCTGGCAGATCCCTTCGACTTCGCATTGTTCACAATGACACAAAAATCAACAACGTACTATTTGACAAAACAACCGGAGAGACGGCCGGGGTCATTGATCTGGATACGCTCATGCCTGGCTATTTTATCTACGACCTTGGAGATATGGTCCGGACTTTCGTTTGCCCCGTCAGTGAAGAGGAGAAAGACCTTTCCAAAATAATATTTCGTAAGGATGTGTATGATGCTTTGCTTGCCGGCTACCTGTCTGAAATGAACGACGTCTTGTCTCCGGCCGAGCGTTCGGCCATACCGTTTGCCGGTAAAATGATGACATACATCATGGCATTGCGCTTTTTGGCGGATTACCTCCGGGGCAATACATACTACCACATTACCTATCCCGAACAAAACCTGGTACGCGCCGCCAATCAGCTCCGCTTGTTGGAGGTGATTTCTGAAAATATCCCAGGCTAATCTGTTTTTACCCGATGGGCACGTTTACATGCCGTTCGGCGTGGTAGGAAGAGCGCACCAAAGGCCCTGACTCCACATAGCGGAGACCCCGCTTCAATCCTTCCTCTTTATACATTTCAAACGTGTCGGGATGTATGTATTCGGCAACTTCGAGATGCATCTTGGTAGGCTGGAGATACTGTCCGAGCGTGAGGATCAAAAGACCATGGGATACGAGGTCATCCATCGCCTTGAAAACTTCATCCTGCTTTTCTCCGACACCGAGCATAATCCCGCTCTTCGTGCGCTTGCCCGCTTCCCGGATGCGCTTTAGTTGCTCCAGGCTTCGTTCATACTTGGCTTGGGGACGCACCCGTCGATACATTCGCTCAACGGTTTCCATGTTGTGACTTACTACTTCCTGCCCGCCGTCGATCATCCGGTAAAGTGCTTCCCAGTTGCCTTTCGTATCTGGGATAAGTGTTTCGATGGTAGTATCGGGACTTTCTTTCTTGGTGAGGACTACAGTCTGGTACCACACCTCTGCACCGCGGTCTTTGAGTTCGTCGCGGTTCACGGAGGTGATAACAGCATGCTTCACCTTCATGAGCCGGATCGCTTCGGCTACGCGGCGCGGTTCATCCATGTCATATTCTGTGGGACGCCCTGTAGCAACGGCGCAAAAGGTGCAGCTGCGTGTGCAGACGTTTCCCAGGATCATGAAGGTGGCGGTACCGGCTCCCCAGCACTCACCCATGTTCGGGCAATTTCCACTTTCGCAGATCGTGTGGAGCTTGTGGGTATCAACCAGTCTTCGGACGTTGGCATAAGCGGGGCCAACGGGCAATTTGACGCGCAGCCAGGACGGCTTGCGCCGTTTGGATTCCTCGGGTGATATGACGGGTAGTTCAATCATGAAACAAGGCTGCTATAAAAGGAAATTACTTTCCAATTAGTTCCTGGTACTGTGCGGCCGTAAGCAGGGTATCCGCTTCTGCGACATTCTTAATTTCCATCTTGATCATCCAGCCGGCACCGTAGGGGTCCGAATTAACTTTTTCGGGGTTTGTGTCCAGGGCTTTGTTAATTTCTGTCACCTTGCCGGTCATCGGCATCAGCAAGTCGCTCACGGTCTTTACGGCCTCCACCGTTCCAAACACATCGTTTTCAGTCACGTCCTGGCCCACGGTGGTAATGTCAATGTAGACGATATCACCCAATTCACCCTGGGCAAAATCAGTAATGCCAATGGTTGCCGTCTGACCTTCAATCTTAATCCATTCATGGTCTTTGGTGTACTTGAGTCCTTCCGGAATATTCATAGGGATTGATTTAGAAAGGGCAAAAATAGCCGAAAAATTTATGACTCTGTAGGTTCTTCACGGAGAAGTGCCTTCCTGGATACATCTTTTTGACAAGATCTCAAAAAAAAGACCCGCTTGGCGGGTCTTTTTGCAAGAATGAAATCAGTGTTACGGACAGGTGAGGGAATACGTCCAGGCGGTGCCTGACCCCAAACATCCGGACACGTACACATCGATGTACTTGTTGGAGGTTGTCACCGCAAAACTGATGGTGCCCGATGCGCCGACAAAACCTGGGAGAGGACTCGAGCAGGTACTGGTGGGCGGCGGAGGAGTTATGGTGGTCCCAGTTCCGCCTTTCCAAACATTGCCATCGAGGAATACATCAATCCGATCGGGAACAGAATAGGTATCGTAGGTTATGTTTACAGTTCCGGATTTTCCATCCAGCGCGTGGCGGGTGTTGGTGACGCCTTCACTTCCGGAAACGCTGCCGTTGCCACAAGCAAGCGGCTCAGTAACCGATGCAAATACGGTGTATGGCTGGCTAAGCGAAGATCCGGTCAGAACGCAAATGGCCATGCTGAAATCGCCGACCAGCACCCGGGAAGAAATAGTCATGGGGACGGTAACGGTGCCGCTGGCGCCAGCGCCTGGGAGCGGGATACTAAAATAGAACGTAGTGGCTCCTACCACCTGGACGTAGAGGGCGGAAGGTGCGGCTGGGCTATTGTACGTAACGGGAATATATACCGTACCGGATGCCACCACGCTGGCCGAAGGAATGTTGGAAATAGTAGGCGTACTGGGACCCGCTGGCGAGGATGTCGGGACATTTCCTGCAACCTGGGTTGTGCTGGAGGTGAAGGTAATTTCCTTGGCCAATGCCTCCCGATTATTGGGATCTACTGTGGGGAGGATCGGTGTGCTAGGTTCGTCCTTGCTGCATTGGGTCAGAAAGATGCAAATCGCAAGCAAAAGCCCCGTAAAGTAACTGGTTCTGCGCATGGTGGGTACGTTTTGGGTTGTTAATTTGATAAACTACAAGATAAACACCGCCCCCCTTTTGAGCAAATGCGTTTCCCTGATTTAGGCCTTATTGCGACAAATTAAAGAGAATTTTGGCCCCCACACGGGTGGTGGAGCGCGGGAATGAGTTGGAAACCAGGGGCTCGTTCACGTTGCTGTCTACGTACAACTGGATGTTTAACTTACTGTTAATCGTGTAACTCACGTTGGGCCGTATCTGAATGTTGACATTTCCGTTGGTGATCGTATTGACCTCTTCAATCTTTCGCTGAATGGTTTGATTATTCGTCACGCTGATATTCAGGCGGAAGTTGATTTCATTCTTCAGGGTGAGCGTCCTGCCCTGACTTTTGAACGGCATTTTCATGTTGTTCTTGATGAATCCAACCTCCAGCGACCAGTCCTTCGCTGTGACTTCGGTGATTTGGGCGTTGGAGATATTGAGGGATAAATCCCGCTTGGTTTTGTATTCCAGACGGGCGGTTAGTTTGCTTTTTGTCCGAACGCTCACGCCGAAGAGGGGAGAAAATTGTTCGGAGATCATCACCTGGCTGATCACATAGACTGGAATAAGTTGTTGCTGGCTGTTTCGTTGCGTGGCAAAGACACCGTTGTTGTATTCCGACAGTGAAATGTTGTTGGCAACATTGGTGTACTCCAGGGAATTTGTAAAGTTAGCCACAGAATAGCTCGAGGAGTAAGCATGAGTCAGACTGATGGATTGAAAGGTATTTTTGAGAGATGCCACTTTTGTCAAACCGGTGTAGTCCATCCGCCAGTTGGGTAGCGGGGTGGCCGGGAAGGGAGAGAGTCCGACCTTGTTGGCGTCGGTTCCCGTGTAAGCGGCGAGGAATGCCGGGATCAGAACATCCTGTGACTTTGATTCATAGCCGTTACCCGTTGCTTGTGTAAACCGGCTTTTAATACTGGCGATGTTTTGCTCGAATTGTTTGAACACCGTCGAAGAGATGCTTTCGTTGTTTTCAAATGCTGTCCCGATGGAAACCGTCGAAACGCGATAGCTGCCGGTACGGCTGGGGCTTAATTCCACGTATTGATCGGTGAAGGGGTCATACCGGAAAATTTCCTGAAAAGCGGAGGTGGAGGTTTTCTTCACGTCCAATTGGATTTTGAAGTCGGACGTTAGTTCCAGGGCAGTGCGCAGACTCAGGTCTCTGGTTTCGTTTTGAACAAAGGGGGCGGTGAGGTTGGAGGCCTTAGTCAGCCACCCATTCCGGGCTGCTTTGAATCGGATAGTTGGATCCTGGCTGCCCAGAATAAATCCCCATCCTGGAGCATCCAGTGTATTGTCCATTCCCAATGCGTCGGGTGTGCCCGTAAACCCCGTCAGGATGGTCCCTTGGGTTACGGTATAGGTTCCTGTTACACTCCGCATGGACATCAATAGTCGCACAAAAGCGTTTACAGCCGCGTAGTCGGGAGGCTGCTTCACCGTGTCGGCCTTGGCTTTCTCGACGGGGGTCGGCGGTCTTTTGGGTGTATTGATCTTCTTGAGGTACCCTACCTTATTATAAAGTTTAGTCAGATCAATCCGGCCATTGAATCCCTGGTCCCGTGTATTCTGAATAATGTTTCCGAGTTTTAGGCTATCTATCCTTTCCACAGGCCCGGCTCTCCAGAAGTAACCAACGTTATACCGGTATTCCATTCCCAGCCAATTCGTGGCAGGGAGTTTGTCGAATGGAACGGTATAGTTTGCGGTCATAGTTTGTTCGTAGTTCTTCTTTCGGCCAAACCGCTTGAGGTTATTGATCACCGAGTCCCGGTATTCTTCGGCTGATATGTACCGTTTCAACTTGGGCGAATATCCACCGATGAGATCAACGTCGGGTTCATCAATGATGGCGTTCACGCGAGCGCTGTAATCCAGCGAAAGCGATTTGGTAAAATTCCAATGAAGATTATAGTACCGGTTGAAAAGAAAATATTTCTGGATATTGGGCAAGGAGGGATTCAGCTTCTCCGACGAATTGCGGTAAACGATTTTGTTATACGATCGATCGAGCTCACCGCGAACCGACATGGTGCTGGGTACCGGATTGAAGTTGAAGTCCTTTATCAGGGCCAGCCATGGCGATTTCATTCCGGATTTGGCGAAAGGCTCAAATCCCTGGAATTTTGGGCTGAATTGCCAGGCGACGGCTCCCTTCGTGCTTTGCTGGGTATTCTCCTGCAAGTTGAAGTTGGTGCGGTTAGCCTCGCTGAAAGCGTACGTGAATGCAAAATTCTCAACGTCATACAAATGGCTGCGTGCGTCTGGCTTGACCTTCGTCTTTCGAACGTTGGTGAAGTTGATGCTTCGCCGTATGGCGTTGTCCTGAATGAGTTCCCGATAGGCTTTGCGCTCCGTATCGGTGTTAAAAGACTTTTCGGTTGCTGCGATCCGCATGTCCGGGTTTGCTGGATCAAAGTTCGGATCGATCGTGGTCTTCTCGAAGCTCACAAACATGGGAATTTTCAGTCCGGTATTCCGGGGTAGCAATTTCTCCACGAGAATGTTTGCGGAGATGTCATACGAGGTGGTGGTTCCCCGCGCCCGTTCAGAGATTTTGGATTGAACACCCCCAAAGCCGAAGGTGATATGCCTTATGGATGAAGTTATATTTCCGAGGTCGGCAAGCTTCGCATTCAGAACGCCGTTGACAGCCCATCCAGCCGTTCGGTCAAAGTTGGTGAGCCGCATCTCATCGGCCCACATGCAAACGCTCAAGGGTTTCGCGTCGTCGCGCGGGTTAAGGACACCGATCATCATGAGCTTGACCTGACTCAAATCCGGACGTCCAAAAATGCGAATGCCATGCCGGTCAATTTGCTTTGGTCCGGCCAGCGGGTAAAGTTGACCGAGTGGATATGATTCGCGATCCCTGGCGGCTTTCAGCGCATAGAGTTCGTTCAGGTCCAGGTCGATTTGATTCTCCTCCGGCCACACCAGGCTTGGATTTGGATTGTTGCCGTTCGGACTAATTTTAAGGGGCAGTTGAATTTCATAATAGTTTTGATCAAAATCAGTACCGAGGCGCAGAAATGCAATTAGCTGGTTGTCCTGAAGATTCTGGCCGTGGGCGGAAAGAAACATTTTGATGCGCCCGTAATTGAAGAAGTCAAAGCTGACATTCTTGTAGATGGCCCGGCCGTCACCGTCTTCCAGGTTGGTGACGCACACTTGAACAGATTGCTCGTTAAGCCGACGCTGGATGGCCGACGTAATGTCGCGATCGCGGGCGAGGGGGGGGACGTAGGCCGGCTTTTCAGCATTTCCTTTTCCGTTCTCTTCTACGTTGACAACGGAAACGGAAAAATTGTCCAGGTTGGGCTCCAATTCTTCGCTGAACTGTGACTGGGCCAGCCTTGCGGTGTACCGGCGCCACCTGTTTCCGACAGCTCGAAAGTTGGAAAATCGTAGGACCACGGGTTCCTGAAAGCCGGTAAGGATCATCCGGGCATACCGAATCGACTTGAATCCATTGATTGCGCCGACCTGATCCTCAAACTGCCGAATAGGGATTCGCACGAGATACCATGTAACGTCGGCATGGCCTTCCGGAACAATTTTATCAACGATGTATTTGTTGCCAACGTCAAGTTGCCCCGGTTTAAGATCCAGGTTGTACACATAGTATTCCTCCAGCTCACTGAGCGTGTTGTCCTGATTGAGATCCTCATTTTCCGGTACGTTGGAACCTGATTGAGCAAAGGATTGACTGGACGAAAGAATGGGTGAATTGTTTTCAAGCCCGTTAATTTTCTTATAGCGTTCCAGAATCTTGGCATTCTTGGCGTCCAGGTCAGCCCCAAGAAAGTAATGAAAATCATCGGCTGAGGGGTCCGCCAAGACAATGGGCTGCGCCGGTCCGTTGACCTGACTGATGAAGGACTGGAAAACCTGCGCTTCTTTTACATTGCCTACCCCGTCGAGGCCAACATCCTGATTGATCCGGGCGGCAGCATCGTTGTTGAAAGCGTTGTTAAGGTATTGCTGGGTTGTAACCACCCCCCAGTTGTTCTGGGTGACGCTTCCGGAATTGAGGTTTCCATCGGTGGGTAATCCGTTTTCGAAGGCGTGACGACCGTCACGCATCACATCTTCTGAAATGCTCCCCAGGTGAAAAATTAGTTTCCCTCCGGTTGTATTTGGCTTAGGTTGATTTACGCCGTCGTTGATGGCTCCGTTTTGGTTGTTAATAAATGGATCCATTAGCCAGAATTCGACGTATTCAACATTCGCTTTGTCAAAATCCACTTCCGTCCGGATGGCCGTGGAGATTCCCGCCCAGTTGGTGACTGGATTTTTTAATGTGCCGTCCAGGTTCAGATCTGGATTTAAGTTATAAGGTCCCCGCTCGGAGGGGTAGTAGGCAAGATCCAGAATCTGCTCATAGAAATTTCCAACATAGGGGTCCTTGAATGGAAATATTTCCTGGGGGAGGATGGGACGAATGTAATTGTTCTCCATGTCCTTGCTCGTGATGTTGGTGGGTTTGAACTGGCTTGACTCCCGGTAGAACAGGTTATCGATTTGATACCATGCCAGTTTAGCCCGTTTGTATCCGGCCCGTACGTCGTCTTTGGCGCCGGGTATGGTCGACAGGTCAAAACGCGGGTCGGCCGGAGTGTGTGCCAGCTTCCAGGCCACAGGGTTTAGCAGGCTATACGGCGTGGCTGTGTTTTCAAAATCATCGATGAAGGACGTCCCGTCGCCTTCAATAATATTGGATGTTCCTGGCAGAAGTTGAGCAAATTCTGCGTTAAGGGTCACCGAGGATTGCTCCTTGGTTTGCAGAAAGGGAAGCGCATCGACCATTTTGGTCAGCATCCTCGAATTCTTTTTAACGTTCACATCCAGGCCGTATTGAATGTTCTGAGCAGGTTCGTTGCCGATCAGGTTCCGGGTTATGAGGGGGCGTTCGTTGTAATAAAGAAACGTCGAGCCGATGTTGACATCTTCATTGAGTTTATAATCGAAACGGGTGCCAAGCAGGGTTCGGGTTTGAAAGGCAAAGGGATCCTGCTGCTCGTAGTTGATGGTGATGGTCTTTCCTGAGCTAAGGATTCCGTCATTTAGGATGGTCACTTTGCCAAACGTGTAGTCAACCGTATAATCAATCTGCTCCCGAAGCGGCGTCCCCCCCGCGTATACTTTCACCGATCCGGGGGAGATATTGAAGCCCTGGATAATAATGTCTTTTCCGGCACCGGCTTTAAAGGATCCCAGAATAAAGAACTTGTTTTTGGTGGCAACCAGTTCCGCCTCTGCTTTCGTAGTGTGGTAGAGCGTGTCATAGAGGTACTTCTGCAACAACAACTGCTGGGTGTTTGGGTTAGGTTCTTGCGCAAATAATTTTCGAAGGGCCTTATTAAAAGGTTCCAGAAATGGAAAAATGATGAGGCCGGTTTCGGAGTTGATCGTGATTTTCTCCACGTAGTCAAAGTTTCCATCCGGCTGTGGATCGTTGTAGGGATTGAGCCGGTCGAGGCCGAACACTTCGATCAATTGCTTGGTGCGTGCTATGTCGCCGTCCTGAAGTTGCGGGTTGTCAATTCCCGTGCGGTCGTCCCGGTACACCACACGCAGTTGGAACCCTTCACGCTGCAGCTGTGTGACGCTGAGGTTATAGATGTTCTTCATCATCAGGTTCCAGGTTGGCAAAATCTTACCAGTGTTGTCCTTGACAGCAATTTTGCGCGGACGCAGCATCTTCAGAAAAACAACTTCTTTCTCTCCCTTGTTGGCGTAGTCCTCCGAAAGTTCACCCACCTTGTATTTTCTGCCGTTGTATGTGTATTCAAAAGCAACACCAATGGCCTCGTCGTTTTGGAGTTTGCGTTGCAGGGTGATGTATCCAAGCTCCCGGTTGAAGGAAAACTCGGTTTGAGCCAGTTTGCGGGCGCTGGTGATTTTTTCGTAGTCGGTGCCGTTGACGAAAGGCTGGCCTGCACCAAAAAGATTTTGAAGCTGAAGGTCGATGCCGTCGGAAGCAAGGGGCAGCTGGCTCACCTTCGCATACAAGTCGTTATTGCTGTTGTCGGCAGGGGACTTGTTGGGGACAACGGTATTATAGTAGTTGAATCGATAGGCTTTATCAGACTCTCCCAAGTCCATTAGGCCGACCACGTCACGAAGCGTCTGTGTGTCGTTCTGACGGTTCAACAGATAGACTTCGACCCGGGTAATATTTATTCCCGAGGTAATTTGCGGTAACGTGCTGAGCCACCCTTCAAAATTGTCGCGGAAAAACTGGGCAAGAAAGAAATGCCTGTTCTCGTCGTAGTTGGAACCGACGATTTCAAAGGGTCGACCCTGGGAAGCGCCGTCTGTCCCGCCATTGATAGTAATCGACGACTGCTTACCGCGTTGCGTGGTGGCGATGGAAGTGGCAAAGAGTTTTCCAAACTGGAATTGCGTCTTGATTCCGAAGAGATTCTGGGCGCCGGTGATAAGGCTGTTGTTCAGCGGGAGGCTCACATTTCCGATTTCAAGCTTTTTGAGAATATCTTCTTTGAAGCCGGTATATTCAATTTTCATTTGATTCTGGAAATCAAAGGAATTGTTGTTGTCAAAATTGGTGGTGACTTTTAGTTTTTCCCCGACCTTCCCGGTAACTGCCAGGTTGATTTGCTGGTCAAACTCGAAACCGCCATTTGTCTGTTGTCGAATGGGAATAGCGGGGTTCTGGATTTGCTGCCACTGTGCGCCGAAATCCAGCGTGATGAAACCCCGCGGAATCAGTTCGACATAGCTGCCGCCGAAAATCCGATCCAGAACGGGACTGGTATAAAGTTTAGGAATGAGGTTCCTGCTGCTGACGGCACTTTCTCCATCGAGTGCTTTGCTACGGTTCTTCCAGTAATCTTTTAACATGGATTCGCTGTGGTAGCGGTTAACCTCATCAAAAGTCATGTAGGAAGGAGACCGGAAGTTTACCGGACCCAGGCGCTCATAGATAGTAAAGGTGCGGCCGGTATCAGGCAGCACCTCCACTTTCAGGGTCTTCGGATCTTTTAGGAAAAACGGCGACTCTGACGTGGTGTTGGAGAAGGGATCACCGTATCGATCCGAGGGCCGGAAACTGGGTTGATACAGCGGGCGGTAGCGAATAGAGTCCTGACGGGTGGTGTCGCGCCGAAACTGGGCATGACCAAGAAACGGTACAAGGAGCGACAAAAAAGCCGCCCCCAGTCCAAGGGTGAACTGCGTTTTCCAGGTTAGGTAGTTCAAACGTACTCTAAGCGTTTTTCAGTGCCTGCTTGACTAAATCTTCTAAACTAACGGTATTTCCTGATTTCCGTAAAACGGTATCAATACTATTCTCTGCCGCTGACCGGGTAATCCCCAGGGTCATTAAAGCAGTTAACGCTTCCTGACGCATGGTATTGCCTGAATCACCCGCAATTGTTGGCGTTCCGTCCGGAGCCCCCTTTCTCAATTTATCCTTGAGTTCCAGGATTAGGCGCTGCGCAGTTTTGCCGCCAATCCCCTTCACGGCCTGAAGGGTAGCAGCATCCTCGCGCAGAATGGCAGCCCGAAGTTCAGCCGGCGGAAGCGAGGAGAGCATCACCATGGCGGTGTTAGGCCCCACGCCGTTGACGGAGATCAGATTTAAGAACATCGCTTTCTCCATGTCGGAGGAGAATCCGTACAGGATATGGGCATCTTCCCGTACGTGTAGGTGCGTTGCAAGCCGGATGTCTTCCTTATTCTTGATTTCGGAAAACGTGTGAAAGGATATAAAGGCCTGGTACCCGATGCCGCCGACCTCTACTATAACGTGCGTCGGTTCTTTGTGAACAAGCTTACCGCGGAGATAAGATATCATCGTTTCCTCTTTGGGTTATTTGCGGGGTCATTTACTTTCGTTCGCCGGCCAGGGCAATTTCCTCCTGGACCTGGGCATCCACCACGGCAATGGCGGTCATGTTCACAATCTCACGGATGGAACTTCCAAGCTGAAGAATGTGTACCGGCTTTTTCATACCGAGGAGAACGGGACCAATTGTTTCGGCCCCGCCAATTTCCATCAGCAACTTGTACGCAATATTTGCCGATGACAGGTTGGGGAAGATCAACGTGTTTGCTCCCTCTTTCGCAAGCGCGCTAAAGGGATAGAGTTCACGTTGCAATTCAACATTGAGGGCAACATTGGCTTGTATTTCTCCTTCGATGACGAGGTCGGGATACTTCTGCCTGGCAAGGCGCACTGCTTCCCGGGTCTTGTCGGGAACATGGCCGCGACTTGAACCAAAATTGGAATAGGAGAGAACGGCCACCCGTGGTTCGGTTTCGAAAAAGCGGGCACCGCGCACGGTGGCACCAATGATTCCCACCATCTCCTGGGCTGTAGGGTCAACATTGACGGTACAGTCTGCAAAGAAGTAAACCCCTTTCTTGTGGAGTACAATATACATTCCCGCGACCCGCTCTACGCCTTTCCGCATACCAATCACCTGGAGTGCAGGCAAAATGGTTTTGGAATAGTCGCGGGTAAGCCCGGATATGAGCGCATCGGCTTCACCGGTATCTACCATCATGGCACCGTACACATTTCGGTCGCGCATCGCCCGTTGCGCATCGATGAGAGTAACGCCTTTGCGCTGTCTTTTTGTGTAATACGCCTGGGCATAGCGTTCATCACGTTCCACATCTTCGCGCGGGTCCACTATTGTACATTGGTCCAGCTCGAGCTTGTTTTCTTTAATCAGCCGTTCGATGGTTTGACGATTCCCCAGCAAGACGGGGATTGCAATTCCTTCGTCCTGGATTACTTGAGCAGCCTTGAGAATTTTTGGGTTCTCCGCCTCTGCGAAAACCACGCGCTTGGGGGACTTTTTGGCCCGATCGATAAGGTTGTTGATAAGTTTCTGATCGATGCCAATTCGCTTCTGTAATTCCTGATGATACGCTCCCCAATCCGGTATCGGCCGTGTGGCCATTCCCGATTCCATGGCTGCCCTTGCAACGGCTGGAGCGACGGTGGTGATCAGTCGCATGTCCATTGGCTTGGGGATGAGATAGTCTCTTCCAAACTCAATCTTGTCGGCATTGTACGCCATCATCACGCTATCGGGTACGGATTCTTTGGCCAGCGTTGAAAGTGCGTGTACCGCTGCCAGCTTCATGGCTTCATTAATTTCCGTAGCGCGTACGTCCAGCGCGCCCCGGAAGATGTATGGAAATCCGAGCACGTTGTTTACCTGATTCGGATAATCCGACCGCCCGGTTGCCATAATGAGATCTTTCCGGGTCTTTCGGGCCAGGTGGTAATCGATTTCCGGATCTGGATTAGCAAGAGCAAACACAATGGGGTCTTTGGCCATCGCAAGCACATCGTCCGGTGTAAGAATATTTGCTTTGGAAAGTCCGACAAAAACGTCGCAGCCCTTCATGGCCTCCTGTAGCGTATTCAGTGCCCTGGCAGTGGCAAATTCAGATTTGATGCGATCCAGGTCTTTTCTGTCTTTTCTGATCACACCTTTGCTGTCGCACATGATCAGGTTCTCTTTTTTCAGACCCAGGGCAAGGTAGAGTCTGGAACAGGATATGGCTGCTGCCCCGGCGCCGTTAACGACCATGATGATGTTACCAATCTTTTTCCCAACAACTTCAAGTCCGTTTAACAGTGCCGCACTGGAAATAATAGCCGTCCCATGCTGATCGTCGTGCATGACGGGGATGTTCATCTGCTCTCGCAACGCTTCCTCAATCTCAAAGCATTCAGGCGCCTTGATATCTTCCAGGTTGATCGCTCCAAAGGTTGGTTCCAGCGACCGTACAATCTTGATGAACTCAGCGGGATTGGTTTCTGCAATCTCTATGTCAAAACTGTCGATGCCTGCATATTTCTTAAAGAGTACGGCCTTCCCTTCCATGACCGGTTTGGCGGCTTCCGGACCAATATTGCCGAGACCTAGTACGGCCGTGCCGTTGGTAATGACAGCCACCAAGTTTCCCTTGGCGGTATATTTGTACACATCCTCTTTGTTGATGGCGATTTCTTTGCAGGGTTCAGCAACGCCGGGGGAATATGCCAGGGCCAGATCGAGTTGTGTGGTGAGCACCTTGGTGGGAACCACTTCAATCTTTCCGGGCTGCCCCGTCATGTGATAATTAAGTGCGTCCTGTTTACGAATCTTTATTGACATGATTTTTTGATAAATAAGCCAGCTAAGTTAGTGGATTAGGGTCAAACAAAAATATATACAGGGCTTTTTGCCAGCCCCGCAAGATACCCGTTGAAGGGATGATTGCTGTCGTATCGCGCCTTACTGCGCTTGTTTGGGTAAGGGCCCGCCAGATGGCTGAAAGGTATACAGGATGGTCTCCAGTTCGCGCATGATTTCTCGTTGGTCTTTGCCTGGACTGATGGTGAACCCTTCAACGTAATAGAATTGCCCGGAAGGCTCGTCTACTAATGCAAACCCGAGAAAAGGTCCGCCCATTCCCATGGTATTGGAACGCCAGAGTCCCCGCAGCTGGATGGCGAACCGACCGTTGAAATTGATGGTGTCTGCTGTTACGGGAAGAAATGGGATAGATGTCTCGGTCAGCAAATACGTGTTTGATTTATCCGGGTCTTCAAATAGATACTTTTTGCAAACCTGGTCTCGAAACTTGATCAGGTTTTCTCTTTTGAAATCGGCCTGCGATGTATATGGTTTTCGGGCAATAAACACATCCTTGTCGTCCTTGGGGTTTATCTGTCGGATCCACAGGAAGTTTTCTGCCTTATCTGCGAGCTTGAACCCGAAAGGAATCTGCATACTGCATTGGTATTCACGTGTCAAAATCTCCGTGATTCCTTTCACCTGACCGGACTTGAAAAGGGATTGGGTCAAGCGTTCCCGCTCCCGTTGGTTGAAAAAACTCACGAGCCGCGAACCATCCTTGCGCAGGTTGGCAGCCAATGTAGACTCGTCCTTGCCGAACAAGTACATGACTTCCTGCCCACGAGCGAAAACATCCGAAGCGGTAGTCATGAACTGTGTCGAATCCGTTTTAATTTGGGTAATTGACTCGGGCGTGAAGAGACGCCGGATGATCGCTGCACCTTGCGATCGTTGATCCAGCGTCATCACATACAAAAGATTTCGACGTTCTTTGATAACGTAGTTGAAGCGCCGGGCATCAATCCAACGTATTTTGAAGAGCGGTTCTTTGCGCGGCAGGCCGGGCATATCAGCACTTAGAATGGAGTCAACCAGGAAACCAATCTTTCCCTTGCTTTGCGCCGAATCGATGATTACATAGATATCACCCGCCTGACCCACTGCCCGCGAGAGGCTACGGGTATCCGAACTGCATGCAGCCCACAGGCCGATGACCAATACAAAAAACAAAAATCTCACACTCATACGCTATACAATCCCCCCATTACCAATTCGTCACATCAAGAGGCGCCTTACTTTTCAGGATTCAATACTGCCTGGAAATAGTTCTTCATGTTGAAGTACTTTCGGGCGGCTTCCTGAAGGTCTTTGGAAGTAAGAGCATTCATCCGTTTTTCAGTCGTAAGAATAGTAGCCGGGTTGGTACCCATTTCCGAGCTGCGCTGCAGGGAACTCAACCAGTAGTTGTTGTCTTTCATGTCCTCCATATACTTTTTGGAGAATGCCTCCTTCACTTTGGTTAGGTCGGCGGCGCTTGGTCCATTGTCTTTCACCTTCTGAATCTCATCAAACGTGGCCTTAATGAGTCGGTCTACGTTCTCGGGTCCGCATGGCAAAGACACGTTGATGGTGTAGCTGTTGTAGGGATTCTTGCTTAGGCTCCCGTTCATTCCCCCACCGTATATGCCGCTCAACTCTTCGCGAAGGGTTTCAATAAGCTTGATGTTCATCAGGTCGAGAAGGGCTTGTAGCTTCAATTGCTCATTGCCGTCAAAGGGGGTTTCACCGGTAAAGGCAATTGAAATAAAACTTTTTGGTTCTTTCCCCTTCTGAATCTCTTTCTGAACAACACCTTTAACCGGTCTGATGCCTAGGTCGCGGAAAGGTGACGGGGTGGCAGGCCCGCTAGGCAGCGTGCCAATGTAACTGGCAACAAGGTTCTTCATGGAAGGCATGTCGAAACTTCCTACGACAAAGAAATTCCAACCGCGGGCGTTGCCGAAACGTTCCTTGTAAATTGCTGCAACGCGGTCCAGGGACACCTTCTCAAAATCTTTAGGTCTTGGAAACCGGGGGCCGCGTACATGGTTGGCGTACAGGAGTCCCTGCACGGAATCCTGGAAGATCGTACGCGGATCGCTCAACATGTTCTGAAGCATGCCTTGCTGTTTTGATATGAACGATTGGAACAGTTCCGGGTCCTTGCGCGGTGTTGTAAAATAGAGATGTGCCAGCTGTAGCATCGACTCCGCGTCTGCTGAGCCTGACTGCCCGTTTATTCCATCTGACAGGTTTGTCAATCGGGGAGAAGAGCTGGCTGTCTTGCCGGCCAGGACTTTTCGCACGTCCGTGGGCGTAAAATCGGCTACTCCCATTTGACCTACCAGCGTGGCGGCATATTGCGCGTTGTACTGGTCGGCATCTCCGTATGTGGAAACTCCTCCGGACCTGAATCCCGAAAAGACGATCTGGTCGTTCTTGAAGTCGGTTGATTTCAGGAAGACAGTAGTGCCATTTTCAAAATTCAACTGGGTCACACCGATATCAGCAAGTTGTTTTTCTGAAACAATGCGGGCTGGTGCGGGGGCGGCTTTCATCAGGCTGGAGGCAACCGCCTTTTCTTCATAAGGCGTTACAGGAATCTTTTCAGCATTAGTCACTGCAGCCAGCAGGGCTTCATTTCCGGGAATTTCAAAATCCGCTTTGTCAGGCCCCTGAAACACAACCAGTTTCTTTTCGGTAGAGGACGGTATGTTTTTCGCTGTGAACGTGTTGATCTCCTGAAGGGTTATGCCGTCGAGGAAAGTCTTGTAATAGTTGTATTCGTTGGCAACGCCGGGAATCGGTTCGTCGCTGAGGAAATTGCGAAGAAATTCTTCTGCATAATTAGATGATTCTGTCTTGTCACGCTCGTTGTATGCGCGCTCAATGTTGCGCATGGCTGATTTTTTTGCCCGATCGAGTTCGGCAGCTGAAAACCCGAATTTCCTGGCCCGTTCATTCTCTACGACAATGGCTTCAATGGCAGCCACCACACCGGCCTGCCCGATCAGCGCAAATCCAAAATAGGATTCATAGCCGTGTACAAACTCACTTCGCGAACCTCCGCCAAAAATGAAAGGTGGATTTGCTTTTTGCGTGAGTTCCTGCATACGCAGATTGAGCATCTGGCCCGACAGGCTCTTGACAATTTGCTGCCGGTAATCTCCCACCGTTATTTGAAGGGGCATCTTTTGAGTGGGATAGAATATTTGAAGAATATGGTTGGTGGCTTCCGGATCCGTGACAACAAATCCCTGAGAGGTTGTTCGCGACGGTACCGCTGCATACTCACGAGGCCTGGCAGGAGTTTTGGTTTTCAGCTTATCGAAGTGTTTTTTGATGAGCGCTTCTACCTTGGCTGCATCGACATCACCCACCACCACAACTGCCATGAGGTCGGGCCGGTACCAGTCTTTGTAAAACCTCCTGATCACTTCCGGCTTGAATGTCTTAATAACTTCCGTGGTTCCTATCGGTAAGCGCACGGCGTACTTGGATCCCTCGAGAATAAGTGGAAGTGTCTTCTTGAACATACGCTCATCAGCACCTTTGCCTAAGCGCTCTTCTTCCAGCACCACGCCCCGTTCCTTTTCAATTTCAGTCGGATCAAACGCTACCGTACTAGCCCAATCTTCAAGGACTAGAAATCCTTTCTCAAGATTTTCAGGTTTGTCTACGGGGATGGGAAGGATATACACCGTTTCGTCAAACCCCGTATAGGCATTCAGATCAGCGCCAAACTTTACACCCATCAATTGAAGAAAGGATACCAGTTCGTTCTTCTTAAAGTTCTTTGAACCATTGAATGCCATATGCTCACTAAAGTGAGCTAGGCCGCGCTGGTCATCATCTTCAAGAATAGAACCAGCCTTGACAGCGAGACGAAGTTCCACTTTCTGCTCCGGCTTGCTATTGACCCTGATGTAATACGTAAGCCCGTTCGCCAGCGTTCCCTTTTTGATCTCGGGAGCGATGGGGAGCTTGTCTGTTAGCGTTTGTGCAAGAACTGCCGGGACAGCAAGTACCAATGCCAGCAGAAGGGTGGTAATCTTTTTTTGGTTCATACGATTGTGGTTTTAGTAGTTAGGTTGTACGGGGTAACCCCATTCTGTTGCGATCAGAGTTTGCATCTCTCTGTGAATGAAGCCAGAGGCACACACCTCTTTCCCATACAGGAAATTGTCGCCACCCTGGAAATCGGTCACGGTGCCGCCAGCCTGCTGTACCAGGAAGGCGCCTGCAGCGACATCCCATGGGTTAAGGTTGTATTCAAAGAATCCTTCGAATCGCCCACACGCGACATACGCGAGATCTGTAGCGGCGCTTCCCAGCCTCCGAATGCCATGCGACTGGCGCAGGAATTTTCGAATGATGGTCATATATGCTTCCAATTTAGGAAACTCGTAGTAAGGAAAACCGGTTGCAAGCAAGCTCTCATTCAGCTTGTTTGTTGGGGAAACGCGCATCGGCTGGTCGTTGAGAAATGCAGGCGTTCCCTCTACCGAATGAAACATCTCATTTTTTGTTATCTCATAGATGACACCGAGAACCAGTTTATCTTTTCGTGTAAGGCCGATGCTGATGGCGAAGGGAGGAAGCCCATGCGTGAAGTTGGTCGTTCCATCCAACGGATCAACGATCCATTTATATTCATTGGAGCCCTTAATCGAAGTACCTTCCTCCCCGAGCAGTCCGGACCCTGGAATAATTTTTGAAAGGGCGCTTACCAGCCTGGTTTCTGCCTCCTTGTCAACATAAGATACCAGGTTATTGAAGCCTTCCTTGTGAAGGATCCTTGCCTTGTCAAACGAAGCTGCTTCTGCACGGATGAAATCACCAACTGTCATGCATTCCTGCATCACTTGTTTTTCCACTGTGAGCAAATCGGTCATCGTTTTTTGGTTTGACTCTTTACAAACGTAAAAAGGAGGATTAATGTTGAAATCCAGGCAGCGGTGCGGACCACAAATTCCCCTCGTGCAAGATAGCTAACATCTGACTGGATCGGTACCGCGGTGTACAAATTCACCATGTCCGTGCGCGTAACGGGTGCTGAATCCAATTGGAGTGAATACAGGATGGGACCTGCCAGAAGAAGGAGGGCTGCCAGGAGCCACGGCCACCGAATGACACCCCCGGTGAGGAAGGTTTGGTACAGAATCCAATTGACCAGGAGAACCCATAACGAACCACCGAGGTAGCCGGTATGAATATTCCATCGTGTCCAACTAGGCTGAAGACGCAGGCTGTCAGCCAGGAAGATGCCTCCGTCTGGATGAATTTTCAGAAAGAGGTATTCCATCGCGAGCCAGAACAGCAAGATGGTAACTTTTCCCGATCGTTTCCCCAGGGTCTGAGCAGCCCAGGTGTGGGCCACAAATGCAACGGTTAATGCGATTGCACTGACAAGGGAAACGACCACCGAACGTGAATGAAAAATGGAATAGGTAACCAGAGAGATAGCAAGGATCAAAAGGATGTATTCTGCCTTTTCCCAAACCGTTCCATGCGAATCCTTCCGATCAGTAAGAGCAAACAGCGGAGCCAGGCCAAGAAAGATAAGGATGGGGAAGGGGCCCATCAGCCAACCGGCAGTCAACAGCAGGCAGGATGCGGCAACCAGCAGGATGGGGTTTATGTTATTTCTTTTTGCCATCGATTACGATCACGATTTCACCTTTAACCTCCTTCTTTTGAAAATGATCAATCACCTCCTGAATGAGGCCGGTCACTGTTTCTTCGTGAATTTTCGTCAGCTCACGGGAGACAGAGACTTTCCGATCTTCCCCAAAATGCCCCTTTATTTCCTCCAGGGTTTTCAGAAGCCTATGTGGCGATTCATATACGACCACCGTGCGGTCTTCCAGCGCAAGTCTTTTCAGTACAGTCTGTTTACCTTTCTTATGCGGGAGGAAGCCTTCAAAAACAAAGCGATCGGTAGGAAATCCGGAATTCACCAGGGCGGGAATCAGGGCGGTGGCGCCTGGCAAACATTCGATCTTTATTCCGTTTCGGCGGCATTCCCTGACCAGCAGAAAACCAGGGTCTGCAATCCCGGGCGTGCCCGCATCGCTCACCAGCGCAAATGTTTCACCCTGCTTCATACGGTCGATCAGTCGTTCGGCAGTCTTGTGCTCGTTGTGAATATGAAAACTCTGCAGGGGTTTATGGATGTCATAGTGGACAAGCAGCAGCCCTGATGTGCGGGTGTCTTCTGCCAGGATAACATCTACCTTCTTCAGGATGTCCAGGGCGCGTACAGTTATGTCGCCCCTGTTGCCGATGGGTGTCGGCACCAGATAAAGCGAAACCTTGCCGGACACGTCAGGCGAGTTTGTCGATGGCGGCCGCAAGTGCGTGATCCTTGCCAGTGACGGTATTACCGGCATCGTGGGTGGAGAGCTCAATGTCCACCCGGTTCCACGTATTTGACCACGTCGGGTGATGGTCCATTTTTTCTGCAGCAAGCGCCACGCGTGTCATAAAAGCGAAGGCCGCTGAGAAATCCTTGAATTCGAAGGATTTCTTCAGCTTATTGTTTTCGGTCGTCCACATACGTTGGTGATTTCAACGTTAATGTTACGGAATTTTTAGCGGAGCTGTGTGCGGGTCAAAGCGCAACAATGCCCTCGACAACAGCTGCTTTTTCATAGACAGAAATGACCGATTCGCTGGATGGCATCATCATTTGGTAGGTAAGGCTTACATAGTTGCCTTTCCCGGATTTTTTTTCGGTGCTTATTACATGCTGCGGAAATAATTTCTTGAGTTCAGCTTTCTTCTCCGCCGGCACTATGAATTTAAAGACATAGAGTGCGGGCCATGCATAATGCTGATCAAGTTTTTTTTTAAAGGAAGCAAACCAATGGAGGTCCATGAAGGAATAACCCCATGACTCCCAGGGATGAGAGTCATGGGGATAATGAAATTTAAAAGAATTTATACCGTTTGTCTTCCACTTTCGCGGCTTCCTTGAGCGCTTCGGTAATAAAATATCCTCCTCGGTTGTTGAGGGTCTGAAGCATTTGGTTTTTGAACATTGAATATTCCCCGATGGCGGGGGCTTCGGTCTTGTTTTGAAGATCCGCAACCACGACGCCGTTTTCGCCAGCGAGCGGGGCAGAGCGCTTTCCGTTCTCGAGTGAGAACAGGGCTCCAACAGCTACAGGATCAAATCCAACACTTGGTAATGAGTTGCTATTAAGTTTTAAGTCACTCGAAGAGTTTACCTGGGCGTCGCGGCTGAATAATTTTGCCAATTCATCCAGAGGTTCCGTCTTGCCTGCAAGTTTTGAAATGATGTACTCCCCCTTGGCCTGGTTGCGAACGATGGGCGTGATTTCTTCTTTCACTTTTTCAAAAGACTTGATGCCCTTTTTGGTTTCTCCGGTCATGACGACTACAACGTAGGCATTGTTCAGGTCAAATACGGTTGAAACCTTGCCGACTTCCGCTTCACGAAACAGCCAGGTAACCAGTTGCCTCGCTTCGCCGAGGTTGCTGATCCGCCGCTCGGTCGTGGCCAGGTCGTTGGCGTCGAATACGGAAAGACTTTCACTTTTCGCTTTGGTTTTGAATTCATCCACGCCTGACAAATCGGTCGCGAATGAGTCTGCCTGGCGGAGCACCGTGTTCAGGGTCTCGTCGCTGGGGGTAATGGTGCGCTCAATACTTGCCACGCCATAGGAAATGTTGTTCTTCAGTTGGGTGACATCAATCAGGTGGTACCCAAATTCCGTCTCCGTCAGGTCGGCCAGAAGACCGGTTTTCTTTGCATCGAAGACCGCCTTCTCAAAAGGCTTGACCATCTGGCCGGAAGGGAACCAGCCCAGGTCGCCCCCAGACGATGCTGTTCCGTCTGTACCGAATTCGCGGGCCTTGTCCGCAAAGCTCGCACCAGCCTTGATTTCCTTTAGGATTTTCAGCGCCTTTTCTTTGGCTACTTTTTTGTGTTCGGCAGACGGACTGTCCCATTTAATTAGAATGTGGCTTGCCCGGGCGTTGTAAATGGTGTCCGTTGAGATTTTTGAAATCTTGTAGATCATGTAACGGCCATCCTCCAGAAGCGGCCCAACTATCTGTCCTGCGGTCAGCGTTTCACGGATCCCTGCCAGTGCAGCCGGAAGTGAAGCGATGGTGTATTTGGTGTAGGGTGTGTTCCCGTCGGAATTCGAGAAAGCAAACAATGAATCTTCCGTTGCCTTTTTGAAGTCAGCAGTAATGGCGGCCACATCCTCACGGATAGCAAGCGAATCTTCCGGTGAGGCCTCCACGGGGAAGGCTACATAGCTGAGGCTGCGGGTATTCTGGACTTTGTATTTTTCTTTGTTCTTGTTGTAGTAGTCTTTCAACTTGGAGTCCGACACGGTTACCAGCGAGTCACTCACGGCGAAGTACGGGACATACAGGTACTTGACTTCCGCTACGTCGTTTTGATTGTGATAATCGCGCTCAGCCTCTGCCTCGGTTACATAGTTTGTCTTGACGATCAGGTTTTCATACTTGATCCGTTCGCGGGCCGGGCGAAGGTCATTCTTGAATACATCCCACCGGATTCTTGCTTCCGAACTAGGCGGCATGGCCTCGATGGATTTAAGGTATGCGATCAGGCGGTTGCGGTCAAAGCGGCCTGTTTCATCGGTGAAGGATGACTTAACGTTTTCATCAACATTTCTGCCCTGCACCATGTCCCAAACCTCATCGCTGGTTACACGAACACCGACTTCTTCATACTGGGGTTGAATGGCATTCCGGCTGATCAGGATCTCCCAGGCCTGGCTTTCTAGGGTTGGGTTCTCACGCTCGCCGGGCTGACGTCCAAAATTCAAGATATAGCTGTTCTTTCGTTCCTGGATGGCCAGTTGATATTCTTCCAGGGATATGGAATTACCCGATATTTCGCCGATCTCCTTGTCTTCGCCTCCAAAAATGGATGTTGAGCCGCTGCCAAACAGATCACTCCCCACAATAAATGCGCCCATGGACAAGGCAATTGCCCCTACCACCCACTTGGTCATTTTCGTTCTCAACGTACTGATTAGTGCCATAGAAATTATGATTTATCGTCTTCTGTCTTGTGCCAACCATTGACAAAAGAGCCGCAAATTTAAACGGTTTGATGTATTTGACAAAGGCTAATTTCGGACGAAAAATGCCCAAAAGCAGTCACAATCAGGGCCTTCACGGCGTCTCGCCATCCGATTCCAGACGAACGGTTTCAATCCGGTTCCCTTTCGTGGATTGGATCGTAAGCGTATACGGCGGGATTATTATGGTTTCGCCCTTTTTAGGGAAATCCTGGGTATGGGCGAGGATTAGTCCGCCCAAGGTCTCGTAGTCGCCAAGAGGAAGGTGCCAATGATAGGCTTCATTCAGGTGATCAACTTCGAGGCGTGCGCTCAGCAGATAGGTATGCTTATCAATTTGCTGTTCGATGAGGTCATCGGCGTCGTGCTCATCTTCAATATCCCCGAAGATTTCCTCAATGACGTCCTCGATGCTGACCAGTCCGGATGTTCCACCAAATTCATCTACTACAATCGCAAGGCTTCGCCGTTCCCGGATGAGTTGAACCATCAAGTCACTGGCCATGGCGGTCTCGGCGACGATGCTGATGGGTGTCAATATTTGCTCCACAGTTTCCGGCCGCTTGAACAATGCGGCAGAGTGACAATAGCCAATCGCATCGTCGATGGTTCCGCGGTACACGACAACCTTTGAATGTCCGCTTTCAATAAATGCTGCGCGCAGCCGGTCCAGCCCTTCCGAGATGGAGATGCTGATTATTTCCGTCCGTGGCACCATGCACTCACGGACCCGGACTGACTTGAAATCCAGTGCGTTGTGCAAGATTTTTTTATCCAGATCGATGACTTCATCATCGTGGCTTACCTTCTGCATGTTTTTCAGAAAGTGATTCAAATCGGTAAGTCCGTATACCGGTTTTACCTCCGAGTAATCCAGCCGAAGCACATACTTCAGGATCAGGTTGGAGAGTTTGACAATTGCGTAGGTGATGGGCCTGAACAGGCCGTACATCGCCACAAAAGGGATGGCAAGGGCCGTAAGCATGAAATTCGGATTGATCATGAACAGGCTCTTCGGCAGGAACTCGGCTGTAAACAGAATGATCAGCGTAGTTATTGCAGTTTGAATAAGCAGGACGGACGGATCGTTGTTAAGCGATGGCGGCAGATTTGCCATGAGCACAGGCTCGAACAATACGGCCATGGAATTTCCAAAAATGACCAACGCCAGGGTATTGCCAATCAGGCACGTTCCAATAAAACGGTATGGATTCTGCAGAAAATATCCAATGATTCTTCCCGACCAAAGACCCTGTTTGCTTTGAAGTTCGATTTTGAGTCGATTGGCTGACAGGAACGCGATTTCTATCCCTGAAAAGAAGAACGAGAACGCCAACGACGTTATGATCCATGCGGTGAGGTTATTCATTCCGGCTTTGGCTTTTTACGGTAAAGAAACCAAAGGAACAGACCGATTGCCGGCATTAGGAAAATGTATGCCTGCACCAGGCCAACAGCCATCACCTCGTAAGTGCCTATTATTATCAATACCACCCCCATAGAGAGCAGGAGTGTGTCAAAGAGTTTCATGGGATGACAAAAATACAATTTTTTGAGAGGTCAGCCACTATGGGCTCCGTCAATCCTTGATTTCAAAATCGCCTACCGGTTTCTTGATAGTGTACGCCGACAGGTCTTGCTCAGCGTCCAGCCCGGTACCATAGAGCACCTCGGTCTCCAGTTTGATGGTGACGAATTTTTCTGTCAGAATTTTTCGGGTGGCAGGTCGCCAAAAGAGTTCCTCCGTGAACAATTGCTGATGTTTCTCAACATTTTTCACCTCCACATTTCCACGGCCCCTCCATTGGTTTTGTGACTTGAAGTAATAGGCACTGTTGGCTTTCAGGCTGGACGTCATGACGCCAAACTCATTGAAAAATTCCAGATATAGCCCTTCGGGAAACTCGCGGTCTCCGTTCTTGAATTCCAGGATGCGCTTGGCTTTCATTTTTACCTTGATCCGGTCCTGCTCCGCATAGAGCATGTCGACATCGGTGGCTTCCCGAAGTGGCCCCGTGTATTCAATAGGTGTTGTGGCCTCCTTCGAGTGGCATCCGGAAAGCAACAGGGTGCCCAAGATCAGCAGTAGCGTGGCAGGCGTGTGTATCATGAAAAAAAAGGCCCCAAGCGGGGCCCTCTGTTTATTTTGTAGTTGGCTAGTCCCTTGTTCTTAAGGTTACCGATTCTCCAATCCAGCATCCAATTTTTTGGGTTGATCCAGTCTGCCAGTTAAGGAGGAATATGTCCTCCTTGGAAGGGAACTGAGCTTTGGCGCGTGCCATCTGCTGCGCGTTGCCGGCTTTTTGATACATATCGTAGGCAGCTATGTAAACCAACCGGTCTTCGGCTTGGTTGGCCTTCTTGGCGCAATTGTCAAAGCTGTTAAAGTACAGATCTCCGATTTTTTCCCAGGCCTCCTTGTCGGAAGGATTGGCTGCCGCTGCCTGCCGGAAATGTTCGCGGGCACCGGGGTAGTTATTTTTGCGGGCGTCCAGGCTGCCCATGTAGCGGTACACCTCCGCTTTGTCAGCAGCCGTCGCATCCAGCGAGAGCGCCTCTTTCAGCAGTGACTCTGCTTTGTCATAGTTTCCGTTTGACAAATGCTTCCCGGCCAGCGCCTTCAGCAACCCGAAGTCCTTTTCAGGACTTAGTTTATAAACCGCTTCTCCGGCGCTAAGCCAAAGGGGGTCATCCGTACATTTGTCCTCCAGCATGAACTTGAAAATCTTTTTGGCTATGGAGATGTCCGTAGGATTCCTCTCGAACTTAGGAGCAAGATTCTTCTTGACGAAGTCGCAATCGACTTTAACCATCCCGATCAACAGGCCATCCACCGCGTCTTTAGTTTCCCGTAGTTTTTGAGCATCCTGCGATTTTCCGTCCTTGGTGGCTTTTGAGATCTTGGCGTCAATAACGGGCATGATGGCGTCGTAGCGATTAAGAATCTGTTCGTCCGTCAGGTTTTTGTAGGAAAGCTGATTGGCTTTCACCACGTTCATGTAGGCAACGATGTTTCCATCACTCACTTTGGGTCCGTTGATTTCAAACACACGGTCATACAGCGCCAGGAGGCCAGGAAGCGCTTCCTTTGTTTTGATATTGTACTTATAAGAAGCGTATGCCTTGCGGTTCAGCACATTCGCCTCGTCTCCGCAGTTCTTCACCCGCATGTCATAAAGCATGAGCATGGAGTCGATGAGGGCCTTCTTTCTGACGGGATTGGTTTCTTTCTCCGCCATGTTATCGTACATGTCGACGCCGTCGATGTACAGCTTCGTATTCCACTGTGGAGCGTTATTGAGCATCCATTGAAAGGGGGGTACTGCCGCCTTGTAATTCCCCTGCTTCACCGCGTCGCCCCAGAGGGCAACACTTTCTTCCGCCTTCTTGCGGTCTTCAGGCCACTTGAGTTCACGGCACTGAGCCGATAGACTACTGCTGGCTCCCAGAAGGATAACAACCATGGCTGTCAGAATTCTTCCTTTCATAATCATAGTACGTTTGCTGTTAATCAAATCTCCGTTTTATGAACCACTGATCATTGAATGTGATGCCAAAATAGAGTTTTAAGTAATTCTCTTCAATGGTATTCAAATTCAGGTCACCCTTTTTTCCCACTTTCAATGCTAGATCCAGAGTCGAAATTCGGGTAACTGGTAAAGAGAGGCCAAAAGTAATGCCAAAATCTCTAACCATGTTCCCATTGGCCAAAAAAGGGTAATTTTCAAGGCTTACGCCCGTTCGGTACGTCACTCTCTTCAAATATTGGCCCAGTGAATTGCGATCAGGCGTGATTTCAAAGCCGCCTGCAACCTTCCAGTTATTGGATTTGTACGGGTTTTTTCCCTCCAGGTCACGGTACAGCGAATAGTCTGAAAACGAGCCGTCAACAGCAGCTGTCCACTTGTAAGGGTATTTGCTGAAAGAAATGCCAAACATGAGGTTGCCTGGAACTGTGACGATGCCTGGCTGATTGTGAATCACGGTAGCCGAGTCGAGCATGGCTACAGGATTCCAGCGTTCAATCCGGCGATTGAACTTTGCGTCAAGATTGGTTTTGAAATCATAGACTATACCAATATTGAGTCGGTGATTTTTGCTCGTTAGTGAATCGAGATGGATGGATAGGGCCGGTGAAAACTGGAAATCAGAGATGAATGTCCGGTCGATGATTTTTGCGGATATGGGAACAACCGTTGTAGTCAACAGGTTGCTGTAAATGTTTTCTGCCGAACTGAAAAGGTAAGCAATCTTCAGTCCCACCGAGATGTCCTTGTTAATAGAGACGCCATTTGACCAGTAGAACTGATTCACGCCCCCTGTCCCCTCTTCAATGACATCCACCTTGTCTGACACAGTCCCTGCAACAGGAACAAAATAATTGAGCCTGTAGTTTAGGCGGCTGTATGGCATAAGCCCCAAGGATGTTGTCCACCAGCCTGATTTCACCGGAAACGACATGATCAGGTAATTCAGGTTTCCGTTGCCACTCTTTTCTGTTAGGGTGTCTGAAGTTTGTGTCCGCTGCTCCCCGATCAATCCAGCTTGGAATACGGTTAACCGGTTATAGACGAGCAAGGCAGGATTCTGATTATTTACACTCATGAATTGCGGGTTGCTGAATCCTACACCGCCCATGCCCATGCTCTGCGTCAACGCTGTCCCGTATTGTTCACCTAACCCATAGGAGGAAAAGGGACTTCTGGCCGCTTGCCCGTAAGCCAGGGAACCAGAAAACAAGAGACCAAGAAACAGGTTAAAAGAGAATTTATCGATTGACATTATGCATCAAAATGCTGTTCAGGCCTTCCAGGACCAAATCAGGGGCCACAAAGATGGAAGGTTTCATAAGGATTTCAAAAAAATGGGCATCTCCGCCAGTCAAAATCACCCGGATGCCGGGGTTATCTATCCGGTATCGGTCGGCTATCCCTTCCATTTCGGCCAATAGGCCATTCATCACTCCACTTTGGAGGCACGACACCGTCGAACTTCCGGTGAGCGGCGCGTCTTGGAGCGCGGCGGAAACGGGCAACCGGTGAGTAAATTGGTGCATGGACTGAAACCGCATCGTAATACCTGGAGAAATGGCACCGCCCCGGTAGGTTCCATGGGCATCAATGAATTCGTAATTGATGCATGTGCCGATATCTATCACCAGCGATGCTTCTTCAGGAAACCTCAACCTGGCGCCACAGGCGGCAGCGAGTCGATCGACACCTAGTGTTTCGGGAGTTGCGTAGGCATTTGTAATGGGAACCGGCAGCGCATGGGTGAGTGTCATGCGAACGCCGGTCACGCGAAGTTGTCCGACAACGTCGGTATGCTGAGCCGCCACCGATCCAAGAATAAGATTTGCCACGGAAACTCCTGCCACGAAATGCTCAACATCTTCGATCGACGCAAATACTTTCCGCTCCTTTAACTGTTCCCCTTCAAAAATTCCTATTTTGGTAAGTGAATTACCGGCGTCAATGGCCATATTCATGAGCGCGAAGCTATGAAAAACATGGGTTAGAATGTGCGAACAATAATTCATTGCAAGCAGGTTGCACTTTAAGGTGTTATGAGATCAACGAAACGATACAGGGTCATTGGATTGATGTCGGGCACCTCCCTCGACGGCATCGATCTGGCGTATGCTGAATTCACATTTCAAAAGAAATGGAGTTTCAGAATTCTTGCAGCGAGCACGTATCGGTATAGTCCGGTCTGGACAGCCCGGCTTTCTGGAGCCCATGCGCTGAGTGGAGAAAAACTGCTGCAACTGCACACAGCGTATGGGGCCTATGTAGGGAAATGTTGTCTGTCTTTTATTCGGAGAAAAGGAATCAGAAAGGTAGATGTCCTGGCTTCGCACGGACACACCGTCTTTCATCAGCCGGCGAAGGGATTCACCTTTGCGCTGGGGGATGGGAATTCCCTGCATATGGGTACATCCATTCCTGTCGTTTGTGATTTCCGGTCGCTGGATGTTGCGCTGGGCGGACAGGGCGCGCCGCTGGTTCCGGTGGGCGACAAACTGCTCTTCCCACGCTTTGATGTTTGCCTTAACCTTGGAGGTATCGCCAATATTTCTATGGATGTGAGGGGCTCCCGAAAAGCCTTTGATGTGTGCTTTTGCAACATGGCGCTGAACTTCCTGATCAATGAGGCGGGGAAGTCCTTTGACAGGAACGGACGGATTGCGGCGACTGGGTCAACGAACAAAGGATTGCTGAGATCCTTGCTGGCGTTGTCGGGGGCAATTCGAAAGGATCGCAAGGCATTAACGAGAGAAATTTTTGAGAAAAAGCTCGTTCCACTTCTATCAAACCGGACCATTTCTCTGGCTGACAGACTGAGGACTGTTTGCGAAGTGATTGCGGCAGAAATTACTCTGGCGGTGCCCGCCAAAAAAAGATTGAAGTTGCTGGTCACTGGCGGTGGCGCTCACAATTCTTACCTGGTTGATCTGTTGCGGGCAAAGCTAGAGCCCCGTGTGGAGGTAATCGTTCCACCAAAGGAACTTGTTGACTTCAAAGAGGCGCTGATATTTGGCTTTTTAGCGGTTCTGCGCTTGCGCAACGAGCCAAACGTCCTGCGTAGTGTCACGAAGGCGGGCCGGGATTCGTGCAGCGGCGTGCTGATCGGATCGCCCGCTGTTGATTAGTGCATGAATCGGTAGATCAGCAGGTATGCGCCGCATCCGGAAAAATACCCCAGCATGGCGATGAGGCTCACGCGCTTCAGGTACCAGATAAAGTCAATTTTCTCCATCCCCATGACCGCAACGCCGGCAGCCGAACCGATGATCAGAATGCTTCCACCGGTGCCTGCGCAGTACGCGAGGTATTCCCAGATGAAGTGATCGGTGGGATAAGCCTCCAGGCTGTACATACCCATGCTTGCAGCGACGAGGGGAACGTTGTCAATAACTGCTGAAAGGATACCTATTAATGTGACAATGACAGCCTGACTGCCCACGGTCGTGTCAAGCCATACGGCAAAATGATGCAACACCTCCATCGATTCCAGGGCGCTGACGGCGAGTAGGATGCCGAGAAAAAACAATACGCTGGAAGTGTCAATTCGTTGAAGTGCCCCCGAAGCTGTATACGGTTTTCGCAAGGCTTCATCAGCATGGGGGTTAATCATTTCGGAAACAACCCACAATACACCGAGTCCCATCATCATGCCAAGGAATGGAGGAAGGTGCGTGATTGTTTTGAAGATAGGCACAAAGATCAGGGCTCCCACCCCCACCATCAACATAGTCGTTCCACCTTTTATTTTTTCGGCACCGTAGCCACCCTCTTCTGCTTTGGATTGTGCTTCACCGAGCGTTCCTTTTAGCGTAAATGTTAGGTAAAGCAGTGGAACAAGCATGCAGATGACGCTTGGAATAAAAAGCATCTGGATAATGTTTACTGTCGAAATCTGCCCGCCTATCCAAAGCATGGTTGTGGTTACATCCCCGATGGGTGTCCATGCGCCTCCTGCGTTGGCGGCGATCACGATCATGCCGGCAAAAAACATGCGCATGTCTTTGTTGGGCACCAGCTTTCTGATAAGAGAGATCATGACGATGGATGTCGTCAGATTATCCAGGATGGCGGAGAGAAAGAAGGTTACCCAACATATCAGCCAAAGTAGTTTCACCGGATTCTTGGTCTGAATACGGTCGGTAATCACGCGGAATCCGTGGTACGCATCGACCAATTCGACGATAGTCATCGCCCCCAAAAGGAAGAAAAGTATAGAGGCAATCTGGCTAAGGTGCTCGTTGAGTTGAACGCCCATTTCATCAATGTGTTCGGTGGAAAGGGCGTACAATGCCCAACAGAGGACGCCCGTAAGAAGGGCGGAGGCTGTCTTGTTTATACGGATAGGATGCTCAAAGGCAATGGCCAGATAGCCAACAACAAACACGAAAATGATCGCAGCTTGCATAGGTTTTAGTTTCGGACTTAATAAAGGTAGGCGAAATAAGCAATCGCAAAAGACCGGCAGGAAATAATTGTACGAACGGTCAATTCTGCCACAGTGCTGTTTCGGTTATTGCGCGGCTAGTGTAGTAATTGGTACATCAACAGGTAGGTGCCGCAACCGGCGAAGTAGCCAAGCATGGCGATAAGGCTGACGCGTTTCAGGTACCAGATAAAATCTATTTTTTCCATACCCATCACCGCCACACCGGCGGCGGAGCCGATGATGAGCAAACTTCCGCCGGTACCGGCGCAGTACGCAAGGTATTCCCAGATAAAGTGATCCATTGGGTAGGTTTCAATACTATACATACCCATGCTGGCAGCCACCAAGGGTACGTTGTCAATAATAGCCGAAAGAATTCCGATCAAGGTGACGATCACCGCCTGGCTTCCTACAGTCGTATCAAGCCAAACCGCAAAATGATGTAAGAGCGTCATTGATTCAAGGGCCCCCACGGCCAGCAGAATACCAAGAAAAAACAAGACGCTTGAGGTATCAATCCGTTGCAGAGCGCCGGCCGCTGTGTATGGTTTGCGCAGCGCTTCATCAGCATGCGGGTTGATCATTTCAGAGACCACCCACAAAACACCAAGGCCGAGCAGCATTCCCATGAAAGGGGGCATGTGTGTGATTGTTTTGAAGACGGGTACAAAAATGAGCGCGCCCACACCCACTGCAAGCATGACGGGTCCTCCCCGGACCTCTTCGTTGCCATAGCCCAACTCATCAGTGACAACAACCGACGACTCACCCAGTGTGCCTTTCAGGGTAAATGTCAAATAGATAAGTGGCACAACCATGCACACCATGCTGGGGATGATGAGAACCTGAATGATGTTGACCGTTGAGATTTGGCCCCCAATCCAAAGCATGGTGGTAGTAACATCGCCAATCGGAGACCAGGCTCCTCCCGCGTTGGCGGCAACCACAATCATCCCCGCAAAGAACATCCGCATATCCTTGTTTGGAATCAGCTTGCGGATGAGCGATATCATGACGATGGAAGTTGTCAGGTTATCGAGTATGGCGGAGAGAAAGAAGGTTACCCAGCACACCAACCAGAGCAGCTTGACCGGATCCTTGGTTTTTATACGGTCAGTAACCACGCGAAAACCCTGGTAGGCATCCACGAGCTCGACGATCGTCATGGCTCCCATCAGAAAAAACAGGATGGAAGAGATCTGGCTGAGGTGATGATTCAGTTGCTCTCCCACCACATGCACGTCGCTTGACGAAAGGGCGTACAGGGTCCAACACAATACACCGGTGAGCAGGGCAGAGGCGGTCTTGTTAATTTTTATCGGATGTTCGAGCGCGATAGCCAGGTAGCCTACTACAAAAATCAGAATGATCGCAACGTCCATGGGTCGGATGGGTTAGGGCCTGCATAAAGGTATAGGAAAAAACTATTTTCGGAATAGCCATCAGGATAATTCATAAGAAATCCGCGGAACATTGAAGATTTCCGGCGGCGTGACGAAAGCAGCCTTACCTCCGGATTATTTTCCGAGGTTAAATAGCCCGTGATTGAGGGCCTGAAGTGATTTTTCTTTTTGCACGCTGTTAACCAAAATGGAGATATTGTTGAGACTTCCTCCGAAAGAGACCATACGCACCGGGATATTTTCCAGCGATCGGAAGACTTCATGCAATACGCCCTCCCGCTCTGCCAGTTTGTTGCCGACGACGCAGATAATGGTTTGGTCTTTTTCAACGCTGATCGTGCCGAACTGCTGAAGTTCCGAGACGATGGACTCCAGGTGCCTCGGATCATCAATGGTGAGCGACACGGCAACTTCAGAGGTTGAAATCATGTCGATAGACGTCTTGAATTTCTCAAAGACTTCAAACACGCGGCGCAGGAATCCAAAGGCCAGCAACATACGCGATGACTTGATGTTGATAACAATGATGCCATCCTTGGCTGCGATGGCCTTGACCACCCCCATCGTGCCCTTGTTGCTGATCAGCGTCCCTGACGCTTTTTCATCCATCGTATTCTTGAGCCGAACAGGCACACCCATTTTTTGAGCGGGCACAATCGTTGAGGGATGAAGAATCTTAGCACCAAAATAGGCGAGCTCGGAAGCCTCATCAAAAGTCAACTCAGCAATAGGAAATGTCTCGTTAACGACGCGTGGATCGTTGTTGTGCATCCCGTCGATATCTGTCCAAATCTGGATTTCCTCTGCCTGGATAGCAGCGCCGATGAGGGACGCGGTGTAATCACTTCCTCCCCGTTTCAGGTTGTCAATTTCATTCTTGTGGTTGCGGCAGATGTATCCCTGGGTGATGAGGATGTCTACCTGGTCCATGGACGGGAGCAGGGCCTTGAGCCGCTCCCCTATTTTTTCCAGTTCCGGCTCCTGATTCTCATCGATGGACATGAAATGCAGTGCTGGCAAAAGCCGTGCGTCGATCTTCCGCTCGCGGAGGTGATAGTAGAAAAACTCTGTGGCGGCCAATTCGCCCTGAGCCAGTAACTCTCTTCCGCTCCGGTCGTCAAACGAACCCGCCGCCAACAACCGAATGAGGCTGAAATAACGGTTTACAATATCCTGGCCCATGGCCTGAGATTCCGGAGTTGTATACAGGGAAGCGGCGTATTGGTTGTAGTGGACTTCTAGAACTTGAATTTCTTGTTCCGCCTCCTTTTTCTTCCCTTCGCGGAGGAGATCACTCAGTTTCACCAGCACATTGGTGGTTCCGCTCAGCGCAGAGAGGACCACTACTTTTTTTTCCAGGGGTCGCTACAACCAGGTCAGCAACCTTTCGAAGACGATCAGGTTGTCCAACGGAAGTACCGCCAAATTTGAGAATCAACATGCTGTTTCTTTGAGGGGAGCAAACATAGATCAAAAAACGATTTTTTCCGATCGGCCCGTCGAGAGGCGCATGCTGTTGGCCTTGGCATATCGTCACAAAAAAAGCCCTGACGCGAATCAGGGCTTTGGGTTCAGTCTGTCGACTTTACTTCTTTACTTCTTCATATTCCACATCCGTGGCATCGCCGTTTTCGGAACCGCTTGATCCGGATGGTCCGGCGCCCGCACCATTCTGTTCGGATCCGGGTTGAGCACCACCGGCAGCGCCTGACGCAGCATACATCTCCTGCGAAGCCGCCTGCCATGCTGCATTGAGTTCAGCGAGGGTAGTTTCGATGGCTGCAAGGTCCTGGCTCTTGTGAGCCTCCCTGAGTTTTTCCAGCGCACCGTTGACGGCACTCTTGTTTCCATCTGAAAGCTTGTCGCCGTATTCTTTCAACTGCTTTTCCGTTTGGAAAATCATGGAATCGGCCTGATTTATTTTTTCAATCCGCTCTTTTTCTTTCTTGTCAGATTCTGCATTTGCCTGAGCCTCCGACTTCATTTTTTGAATTTCGGCGTCGGTCAACCCGGAAGAAGCTTCAATTCTGATCTTCTGCTCCTTGCCGGTTCCTTTGTCTTTGGCCGAAACATGCAGGATGCCGTTGGCGTCGATATCGAAAGTCACTTCCACCTGCGGCATGCCGCGGGGTGCCGGCGGGATTCCATCCAGGTGGAATCTTCCGATCGTGCGGTTGTCCTTGGCTATCGGGCGTTCACCCTGCAGCACGTGGATTTCCACGGAAGGCTGGCTGTCCGAAGCGGTGGAAAACACTTCTGATTTCTTGGAAGGGATCGTCGTGTTCGACTCAATGAGCCGGGTCATGACGCCTCCCATGGTTTCAATTCCTAACGAAAGCGGTGTCACGTCCAGCAGCAGCACATCTTTCACTTCGCCGGTGAGTACACCACCTTGAATGGCGGCACCAATAGCCACCACCTCGTCGGGGTTTACGCCCTTGGAGGGCTTTTTGCCAAAGAATTTTTCCACCTCTTCGACGATCCGCGGGATGCGGGTACTTCCGCCCACCAGGATCACTTCATCGATTTGCGAAACTGAAATTCCGGAATCTGCCACCGCCTTCCGACAGGGCTCCAGGGTCCGCTTGATCAAGTCATCACACAGTTGCTCAAACTTGGAGCGGCTCAGCTTCTTTACCAAGTGCTCCGGCACGCCGTCAACAGATGTGATGTAGGGTAAGTTAATTTCGGTTTCGGTTGAACTGGAAAGTTCAATCTTTGCTTTTTCAGAAGCTTCTTTCAGACGCTGCAATGCCATCGGGTCTTTGCGGAGATCGATGTTCTTGTCAGCCTTGAATTCATCGGCCATCCAGTTCATGATGCGTGCATCAAAATCGTCACCCCCAAGGTGAACATCACCGTTGGTTGACTTCACTTCGAAAACACCGTCACCCAACTCGAGGATGGAGATATCAAAAGTACCGCCACCCAGGTCGTAGACGGCGATTTTCATGTCCTTGTTTTTCTTGTCGAGGCCGTAGGCCAGGGCCGCAGCGGTCGGCTCGTTAATTATTCGTTTTACATCAAGGCCGGCAATTTGTCCGGCTTCTTTGGTAGCCTGCCGTTCGGCATCGTTGAAATAAGCTGGAACAGTAATCACCGCCTCAGTCAGCGTGGTACCCAGGTAGTCCTCCGCAGTGGATTTCATCTTCTGAAGAATCATAGCTGAAATCTCCTGTGGCGTGTACAGGCGGTCGCCGATGCGAACGCGCACCGTATCGTTGCTGCCGCTTTCGACCCCGTAGCTTACCATCTTCTTTTCGCTGCTCACTTCTTTGAACTTTTTGCCCATGAAGCGCTTGATGGACTGCACGGTGTTTGTTGGATTGGTGATGGCCTGCCTTTTCGCGGGGTCACCTACCTTTCGTTCGCCCTTGCCATTGTCCAAAAAGCCAACTATCGACGGCGTTGTCCGGCGGCCTTCGCTGTTCGCGATCACCACCGGCTCACTGCCTTCCATCACGGCAACGCACGAGTTGGTCGTTCCTAAGTCTATCCCTATTATTTTTCCCATAGTCGTTGTTATTTCTTTATTCGGTTATCGAAAGGTCAATGATTATGCCAAGGAGGGATTCCTGATAAATTGTGACAGAGTGGCAGAAAAAGTAGATTTTGAGCCGGAATTACGCCAAAACAGGGCTGGAATTCTCCTAGCGATTGTGACTCCGGAGTGGGTTATCGCCCGCAGTTCTCCACGCAAAAGTAAGCGCCCTTGGGAGGCCCTGATCGGTCCACCCAAGGGCGCGTCGTGATTAAGAACGAAAGGCTGGGTTGGTCAGAGGCAACGACAGCCCATGCTCACTATTTTTTCCGACACCCGTCGATTATCTTTTCCTTGAAGTCGGAGTCGCTTTTGAGTATAGCAAAAAACTCCTCCACGTACTTTTTCATATTGCCATAATCGCGGGGCTGAAAATCCTTTTCAAACTTAGCCATCACCTGAATGACCTCGGGCTCTGCTGCAAGGAACTGCTTGCGAACGGCTTGTATGGGTCCCTCGTTGGCGCGGCAGAAGCCGCGGTACAGGCGCTCGCGAAGGCTGGTAAGTCCGAGTTGCGCATTGGCCTGACCATACGGTGGATCAACAAATCCGGTCATGTCAAAGTCATACGCCAGGGGAATATATTTGTTTGGCTCCTGGAACATCACTTTTGAATTGTGAAGAAAGGTGGTAGACCAGTCTGTGTTTCCGATCATGTATTGAAACAGGTCATGCTTAATGGCGGTGGTATCGTTAAGGCGGAGCGGGTGCAGGTTCATGTTCTCCATAACCTTGGCATGATGCCGCTTGGCGACCAGGTCGTCGTCTTCGATGAGGAAGGCAGTGAGTTGATGATTCTTGGGTTTCTTCCCATCGTCCTCTGTGAAGTCCAGATTCACCATCCGTGTGCTGAAATAGTACGGGGAGAGCTTTTCGAACATTTTATAGCAGATGAATTCCTTCACCACGAGCTCGTTTTTTGAGTTGTTGTTCTGACAAGGCATAACCAGTTTCAGATTCTTGTTGCCCTCGAGAATGGTACCCTTCGCGTGCTCTTTGCTCACCTTGATCCGGATGGGGGCAAAATAGCAGTTCTTTCTTCTGAAAATCCCGCGAGCGCGGATGTCAATCTTAATAGAGTCCCAACCCCCGCTGGCGTTCTTTAAATATAGGTGCGCGGGCAAATAGGTTGAATCGTTGGTTTTCTTTTTGATATCTTTGAGTGATGTTGTGATTTTCAAACTTAATGGTTGCTGGTCTTGGAAGAGGGGTGTGACCGAATCCTTCTGTGCGAAAAGGCCCATCGAGAGGAATCCGAAGAAGGCGATGAAGATTAGGTTTTTCATAATTTGAAGTTGCATTTAAATTTATTTCAAAACACATGACCCGATACTTACAGATCATAAATATCAGGACTTTTGTCGTCTTAATCATCTGTCTGGTCACTTCTTTTTATGTTATCCACTTTGATATCAGGTACAATCTTGACCTGACCATCATGAGTATTGCAATCATTTTTCCCCTGGTTTTTACGATTCGGGCGGCTTTTCGACGTAGGGAGAAGGCCCTGGACCATTTGAGCAGGTTCAAGGCGGCACTGCTGATCGTTTACGGTTGTTTTGACCGCTGCAAGAAGCTCAGTGATGAAAAGAAGGCGTTGATGAAGGAGAAGTTACTGGCTATTTCCGAATCCATGGTGTCGTATCTGATGATAGGCAAGAATGACCAGGTTGAGCTTCGGGCGCACCTGCGTTTCGTTTTTGATTTTATTCAGAGCAACAAGGAGGAAATTTCCTCCTCCGAGGCGTTTAAGATTCTGCGGTTCATGAAGGATGTTAATACAGGGGTCGAGAACACCATTGCCATCTATACCCACAATACGCCCATCAGCCTGCGTGCCTATTGCTTGATTTTTATCTATGTATTTCCGTTCATCTACTCACCGGCCCTCCTGCACCGACTTGACTCCAGTTCGCCGGACTGGGTGGTGTATTCCCTTAGCATCGTTACCGGTTTCATTCTGATTTCTCTCTTCAACGTTCAGGATCAGATGGAAAACCCCTTTGATCAGGATGGGTTGGATGATATCCGGGTTAAGGATTTTAAGCTGGAACTATAGTCTCAAAGCCATTTTTAGAGCGACACGCTTATTACCGCATGAATCTTTAGATTTGCGGCCTTATTTCTATTCATGAACATCGATCAGGAAATTGCGCGCCGGAGAACATTTGGCATCATCAGCCACCCGGATGCAGGAAAGACCACCCTGACGGAAAAACTGCTTCTTTTCGGAGGGGCTATCCAAAAGGCCGGCGCAGTTAAGTCCAGCAAGATCAAGGACCATGCACGAAGCGATTGGATGGAAATTGAAAAGCAACGGGGAATTTCCGTCGCCACATCCGTAATGGGATTCACATACCAGGGTATAAAAATCAACCTGCTGGATACACCGGGCCACCAGGATTTCGCGGAGGACACGTACCGAACGCTTACCGCAGTGGATTCGGTAATCATGGTGATCGACTGTGTAAAGGGAGTAGAGACACAGACCGAGAAGTTGATGGAAGTGTGCCGGATGCGCAACACACCGGTGATCTGCTTCATTAACAAACTTGACCGGGAAGGCCGCGATCCGTTCGACCTGTTGGACGAGATTGAGGAAAAGCTGGCGATCAAGGTGCGGCCGTTGAGTTGGCCTATCAGCATGGGAAAAACGTTCAAAGGGGTGTACAGCCTCTATGAAAAGAGCCTCCATCTTTTTACGGCCAGCAAAACGGTAGTGCAAGAGGGGATTGAGATTTCGGATATCGGGAGTGAGGTCCTCGACGAAAAGGTGGGAGAGAAGAATGCGGCGCAGCTGCGCGCTGATGTGGAACTAATTGAAGGTGTATATCCTGATTTTTCAGTGGAAGCCTACGGGGCCGGTCAGGTGGCACCGGTTTTTTTCGGCAGTGCCGTGAACAACTTTGGAGTCAAGGAATTGCTGGACACGTTTATTACGATCGCGCCGGTGCCGCGGTCCCGGGAGTCATCCGCACGACTGGTGGCGCCGGACGAAGCGCGGTTCACCGGCTTTGTTTTCAAGATACATGCCAACATGGACCCCAAGCACCGCAACCGGATCGCTTTTGTCCGTGTTTGTTCTGGTAAATTTGAGCGGGGAAACAACTACTACCACGTACGCCATGGGAAAAGTTACCGGTTCTCCAATGCTACCGCATTCCTGGCTCAGGACCGGGAGACCATCGACGAGGCCTGGCCCGGAGACATTGTGGGAATTTACGACACCGGAAACCTGAAGATTGGCGATACGCTGACGGAGGGGGAGAAGATTCAATACACGGGCATCCCCAGTTTTTCGCCCGAAATATTTAAAGAGGTTCTCAACAAGGACGCCATGAAAAGCAAACAGCTGGAAAAGGGGCTGCTGCAGTTGATGGAAGAGGGGGTGGCGCAGCTCTTTACCTATGAGATCGGAAAGCGAAAAGTAATTGGTACGGTTGGCGCCCTTCAATTCGAAGTGATTCAATTCAGGCTCTTACACGAGTATGGTGCGACTGTTGAGTTTTTGCCGCAGCAAATTCACAAGGCGTGTTGGATCAGCAGCGACCACGAAGGCAAACTGCAGGAATTCATTCAATCCAAGTTGAGACACATTGCACGGGACAAAGAGGGGAAGGTGGTCTTCATGGCTGAAACAAAAGCATGGCTCCAGATGGTCCAGGATAACTTCCCGGAGATCAAATTTCATTTCACTTCCGAATTCAAGGAATAGCAGTGTACTAACGGACGAAATCAAATATCATCCGGGATACTGCAGCCATCGATTTTATAGCCCCTTGTTCGTCTTTCAGGTTTTTTGACAGGAGAACGAGCGTATACCGTCTGCCGTCGGGCAATTGTACGATGCCTGCATCATGTTGCACGCCGGTTATCCAACCAGTCTTGTGCGCAACGGTCACGCCGGGAGGCAGGAGCGCGGGAATGATCTCGTTGAATTGTTGATCCTTCAGGATGGAAATCATTTGTTCCGACTCCGAAGCACCAATGATTTCTTGACGTGCCATCTTGTCAAACAGGATCATCAGGTCATACGCCGTGGCCGTGTTGTTCAATCCGCGGGAATATGCTTTGGAGTCTTCCACGCCCCGCAAGACGACCATGTCCTGTGCTCCAAGCTGGCGTATGGTTTCGGTTACTCGCGCAGCGCCTACCTTGTCGATGATGAGGTTGGTAGCCAGGTTGCTGCTCGCAATGATCATCTGATAGAGGACATCCCGGAGTGGGCGCTTCTGGCCAAGGACGGCATACAATGTTTGTTCACTGTCAGATTCCGGCTGGAGCGTATACGGGCTTCTGTCAACAATGCTCCGAAACTCATTCCGGATTAACAGGGAATCGTTCAGGTCGAAGCGGTGCTCAGAGGCTTGCCGGAACACTTCAATCATCACCGGCATTTTCATGGTGCTGGCAGCATGGAAAACTTCGCGCTCATGAATCAGGAGTTCACGACCCGTTGAAGCATCCTTGAAAGCCACCGCAAAGAAACCCTCGTTTTTTGCCAGTTCGGCCCGAATCTGCTGGTTCAATTCAGTATAGCGAGCCTCCTGAGCCATGACGGCGCCGGCAAAGAGAAGACCTAGCGATGCGGCAGATCGGAAAGCAAGTTGAAAAGTTTTACCTTTCGGATTCGTTGGAAATAAATTTTTCATAGTGACTGAATCCTCTCTCCGTCGATACTGGAACCTGGTACGAAATATACGTAACTGGCCCGCATATTTCGAGCAAAAGAACGCCCCGTCCTTCTTGCCTACGCAATACGTCACCCGGGGAAATGCGCTGCGCTTTGATGTTCCAAGCCTTGGTTTATACCTGGTGTTCAAGGAAATTTTCATGACGGACTTCTATTCGGTAAACCGGTGGGTATCGGACCTGCCGGCCAATCCCGTAGTGGTCGATGTGGGCGCCAATGCCGGCTATTTCAATATGCTTCTGCTCTCCCGTAGGCCGGATGCGAGGGTATATGCGTACGAAGCTATCGAAGCCAACGTCCACCTTTTCAAAAAAAATGTGGAGTTGAATCCCTCCATCGGCGACAGCATCAGGCTTTATCATCGTGCGGTTACAGGGGAAGCCATGGACTCCGTCACCCTTTACAAAGAAGACACGGATAATTCCGTAACCGCTTCGGTCTATCAGGATTTTGAGCAGCATAATTTGAACAAGGTTACTGTTCCGGCCATTTCGCTGAACGCGATTCTTGACGAGCACAACCTGGAACGTGTCGATTTCCTGAAATTGGATTGTGAAGGCAGTGAGTATCCGATTTTGTACGATTCTCCGGAGGCTGTCTGGCCGCGGATTCAGACCTTGTTTATCGAAGTGCATCCGATGGACAACGAAACCCGAAATTTTGAGTTCCTCCGGAAATTTCTGGAAGAAAAAGGGTACACGACCTGGGCAGATGTGGCAGGGAATGGATGTTTCGCGCTTTTTGCCACACGGACCTAATGCCTTCCCTGGAGGTTCTTTACGAAGACAACCATCTCCTGGCTATCAACAAGACCGCCGGGGTATTGGTCCAGGGTGATCAGACTGGCGACAAACCGTTAGCCGATATATGCAAGGAGTACATCAAGAAAAAATTCAATAAACCCGGTGAGGTTTACCTCGGAGTCGTCCATCGGCTGGACAGGCCGGTGAGCGGAGTGATTATCTTTGCGCGCACCTCCAAGGCTCTTTCCCGGCTCAACGCGCTCTTCCGCGATCGAAAAACAGAGAAAGTATATTGGGCCATAACAGATCGCATGCCCAAGAGTCCGGAAGGTGTTTTGAAACATTGGCTCCGGAAAGACGAAGCGAAGAACAAGACCACGGTATTCAGTAGAGAAACTCCCGATGCATTGTACGCTGAACTCAGCTACAAAGTTCTTTCATCGCGTAGGGGTCGCTGCTTACTCGAAGTGTATCCGCTGACGGGGCGTTCCCACCAAATCCGAGTCCAGCTTGCCTCCATGGGCTGTGCTATTCTGGGAGACATCAAATACGGATCGACCGTCGAAACCGGGGACGGAAGCATTGCGCTGCACGCGCGAAGACTTTCGTTTATTCACCCAGTCAAAAAAGAGCCGATTCTTTTGGAAAGCCCTCCGCCCGGGAGTGAATGGTGGATAGACTTTCAGTAGAAATAGTGGTTACTTTAAGGCTTTAGATATTTTTGATGACAAACTTCACAGACAAACTGAAAGCGAGATGGAATGTAAAGTCCACAGGGCAGGTAGTTATTATCCTGGTTGTGTTTGCATTTACAGGAACGACGGTCGCGTTGATTGCGAAACCACTTTTACGCACGCTGTTTTCTCCGAATGAAGTTCCGCTTTGGGCTACAATTGCATACTACATCTTTATTCTTCCTCTTTACAATCTTCTCCTGTTGTTCTATGGATTTCTGTTTGGGCAGTTTGGGTTTTTCTGGGACTTTGAGAAACGGTTCTTTGCCCGAATATTCGGCGTGAAGAAGAAGCATGAAAACTAGCACGTTCTTCGTTCTTGCATTGCTGTTGGCCTCCTGTGCTTCACCGCGGTACACCTACTATTTTGACCGTTATCAGCACCCTTTAAATTTAAAGGTGGATTCCCTCAAAACTGCGCGAATTGTCATTCCAGAACAGTACGTGTTATATGCGTCAACGTCAGCCGAGGTTGTGCCTATTGAAAGGTCATTGGAGCTGGCGCCCGTGCATGGAAATCTTCGTCAATTGGAAAGGAAGAATGGATTGAAAAAAAATATTGATCAGAATTCAGATCAGGCGGTCTCCCCGGAAGCTTCGGATTCATCGACGCCCCGGAACCTGAGGCTTTCTCTCCTTTTTGGGGTGTCCGGGATAGCTGCCCTTATTGCTGGCGGTCATGCTTTATGGGTTCTGGGCAGCATTAGCCTGATTATCGGGGTGATCTTCTTTTTGAAATGGCTGGTCCGCCGGTGAGGAAAAAAAACCCCGAAATATTTATTTTTTTGGAGAAAATATATTTTTGCAACCAATCAGCGGCTATGGATATACAGGGATGTCCGGAGTTCGCACCAGCGGAAACGGTCTTTTCAACTCTGCCCGATGCGCTTAAAGAAATAGCGGTAGGAAAAAAAATTCCTTACAAAATAGCGAACATAAAAAAAGCACCGGGGTGGTGCTTTTTTTAGTAGGGAAGCAAGCCTGCTATTCCTTGATGCCGTCCGCCAGCACAATCACTTTGTTTTTCAAGACTTCCACCACGCCGCCGGTAATGTGTACCTGCTCGCGCTGATTGTTCGTTTTGTATTCCACTATCCCCTCTCCCAGAAGGCTGATCATCGGGGCGTGATTGTTTAATACCTGAAAGGATCCATCGGATCCCGGAAATGTTGCCATCGAAACATCCCCATCAAATATCTTCTTATCGGCTGTTACAATTTCTAATCGCATTCGCTTATGCTTTGGCTTCCGCCATCAGGCGTTCTCCTTTTTCAATTGCTTTTTCAATTGGCCCCACCAGGTTAAAAGCGGATTCCGGTAAGTGATCCAATTCTCCGTCCATAATCATGTTGAACCCTTTGATTGTATCCTTGATGTCAACCAGGGCGCCCTTCAGTCCAGTAAATGCTTCCGCAACATGGAAAGGCTGAGATAGGAAGCGCTGCACCCTTCGGGCCCGATTCACGACCTGCTTGTCTTCATCACTTAGTTCATCCATACCCAAGATGGCGATAATATCCTGCAATTCCTTATACCGCTGTAGAATCAGCTTAACGCGCTGGGCACAGTCATAGTGTGCGTCACCTACAATATCCGCACGTAGAATCCGGGAGGTTGAGTCGAGCGGATCTACGGCAGGGTAGATTCCCAACTCGGCGATTTTCCGGCTTAATACCGTGGTCGCATCCAGGTGAGAGAACGTGGTTGCAGGCGCCGGGTCTGTCAAGTCGTCGGCCGGAACGTACACTGCCTGCACGGAAGTAATCGATCCGTTCTTCGTGGAGGTAATGCGCTCCTGCATAGCACCCATTTCAGATGCGAGCGTGGGTTGATATCCTACTGCCGAAGGCATGCGGCCCAGGAGGGCTGACACTTCAGATCCAGCTTGGGTAAACCGGAAAATATTATCAATGAAAAACAGGATATCTTTTCCCTTGCCGGTACCGTCGCCATCCCGGAAATATTCCGCGATGGTGAGGCCTGAGAGTGCAACACGTGCACGTGCACCGGGCGGTTCGTTCATCTGCCCAAACACGAACGTAGCCTTTGATTCTTTCAACTTGGCCATGTCAACTTTGGAGAGATCCCACCCGCCTTCATGAATCGATTCCCTAAACGCATCGCCATAATCGACGATTCCTGCTTCAATCATTTCACGAAGGAGGTCGTTTCCTTCCCGTGTCCGCTCACCCACACCGGCAAACACCGACAATCCGGCATATGCTTTTGCAATGTTGTTGATGAGTTCCTGGATCAATACGGTCTTTCCTACTCCTGCGCCGCCGAACAAACCGATCTTACCGCCCTTAGCGTAAGGTTCGATCAGGTCAATTACCTTGATTCCAGTGAAAAGGATCTCGCTGGAAGTTGTAAGGTCTTCGTAGGCCGGAGCCGGACGGTGAATGGGTAGTGTCTTGTCTCCTTTAGGTTGCGGAATGCCGTCTATCGCCTGGCCGATGACATTAAACAGTCGTCCTTTGATATCCTCACCGATCGGCATTTGGATGGGGGTACCGGTATCGGTCACCTTCATTCCGCGGACCAACCCTTCGGTTCCTTCCATGGCAACGGTACGAACCCGGTCTTCGCCCAGGTGCTGCTGGCATTCGAGGACGACGAGTGTTCCATCGTTTTTTGTTACTTCCAGCGAATTGAGAATGTCAGGGAGACTGGTACCCGGATCGTCGAAAGCCACGTCTACAACGGGACCGATTACCTGGGTTATTTTGCCATAATTTGCCATGGATTTGGATAGGTTTTAAAGTCTAAAATCAGGCCACAAAAGTAGGCGTCAAGGATGGCATCACCAAGCCATCTCCGGGATTTTCAAGGAATTATTTGGAGCTGTAGGAGGCTGACAATCAGCGACAAGTGCTAGGAGCTGCGCAGCACGATGCGAAAGGTAGTGCCTTGATTTTCCTCTGAATACTTGACGAAGATTTTCCCTTCGTGATACAATTCGATGATCCGTTTGGCCAGAGCCAGGCCAAGGCCCCATCCGCGACGCTTGGTTGTAAATCCGGGCTTAAATACGTTTGGAATTACAGATTTGGCAATTCCTTTGCCGGTATCCGAAATATCGATAAAGACTTTTCGATCGTTCCCCCGCAAGATCTTGATGGCGATGGTTCCGCTGCTTCCCATGGCATCCACAGCGTTTTTGCACAGGTTCTCAATCACCCATTCAAATAGCGGCGCATGCACCATGCCGCATATGGTTTCTGAAAGGGTATACACCTCAAAGTTTATTTTGGAGGAAACCCGCGGCTGCAGGTAGGCCACCACGTTATTGATCAGCTGGTAAACATTCTCGTCTTTTAACACGGGGGTGGATCCGATGCTGGAAAATCGCTCGGTCACCATCCTCAACTTGCCGATGTCTTTGTCCAGCTCTTCCACAATGCCCTTTCCGCGGAACTGCGGATCATCGCGCAGCACTTCGACCCAGGCCATCAGGGAAGACAGCGGAGTGCCCAGCTGATGGGCTGTCTCTTTTGCCAACCCCACCCATACCCGGTTTTGCTCGGCTGCCTTGGAATAGTTGAAAGCCAGGTAAGAAATAAATCCGAAAATCGCGATCACCGAAAGTTGGATGTACGGGTAGGCGATCAACTGCGTAAGAAGGAATGAGTTCTTGTAGTACACATATTGTTTGCCAAAGACCTCGTCGGTAGCGGGGTCTTTAAGGAGAATGGGGATTGCAAAAAAAGTCTGCTTCATCTCCTCCAGCGTAGTGCGCAACTCATGCTCCTTGCGCTGAGGCGTCCATTTGGGATCGACATCGATGTTGTTGTAGTTGAGTATTAGCTGATCTTCATCGACAAGGATTGTCGGAATGGAATTGTTCTTGTATATGATCTCTTCCGTAATGAAGAGGATATTGCTGCTTGCATCGTTTGAAGTGTATTCAAGTGCCTTGGCAAACAGCCTAACCTGATCCCGCTCGCGTTCTTTCAACTGTGCGACCAGGATGTTGGTGTAATAGATGCTGCCCACGCTGATCACGATGGAGACGCCGAGAATAATCCATTTCAGGTTCGTGTTGTCCTGATAGAACTCCATGGAAGCGGCTCGATTCGGCATTGACCGATGAAGTTAGTGAATAAAAGTCAGGTACGGCAACGATGTAGCCTGTAGCATTCGGGGAGCAGTTAGCCCTTTTGCATAAACCACTTGAGCAACACTTTGTAGTTGACCTTGGTGCCGTGCATCAGAATACCTACGCGGTAGATGCGTCCGGCAAACCAGGTTGTAAAAATAAATCCGGCCACAAGCAATATCATGGAAAGCGCCAATTGCCAATCGGGAACTTCAAACCCAATCCGACCCATCATGGCGATGGGTGAGGTGAGCGGAATGATGGAGAGCCAGATACTGATGGTGCCATGCGGTTCCTGCAGGATAAATGTGAACAGCGCGAAATATGAAATCAGGAGCGGGATCGTAATGGGAAACATAAACTGTTGCGCTTCTGCCGGGCTGTCGACGGCGGATCCGACCGCTGCGAACAGCGCGCCATACAACAGGTAGCCGCCAATGAAGTAGAACAGGAAGCTGAGAAGTATGTACGTCCAGTTTATCTGACTGAAGGTCTTGATTAATTCCAACGCTCCGGAGCCTTCTGCTGCCGCCAATTGGCCCTGGTCGGTCATCTGCATCATCTCCTGCGTAGGAGATTGCAGGCCAAAGTACCCCAAAACGACGGTGGTCAGCGTTGAAATCAGCACAATCCAGATGAGGAACTGAAGCAGGCCGACGGATGCGAGTCCGATGATCTTGCCCATCATGAGTTGAAATGGACGTACCGAAGAGACAATGACCTCCACGACTTTGCTCATCTTCTCTTCTATTATTCCCTGCATGATCTGGGCCCCATAGATGAAAATGAACATGTACATGAGAATCCCCCCAGCCATCCCCACACCAAAGAGTACTTTGCTGTCGGACGATTTTTCCTGTCCGCCGGCAGAAATTTTTACATTGGAGATTTCCACGCTGGTCTTCAGCTTGTTGAGAAGTTCCTGGTCAATGTGGAGCGCCTCCATTTTTAGGTCTTTGATGTGGGTCTCAAAAATCCGCTCAATGTCTGAAATATCGGTCGGACTAGGACTTATTTTGGTATACAGGGTAATGCCCTTTGGATCGGTCAGTTCGAACGTTGGAATGTAGAGTAGGCCGAAGTACTCACCGTGATCAAATGCTCTCTTGCCGTCGTCGAGCGATCCTTCGAACGGCTTGAAAATGAACTTCGATGTGTCGGCCTTGAAGTAGGTGCTCTCGTTGATGTAGAGAATGACCTCCTTCGTTGCATTCTTTTTCTGTTCGACGGCCACATACACCAGAATGGCCATCAGCGCCGGAAAAATGAGCGGGATAAGGATGGTGGCAATTAGAAAGGATTTCTTTTGAACCCGGTTAAGGAATTCACGTTGAACAATCAACCAAATCTTATTCATGGCTTTCTCCTTTAACGAGGGTGATAAATATTTCGCTCATCGTTGGGATTTTCTCTGCGAAGGAAAATACTTCGGTGACCCGGGTCAGGTCCTGGATTAGCTGATTGGGGCTCCCCGCCTCTTTCATCCGCACGAGCGAGTGAAGAAAATCATCTTCCAGTTTCACCTGGGTCACCAATTCGTATGTCCCATTTTGAAGCGCAAAGGCCCCGCGGTGGCTTACTGAAAACGTGTTGGTCTTGTAGGCTGCCTTCACATCCTTCTTTGTGCCTTCCAGTATTTTTTTAGCCTTGTTAATGAGTGCAATGTGATCACAGAGGTCTTCCACCGTTTCCATCCGATGGGTAGAGAAGATTATCGTTGAGCCTTTTTTCTTCAGGGTCAGGATTTCATCAGTAATCAATTTAGCGTTGACCGGATCAAAGCCCGAAAAGGGTTCATCGAGAATAATCAATTTCGGCTCGTGCATGACGGTGCTAATAAATTGCACTTTTTGAGCCATTCCCTTGGAAAGGTCCTCCACTTTTTTGTTCCACCAGTCTTTAATTTCAAAGCGGTCAAGCCATGCTTTGATTCTGGTGGCCGCATCGTGGTGGGTCAGTCCTTTGAGCCGCGCCAGGTAAATGAGCTGTTCGCCAACCTTTAACTTTTTGTACAAACCCCGTTCCTCCGGCAAATAGCCAATGACGCCGATGTGGTTGGGATTAAGTTTTTCACCGAAAATGGTAATCTCACCGGCATCGGCGTTGATGATCTGGTTGATGATCCGTATCAACGTAGTCTTACCGGCACCGTTGGGGCCGAGCAATCCATAGATAGATCCTTCGGGGACCCTGATATCCACCTGGTCAAGTGCCGTATGATTGGCGTACTGTTTTGTTACCCCTTTAACTAATAGTGCATCCACGCATTCTAACGTTTATGATGAAAGGACAAAAATAGCCGGTTAATCAGGAATTGCAATCCCTATGGATTTGACCTGAAATCGATGGAAGAAAAGTTATTTTTCTTTGAAAATGATCTTGCCCATGGAGACATCAAGATCAAAAACCAATGCGTTTTTTGAATTCTTCGCATAGGCGGCGTTTGCATAGGAATACTCACCGGTCTTGCGAAGGCTGGGAGACAGTCGTGTACTGCACAGCCATGATTCGTTGATGTTTACTTTCACAGGGACGGAATGATCGGGGAGCAGGATAACCATGTTGCCGGCACCAACACTGCACCGGACAACGGGCATGACGGTAGGCACATCACTGAAATCAAGAAGCATGTTTCCAAAGCTTACCTTGGCGACGACGACCTTAGAGCGGGAAAGATTCAGCTGCTTCACATGGAGGGAGCCTAAATCCACCTTTACAAAAAAGGTATCCATCTCCACCTTGTTCTCAACTCCGGTGTCGTAGGACACATTAACGTTGGCGCTTCCTGTGTTTATTTTCAGACGACGAATGGCGAGGCCTGAGAGGTCCACATTCGCATTGCCGAGACCGTAATTGAGGTCCAGGTTATAAGGCTTCGAGTCGGTGAGGTATACCTTCCAGTTTTTGTCGGTCGCGTCGCCTTCCCGTCCGAGAACCTGATAGGAGATTTTCTTACTGACCCGGCTGCTTCCCTCGTGATCGAGCGAAAGCCGTACGTAACAAACGGCATTGCGCACCTCGTTGCTAAAGGAATGTGCGAATTCCTCCAGGTCCTGGTTGCTGTAAAAGTTCAGAAGTTCGGTGGTATTCCCAGGCCGGATAACGCAATTGCCCGTTTTGGCGCGAAAGCGCAGGTCAACTGTCTTGCAGCTTTCCTGATCCTCTACCGCAAACTGCTTGGTCATTTGACCCACCACCGCACCGGTAATCATCAGTCCCAACAATGCCAACACCAGGTTTTTCAACATGCTTCCTTCACAATTTTAAGAGTAGTCAGGTTAAGCCGGGCGGCCAAGGCAGCGAAGATGCGAGGATCACCCGTAATTGGTCATATACGGGAGCCTGCAGGAAAGGTTGAATAAATATTTGTTGGTAGGGCGGATAAGACCCTACTCGTGGCCGAAATACTCCTTCATGCGCTCAAAAAAGCCTTTTTCTGATTTGTCCGGATTGGGCTGAAAACCAGGGGATTGTCTCAATCGCTCCAGGATCGCCTTTTCTTCACCGGTGAGTTTTTTCGGGGTCCAGACGTTTACGTACACCAATTGATCGCCGGTTCCGTAACCATTTACATCTTTGATTCCCTTGCCCCGAAGCCGGAGGATCTTTCCACTTTGAGTTCCGGGGTCGATTTTGATGCGGACCTTTCCGTTCACGGCAGGAACTTCAACCTGTGTGCCGAGCGCGGCATCTACAAAATTCAAGTGAAGGTCATAAATCAGGTTATTACCATCGCGTTTCAGATCTTTGTCTTCCTGGGCCTCGATGAGGATAAGCAGATCGCCTGGAGCGCCGCCCCCAGGAGCCTCGTTTCCTTTGCCACCCATCGACAACTGCATTCCGTCGGCTACGCCGGCTGGAATTCTCACCGAAATCAAATCTTCCCGCGAGACCAACCCGGAGCTGTCAACGCCCGGAGGTTTGGTGTCGATGAGCTGACCGGAACCCTGGCAGGCCGGACACGTGGATGCAGACACCATCTGACCCAACATGGTATTCACCACCTTGCGCACCTGGCCGTTGCCCTTGCATGTGGTACAGGCTTTGAATGTTACGCCTTCGGCGCGAACGAGACGGTGAACCTTTATTTTTTTCTCTACGCCGTTGGCAATCTCTTCCAAGTTCATTTTTAACTTGATCCGAAGATTGGACCCGCGCCGTTGTCCCCGCGATCCGCCGCCGAAAAAACTATCGAATGGACTGCCGCCTCCGCCAAAGATGTCGCCGAACTGGCTGAAGATATCCTCCATGTTCATGGTGTGACCGCCGGAGCCTGCGTTGCCGGAGCGAGCGTGACCAAACCGATCGTATTGCGCGCGCTTGTCGACGTTGCTCAGCACTTCGTAAGCTTCCGCAGCTTCCTTGAATTTTTCTTCGGCTTCCTTGTTGTCGGGGTTCTTATCCGGGTGAAACTGAATGGCCACCTTTCGGTATGCTTTCTTGATCTCCTCGGGGGAGGCCGATTTGGCAATGCCTAAAATTTCGTAAAAATCGCGCTTGGCCATGACGGTGTTTTTTGGTGGCCTTAGGAGCCGATGACTACTTTCGCGAACCGGATTACTTTATCGTTTAGGACGTATCCTTTTTCCACGACTTCAACAATTTTTCCTTTCAGGGTTTCGTCTTCGACGGGAATCTGGGTGATGGCCTCATGAAGATCGGCATCGAAGTCTGCAGCGGGAGATGTGTCCATGGGCTTGACGCCGAACTGCTCCAGAATTTTGCGGTACTTGTTTTGGATGAGCAGAAAACCTTCAGCCTCTTTGCTTTCTTTATCCGGGTATGATTTTTCGGCACGATCAAAGTCATCCAATACCGGAAGCAGCGCACGGAGGAGCTGTTCGTTGGCGCCATGAATCATCTCCAGTTTTTCCCTGGAGGTGCGACGGCGATGGTTTTCAAATTCCGCATACAAGCGTACGTATTTCTCTTTTGCCTCTGCCAATTCGTCCTGCAAATGCTGCTGTGGGTCCTTCTTCGGAACCTCTGCGGCAGGTTCCGCGGGTTCCGGACTCTGTCCTGCGGGGATTTCCTGCCCGGAATCTTCGTGTTGGCTCAATTCCTGCTCTTTCTCTTTATTAATAGTGTTATCCATGTAGTCGAATCAATTCAGGCCCAAAAATGACAAGAATTTTGCCAAGGATGGAGAAAGTGCCAGAATGGCCTCTTTTTTTAGGTGCTTCGTCGGAACGTTTTAGTGTAGATTTTTCCAGATCAAGTCCTTGAGCTCGGTTAACCCCTGGTTGGTAAGGGCAGAAATGAAGAGGTGGGGGATGCCAGAAGGAAGTTCTTTTTCCAAGCCTTGTCTCAGCTCTTCATCCAGCATATCTGACTTGGAAATGGCGAGGATCCGTTTCTTATCCAGGAGTTCCGGGTTGTACTTGCGCAATTCATTCAGGAGTATCTCGAACTCGTTCCGGATATCGCGTGAATCGGCAGGAATCATAAAAAGCAGCAGCGCGTTGCGCTCTATATGTTTGAGAAACCGGATGCCCAGCCCTTTCCCTTCAGCAGCCCCCTCGATAATCCCTGGAATGTCAGCCATGACAAAACTTTGATTATCGCGGTATGCTACCACGCCCAGGTTGGGGACCAGCGTCGTGAAGGCATAGTCTGCAATCTTTGGCTTGGCGGCAGAAACAACCGACAGAAGCGTGGACTTGCCCGCATTTGGAAATCCGACCAAGCCTACATCGGCCAGCAGTTTCAGTTCAAGAATCACCCACTCTTCACGTCCGGCCTCTCCGGGCTGCGCATATTGAGGCGTCTGCTTCGTGGATGTTGCAAAAAAAGCATTTCCTTTTCCTCCCCGGCCGCCCGGCGACAGAACCACTTCCTGCCCATCGGTGTTGATCTCACAGATTACTTCGTTGGTGTCGGGCCGACGGGCCACGGTTCCCAGCGGTACTTCGACAATTTCATCCTTGCCGTCGGCACCGGTCATGTTTTGAATGTCGCCGCCTTCACCGTCCTCGGCATTGATGTGTTTGCGGTATTTCATATGCAACAGCGTCCACAACTGGGCGTTGCCGCGGAGGATGACATGGCCGCCACGTCCTCCATCGCCTCCATCCGGCCCGCCCTTGGGAATAAATTTTTCCCGATGAAAGTGAAGGCAGCCTGCTCCACCCTTTCCTGAGCGGGAGCGAAATTTTACGTAATCAATAAAGTTTGGAGATGACACAGTTAACGTTTTCCGACAGCAAAAGTAGATACAATGAAATAGCGTATGGTCATTCCGCAGAAAAGGGAGAATAGAATCTTGAGAAGATGAAGAGGCATCATGGGACGTCAAGAATGGCCGCTATCTGGTCGGCAATAACCTCCACCGACCCGATGCCGTTTATTGTTTTCAGCCGGTTTTGCTTTTCATAGAAAGGAAGGACGTGCACGGTTTTTGAGAAATACTCGGTGATGCGCTTGTTGAGTTTCTCATCTTCATCGTCGGCCCGGTTTTCAACAGCCCTGCGCTTAGCGATTCGTTCACGGAGCTCTTTCTCGGTTACGTCCAGTGCGATGACGTGATGAATGGCGGTATTATTGTTTTTCATGAATATATCCAGGGCTTGGGCCTGCGGTACCGTCCTGGGGAAGCCGTCGAGCAAAAACCCCTTGGCACCCGGATTCTTGGCGAGTTCCTCCTGAAGCATGGCGATGGTAATTTCATCGGGAACCAGTGCGCCGCTGTTCATGATTTCCTTCACCTGCTTTCCAAGCGCGGTTTCGTTTTTTGTGTGCCAACGAAATAAGTCGCCGGTGGAAACATGGATGAACCCGTATTTCTTAATCAGTCGGTCGCTTTGGGTACCCTTTCCGGCTCCCGGAGGACCAAAGATCACTACGTTAATCATGGACTTCGTTGGTTTAGGGTTTGCAAGGTAAAGATTTCCCCGGATCGGGGTGGATCATCCGGGATACAAAGGGCGGCCTCAGCTGATTTTCTTATAGATTTCAGGAAGATTCCGTCCCAACCCATCGTAGTCGAGGCCATATCCGAGTACGAACTCATCAGCCAGTTCAAACCCGATATACCGGATTTCGACATTCTTTTCCCGCGCTGGCTGCTTGCGGAGCAACGCAACCGATTCAACGGATTTTGCTCCCAGGGCTTTGAGTTCTTCGGATACCTTCTGCAGCGTCAACCCGGTGTCTACAATGTCTTCAACGATAATTACGTCCATGCCAAAGAGGCTGGCATCCTGGCCGATCAGCATCTTCACCTGGCCGGTGCTTCCGGTGCCGGAATAGGAGGACACTTTAACGAACGAAACTTTGCACGGGATTTTTACCTCCTTGATCAGGTCGGATGCAAACATGAACGCCCCGTTGAGAATCGGAAGAAACACGGGCGTCCGTCCCTGGTAGTCCTTACCAATTTGCTTCGCCAGCACGCTGACTTTCTTTCCGATGCGATCGGCAGAAATAAATTTCTTAAAAACGAGGTCGTTGATCTTCATGTTTTCTGGGGGCCCCTACAAAGGTCTCTGGTTTTATCGAGAATACCTTTCAATACGAGTCATTTATGGCAAAGGTGTTTTTGCGGTACATCCATTTCCCGTTGGTGAAATCAGGAAATTCCACGGATTCGCCTCCTTGTTGAATGGAGGCCTCGGAAAGCGGCGTAATCGCACTCCAGGTCACGGCGTCATACACATCCTGCGGGGTGGCGGTTTTTTGTTTGGCGGCCTCGATGAATGCATTCAGCACGAACCAGTCCATGCCGCCATGTCCTGCCCCGGAAGCGTCAGTGCCATACTTAACCCACAGCGGATGATCATATTTTTCCAACCACGGTTTAGCGTCTTCCCACCGGTCGTTCTCTTTGCTCTGTCCTTCGATGTACAGTGACTTGTTCACATCCATCCAGATGCCGTTGGTTCCCTGCACGCGGAAACCGAGTGAATAAGGGCGGGGCAGATTGGTATCATGCTGCAGCAATACCGTTTCATCGTTGGCGGTGCGCAGCATGGTCGTGACCACATCACCGAGCTTGAAATTTATTTTTGCGTTGGGATGATTTTCTCCACCCACTTTTGTGATATAGTTGTGCAGGCCCCGCGCTTTAGTAGAATAGGAGGTCAACTGGGTGAACCGGTTTTGCCGGTTGACGTTGAGCATCATGGCGAGCGGCCCGATTCCGTGCGTAGGATACAGGTCGCCGTTTCGGTTTACCGAATGGGTGGTGCGCCACTGGGCTTCTGAAAAGGCCTGGTCCCCGAACTCAGCCCCGGGTCCGACGGGTTCTTTGCCATCATTGAATTTAATGCCGCGCAGATCGTGCTGGTATCCACCTTGCAGGTGAACTAATTCTCCAAACACATTCTGCCGTACCATGTTCATGACGGCCATAACATCCCGACGGTAGCAGACATTCTCGAGCATCATCAGGGGCATGCCGGTACGTTCACTGGTGTGCACCAGCTCCCAGCACTCTTCGATCGTTGTTCCCGTGATTACTTCACAGCCGACATATTTTTTTGCATTCATAGCATCGAGGCACATCGATGCATGCCACTCCCAGGGCGTCGATATGATGACGGCGTCGATGTCTTTATTTTCAAGAAGCTTTTTGTATCCGTATGGCCCCTCCAGAATAACCTGCGGTTTTTGTTTGCCGGACTTTGCTACGCGCGTCAGAGCCCTGTCCATCATTCGCTGCTGAATGTCGCAGAGAGCCACCACCTCCACATCGTTTCGTTGCAGCGCAAGGCCCAGATGTCCCTGCCCGCGGAGGCCAACGCCGATAAAACCCAGTCTGAGTTTGGAATCCCTGGCATTGCCAAACAGGGAGGGCGACGGAAGGAGCGTGAGACCCGCCCCCGCTGCCGCGGTGGTTTTGATAAAGTTTCTTCGTGTTTTCATAATAGTTTCATCGAGAGTTGATAGAGTCGGATCATGGCATCCATGTCCTTTTTGTAAACTTTTTCATGAGAGGAATGTGGATGCTGATGGGGTGCGCCGACGAAGCACCAGTCAAATGGAAAGTGAGACCGCTGGAGCTCGCCGCCGTCGCTTGATCCGGTGCCTTCTACCTCCAGTTGAAATTCCACGTCATGCTTTTCTGCGATGCCAATGATACGATCTACAAATACGCGGCGCGGAATGTTGCGATCGCGTATTGAAATGACTACACCCTTTCCAAGGTCGACCCCATCGGTGACCCACGTGATGTCTGCAATCACTGCCTGCCTGACCGCCCAGGATTCCTGGATGAACTTTGCCAGGAAGGGAACGGTTCCTCCGCCGTGTTCTTCCCAGCAGCTAAATGCGATCACTCCGTCGGTCAGAGACTCCGCGGTCTTCAGCGCCGCATAGACGCCCAGCCGGTTATCGAGGTAAGCGGATTCAATGAACTGTTTTGATTCCTTAAAGTCTACCCGGTAAGAGAGGGTTGTGCCGCGGTCTATGGCCCGGCCGAATTTATAGAGGGCATGGTTTTCCTTATCGTACTCCAGCGCACATTCAATGGCTCCCTTCGAGTCGCGGCCAACCAGAAAGGTTCCTTCTTCAGCATCGGGTCCTCCAATGGGGACGAGCTGATTGGAATAGCGCACCGTGAATCCCACGGTGTCCAAATGGGCAAAGAGGGCGGTGCGTGGTTTACCGAACTTCAAGACAAGGCAATCCTGGAATTCATCGCCGTGAAACAGCTGAGGCTTTACCTTCCAGTTTTTTTGCTCTTTCTTGATGTATCGGATGATGAAATCCCGGAGCTTTCCTTCATCCCCGGATGTACCCGGAATAGAACACAGTTGCTGGAGCAGGGGAAGGTCGATCTTCATACTCCAAACATCGAAATAATTTTGAAGATTCTACGCTAGGAGGCCGTCTTTGCCATTTCCCAGCCGATGATGCTCTTCTTTCGAAAGGCATTCCACCGGTATTCACCCAGTACGCCGTCTTTGCGGATCACACGGTGACAGGGGATGAGATAGGCAATGTGGTTGGCACCCACCGCAGAACCTACCGCCTGAAGCGCCTTTGGATTCTTGATTTTTTCTGCAATTCCCTGATACGTCGTTACACTTCCCAGGGGCAACCGGAGAAGGGCCTCCCACACTTTGACCTGAAAATTGGTTCCCTTTACAAACACATGAAGTTTTCCTCCGGAATTTTCAGGTTGAAAAATTTTACTCACAGAATTTCCGGTCCGCTCCTGATGTTGATGAAAGACGGATTGATGCCAGTGCGATTTCATGGATTCAAGTTCAACGGCCGGACCTTCATCGGCAGAAACAAACGTGAGCCAACATACCCCCCGCGTGGTTAGACCAATCAGACACGTACCAAAGGGGGTTTCATGAAAACCGTAGTCAATATGAATCCCGGTGCCTTGAAGCTTATACTCCTGGGGAGTCACGGCCTCCAGCGTGGTAAACAGATCGTACACGCGCGACTGACTTGACAGCCCTGCAGCCTCCGCGGCTTCCACGAGGTTTTTTGATTCCTGAAGTTTCTGTTTTAGGAAATCTACGGTGAGGAATTGGAGGAATCGCTTGGGACTTATTCCCACCCAATCTGTAAACAGCCGCTGGAAGTGAAATGGACTCAAGTGTACTTTTTCTGCCACTTCGTCAAGTTCCGGCTGCCGCTGAAAATTTTCTTCCAGAAACCGAATGGCTTGCTCAATGCGTTGATAATTGATGTTTGTTTCCTGGGTCACCACCATAAAAGTATTGTTTTTTTGATGGATCAAAGGTGCGGGGATAGGGCTGCTCATTCAACCTGTTTCTTGCGGATTGTATGATGGCTGTGTGAATAGGGGCGGACTTCTGAAATTGATACATTTGCCATGGGTCGTATTGATGTATATAAAACCAAGCGTACATGAAAAGAATTCTGCCTCTCATTTTATTGACTTCGATTTTCAGTCAGGCATCTGCCCAACAAAATTTTGACACGGTAAGAATCAGACCGTTCAAGGTGGCCGAGAATCTGTACATGCTAACGGGGTCAGGTGGTAATATGGGGGTGTTGACTGGAAAGGAGGGTGTGCTTTTGATCGACGACCAATACGCGCCGTTGTCAGACAAGATCAAGGCAGCCATTAAAATATTGGATCCCGGAGAGATTAAGTTTGTTATCAACACACACCTGCACGGGGATCACTCAGGGGGAAACGAAAATTTCAGGAAGTCCGGGGCTACGCTGGTTGCCCACGACAATGTGCGGGCACGAATGATGAAGGAATCAACAAACCGGCAGGGAGAAACCGTTGCTCCGCGTTCCCGGGAGGCGTGGCCAATCATGACCTTTGAGTCGAAGCTGAATGTCCATCTCAACGGCGAAGACCTGGAGTTGATCCATCTGGACAGGGGCCACACGGACGGGGATGTGATTGTTTTCTTCCGTCGTGCCAACGTCATTCATACGGGTGATGCGTATGTTCGATACGGCTATCCCTACATTGACCTGGGTAGCGGCGGGTCTTTCCCGGGCTTCATCAATACGCTTGATATCATTTATGCGTTAGCCAATGACAATACGCGCATCATTCCCGGTCACGGTGCGATTGCCTCCAAAGCAGATGTGAAAGCGTTGCGTGATAAGTTGGTCGACATCAGAGACCAGGTTGTTGCAGCGATCCGGAAGGGGACCAAGCTGGAGGACATACCGGGGCTTGGAATAACCGATAAGTACGAGGCGGAGTTAGGAAAAGGATTTGTAAAAGGAAAAGACTTTGTGTTGATGGTCGCCGCGGAGATTAAAGTAACGGCTGAGCTGAAAAAGTAGTTACCGGGTTGTGCGTTGAAGCCGCAACTTCCAGATCTTGTATTCCTTACGAAAACAGTGACCGCACGGTCGGTATCCCTGGCTGAGCGCTTCTGGCAAAGACATAAAGAAGACGCGGTTCTTTCTGTGCATTCTTTTTCCGGATGCGCACGCCAGAGTTCCGTAAATTTTCAGTCGCTTGTTCCCGCCGAGTGTAATTTCACCTTGACGGATCATTTGCCGAAGTTCCGCTGCAGTGAGGGCCTCGTGATCCTTCATAAGGCGTCATGAAAGATGATTCCCAGGACAAAGCGCCTTCCCGACGTTACGGGAATGATACCGTGCCGGAAACGGGCGGAGATGGCTTTTTTCATGTTAAATGCAAGATGCGGCAGCAGCGAGTGCTTCCCAACCCGAAAGTTGCTTTGTGCTGCTCCCTTATTAATCGCAACATTTCTTAACTTTATCCTCCCTAATAACCACACCGATGAGAATGATTTACCTCCTGACCGCCATAGCCCTATTAGGTGCCTGTTCAACACCTTCTAATAAGGAGAAGACCATGACGGCGCTTCCTTTCGAAGTAACGGGTGCCGAGGCTGCGATGCCGATGTTTCAACAGGGCTTGCTGTTACTTCATAATTTCGAATACGACGATGCGGCGGAAGCATTCCGCGAAGCACAGAAGCTTGATGCGGATTTCACCATGGCATATTGGGGAGAGGCCATGACGTACAATCACCCCGTATGGCGCAATCAGCAAACGAAGAAGGCACAAGAAGTCCTGAACCGGCTGGGTGAAAAATCAGCGGATAGGTTAGCCCGCGCAAAAACAGGCCTGGAGAAAGATTTCATCTCTTCTGTTGATCTGCTATATGAAGACGGTCGATCCAAAACAGACCGCGACATCGCATATTCCGAAGCGATGAAAAGTATGTATGACCGTTATCCTGGGAATCATGAGGTTGCTGCTTTTTATGCACTTTCCCTCCTGGGTATCAAGGAGGGCTGGAACAAGGAACAAAATATTACCGGGGCACAGATCGCAGAAAGTATTTTGAAAGAGAATCCCCGACACCCCGGAGCGCTCCATTACCTGATTCACTCCGATGATCATCCGGAGTATGCCCAATTTGCCCTTGCTGCTGCCAACGATTATGCAGATGTAGCCAGTTATGCCGGCCATGCACTGCACATGCCATCACACATTTACCTGGCACTCGGCATGTGGGATGAAGTGGTCAAATCAAACGAGGTTTCCTGGCAAGCCGGTGTGGATCGAAGGGAAGCAAAAGGGCTTACAAACGATGCGCTGAACTACCATGCGTACTGGTGGCTCGCTTATGGATATCTTCAACAGGGACGGTTTGAGGCTGCGCGCAAGGTGTTGGATAACCAGTTACAATACGCGACGGCATTGCCTTCGGCGCGCGCGCGGTTCCACTTACAGGCCATCAAGGGTCACTACCTGGTGGAAACAAACGATTGGTCCGGAGCGGTTCAGGATATTTTCATCGATTCCGAAGACTTATCGCTGGTTTCGAGAAGTGCTGGCCGGCTGATTCAGGGAATGGCTGCATACCACCGGAAAGACGCACAGGCTCTGGCGGCAGCCACCCAGTTGGTAGAGGAGGACTTGGCGGTAGTTAACCGCCTCACGCTCGAGAAGGGGGTAGCGGTTTGCGGGGCTACCCTGTATGCAGATGGCATTCCATCGGAGGGAGACTTCCTGACCGCCTCGATGGCGTTGAATGAACTGAAAGGATTGTCGGCTTGGCTGCGAAAGGACCATGCGAAAGCCGCCTCCTGGTTTGAGGAAGCGGCCGCGCTGGAAGATAAGATAGGGTATTTCTTCGGCCCTCCGGATATAGTCAAGCCCCCTCACGAACTCTATGGCGAATTTCTGCTGGCCACCGGACGGCCAGCGGATGCCGACATTCAATTTGACTTGGCGTTGAAGCGGGCTCCCGGACGTGTGCGGTCGTTGAAAGGAAGTCTGGAGGCTTCCAAACAGATTAAAAATCCAGAGAAAGTCGCGGAGCGTGAAAAGCAACTCCAGAAAATACTGAAAAACGCTGATAGAAAGAGCGAGGAGAGCGTGTAGCAAGCGCTGACTAAACCATGCGTACCACAGCGATTCCCGTACCGAGGGAATTCAATTTTGACTTTTGTCGCGACTACCTGAAGCGTTCACCACATGAAAACCTTCATCGGGTGGTGGATCATTCGGTCACCAAACTTTTATCCCTGAATGGAAGCGATTTCATTGTCCGGATCAGTGGCGGAGAAACAAGGCATATTCGCGTGGAGTATCTGTATGGACAGCCATCACCGACTACCCAGAAAATGATATGCGATTATGTGAGTGCCTGGTTCGATCTTTCCACGGACCTCCGACCATTTTACCGGCTTGCAAAGCAGGACGACTTGCTCAGTCCGCTGATTAAGAAGTTTTACGGCCACCGCATCGTGGGGCATCTGGATCTGTTTGAATCGCTGATCTGGGCCGTTCTCGGTCAGCAAATCAATCTGTCCTTTGCCCATAAATTGAAGAGCCGCCTGGTTGAATCCTTCGGAAGATCATTAACCGTCGATGGTCACGTCTACTATGCCTTCCCAACGCCATCCGTCATTTCGAAACTGGATCTTGGGCAACTCGCAGCACTTCAACTTTCCCGGCAAAAGTCGGCCTATGTGGTAGGGATCGCCCAGGCGTTTGAAGACGGACAACTTTCGCAACAGGGATTGAGCCAACTGTCTTTTGAGGATGCAAAGGACAAGCTCATGACCATCAAAGGAATTGGAAACTGGACTGCAAACTATGTTCTGATGAAGACATTACGCTTTCCCAACGCTTTTGTGTTAGAAGATGCGGGTCTTCATAACGCCATTAAGCACCAGCTAGGGCTTAAGACAAAACCAAGTCTGGACCGTATGAAAAGAATTTTTAGGAAATACAGGGGTTGGGAAGCGTATGCTACGGCGTATTTGTGGAAAAGTCTCTAGGGATTACCTGTTTTTCCGTGGCTCGCTAAAAACAAAAAGCCCTGTACTTTGTACAGGCTTCTGATTTTGTCGGGGTGAGAGGATTACGAAACGTGATCCTTTTTGGTGGATATCCAATATCCGAAGCCCTGGGCTCGCTAGCGCTCACCTGGTCTTTTTGTTTTCTTCGCTCGCTCAGACGAGGCGCCTGGCTCGCTCAAAAACAAAAA
>JAWXBL010000046.1:0-15686 GCA_034440075.1 Cytophagales bacterium
AAAGTTCGGAGTCGATGGTGCCCTCAGGTATGGATCCGCAATTGATGGCTATGAACTGTCCGTGCTTTCTCGGGCTCAGCGAATGAATGATCTTGGAGAACGACTCCTTACCGCTTCCACTTTCTCCGGTGATCAAAACGGACATATCGGTGGGGGCCACCTGCATGGCAACGCGTACGGCATTGTGCAGCAGGGGTGCGTTTCCGATGATCCCAAATCGCAACTTGATCGTGTGAATATCGTTCTCTGAAATGGCCATTTTATTCAATGCTGGTGCCAAATAAGGTCGCGCCGGTGCAGCGGTCGACACGGACGTCGACATACGTACCCTTAGAATGGTTGTTCTTTGGGAAGATGATGACTTTGTTGGCAGAATTTCTGCCTTGTAGAAATTCTGAGGATCGCTTGGAGTACCCTTCAATCAAGACGCTGAAGGTTTTGCCGATGTCCCGCTGATACCGTAGGAGGCTGAGTTGGTTTTGCTTTTGGATGATTTCGGACAGCCGTTCTTTCTTTACCGCTTCGGGGATATCATCCGAAAATTTCTTTTCGGCGGTGGTTCCGGGTCTTTCGGAGTACATGAACATGTATGAAAAATCATACTCCACGGCGTCCATCAAGGATAGCGTTTCCTCATGTTCCTCTTTGGACTCGGAACAAAACCCAGTAATCATATCCGATGAAATTCCGCAATCATCGCCGAGGATGTCCCGGATACGCTGGATCCGATGGAGGTACGCTTCACGCGTATAGCCCCGGTTCATCAGTTCGAGAACCCGTGTGCTCCCGCTTTGTGCGGGGAGGTGAATGTACTTACAGATGTTTTCGTACCGGGACATGACGTGCAGTACATCATCCGTAATATCTTTCGGATGTGAGGTGGAAAACCGAATCCGAAGCAGGGGATCCATCAGGGCAACCTGTTCCAACAGGTTAGCAAACGTAGTGACCTCCGGGATGTTGGATGCATTCAATCGGGCTTTGTTGTTCTCTTCGCGGCTCCACTTATAAGAATCCACATTCTGTCCAAGCAGCGTTATCTCCCGGTACCCCTTCTCAAAAAGATCACGGGCTTCGTTAACAATGGATTGGGGATCACGGCTCCGTTCGCGGCCGCGGGTGTAGGGCACAACGCAGAAGGAGCACATGTTATCGCATCCCCGCATGATGGAAATGAAAGCAGTGACGCCGTTTGAATGGAGCCTCACTGGGGTGATATCTCCATAGGTTTCTTCGCGCGACAAGAAGGTATTGACCGCCTTCTCACCCTCATCGACCTGATGTATGAGTTGAGGAAGCTCCCGGTAGGCATCCGGACCGGCCACCAGGTCTACAATCTTCTCTTCGTCGAGAAACTTGGACTTGAGCCGTTCTGCCATACATCCCAACACGCCAACCAGAAGCTCGGGCTTTTTCTTTTTCAAGCCGTTGATGTGCTGAAGCCGGTTCCGCACCGTCTGCTCCGCTTTGTCGCGGATGGAACACGTATTCAGAAAGACAACATCGGCGAGTTTAATCTCAGACGTGGTACTAAACCCATGCTTTTGAAGTATGGAGGCAACTATCTCACTGTCAGAGAAATTCATCTGGCATCCATAGCTTTCAATGTAAACTTTACGCGAAACGGGGTTGAGACTTGTTGTCGGAGGCGTTGACGGCTGTACCGCGGCCTGCCCATCCAGCATTTCCAAATCCACTATCAAATCTTTCATTTCATGTAATTGGGCAACAAAATTAACACTTTTTGGCCATTTAGTGACATCTTGTCATACGCTAATTTGTAGCTTTGAGCGAACCAGAGAATATGGCCATTATTAAGGAAGTACGGGGACTCAAGCCTGTTTTTGGAAAGGATTGCTTTCTAGCCGACACCGCCGTGGTGATTGGGGAGGTAAAGATGGGAGACCGGTGTACAGTCTGGTTTAATGCGGTCGTCCGAGGCGACGTACATTCCATTACCATAGGCGACGACACTAACATCCAGGACGGCGCAGTGATTCACTGTACCTTCCAGAAAGCGAAGACGGTGATTGGCAGCCGTGTTTCCATAGCACACAACGCTGTCGTTCATGGCTGTACCGTTCACGACAATGTATTGATAGGGATGGGTGCCATCGTGATGGACGATTCGGTGATAGGAACCAACTCCGTGATTGCAGCGGGTGCCGTGGTCCTGCCGGGAACAATCGTGGAGCCCGGGAGCGTTTATGGAGGCACTCCGGCTAAACGAATAAAGAGCATCAGCCCTGAAATGGAAGACGTAATTATACGCACTGCACGAAACTACCCGATGTATGCGAAATGGTATGACACGTAATTGGTTATTCCCATTATATTTGCGTCCCAATTAACAACCCTATGAAAAACATTTCTTACGCGATCAACGGTGTGCTGGCGATTGCGGTGATCATCCTTTACTACCTTCACTTTTCAGGGCCTGCTCAGACCACGCGGGGTGAAGCTGGTCCTTCCGGAAATACGAAGATTGCCTACATCAATTCTGATTCGGTCTTGAAATACTACGATTATTTCAAGGTTAGCCGGGAGAAACTGGAGTCTAAGGGTAAGCAAATGGATCAGGAATTTAAGTCCCGGGCGGTCGGCCTGCAGGGGGAGTTTGAATCCTACCAACGCAACAGGGGCAGCATGACCATCGGCCAGGCAGGTGCCGTCGAAGAGGATCTTGGCAAGAAAAGGCAAAACCTGCAGATGTACCAGGAGAGTTTGTCGCAGCAATTGCTTGCGGATCAGGAGCGTATGACCAAAGATCTCTATGATAAGGTAACGTCCTACTTGCGGAAGTACGGTCAGGAAAACGGGTTGGAAATCGTCTTCAAGTATGATGCAACCAGTGATCTCCTTTATGTTGGGGACAGCCTGGATATCAGTTCAGTCGTTATCAAAGGGCTCAACGATACCTACCTGCTCGAGAAATCAACACAGGCAAAGAAAGATTCGGTAGCGAAAAAGAAATAATCGGACCTTGATCGGTGCGAAAAAGCCGGCCATACAAGGCCGGTTTTTTTTATTTACAGCGAAGGATGTAACTTTCTCACATGGTAAGCAGGCTTTTTGACTATTTGAATGTCCAGCCCGAGGAGCGGACGCAGGTGTTGCTCATGCTCGGGGCGGGCTTTTTTATGGGTATTTTCCTTGCGACCTATACGGTGGTCGCGGAGTCACTTTTTCTAAGTACCCTCGGCAGCGAACTTAACAAGGCATTTTTACTTTCAGGGGCGTTTGGGATCCTGGCAACGCTGCTTTATTCGGCTGCTCAGAATAAAATCAAGTTCTCCAACCTGACGACATCGACCATCCTCTTCGTGGTGGCAGCTACCAGTTTCTTTTACATTGGCTACCACTTTGGACCGGAGGAATATAAGAAACCGATCATTTTTGCAATGTTTTGTATGACCGGTCCGATTACCGCGGTTCTGCTCCTCAGTTACTGGGGCATTTTCGGAAGGCTTTTCAACTTCAGGCAGTCAAAGCGAATCATCGGTTGGATTGATACGGGACAATTGGTGGCCATTATCCTCGCAAACCTGCTGATTCCAGTCACCACAGGGCTCTTCCAGGAGACGGATAACTACCTGATTGTGTGCGCATTGAGCATCATAGTATCGGCCATTTACTTTATCATCATCGCCTATAAATTTCCGCTTGTAAAAAATGATCCGTCAGAGTTTGCTAAGGAGGTCAGGAAAGATTCAAGAGTGGTCAATGTCATAAAGGATCCGTACACGAAGCTGCTGTCCTTATTCCTGGTCATTTCGATGGTTACCCTTATTCTTGGCCAGTTCACTTTTCAGGAACTCATCAAAGTACAGTATCCAGATCAACTTGACCTGACGCGATTCCTCGCGTTTTTTAATGCCTCCATTTTTGGACTGAGTTTTCTCATGCAGACATTTGTGAACGACCGTATTGTCAGTAACTACGGCATTCGTGTTGCTCTTTTCATTTTGCCGCTCGTAGTTGGTTTTTTTGCGTTGAGTGCAACGGTTAGTGGACTGGTGCTCGGATATTCTCCAGAATCGGCACCCCGGACCTTCATTTACTTCTTCCTTTTTGTGGCGCTTCTCCGGCTTTTCAACAACATGATTCGCGATTCCCTGGAGAATCCGATGTTCAAGTTATTGTTTATTCCGCTGGATAGCCGATCGCGTTTTGGAATCCAGTCAAAAGTGGAGGGTGTGATCAATGAGAGTGGCCGTTTTATCGCCGGAGCTTTGATTTTTGGATTTGCAACGCTTGCCTATTTTCAGATTATCTGGATGCCGATTATTTTGTGCGTTCTTTGCGGCGTTTATGTGATTGTGATCTACAAACTCTACGCCGGATACAAATCCAAGATCCGGACAAAGCTGGAGATTGCACAAAGTTCGCTGGACACTGCGGAGGTGGGCTTTGGAAAAATTACCAAGAAGTTGGAGGCTCAGCTATCGGATCAATCGCCGGGCACAGCGGTGTTTAGCTACAAGCTACTCGAGAAAATTGATCCGCAGGGTGCGTCTAGGTGGGTAAACGCCCTGATGCGAAACGACCGCGAAGAGACGCGTGAATTCGCACAGCGGAAGATGAATGAGTTGAAGGGTCTTTCGGTGTCGGATCGATACATTATCCGGCATGACCTGGCGAAGGAGCAGGCAGCAGATAAGAACTTGCTTTCAAGGGGAGATTTGGAATTGCTGGTCAGCAGCGGTGGCGACATAACCAAGGCACGGATATCCAAGCTATCACGTTCTCACCATGCCGGGGACCGGCAATACGCCGCGGAACTCCTGATGCATACTGCCACCGATGAAAGCAGTTCCTTCCTGATTGATCTCCTTCACGATCAGGATACCAACGTTCGGAATACAGCAATAAAATCTTCTGTCAAGAAGAGTAACCCCGAAGTAATCCGGGCGTTGATAGAGAACCTGGGCGAGCCCGCGTTCAGTAACCGGAGTGCCGAAGCACTGATCCTGATTGGCGGCAAGGCATTGAACGTTCTGGATACTTCCTTCTATCGATCGGGACAGAGTGCACAGGCATTGATTAACATCGTTCAAATCATCGGGCAGATTGGAGGCCAGCTCGCGCGTGATATCTTGTGGAATAAGATCGATTATCCCGATAAGGTAGTCGTTTCAAAGGTTTTGCTAGGTCTTGGCGAGGCGGAATTCAAGGCTTCCATTTCGCAGGTATCGCGCATCAAGTATGCCATAGAAAATGACATCGGAGATGTCAATTGGAATCTTTGCGCCATCCAGGAAATGGGCAACGAAGGTTTTGCAAAGGAAGTGAAAGCGGCCTTGCGAAGTGAGATTTCAAGTGACATCGAACACGTGTACATGCTGATGGCTATGCTGTACGACTCGCGGTCGATTCAATTGGTCAAAGAGAACATTGAAAGCGGAACCATCGAGGGCACCGCCTTTGCCCTTGAATTGCTGGACGTCTTTTTATCGGACCAGCTGAAGCAGCGGGTTATCCCCATGCTTGACGAAATTTCAGATCATGAAAAAATTAACCGCCTGGAGGTTTTTTATCCCCGTGTAGCCTTGGATGAAAAGTTGGTGTTGAAGTTCCTTATTAACAGGGATTTCACGCAATCAAACCGTTGGACAAAAGCCTGCGTGTTGCGCCAGATTGGTGAGCAGGACATCACCGACTTTTCGCTGGATTTAATTGCCCAGTTATTCAACCCGGATCAGTTGATCCAGGAGATGGCTGCCTGGGCGCTGTATAAGGTCGAGCCTGGCGCCTATGAATCCAATACAGACCGGTTGGGGTGGGAGGCGAAGAGGAGGCTCGATACGGTGGTGAAGCCTTCAGATTCGAACCACGCGTTGCTCATATTCGAGAAGGCGCGCTTTTTTGGGACCATGGAAATATTTATGGGGACCACAGGGCTTGCCTTATCCTTCCTGGCAGATACAGCGAAGGAACTAAACCTGACTCCCAATCAGTCGCTGGTCATTGATGAAAAGACGAACTCACACTTCTACATTGTCTACCAGGGAGAAGTCGCGTTCTATCAGCGGGGTGAACTAAAAGGCAATTTTACCTCCGGGCAGTTCATTGGTGAGATGCTTGCGGTTCCTGGCTTCCGCAATTCAAACATCCTGGTCGCAAAGGAGGGAGCCATTCTCTTGCAGCTCGGAAAAGACCACCTATACGACCGGATGGCAGAAAATTTTAAACTGGCCTCACGGGTTTTGGATTATGTGTGAAATCGTACTAAATTTCAATGATTTTTTAGACTGATGACTTAATTAGGCCCTCAGGGCCATTTTTCGGCAGTTTGTTATCGAAAGTGAGGAGGTAATTGGTTAAATTTCTGATTCTATAAGGTTCCAATGTTGAATTATCCCCAGCAAACGGGAGCATGGGTGGACGAAAGCCAGCCCAACACGGAGGAATTCACCCCATCCGTGATCAACCCGTTTCCCGGGTTGCGGCCTTTCACGATCGAAGAATCTCATTTATTCTTCGGGCGGGAGGGGCATGTGGATGAAATCCTGGAGAAATTATCCAGGAACCGATCGGTCACCATCATGGGGTATTCTGGCAGCGGTAAGTCAAGCCTTGTTTCGTGCGGTTTAGTGCCCGTATTGTATGGTGGATTTCTTACCGAGACTGGACCAAATTGGCACGTTTTGGCGACTCGTCCAGGGATGTCGCCAATATCCAATTTGACCGATTCTATTGTTGAACAGCTTGAGAAAGAAAAGGGACTCACTGCCGAGGACTGCAAAATACAAAAGGCCATCATTGGCTCCGTCCTTCGAAGCAGTTCTGAAGGGCTGGTGGAAACCATTCGGTTTCTGCAGGGGGACAGCCGGCAAAACTACTTCCTGCTGGTCGATCAGTTTGAGGAATTGCTCCGATACAGAGAAACAGATGATGAGTCCTCCAACGAGGCCGCCCAATTTGTCAATCTGATTCTTACTGCCGTCAATCAAAAGGAGGTGCCGATTTACCTCTCGTTGAGTCTTCGTTCAGACTTTGTTGGCGAGTGCTCCCAGTTTCCAGGGTTGACACAGATGATTAATGTGAGCAACTACCTGGTCCCTCAAATGAGCCGGGAGCAAAAACGGCTGGTCATTGAAGGCCCCATTGCCGTTGGTGGTGGAAAAATTACCCCGCGCTTGGTAAAGAGACTGCTCAATGACATCGGCGACAACCAGGATCAGTTACCCATCCTTCAGCATGCCTTAATGCGTACCTGGGACTATTGGATTGCCAACCGGGAAGAGGGAGAGCCTATTGATGTGCGCCATTACAACGCCATCGGTAGGATCAGCCAGGCCTTGTCGCTCCATGCCAATGAGGCATTCGAGGAGTTGACGTCGGGCCAAAAGGAAATCGCCGAAATCCTGTTCAAGAGCACGACGGAGAAAAACCTGGATAATCAGGGATTGCGCCGTCCGGCCAGAATCTCGCTCATCGCCGAACAGGCGGCAGTTACTGAGGAGGAAGTGATCAAGGTGGTAGATAATTTCAGAAAAGCAGGCCGTTCCTTCCTCATGCCCGGAAGCCATATGGCGCTTTCCGGGTCGACCAACATTGAGCTTTCGCACGAAAGCCTGATGCGGATTTGGACCCGACTGGCAAATTGGGTTGATGAGGAATTCGAGTCTTCTCAAATGTATAAGCGCATTTCTGATGCGGCCACTCTATACCAAACCGGGAAGGCAGGACTTTGGAGACCACCGGATTTGCAATTGGCTCTGAATTGGCAGAAGAAGCAGCGTCCGACACGGACATGGGCACAGCGCTATGATATTGCATTTGAGAGGGCCATCGTTTTCCTGGATACCAGCAGGATTACTTACGAAGCGGAACTCAAGAACCTGGAATTGCTGCAGCAGCGTTCTCTTCGCCGCGCCCGGATCATGTCATTAGTATTGGGGATAGCAGCCATTATTGCCATCATCTTCATGATTTATGGGTTCACTCAATATATAGAAGCCGAACACCAACGCGTTGTCGCCCAGGATAAAGAGATGAAAGCTATCAAGGCAGAAGAGGAAGCGGTAAGACAGCGGGAAGTTGCTGATTCTCAAAGGCAGCTGGCAATCAACAGCCAGAAAGAGACGCTGAAGGCGCTGGATCGAGCTGACTCCAGTTTGCGTATTGCACAGATTGCCCGTGCGGAGGCAGAGAAAAACCTTAAAGAGGCCTATCGCCAGGAGAAGCTGGCCATTGAAGCGCAGGGGCTTGAGAAGGTCCATCGGGAGCGGGCGGAGGAACAAACGGTCATTGCAACCCAGGAGCGTGACCGGGCGAATGCGCTCCTGTACCTTTCCATTGCGCAATCCATGGAAGCAAAATCTGTTACGATGAACGAACCAGATCTGGCTGGATTGCTCGCCATGCAGGGGTTCCTTTACCACCAGCAATACGGCGGACGGAAGTATGATCCGTACGTATTTAACGGTCTGTATTATTCAGTAGCCAAGCTCTCGAACGATTTCAATTATAACCGAGCCAAAGTACCGGGCAACCTGAAAAACAAGATGTATGCGCTGGCCGTTTCAAAAAAGAGCAACGCATTTTACACGACCGGAAATGACGGAAGGATCTTTAAGGGCGACTATATCAATCGTACAGCCGACAACCTGGTGGATTTCAATCCCTATCCCAACAAGGTTCTGGCCCTAAGTAAGAATGAAAAGTACCTGGTGAACGGGAGTGATTCGTCGACTGTGCAGATTTTCAATCTGGAGCAGCCGGGGGAAAAACCAACCTCCGTTCGCGGGCACCGGGGATCCGTTATTGACATTAAGTTCTTGCCGGATGATTCCGGATTCATCTCGATGGGCTCGGACCGAACGATCCGTCGGACCAACCAGGTGAATGGTGAAAGCAAGTTGTTGGCGACGCTGCCGTATGAAATCAAATCTATCGACATAAGCAGCGACGGCAAACTGCTCGCGGCGGTGGCAGCCAGCGGCCAGCTGTACATTCTGGATCTAAGAACAAACACGTTTGATTTGAAGCGTGATGAATCGTTGAATGGTGTGCGGGTTTTATCAGTGGCGTTCCATCCAACACGTACTATCCTTGCTTACGGTACTGAGTTTGAAGTGAAGGATCCGGTCACGGGCAAATCTACCTGGAGGGGCTCTGTCAAGTTAATGGATTATGTGACGCTGGAAAATCTGAAGGAGATGCGCGGTCATCATGCCGGTGTTTCCGATGTGGAGTTCAGCCCGGATGGGTTACTTCTGGCCAGCGCAGGGTATGACAAGAAGCTTCAGATGTGGGTGGTGGATCACGAGGAGGACCTCCCGGTGGTGATGGATAACAACAATGGGAATATCTGGAGCCTGGCGTTTACGAAGGACTCCGACTACCTGCTTGCTTCCTGCAACAACGGGGAAGTTCGTGTGTGGCCGACGGATCCGAAAAAGCTTGCCGAGCAGATATGTCCGAAATTGAAACGGAATATGACGAAAGAGGAGTGGGATATTTATGTAGCAAACGGGATTGATTATGAATCAACGTGCAAGAGTCTATTGATCAGCGACTTCTGATGGGTCTATCAAAGATTCCTGCTTGCATTATCCTGGTGTTCACGGGTATCCTGGCTTCCAACGGCCAGATAGTTGAGGATTGCAATCAAAAGCTCAACCACGCGGATGCGGAGTTCCAGGCTGGGCATTTTTATTCTATACCGTCAATCCTGAAGGAGTGTCTGGAGGGTTCTGAACTTTCCAAAGAGCAGCGTGTCCGGGGATACCTGATTCTTTGCCAAACGTACCTGATCATCGATGATCCGGGCGCAGCGGGAGACAGCTACTTGAAGTTGCTGCAGGCCGACCCTGAGTTCCTACCCAATGAAAAGGACGACCCGATTGATGTGGTCTACCTCAGTAAGAAATATACGGCATCACCTGTATTTACCCCTCACTTTCGGCTGGGGTTAAGCACATCCTTTTTCAGGAGCATTTATTCACTTTCCACCGAGCCGTATGGGGTGGCCAACCAACGTCCGCTGACGTTTGGGTTTCAGGTTGGTAGTGGTGTCGATTGGAATATCAATGACAACTTTAGCCTTTGCGTGGAGGTAAATTATTCCCAACGCGGCTACGAGCGTATTCAAACCAGTGGAGGCAACACCGACGCAGGATCGCTGGTGGCCAGTCAGTCATGGTTTGATGTACCCCTGTATGTGAAGTATTCTTTTATTCTGAGCGAGAAAATCAGGCCGTTTGGCTATGCGGGTGTTGCGATGAACTACTTGATTTCTGCTACTAATCAGTTCACCTATTCCGACAACAAACCCACGGGAGCAAAAGTGGTCGCAGAAGGTCCTGCTGAAAGCGTGCTGAATCAGCGCAACCAACTGAACCGCTCTTGGCTCGTCGGCGGCGGCATCCGGTATAAGATTGGTAAGAACTATGTGTATGCCGACGTGCGCTATATGGGCGGAATGAGCAACCTGGCAAACAAAGCGAACATTTACTACGAAGATCCGGACAACATTGATGCGGCGCAGATAGGCAATCCAAACAATTACATGTCAAAAAATGTGACCCGGTATCATTATGTCAGCGATCTCTTTCGCCTGGATAATTTATCCCTCACGTTTGGATATGTTCACCCGCTATATAAACCACGCAAACTGAAAAAAGCGAGAACAAGGGGAGTTGCAAGGAATATCCGCAGGGAGGCGAAGGAGGATAAATGAAAACATTGAAAGCACCGATATGGGGATTGGGTTTGCTTCTCGCGGTTGCAGCGTGTGATATTCCGGCGACTATCGAAGATCCTGATACATCCTTTTTCGTCAAGTTTTACGGCAGGGACGGCGATCAGACGGGGAAAGACATGGTTGTCTTGCCGGACGGTTCCATGGTAATGTTTGGGACGAGCCGGAGAACCGTGGCAACGAAAGGGACCCAGTGGTACCTTGTCAAGGTTGATGCGAAAGGTAATGTTCTCTGGGAAAAGGAATTTGGCGGCCCGAACAATGAGGAAGCCAGCGATATTGAATTGACAAACGACAACCGGCTCGTGCTGCTGGGAAATTCCTACAAAACCCCCACAGACCGGGATGTATTTATAATGACACTCACCACCGATGGCGTAAAGCAGGATAGTGCCTTGATAGTCGTTCGGGATGGGATAGGAAACCCTACTTCGGGAGATGAAATTGCAACTTCGGTTTCGCAGACTACGGATGGGTTCCTTGTCGCAGGGTCAACCACATACGTAGGTTTCAAAACACCGATCTCCGGATTAGCCGATACCCGCGACGCTTTGAAGATCCGCCTTTACGATAATTTAACCGTCTACCCAAATTCGTGGGTTCAGACCTACGGCTATTTTTCAGACGATACGTCACAAAAAATCATTCAGGTTTCTCCGAGTCTGTATTATGTGTTTGGGTACACCAACAGCCTTCCTCCGGGGCAAACGGTCCCCAACTATAATTTCTGGGTGTACTCCCTGGGATTGAATGGCGATTTTCTCAATGCGCAGTTGTATCCCGGATTGCCGTCAGCGAACGAGAAGATGAGTTCCTTCGACTACTCACCTGCCCAATCGGTCGATGGGTATTTCTTAGGCGGTGTCAGTCAGAGTTCGGTTGGTCCATCCGACTTTTACGTGGTGAAGTTGAGGAGCCAACTCGGGTTCATTCCCACGGACATTCAGTTTGAGAAAACGCTATCTGTTAATCTGGGAAGCAATCTGCAGGACAGGACGTCTGTATTTGCATCCCGATTTGGTGGTTTTTTCATTCTTGGAAATGAGAATGAATTCAATAACAATCAGAATTGGGTGTTGACAAAAGTCAATATCAACGGATCCTTAGCGTGGAGTCTTCCAATCGTCTTTGGCGGGGATGGCCTGGATGAATGCGGGGCAGTTCACGAGCTTCCCGACGGTCGTCTTTTCCTGGTGGGAACCATGCGCACGGGTCGTCCCGACGCGGGGGAATTCAAGATGACCCTGGTAAAAGTAAATGGCGCCGGGAAGTTTGAAAAGTAGGGTTTGAAGCGGCCTATTTTGGGTTACTTTTGAGGTTTTGGGGATATTTACTTCTGTTTGGACTATACCATATGCATCGATTTTTACTGCTGTTTAGTCAGGCCCTGATCATGAGGGCATTAGCCCTTCCTTTTTGTGGGATCTATTGCGACCCAATAGTCCTTGAATTACTCTCCGGCGTCCATGGTGCGCGAGTTTTTAACCGTCTAACCGCCTTGGCTTGAGAGCAATACTTCTTATAGGAATTCCAATAAACATGGGCCGGATACTTGCCTTGGTCGGACTTCTGAGCTTGGTCGCCGGGTTAGAACTACGTGCTCAGCCATACTATGCTGCAGCAAATGCCGACTGGAGCTTGGCATCAACCTGGGCTGCGAGTTCTGGAGGAGCAGGTGGTGCCGGCGTGCCGATTGCAGGTGACGTAGTTTATATTGATCAGGGATTTACGGTGACTGTCTCTGGAGCCGCGGCTTGCGCCAGCCTGCAGATTGGCGGTACGACGTTAGCGCTGGGAGCGGGTTCAGGTATCCTTAATGTTACGGCAGGAGGGAGTTTAATAATTTCCGGATCTGTTTCTGTTGGAGGAGACGGGGCGGCAACTACGGGTGGAAGGATCAATTTTTTGGCGGGAGGAGCAACTATTACCGCCGGCAGCCTGACTCTCGGAAGTGCTGCGGGAACGCCAGGTACTCCCAATACGGTAGATATGTCAGCCGGCGGTACCTTAAGTATCGGAGGTACAATTTCGGTTATTGCCGGCCCTGTAAACAACTGGATACCCGGGACAGGGACAGTAATTTTTACGGCAACAAATACATTGCCCACTACGGTATTTACCTCGTTTAATAATATCACGTTTAACGGCGGCACGACGACCCTTGGAGCCTCAATTAGTGTTTCTGGAAACTGGTCAACATTGACAATTCCCGGATTTGATACTTCCGGTAACACAGTGACTTTTACATCAACGGGAACTCAAACACTAAACTCCGCAGGAACTTCATTCAATGGGATAACCCACTCAGGTGTAGGCACCCTCCAGTTGGTAACCAGTGGCCTGTCCACCAACGGCTTATTCTCAAACACAGCAGGTATTTTCGATGCCAATGGACTTGACCATACAGTGACTGGACTGACGATTATTGGTGGTGGGACTTATCAAGCGCTTGCTGCAGGCGACCACACATTTTCGGGTGGACTTATCATATCCGGTGGAGCATTCTCGGCTGCAACCGGAACCGGATCTATTGCTACGAGTGGGATCAACATTAGCAGCGGCTCATTTACCGGCGGCCTGGGTTCAGTTACAACGACCAACGTTACCCTAAGTAATGGCACTCTTACCGCCCCGTCTGGACCTTTCAATGTTTCGGGCAACTGGACGAGGACTGGCGGAACTTTTACTCCCGGCGGAAATACGGTAACGTTTAACGGGGCTGCATTGCAAACCTTGAATTCAGGAGGGCAATCGTTCAACAGTATATCAAATTCAGGTGCCGGCCCGCTACGTCTGGTAACGAATGGATTAATATCGACCGGTACCTTTACCAATGCGTCGGGAAGTTTTGACGCCAATGGACTGACTCATACCGTCACTGGACTTACAACGATAAGCGGAGGAACGTACCTTGCTTCGACTTCAACCCAAACTTTTAACGGAGGGCTGACAGTTTCTGGCGGAATCTTCACCGGTTCCAGCGGTACAGTTTCAACGACGAATGTTACGCTTTCCAGCGGAACCTTAACCGCACCTTCTGGATTATTCACGGTATCAGGAAATTGGACAAATAATGGAGGTGCACTTGGTGCAGGATCAGGGACGGTAACTTTCAATGGTGGAGTAGCGCAAGCGATTGGAGGCACAGCGTCTACTTCATTCAATAATGTAAATATTTTAAACGCTTCCACGAATGCAAGCATTGGTTTTGCTACAACGGTAAGCGGGAATCTCTCCATAGGTAATGGGGCAACAATTACCGCTGCCGGATTTAACCTCACCATTGGAGGTAATACCACAGTTGGCGGCGGGGCATCCGGGAGCCTTGTAGTTTCCTCAGCTACCGGGACCAAGCTATTTACCGGGCTTGTCACAGTAGCATCAGGCGGAACATGGAATAACTCCGGAAATTCAAACATTACATTCAGAGGAGGAATTACTAGCGGCGGGACTTTTACGGCGGGATCAGGGCTTCACACGTTTGACACAAATACGCAATCCTTGACTGGGACACTATCAATACCCAGTGTGACGGTTTCAGGAATAACACTCATTAATAATAATAGTCTGACGGTCAATACGGCCCTCTCAGGTGCAGGTGACTTTACCCAGGCCACCGGATCTTCCCTTATCCTTGGAGGGGCTACGACGATTTCGACACTTAATGCAATCAACAGCGGCAATACAGTTTCATATAATGGGTCAGCCCAAACCATTAAGGCTGCAACTTATAATAACCTGACGGTCAATCAGGCTGCGGCAGCCACAGCGATTTTGGGCGGTGACACAGGTGTAAATGGAGTCCTTACTTTGTCTTCCGGGAACTTGAATCTGAGCGGAAATGTTTTAACCATTGGTGCAACCGGAACAATTCCTGCACCTGCAGCCTTTATTCTTGCGTCGGGTGGCGGCGAAGTTCGTAAAGTTGTCACCGGGTTGGGCCCATTTACTTTTCCGATTGGAGATAATACGGCTGTCAGTTCTCCCATTGCTGTAAATATTACCGCGGGAAGTTTTTCATCATCTTATATCGGTGTTTCGGTTGTTAAGGCAAAGCATCCCAACAACGCCAGCACTACCAATTTTTTGAACCGTTATTGGAACGTAACACAGTCCGGGATCCCGGGGTTTGTTGGGACATTGACCGGAACGTATGACGCGGGTGATGTAGCTGGAGCGGCTGGAAGTATTTCTTCCGCACATTTGATCGGCACGTTCAATCAGGCATCCAATCCATGGACTAAACATGGAGTTCTTGCAGGTACCGTATCGGCGCCTGGTGTTTTGCTGAATAGTGGTCAAACTGGTGTAATTACCGGGATCACGAATGCTGCCCCCACGGTTGTCATTGATCTTCCTGTTGCTGATGTTTCTATTTGTGTTGGCTCCTCCGTTGGCATGAATGCGACGCCCTCCGGTGATGGGCCGTTTACTTATCTATGGAGTTCAGTGCCTGCGGCTGGGGGTTTAAGTTCGACAACGATTGCCAATCCTTCGGCAACCCCTACGGTGACGACGGATTATACCCTTACAGTAACAGATGGTAATGGAATTGTTAGCGCAGCATCAAACATTAGAAAGATCACCGTCGGCCAATTGCCTAATGTCGTAGCCACCCCGACCTCTGAAACCATTTGCCACAATACGAGTACCGGTATTGCACTGTCCACTTCCAACGGTGTTCCGATGGGTGGCTATTTCTGGACTGTTGTTCAGAATAATGTGACTGGGGCAAGTGATCAGGGTTCCGTGGGGGCGCCGATTGCGGGACCAATTGCGCAGACATTGCTTGCATCAACGGTGAGTTCGGGTACAGCAACCTACACGATCACGCCAGTGAGCGCGGCCGGATGCGTTGGTTCTTCCATCAATGTTATTGTCACGGTTAATCCGACGCCTTCAGTTACGGCCCCTTCGAACCAGGTGGTATGTAATGGGGCGAATACGGGGGCAATAACGTTCAGCGGCACGGGTACGA
>JAWXBL010000047.1:0-17068 GCA_034440075.1 Cytophagales bacterium
CTTCGGTATGTGCACAGCTCAACCGCGTTGTGTCCGGGAGGAAGTTGGACGATGATGTTTCAATGCTCCTCGAGTTCAGCAATCAGGCCACGGGGGTTCTGGTAGCAACACAGATAGCTGCGGGCGAGGAAAATAATCTCTGCATCAAAGTGTATGGTGAAAAAGGTGGAATGGTGTGGCGGCAGGAGGAGCCGAATACGCTGGAAGTAAAGTGGTTGGACCGGCCCCGGGAGGTCTATCGCGCCGGATCAGGCTATCTTTCAAAAGAAGCAGGCGCCAACTGCCGTACACCGGGCGGGCATCCCGAAGGATATTTGGAGGCTTTCGCGAATATTTATGTAAACTTTGCCAACGCGCTGCAGAAGCCGGGGTCAAAATCAGGTAAGACTCATGATTTTCCTACGGTTGAAGATGGAATCCGGGGCATGGCTTTTATCGAAGCAGCCGTGCGGTCGTCGGCCTCCAGGCAGAAGTGGACAAAAATCAAGTCGTAGCGAACGATACAGAGTAGGATGAAAACAATAAAAGGCCCGGCTATTTTCCTGGCGCAGTTCATGAATCGCAAGGCGCCGTTCAGCAAAATGTCCAGCATCTGCGGTTGGGCGGCATCGCTCGGCTACGTGGGGGTTCAGATACCTACTTGGGATTCCCGCTATTTCGATCTGGAACTTGCCGCCAAAAGCAAAACTTACTGCGATGAGTTTCGTGGATTGGTGGAGTCAAAGGGAATGGTGATCACAGAGCTTTCTACCCACTTGCAGGGACAGTTGGTGGCCGTTCACCCTGCCTACAACCAGCTATTTGATGGGTTTGCTCCCAAAAATCTGCGCGGAAACGTGAGGGGTCGGAGGGAGTGGGCCGTGCGGCAGTTGAAAGCTGCAGCAAAAGCAAGCAGGAACCTGGGACTTAGCGCGCATGCAACATTTTCAGGATCGTTGTTATGGCATATGGTCTACCCCTGGCCACAGCGCCCTCCCGGATTGGTGGACGATGGTTTCCGTGAACTCGCAAAACGTTGGGTTCCTATTCTCAACGAGTTTGATCGTCACGGTGTTGATTTGTGTTATGAGATCCATGCGGGCGAAGACCTGCATGATGGAATTACGTTTGAACGTTTTCTAAAAGCCACGAAGAACCACAAGCGCTGTAAGATCCTGTACGACCCAAGTCATTTTCTCCTGCAGCAAATGGACTATTTGCAGTTCATTGATTTGTATCATCCATTTATCAGCATGATGCACGTGAAGGATGCGGAATTTAATCCCACGGGTAAGAGTGGTGTGTATGGAGGTTACCAGCCCTGGATCGACCGCCCAGGCCGGTTTCGCTCACTCGGCGACGGTCAAATTGATTTCACATCCATTTTTTCAAAATTGACGCAGTATGGTTTTGACGGATGGGCCGTTGTAGAATGGGAGTGCTGCATCAAGCACCCGGAGCAGGGCGCCTCTGAAGGCGTTTCGTTTGTCAATAGCCACCTGATCCGCAACGGAGACCGCGCGTTTGACGATTTTGCATCCCTGACAAAAAATAAAGCGCTAAACAAAAAAATTCTCGGTCTGTAAATAGAGTACACCATGAAATTGACTTATTGTATCATTCTCGTTGCCTTATTCTTTCTTGTTTTTTCGTGTGGTAAGAAGAAAGAACCTGTGAACGATGAGGAATTTGTTGCAAACACAGCGTCATCAGAAAAGCCTGCCGCCCAGGACCCCATTGCGATCGGTGAAGCGCTGGTGAAATCCAATGACTGCAGCATTTGCCACCATAAGTTGAACACGCTCATTGGCCCGTCCCATACAGCAGTGGCGCAGAAGTACGAGTTTACTAAGGAGAATATTAAGCTCCTCGCGGGGAAGATCGTAAAAGGGGGGACCGGAGTTTGGGGAGAAATTCCGATGAGCGCTCATGCCGACGTAACGCAGGGAAATGCAGAAGCTATGGCCCGGTATATCCTCTCGCTGGATGGGGAAAAGGAACATTGAAAAGCATCTATGAATAATAGCATGATAAAATATTTTGGTGCTGGCCTTCTGGCGATGACTGTGCGGTACGCGGCAGCGCAACCCCTGAATACGGTGACGCCTGAAGAGAAAGCAAGTGGCTGGGAGTTGCTGTTTGACGGTTCATCTACGGCAGGTTGGCATGTATACAACAATAAGACGAGCGGATCTGCCTGGAAAGTGAAAGAAGGAATCCTTTATCTGGATTTGGCCGATGCAGGCAGGGGGGACCTGATTACCGACAAGGAATATGAGAACTTTGAGTTGCAACTGGAGTGGAAACTGGAGCCGTGCGGAAACAGCGGCGTTATTTTTAATGCAGTGGAGTCACCAACGTACAAGGCAGGCTGGAATACAGGACCTGAAATGCAAATACTGGACAATAACTGCCATCCGGATGCTAAGATCATTAAGCACCGCGCTGGTAATTTGTACGACCTTCTCGCAAGCCCGGATGAATCGGTACTGCCGGCCAATTCGTGGAACTGGGTCGTGATATCTTCCGACCGTGGCCACCTGCAGATGTGGCTAAATGATGTGAAGCAGGTGGAGACCATGATGTTTACGCCGGAGTGGGAGGAATTGATCCGGGGAAGTAAGTTTAAAGCACATCCTGATTTTGGAAAGGCCAGGAAGGGGCACCTTCTGCTGCAGGATCATGGTAATCCGGTTTATTTCCGGAATATCAAAATCAGGGAATTGAAACAGGCTGTCGAGCGTTGATACAATTATGATTCAGGAGATTTTCAAGAATGACGAGATTATATGTCACCTCGACGACCGCTTTCCGGCCCTGGTACATCGTTGGCTCGGTCCGCCGTCGGGAGATGAATTCAAGGCGAATCTGATTCGAATTCAGCAGGAATATATCCGGCTGAAAGCTTCATATCCGAACCTGGCGTGGCTCGCAGATACAACCTTATTGGGTGAGTTGGATCTTGAGATTGAAAACTGGCTAATAACGACCTGGGAAGATTTGCTATTCAATAAGGCAGGGTTAAGAATTCACGCGGTGGTCCTGGGGCCTAGCATCTATGCCGATTATCCGATGGAGAAATTCAAACTTGATGCCGAGAAAAAGTTTGGGGCATCCGGAATTGCCTTGGGCGTGTTTTCCAATGTGGACAGGGCGTTGGCGTGGACCCGAAAGTTGCTTTCCAGTCAGGGCGAAAAGCGGTCCTAATTAGTCGAAGGCTCTTGCTGGCTGAGGCAGTGAAAACTCCCCAAGCCCCAGATGATATCAACCGAATCGATACCCACTACTTCATGTGCAGGAAAGGCAACCTGAAGGGTTTCAAGGGCTTGCCGGTCATTGTTGTCCCGGAAGGTGGGCACGATCACCGCGCCGTTGCCGATATAGAAGTTGGCATAGGAGGCCGGTAATCGCTGGCCCTCGTACACCACCGGAGACGGCATAGGGAGCTCAATGATGTTCAGGGCACGGCCGTCAGGGAGCCGCATGGCGCGGAGTGCTTCCACATTGTTTTTCAGAATCTCAAAATTTTCATCGCTGCTGTTATCCTCCACCACGGTGACAACCGTATCCTTGTTTACAAATCGCGTGATATCATCGATGTGACCGTCTGTGTCATCCCCTACAATGCCGTCGTGGAGCCATAGGATATGGTCTGCTCCATAATAGTCCAACAGGTATTTTTCGATCTGGATTTTTGTCAGGTGCGGGTTGCGGTTCTTGTTCAGCAGGCAGGACGTCGTGGTGAGAATGGTTCCTGTCCCGTTAAAATCCACCGAACCGCCTTCCATGACGATGCCCGGGTGATACACAGGGAGTTTCAGGTCATTGGCAATGCGGGTTGGCACCACATCATCCAGATCAAATGGTGGATATTTTCCACCCCAGGCGTTATAACCCCAGTCCACAATTACCTTTTGTCGTGTCTGCCTGTTCACAAGAAAGGCGGGCCCGTGATCGCGGCACCAGGCATCGTTGGTTGGATTGTAATGAAACGCAACGGCGTCCATGTTAACGGCTGCGGCCTTCAGATGCGCGGTGGCGGATTGCATCATGGCCTTGTCGGCTACATTGATGTTTACTTTTTCTGATTGTGCCAGCCGCCGAACAAACTGCGAGTAGGGTTGATAGATTTTCTGAAGTTTCCCCGGCCAGGATGCTTCCTTGTGAGGCCAGCTGAGCCAGGTTGAATCATGTTTTTCAAATTCTGCAGGAAAATGAAAGCCAAGGTCTTTGGGTGTCGCCGTCATCGGATAATCCCCTACGCTTCGTCCAAATAGCGGCTCATGATCGGCTGGTAAGAATCAATACGCCGGTCACGGAGAAACGGCCAGTGTGTGCGGTAGGCATCGCTTTTGGACATGTCCAGCTCTTCTACGTGAATGGTTTCCTCCGCATGCGGAGCTTTGTAGATAACCTTTCCAAAGGGATTCGAGATGAAAGATCCTCCCCAGAAATTCATTTTACCCTCTGTACCTACGCGGTTTACGGAGACCACATACACGCCGTTGGCGATGGCATGCGCACGCTGGATGGTTTGCCAGGCACTATACTGCTCATCATTCGTTGCCGCATCCTGGCTTGCAGCCCAACCAATGGCCGTTGGGTAAAACAGTATTTCAGCCCCTGCGAGGGCGGTAATTCTGGCGGCCTCCGGGTACCACTGATCCCAGCAAATGAGGACGCCGATGGTAGCGTATTTGGTTTTGAAAATTTTGTATCCCAGATCACCCGGTGTGAAGTAAAATTTTTCATAGTAGCCGGGATCATCCGGTATATGCATCTTCCGGTACTTGCCGAGGTAGCTACCGTCGGCATCGATTACGGCCGTCGTATTGTGGTAGAGGCCTTCGGCGCGTTTTTCGAATAGGGAAGCAATAATGACCACATTGTGCTGACGCGCCAGCGGGGCGAGAAATTCAGTAGACCGCCCGGGAATCGATTCTGCAAGTTTGAAGTTGTCGTAGTTCTCCTCATCACAGAAGTAAAGTGATGTGAATAGCTCTTGTAAGCAAATAATCTGTGCTCCCTGTGCTGCCAGTTCGGCAATTTTTGGTTTAACCTTTTCCAGGTTCTCCTGGGGCGAGGAGCTACACGCCATCTGAACCAAGCCTACTTGTACTTTTTTAGACACAGGGAATTTTTCTGTAAATATAAATCCTTCCGCCATAATTGCGATTCGTGGCGTGAATTAAGATCATATTCACACTTCCATGTTACCGGCCAAGTTATTTCATTTTCATCGCGAGTATGGCTATTTTGCATCAAACATTGGAGCTATGACGAGTGAAACAACGATACTAAAGTCAAGCTATGCCGTGGCCCACACGGAGCTTGCAGAATGGGTAAATCAGCTGAAATCACTCTGCAACCCGGAGCAGGTGTATTGGTGTGACGGCTCGAAAAATGAATACGATCAGTTGTGTAACATGCTCGTGGAGAGAGGCACGTTCACACGGCTGGATCCGAAGAAAAGACCAAACAGTTTTGCCTGTATTTCTGATCCAAGTGATGTGGCGAGGGTAGAGGACCGGACATTCATTTGCAGCCGAAAGAAGGAAAACGCCGGGCCCACTAATAATTGGGTGGATCCCCGGGATATGAAGCAGACAATCCAGAAGTTGTTAGCGGGTTGCATGAAGGGCCGAACCATGTATGTGATTCCCTTTAGTATGGGCCCCGTGGGTTCATCCATTTCACATATTGGCATCGAAGTTACGGACTCCGAATATGTGGTGGTGAATATGCACATCATGACCCGTGTTGGAAAGCGGGTAATGGATGCGTTGGGAAGTGACGGCGACTATGTAAAATGCCTGCACACCGTTGGTGCACCGCTGAAGCCGGGCCAGGCCGATGATAAGTGGCCTTGCAATCCTACCACAAAGTACATTGTTCATTATCCGGAAGAGCGTTCCATCGTTTCATACGGTTCGGGATATGGAGGAAATGCATTGTTGGGTAAGAAGTGCTTTGCTCTGCGGATTGCATCCTCCATGGCACAGGAACAAGGATGGCTTGCGGAGCACATGCTTATACTCGGTGTCGAAGGACCTGATAAGCACAAAGCATATGTAGGGGCAGCTTTCCCTAGTGCATGTGGAAAAACGAATTTTGCCATGCTCATCCCGCCCAAGGAACTGTCGGGATGGAAGGTGACCACGGTAGGGGATGACATTGCGTGGATAAAGCCTGGCAAAGACGGACGCCTGTATGCAATAAATCCTGAGGCTGGATATTTCGGCGTTGCTCCGGGGACCAATGAAAAAAGCAATCCCAATGCGATGAAGACAATCGCATCAAATACCATTTTTACTAACGTGGCTGTAACTGAAGATGGGGATATCTGGTGGGAAGGTATGACGAAGGAACCGCCGAAAGGACTTACAGATTGGCGGGGGCAAAAGTGGGATCCTGCTGCAGGGAAACCAGCTGCCCATCCCAATGCACGGTTTACAGCACCTGCTTCTCAGTGCCCATGTATTGATCCTGAATGGGAGAACCCTAACGGCGTGCCCATCAGTGCATTTATATTTGGAGGAAGAAGAAGTACAACGATCCCGTTAATCTATCAGGCTCATAATTGGAATTCCGGTGTATACCTGGCGGCAACGCTTGGCTCAGAGATGACGGCTGCTGCATTTGGTGAATTGGGCAAGGTGAGAAGGGATCCGTTTGCCATGTTGCCATTCTGTGGCTATCACATGGGTGACTACTTCAATCACTGGTTGCAATTTGGTCGCGATATACCAAATCCTCCGCGAATTTTCGGAGTCAATTGGTTTCGCAAAGATGAAAGTGGAAATTTCCTTTGGCCGGGATTCGGAGAAAACATGCGGGTATTGAAGTGGGTAGTGGAAAAGATCCGCGGAAAGTCAAATGCAGTCGAAAGCCCTATCGGATGGATGCCTCAATATGAAGATATCGATTGGACCGGACTGAATTTTACAAAAAAGCAATTTGATCAAATAATGGTCGTTGACAGGGAGCAATGGAAGCGTGAATTGTTGGATCATGCTGAGCTTTTTGAACGAATGTACGACCGCCTTCCAAAGGAATTCATTTTCATGAGGGAGCTTCTCCTATCCAGTTTGTGGCGCTCTCCGGAGAAATGGAATGTAGACTAGAGGAAGTGCAGACACGATGAGTAATTCTCCACGCCAATTTTGACCGGATGATTCTGACCGAGCAACTGTCAGAATTGAAATCCGGATTCCCCCGGATTTCAAATACACTTGAATTCTTGAGCCTTGCTATTTCTGGCTCGGAGCCGATACGCCCGTTTTTCTGGTGGATTGGGGGCATTCAAAAAAACGCTGGTTGCCCAACTGAATTAATAAGCCTACTTTGACGAGCCTTATACCGGATGCAGACTAAAACCTTTTTTGGCCACCCACGCGGCCTCGCAACTTTATTCTTCACTGAGATGTGGGAGCGCTTTAGCTACTATGGCATGCGGGGCATCCTGTATTTATTTCTTCTAGCCTCTGTTGAAAGCGGCGGAATGGGGTATAACGATGAAACAGGTGGAGCGATCTACGGGTTGTACACCATGTTTGTTTATTTGCTGGCCCTGCCTGGCGGATGGCTGGCTGATAATTTCTTTGGATTAAGAAAGGCTGTATTTATTGGTGGATGTCTGATAGCGTTTGGCCACTTCCTCCTTTTTATTCCTACACCCGAAACGTTTTACGCTGGACTGGTGACTGTGGTAATGGGTGTCGGGCTGCTGAAGCCGAATATCAGTGGGATTGTAGGAGGGCTTTACAAAGCCGATGAGCAGTCAAAGAGAGATGCCGGATTTTCTTTGTTTTATACAGGAATCAACCTGGGCGCCTTCATAGCTCCTTTGATCGTTGGTCCCATCGGAGAGCGAATCAGTTGGAACCTTGGATTTGGAGTTGCTGGGATCGGTATGCTTATCGGATTGGTCCAATACAAAATGACTGAAAAATACCTGGGAGATGTCGGCTTAGAACCCACAAAGCTTTCTGATCCGGCGCTTCAGTCAAAGCGTGAGAAGACAATAAAGATGGTTCTTTGGTCATTTGGTTTCTTTTTGATTTCCCTAATGATGCTTGTGTATACAGGTATGGTGACTGTAAACCCGGTGGCGATTGCCGAAGCTTCCGGCATTGTGATTTTGGTTTTTGTGACAGGCTATTTTGCGTATATTTTTCTCTTTGAAAAGCTTACCATTGAGGAAAAGAAAAAGATTTCCGTCGTGGGGATCCTCTTTCTTTTCGCCGCACTATTCTGGTCAGGATTTGAACAGGCTGGATCAACTTTAAATATTTTTGCTGCCCGGTACACAGATCGGGTAATATTTGGCATTGACATCCCCGCCAGTGTATTTCAATCAGTAAATTCGATATTCATAATCGTACTTTCTCCGGTCTTTGCCTGGTTATGGGTATGGCTAGCCAATAAAAACATCAATCCAAGTACGCCGCTCAAATTTTCGTTTGGCCTTATTTTCCTTGGACTGGGCTTTGCTATAATGGCCGCAGCGAGTTATGTGGTTGCTGGTGGAGCTAACCCGCTGTTTACCTGGCTGCTTGCTACCTACTTTCTACATACCGTTGGTGAGCTGAGCCTGAGTCCCGTAGGGCTGAGTGCCATGACCAAGCTTGCGCCGCAACGGATGGTTGGTCAAATGATGGGTATATGGTTCATGTCGACCGCGCTTGGAAACTTATTTGCAGGGCGCATCGCAGGTAATTTTAGTGAAGAAGCAATCAATGCGGACCCGGGATTAATGCCGGACTTATTTTGGCTCATCGTAAAGACAACTGTTATTTCTGGATTGGTGTTGCTGATTTTCAGCAAACCAATACGAAAACTTATGGGCAACATTCGCTAACCCTATTATCAAATGGAAAGCTTGGAGAAATTTAGACCCTACATAGCTCCCGAACAAAACATTGCGGAGTTTACGATTAAATCGATTTTGCTGGGTGCCTTCTTCGGAATGGTATTTGGCGCCTCAACTGTTTATCTGGCCCTGCGTGCAGGATTGACAGTGACAGCATCCATCCCCATCGCGGTGATTGCGATCACGTTGGGCAGGAAACTTTTCAAGACGACCATTCTGGAGAACAATATCATCCAGACCACCGGATCGGCCGGTGAATCTATTGCGGCAGGAGTGGCCTTCACCCTGCCAGGATTCTTGTTCTTGTCTGCCGGCGAGGACGGAGTAAGTGTTGGTGCCGACTATTTTAATTACGTAACCATATTGATTTTGGCGGCCTTTGGCGGCATGCTTGGCACGATGATGATGATTCCGTTGCGCCGCTCCCTGATCGTAAGTGAGCATGGCAATCTTCCATATCCGGAAGGAACGGCATGTGCCTCAGTTTTAAAGGCAGGCGAAAAGGGGGGCGTGCTGGCACTTACCGCTTTTGCGGGAATGGGCGTAGCCGTGGGGTATGCCCTGCTTCAAAAAGTCTTTCATGTGATTGCTGAAACGCCTGCATTTTTAACGCGGGCGACCAACAAGTTCTGGCCATCGGCGACCATTAACGGCGAGATTACTCCGGAATACCTGGGCGTAGGGTACATCATCGGACCCAAGATATCCGGCGTACTGGTGGCGGGGTCCGTCCTTGCATGGTGGGCTATGATTCCACTATTGTCAACATTGGTGAATCCGGAATTGATTGCCATTCAGCTTTCAAAACTTGGATACCTGGCAGATATCTCAACAGCCGGAGGCCGCGGCGGATGGGACCCTGTAACCAAAACATTTGCCAACCCGGCATCGGCAATTTATTTCGCGTATATCCGGCAAATAGGCGCCGGAGCCGTTGCTGCAGGAGGTTTTATCACGTTGATGAAGACCCTTCCCACGATTGTGAACTCCTTCCGCGACAGCGTTCTTTCCTTTAAAGAAAAGGGAAGGGCTAGTGTCTTGCGTACCGATCGTGATTTGTCAATTAAGGTGGTGATTGTTGGAAGCATTGCGCTGGTGGTGATGGTTGTTATTCTGCCATTCATCCCGGGCGAAGGAGTTTTGCAGAAGTTGTTCATTGGTATTCTAATGATTGTGTTTGGGTTCTTTTTTGTTACTGTGGCGAGCCGCATCGTCGGTCTTGTAGGTTCGAGCAACAGTCCCATTTCAGGAATGACCATTGCTACACTGATGGGGACGTGCCTGATTTTCACTTCCATCGGATGGACAGGGAGTGCGTATGAGCCCCTGGCATTGGTAGTCGGCGGTATGATATGCATTGCGGCAGCCAACGCCGGAGCAACATCGCAGGATCTTAAAACCGGCTTCCTGGTTGGCGCCACACCCCGGTATCAGCAACTTGCCCTTTTTATTGGTGCGATAGTATCTTCCGTAGTCATCGGGTTGATTGTCCAGATATTGGATACGCCTACTCCCGAAATGTTGGCGCAGGGGTTGCAGCATGCTATTGGAAGTGAACGCTTCCCCGCTCCGCAGGCTACGCTGATGGCTACGCTTACTCGGGGTATCCTTTCGTTCAACCTGGATTGGCAATACATTATGGTGGGCATCTTCATTGCGGTTACGCTCGAGCTTTGCAACGTGAAGGCGCTCGCATTTGCCATCGGACTCTATCTTCCGTTGTCGACCACCCTTCCCATTTTTGTTGGCGGCGCTGTGAAAGGTGCGATTGACTGGAGAAACAAGAGGAAGAATATGCCTGTAGAGGAAGAATCCGACTTGAGCCATGGAAACCTGTTTGCCACCGGACTCGTCGCAGGTGGAGCCATCACGGGTGTGCTGGTGGCGGTGCTCATGGTCTTCTTTTCGGAGACGATGGCCGGAATCAGCGCTGAACATGCGCTCGCATCCATGTTGGGCGAGGGAGGTTATTTTATCCTCGGCACCTTGTTCTTTGTGGGGATGATTGCCATTCTAACCCGGTACGCTTTCAAGGCAAGCGAATAGTCAGGGTGCCGTCAGGACGGTTCGGAGTTTTCGCAGCGTTCGCATTTCATCTTCTTTTACCTTTCCATCTGCATTGATGATGTCGAGCAGGAATTGGTGAAGCGTTGTGCGCTGCGGAGGGGTCAATGACGCCAGCAACTTCAGGTTGTCGTCTACAAATTGCTCTGCTGCTTCTTTGCCCATCCCTGCGATCGCATGTTGTGTTTCATCAATCTTTTCCTGGATCGATTGAATGTGAGGGAATAGTCCTGCGGCTTTGGAGCGAATGGCATCCAACTCAGTAGGGTGGACGGTCCCATCAACGGAGGCCATGTGGATCACAATAAATAATGAAAATTCTTCGGGTGATAGTTCGTTGAGCATGAAGACTTACAATTTAGTCAATTTACCGCTTGTCCTGGATTGTGGGACGCAGGGTCAGGTTTTGGACAAAAAGAAAGCCCCGGTGGAAACCGGGGCTTTGGGTTGCTTTGTTAAGCAGATTACATCATTCCGCCCATGCCGCCTCCAGGAGGCATAGAAGGAGCTTCTCTCTCTTCAGGGATATCCGATACGACAGCCTCTGTTGTCAAAAGCAGTCCGGCAATGGATGCTGCATTTTCGAGGGCCAGTCGGGCGACTTTTGTAGGGTCGATAATTCCTGCTGCGAAGAATTCCTCGTAGGTGTTCTCGCGAGCGTTATAACCGAAGTCCTTTTTTCCGTCGCGGACTTTGTTTACAACTACAGAACCTTCCTGTCCTGCGTTCTCAGCGATGGTTCTCAGCGGTGACTCCAGCGCAAGACGGATGATATTGATTCCGGTTGTCTGATCTTCGTTCTCACCGGCAGCGCCCTTGAGCGCCTCGATGGCACGAATGTAAGCAACACCTCCACCTGGTATAATCCCCTCCTGGACGGCAGCACGGGTGGCGTGCAATGCATCATCCACACGATCCTTCTTTTCCTTCATTTCTACTTCAGTGGCAGCACCGATGTAGAGGATAGCAACTCCTCCAGAGAGTTTAGCCAAGCGCTCCTGAAGCTTCTCACGATCGTAATCGGAAGTGGTAGCTTCAATTTGCGCTTTGATCTGATTGATGCGACCGGTGATTTCGGCCTTCTTACCTGCACCGTTTACGATGGTAGTATTATCCTTGTCGATATTGATCTTCTCGGCACGACCCAGGGACTCCAGTTTGGCATCCTCAAGTTTACTGCCTGTCTCTTCGGAAATGACTTTTCCTCCGGTGAGAACGGCAATATCCTCCAGCATCGCTTTCCTTCTGTCGCCAAAGCCAGGTGCTTTAACAGCAGCAACGCGCAGAGCGCCGCGAATCTTGTTGACGACCAGGGTAGCAAGGGCTTCACCTTCTACTTCCTCAGCAATGATCAATAAGGGCTTTCCGGTTTGGGCCGTAGCTTCCAGGATCGGAAGCAATTCCTTCATGGAAGATACTTTCTTGTCATAGATCAGGATGTAAGGACTCTCCAGATCAGCTTCCATTTTCTCTGTGTTTGTAACAAAGTAAGGGGAGAGGTATCCGCGGTCAAACTGCATTCCTTCCACCGTTTTCACTTCGGTTTCAGTACCTTTTGCTTCTTCTACTGTGATAACGCCGTCTTTCCCGACTTTGTCCATAGCTGTAGCGATCATTTTTCCAATTTCCGTATCGTTGTTGGAAGAAATGGTTGCCACCTGAGTGATCTCCTGTGATCCTTTGATGTTCTTGGACTGCTTCCGAAGACTTTCTACCACGATATCGACAGCCCTGTCAATACCACGCTTCAAATCCATCGGGTTGGCTCCGGCGGCGACGTTCTTTATACCATGTGCATAAATCGACTGCGTGAGAACCGTTGCTGTTGTTGTTCCATCACCGGCAGCGTCTGCTGTTTTGGAAGCAACCTCCTTAACAAGCTGCGCACCCATGTTTTCGATCGGGTCCTTCAGCTCAATGTCCTTGGCAACTGTAACGCCGTCCTTGGTTACGGTAGGGGCACCGAATTTTTTGTCCAGGATCACGTTTCGGCCTTTCGGTCCAAGGGTCACTTTCACCGCATCCGCCAGTTTGTCGACTCCTCTTTTTATCCGGTCGCGTGCCGGTGTATCAAATGTAATTTCCTTAGCCATAGTTATGTAGTTTATTTTTTTGTTTAGATAGTTCCGAAAATATCGGAGTTACGCATGATGAGATAATCTTTTCCGTCGATGGTGATCTCTGTACCGGCATACTTACCATACAGGATACGCTCACCAACCTTTACAGTGACGGGCTTGTCTTTTATGCCTTCGCCAACAGCAATGACTTTCCCCTTTTGAGGCTTCTCTTTTGCTGTGTCAGGGATGATAATTCCCGATGCTGTCTTTTCCTCCGCGGCTGCGGGTTCCACGAGCACACGGTCTTCGTTGGGTTTGAAATTGATTTTGGCCATATGAGTTTTATAGTTTAGTAATTACAACTGACCCGCAAGTGTCCATTTCTATGCCAAATAGGCATTTCTGCCAGTTTTGACTGTCTCTGTCATGAAACGGTCCATTTCTACCCACCATTTGACCTGCTTTGTCAGGTTGTTGGGAAAAAATGGCAGGTATCGCGAAAGTGATCTTTTTCGTATACTTAACCTAGTAACTGATGCCTATGGAAACGCGCTTGGGGGATACTTGGTTGACTGACGGGCTCATTGATTTCGAGTACAAGAAGTACGTATTGCTTGGATACCTGAAAGCGGTGCAGGAGGCTTTCAGCCGGGTGGAATTGTACCCCCACCTTGCTGATATCGTATTTCATTACCGCAACCTGGTAGCGCTTCAGAGTAGCAAATCGATGATTTACGAGTCCTTCCCCAGGGAACTATCGCTCGAGAGCCTGGAGATGCTGGAACTCAATTACAAGAAAATAATTGAGGATGATGCCATCATGCAGGAGATTGAATCCATCATCGCCTTCGCCATCCCGCAGATTAAAGATTCTGTAGAAGAGGGTTCTGAGATTTATGAATTTGTTGAATCAAAGTGTGAGCTGTCTTCTATCGGGGTGGTGCCGTTGTATGCCCGAGAAGGGTACATGTTCATGACACAACCTCCGGAAAACGAAACCAGGATCTACCGCTACCAGGTGACGGTGTATCAGAACAGTTCCGAACCGATGCGTGGACTTCAAACCGAGTTCCTCCAAACGACAACCTACGGCCTGGTGAATACCTACGAGCAGATGAAATTGTCACTGATCCGCCAGTTCAAGGATCTTCCTAACCCGGCAGCATTCCTGGTGCTTTCTAAAATGAAATTCCCGTATGCGCAGACGCTGGTGCCAGTAGCCAAAAGGCTGCTGATAAAGCACCTGTCAAAGACGGAGTAGGATTACTTGGAAGTGGATGAATCTGTCTTCTTGAGAGAAGGAGCCGGAACCTCCACCTGATCTTTGGCGCGGTCCAGTAACTCATCCGAAGCAGTACCCGGATTGGGGGTAGTCAGATTGGTTGCCAACGCCAGTGCCATAACGGCCACGGCCAGACCCCAGGTAAGCTTTTCAAGCAAGTCCCCGGTCTTCTTGACGCCAATGAGGTTGCTTGCACCGCTTCCTCCGAATTGGCTGGAAAGGCCACCTCCTTTTGAATTTTGTGCCAACACCACCAGAACCAGGAGAATGGATGCGATCACGGTCAGGCTTACGTATAACGTGTACATGAGTTAATTTTTCAGGTCTTCAATTTGAGCGGCAAAGTAAGCCTTTTTCTGAGGATACTTCCAAATGAGTTTCTTCAACATTTCAATAGCCTTGGCCTTTTTCCCTTGCTTTATCAGGATTGAAACGAGCGTTTCGGAGACGATATGATCGCTGAAACTGGAGGAGTTTTCAGCCAAATCAGCATCCGGCAGATCTTTCTTTGCTTTTGGAAGTGCCGGAGAGGCCTTGATGAACTGGTCAATAATCTCGTGCTGCTCGATGGCCTTGGAACTGGCTACCTTGAGCTTCTTTCGAGTTGACTTGATCTCGTCGATCAGCGACGGCTCCCGTGTCGGGGGGAAAGCATGTGCAGAAGCTGCTGCAATATCGGTTGCCGGTTGTGCGAGTGTTTTCTTCAGGAGCTGGTAGCTAGTTTCGAAATTCTGTTTGTGTATCTGGAGTTTCTTCAGTTCAGCGGCCAGGTCATCCAGCAAATCATCCCCCTCCAACTCAATCTTAGCAAGGGGCACAGCTGCGGGCGGAGCTTTCGGCGGTGGGGTTTCAATGACTGCTACCGGTTGTACTTGGCTCTTTGCCGGCTTCAAAACCTCGGGTGCCTTTGGCTTTGGTTCAAGTTCATTCACCGTGGGAGGGGAGGGCTCCGTCCGGATGGATCTGGGTTCGGTCATCGCCCATTTCACCACCGAGCGATCCGTTGCATACACGGCTGCATGATGCAGGAGGTCGACCTGATTGTGTTGGTTCTGATCTTTGGAAGCTCGCGATTTCAGGATGTGCAGTAACTGGCTGTACGGATAGCGGTCGGACAACTCCTGCACCTTGGCATACTCCGCCGGGGTGAGGTCCGAAAAATTCTTTACAAGAAGTCTGAAGCCGGTAGAATTCATAGCCTATCAGGAAGTAAAACTAACGGAAAAATGCAGGCCAGACAAGTAACTGAAAATTACCAGTTTGCGACGGTTGCATTAAAGATATCGATAAGGATTTGGTCAAAGATCTTCTTTTCCAGGTCTTCCTGAATGCTGGAGAAATTAAGGTTATTATCGAAGTCCCGGTAGAAGCTGAATGAACGGTCTTTGAAATTGCTTTTGGGCTCAAAGGAATCTTCGAAGGTCACTTTGATGGTGATCGTCAGTCGTGACAGAGCAGCCGTGTTGGGATCGTTGGGGTTGCCGGTGGAGATGGGAGCCATGGCATTCACCCGGTAGTCTGAAATAACGCCTTCCAGATGCAGTTCCGCATTTGTCTCGATAACGCGCAAACTTGAATTCTGCTGGTAATAGTCTTTCAGTCGGTTGGTAAACGTCGCGCTCAGGTTGGCGGGAGCGAGGTCGGAATTGTTAAAAAACTGGTCGATGGAAATGGTCTTTGCCGTGGTGGCAGCACCGGAGAAAGAATATACGCCACACCCCTGGCAAAGGGCAAGGAAAACAAACGCGAGCATGGTTCGCTTAGTTTTCAAGTTCATACTCTTTGATTTTTCGATAGAGTGTCCTCTCCGAGATACCCAAATCACGTGCCGCATATTTCCGGCGGTTGTTGTTTTTTCTCAGCGCGCGCACAATGAGTTCTTTTTCCTTTTTTTGAATGGACAGGGAATCATCAGCCGATTCGTGCGAGATGTCTTGAACATCTTCCTCGGATCCTTCCTGGGAGTTACCTGAATTGCTGTTCAGGTTGAGGACCACCGCTTCCTTTTCAGAAATGCCTCCGCCGTGAACCTCTGAAAACAGGTCAGGATTTTCCTTGATGATTTGCGCGGCAGGGGTGGAATTGCCGGCAGTTTCAAGGACAATGCGTTTCAATTCATTGACATCCTTGCGCATGTCAAACAAAACTTTGTAAAGAATCTCCCGCTCGGAAATATCGGGTGATGTACCTGTGGAATAAAGCGCAGGCAGACTCTTCTCCTGGGGCAGGTAGTTTCGCAGCATCTCCGCAGAAATCTCCTTCTGATCGGTCGATAGGACGGAGATCTGGTCGACCAGGTTTTTGAGTTGCCGGATATTTCCAGGAAAACGGTATTTTAACAATTCTTCCTTTGCGTCTTCGGTAAGGACGATGGGCTTTACCTTGTACCGTTCCGCAAAATCTGAAGCGAATTTTCTAAAAAGCAGTTCAACGTCTTTCCCTCTTTCCCGCAAGGGCGGCACGAAGATGGGAACGCTGTTCAGGCGATAGTATAAGTCTTCCCGGAACTTTCCGTTCTCGACCTTATGCATCAGGTTAATGTTGGTAGCGGCTACCACGCGCACATCCGTTTTGAGAACTTTGGATGAGCCAACCTTGATAAACTCTCCGTTTTCCAGGACGCGGAGCAGGCGTGCTTGCGTTCCCAGAGGCATTTCACCTATTTCGTCGAGAAAGATGGTTCCCCCATTGGTCACTTCAAAGTAGCCTTTGCGGGATTCGTGGGCGCCTGTAAATGAGCCTTTTTCATGACCGAAAAGTTCGGAGTCGATGGTGCCCTCAGGTATGGATCCGCAATTGATGGCTATGAAC
>JAWXBL010000048.1:0-69245 GCA_034440075.1 Cytophagales bacterium
AACCTCGCAGCCTGCAGTTAATCCTGAGTCTAACATTCAGCCGATACTTCATGACCATTCACGATCTCCGGGAAGAAATCACACATTGGAAACTATCGGGGCAACGAATCCTCCATCTCGCCATCGGCATCCTGGCACTCTCGATCTATGAGTTTATAGCCCGACCTTTCTATCGGCCCTCCATCTACAACAACCATATTTACGATTTCCATCTTGCCGACACGATCGGTAATACGCTGGGTACGATCGCAACCGTCTACTTTTTTGTCGCCGTGCTGGGTAGAACAAGGGCGCAACATTTGTTCTTGATCAAGGTTGTTACTCTCAGCGTTGCTTTGTACGAAATCGCTCATCCGCTCCTGGGTAAACCAATGGACCCTTGGGATCTGGCGGCGACATTGATTACGGGTGTAGGATGCTATGGGGTATATAACCTCATCCACCGGGGCCATCGTGCTGCTGAAAAGGAAAAATAATCATCGCTGCACCACACATCTTGGGGTGACCGACGCTTGCTGCCTGATACGCTGAACCGTGTCCTTTAGGGAAATGTCCCTCCAACATCTTATTTTTGCCCCTCCCGCACTTGAATTCAAGCCCGCTGTTATGAAAAGAGATAAAATCATCTTCGACCTCGTTGAAAAGGAAAGACACCGTCAGGAAACCGGTATCGAGCTTATTGCCTCTGAAAATTTCGTTTCGGCCCAGGTGATGCGGGCGCAGGGAACCGTGTTAACTAATAAGTATGCCGAGGGACTTCCCGGAAAGCGCTATTACGGCGGCTGTGAAGTTGTCGATGAGATCGAGCAGATTGCTATCGACCGGATCAAAGAACTCTTCGGCGCCGTGTGGGCGAATGTGCAGCCGCACTCCGGCGCGCAGGCCAACGCTGCAGTCATGCTTGCTTGTCTGAAGCCGGGGGATAAGATCCTGGGCTTCGACCTGTCGCACGGCGGTCATTTAACGCACGGCTCTCCAGTAAATTTCTCCGGTAAACTGTATCAGCCTTCGTTCTATGGTGTCGAAGAAGCTACCGGAACCATCGATTTTGACAAGGTGATTGAGATTGCAAAGCGTGAAAAGCCGAAGATGATTATCTGTGGCGCCAGCGCGTACAGCCGTGATTGGGACTATAAAAAACTGCGTGCTGCTGCCGATGCGGTGGGCGCCCTGCTGATGGCAGATATTTCACATCCGGCAGGCCTCATTGCCCGCGGATTACTTACAGATCCCATGCAGGACTGTCACATTGTGACAACGACGACGCACAAAACTTTGCGCGGTCCACGAGGCGGCGTGATCATGATTGGAAAAAACTTCGATAATCCGTTTGGAATTAAGACTGGCAAGGGAGAATTGCGCAAAATCTCTTCGCTCCTTGACTCGGGTGTTTTTCCGGGAACACAGGGAGGGCCGCTGGAACACGTTATTGCCGCCAAGGCTGTCTCTTTCGCCGAAGCGCTCAGCGACGAATACATGGAATACATTGTACAGGTAGCTAAGAATGCCCGTGCGATGGCGGATGAATTCACCCGACGCGGCTACAAGGTTATCTCTGGAGGCACCGACAACCACATGATGCTGATCGACCTTCGATCTAAAAACCTCACCGGTAAACTGGCTGAAGAAACACTGATCAAAGCCGACATTACCATCAACAAGAATATGGTGCCGTTCGATTCACAATCACCCATGGTTACTTCCGGAATGCGCATTGGAACGCCCGCCGTGACAACACGCGGGATGAAAGAAAAGGATGTGGTTAAAGTCGTTGACCTCATTGACCAGGTGCTGAAGAAACCGTCGGACGAAAAGAATCTCAAAGTCATAAAGCGGACGGTCAACACCTTCATGAAGAAGTTTCCATTGTACGCATAATCAGAATAGTCCCACCTCCCACAAACGCAGAAGCTGTCAGGAATCATGAGTGAAGAAAAGGAAATGTCATTTCTGGACCATCTGGAGGAGCTGCGGTGGCACATCGTGCGGTCGGTTGCAGCTATCATGATTTGTATGATCGTGGCCTTCGTGTATACACCGTGGGTCTTTCAAAACATTGTTTTTGCTCCCACCAACGTTGATTTCCCGACATTCAAGTTTCTCTGCAAACTTGGCGAGCTAACAGGTACGGAGGAGGCCCTTTGCGCAAAGCCGTTTGAATTCAAGATTCAAAGCCGGTACATGACAGGCCAGTTTTCCATGCAGGTTTTTGCGGCCTTTGTTCTCGGCTTCATTGTTGCCTTTCCTTACGTCTTCTGGGAAATCTGGCGGTTTGTAAAGCCGGGCCTTCACATGAATGAAATGAGAAACTCACGCGGAGCCGTATTCGCTGTTTCGTTCCTGTTTATGCTGGGGGTTTCGTTTGGGTATTTCGTTCTCGCACCCATGATGACGTGGTTCTTCGCATCGTATTCCATCAGTCCGGTCATTGTCAATGAATTCGATATTACATCGTACGTCAGTACGTTCGTCGCCTTGGTTTTCGGCAGCGGGTTGTTGTTTCAGCTTCCGGTTGTGGTGTACTTCCTCACCCGCATTGGTCTCCTCACTCCGAAATTCATGCGCACCTACCGCAAGCATGCCATGATTACAATCTTGATTATCAGTGCCATTATTACCCCGCCGGATCCCATGAGCCAGATGCTTATCTCTCTCCCGTTGTTTCTCCTTTATGAAATAAGTATTTTCATCTCGGCCTACGTAGTGCGGCAAAAGCGAAAAGACGAAGAGGCGCTGGCGCGGGCAGACGAACAATCAGCATGATTCAGAAAATTGCCATCGGCGCCGACCATGCGGGGTTTCCGCTGAAAGAATATTTACAGAAATACCTTCGTGAAAGCGGCCATACCGTACACGATGTCGGAACGTACAGCGAGGAATCAACCGACTATCCTGATTTCGCTCACGCGGTAGCCGGGGCCGTGGAGAAAAAAGAAGCTGATCTGGGTGTGGTCATCTGCGGCAGCGCCAACGGTGTGGCCATGACGGCCAACAAGCATGCCGGCATCCGGGCAGCGATTTGCTGGAATCCCGAAGTTGCTTCCCTCGCCCGCGAACACAACGACGCCAACGTTTTGTGTCTCCCTTCTCGCTTTATAACCCAGGAAGAAGCGCGCATCATCGTGGAAAAATTTTTGCAATCCAGCTTCGAGGGCGGCCGCCATGCGCGGCGGGTTGGAAAAATTAATTGCTGACGCGCCAATAAATAGCCCCTTCTTTTCGGTACGATTTCTTCACGGATGGGATTCGCTCCAGGAAAGGACCCATCAGGCCGGCCTCATCAATAATTACGTCGGGTGCGTCCCTGGTAAATGAATCGTGTACCCGAATAATGTTCGCATAGGCATCCGGCTCCTCAAAATACCGCCTTGAAAGATTCCAGTCCAGAAAACACCCGCCCATGCTGTTTGCCTTGTACAGCGCCATATCCTCGCCAACAACCATGACCCGTTTGCCAGTAATCCTTCCTTCGTAGGGAGATGTCTTCGGAAATAGTTCTCCGTAGTCAATCCCGGTAATCTTTTTGTAATAGGCCGCCAGACTCACCGTCATCAAGCCAATCAGAAAAACGGAAAGCATAAATTCTGCGATACGTCGTCTCCGGATGACAAGCAGGTAGTGGCTTATAAAGTAGGCCAGCGGCGGAATGAATGTCAGGAAGCTGTGTGGCGTAATCACCCGGGCGAGAAAAAGTTCGATAATGGCCACGATCATCCAGATAAGGAGCACCTGAAAGAGTTGCGATTGGTATCTCGTAAACCGTGCTGCGCGTGTGAGCATCAGCAGGGAGATAACAAAATAGCCCAGGGGGATCGCGGCCAAAATCAGCAAGGCCTTTGTTGACAATAGGAATTCCCTTGATTGACCAAATTGAGCCAGATAAAAGTGAGACCACAGGTCGCCAGTGCGGTCGTGGAAATAGTAGAAAGTAAAGACGATGGCATGCATGAGCGCATATCCGAAAAACAACAGGGAGATCTTGCGAACGTCAGCGCGGGCAAAAGCAACAAGGATAAAGACGACACCAAACAGGAACACTGTATACGAAAAAACAAACAGCGAGGCGAGGCCGATAAAAACTCCGAGATTCAGCACAACCGCATCCCGCTCCACGCGGAACTCGACTTCTTTAAAAACGTTGTTCAGCGCCATCAACAAAAGGGTTGAAGCAAAGAGCTCAGGCGTCAACGCCAGCACGTCAAATGAAAAAAGGCAAAGAAATCCAAACAGAAGGGAGGGAACGTACGTGTTCTCATTGTACGCCTTGTTTTGAATCAACAGGATGGCGAAGAAAGAGGCCTGGAAGAAAATGATAAAGAGCGCGAGCATATGCCGGGCCAGGATCGATCGGCCAAAAAGAAAATTCATAACTCCCTCCATAACAGCCTGCAGTGGTGCTGTATGATCAATGATTCCCGAATACATGAATTTGCTCCAGATACGCTCTCCCAGCACAGCGCCTTTCAATTCTTGCAACGTCATAGCCGGAGAATCAATCAGCCAGGGCAGCGCTGCGATCGACAGCAGCAGCAGCAGGCTTATCAACCGGTAGGGGTCATTGATTCTAAAGTGGTCCAACACAGCCAGCTCGGATTAAGATGCAAATAACCGAAAAAACACGACGCGTGGTTGCTCCAGAACGGAATGACCGGTCACTTTCTTATCTTTACTCTCATGAGTGGCACCGTACGGCAGCAAAAATTCTGCAGACTGATTCAAAAAGAACTCAGCGATATCTTTCAACGTGACCAACGAGGATTCCTGGACCAGGAGTTCGTAACCATAATGGAAGTCCGGGTAAGTCCGGATCTAGGTGTGGCCAGAGTGTACATCAGCATGATGCTCAGCAAAGACAAGAAGGCTACACTGGAGAAGATCGATAACCGCAAGAAAGAAATTCGCAAGGCGCTTGGCGACAGAATTCGGAACCAGGTACGGATTATTCCCGAATTGGTATTCTATATCGATGAAGTCGAAGAGAACGCGCAGCGCATGGATGACTTGCTGAAAGGGCTTGATATCCCTCCCGGCGAACAACCGGAGGAGTAAGGTCTGCTGTCTAAAAGAGGCGTTGCAAGAAATTAACTGATCCGATGAACCTTCCGTTCTTTATTGCGCGGCGCTATTTTGTTTCCAAGCGGAAGAAAAACTTCATCAACATAATTTCCGTCCTCTCCATGGTGGGGGTGGCTTTCGCAACAGCTGCTCTGATCATTGTCTTGTCCGTTTTCAACGGCCTGGAGGTGCTGCTTCGGTCGCTGTATACATCCTTTGATCCGGAATTGAAAATTGAAGCGGTCCTGGGAAAGACCTTTCCTGTGAACGAAGCCATGCTTGCCCAAATCCAGTCTATACCCGGTGTGAAAACGGTGACAGAAGTTATTGAGGATTACGCATACGTCAGCTACCGCGATGCCTCCATGGTCGTCACTATCAAGGGTGTGAGTGAGAATTTTCTGGATCAGCATCGCCTGGACGATCACATTGTGGAAGGAGAACTCAAACTGACAAAAGACAGTATCCCGTTCGCCATCCTGGGGCGCGGCGTTCGGTTCACCTTGTCTGCCCAGGTAACCGATGACATGCTGGCCCTGCGCTTTTTCTACATCAAAAACGTAAAGAGCGGAAGACTGGACCCCTCTTCCATGTATTCGCAAAAGAGCATCCGGCCGGGATCGGTGTTCTCCATCGAAAAAACGTATGACGAAAATTACGTTTTCGTGCCCTTGGCGTTTGCCAAAGACCTGCTCGACTACGGCGATCGTCGGACATCGGTAGAGGTCCAAACAGTGGGCGACCAAACAGCCGCCGTGCAGGCCGCGCTTCAGGAAAAACTTGGTAACGGCTTCTCCATTCTTACCAACGAAGAACAACACAAGGATTTGTACCGGTTGCTGAAAATAGAAAAGCTTTTTACGTTCCTGTCGCTCTCGCTGCTGCTGCTGGTGGGCTCCATCAACATTTTCTTTTCACTGATGATGCTGGCCATTGACAAGAAGAAGGACATTTCGATCCTGACGTCTCTGGGTGCTCCCGCATTTCTGATTCGCCGCATCTTTCTTGCCGAAGGTGCACTTATTTCATTTGTCGGAGCCGGTACAGGGCTCCTTCTCGGTTGGATCCTGTGCACCCTCCAGGACCGGGTTGGCCTCGTGGGGATGGGCATGGAAAATGCCATCGTTTCCAACTACCCGGTGCAGATGAGGGCACCGGATTTCCTCCTTACGGGCGCCGTCATCTTCGTCATTGCGCTGGTGGTCTCTTACCGTCCGGCCGTGTTAGCTTCCAGATCCTACTCTATCGATCACCTGTGATGTAAGATTTGGCCCAAAAAAGCCATAAAACTCTATCGGCGATTGCCTATTTTGCAATTCTGCTTTTTCCCAAAAAGTGCCCAAATCAGTTTACATGGTCCTTTTCGGTATCTGCAGCATTATTTAAGAGGCAAAACTGCACCCCATGAAAGTTTCGGCCGCACAGCCGTTTCAGTTGATTTACTCATTGTACCAACACGAGTACCTGGGCTATATTGTTGAATCCTTTATCGTACATCTGGACGAACGCGGCAAGCTGACCTATCAGCACCAGAACATCTCTTCAAAGAACGCCCGCGAATTTGCCAAGGGCCTGGATGATCGCGATTTCGAGCTTATCGAGCTCATGGACAGCATGAACCAGGACGCCGTGCTCCGTCATTTTTCCAAAAAGATCATGAAGCCGGAAGAATTCTTCATCCGGGTCTTTAAGAAGGACAAGGGAGAGGAGCGGTTGCTCCAGGAACAGATCGAAGTGTACATGGAAAAGCGGCGGGCGGCGATCTTTGAAAAGCTCAAAGGAAAGCGGCTGTACGAAATGGGTAATGATGGAGAGCCTACCTGGCGCAAGCTGGAGGTGTTGGAAAAGCGCGCCAACATTTGCTTTTACTTCCGACGCACCGAGGAAAATACTACCTACTATCCGATTCTTACCTACGATGGCAAGCCAGTCGAGCTTCCGGCTCCCCAGGGATATCTCGTTTGCAAAAATCCTGGCTGGCTGGTACTCGATGGCAAGTTGTATGGTTTCGATAAGCCTGTGGACGGGAAAAAATTGCAGCCGTTCCTGACGAAGAAGAACATTGTCATTCCCAAAAACCTGGAAGATAACTATTACAAGAATTTTATAAACACGCTGATTGCATCCTTTGAAGATATCGATGTAGAGGGATTTGATATTATCAAGAACAGCTACGAGCCGCATCCACTCCTCACGATCTCCGAACTTCCGCAGACCGGCAGCAAGGGGGCCCCTGCCCTCTTTGGCGACCACCCCGACGAGGGCCCTGCCAGCGACGAAGCCGGAAAAATTGTGTTTGACCTTTCTTTCAAGTACGGCAAATACCGTTTCCGGGGTGGAGACAGTGAACTTGTAAGCGTCACCATGGAGAAGAAGGAAAAGAATTACATTTTCCACCGTATCAAACGGATCACCGATTCGGAGAAAAAATATGCCAACACGCTCATCAAGCTGGGCCTTCCATTGGGTGGAAATTACCGCACGGCGGTCGAGAAGGCGCATGCCTTTTCCTGGATCAATGAAAACCGGGTCAACCTTCTCAATTTTGGATTCGAAGTAAGTCAGCCCGACAACCGGGATAAGAAATATTTTGTTGGAAAAGCGGTGATGGAACTGGAGGTCAAGGAGAGCATTGATTGGTTTGACATCCATGCGCGTATTCGCTTCGGTGAATTTGAAATCTCATTCAAGGAGCTACGCAAACTGATCCTGAAGAAGAAGGTGGAATTCAAACTTCCCAACGGGGAGATCGCCATCATCCCCGACGCCTGGCTCTCCAAATACGGGGATCTCTTCGCCATGAGCGAAACCCACGGCAAAAATGAAAAGCCGGTTCTTCACAAGTATCACCTCAACCTGGTCAAAGACCTGCAGGAAGGAAACCTGGCCAAGGTCCACATCAGCGACCGGCTGAAAAGCCTGGAAAACTTTACCGGCATTAAAGATTACCCTTTGCCGAAAGGTTTCAAAGGCGAACTGCGGCCCTACCAGAAAGCAGGTTACAACTGGCTTCGGTTCCTCAACGAATTCCGGCTGGGGGGATGTCTCGCCGACGATATGGGATTGGGAAAGACGGTTCAGACGCTCGCGCTGCTCGAATCTGAAAAAGAGAGGGGTCATGGTGGGACCTCCTTGCTGATCATGCCTACGTCGCTCATCTACAATTGGGAGATGGAGGCGGCTAAATTCACCAGTGGGCTCAAAATTCTCACCTACACAGGCACCAACCGCAACAAAAATATTCAGCATTTTGATCAGTACGATGTCGTACTCACGTCGTATGGGATTACCCGGCTGGACGTTGAGCAGCTACAGAATTTCAAATTCAACTACATCATCCTGGATGAGTCGCAGGTGATCAAAAATCCCACATCCAATATTGCCAAGGCCGTGCTGCAGCTGAAGTCGCGGCACAAGCTTACGCTAACAGGCACGCCGCTGGAAAACTCCACCATGGATCTTTGGTCACAGATGACGTTTATCAACCCCGGCCTGCTCGGCGGCCAGACGTATTTTAAGAATGAATACAAGGTGCCGATTGAAAAGCAAAGGGACGAAGCCAAGACCAAGAAGTTGAACGCCATCATCAAGCCGTTCATATTAAGAAGGCTCAAATCCCAGGTAGCTACCGATCTGCCCGAAAAGGTTGAAAACATTTACTACACCCACCTGTCGCCGGCGCAGGAAGAGAAGTACGAAGAAGCAAAATCGTTTTATCGTGGAAAGATTCTCGATCACATCGAAAAAGAGGGGATCAACAATTCACGCATGACCATCCTGGAGGGGCTCACCAAACTCCGCCAGCTTTCCAATCATCCTCGGATGGTAGACACGTACTACAAGGGCGACTCCGGAAAACTGGAAGACCTGTCACACATGATTGAAAATGCGCTTCTTGAAGGGCACAAACTTTTGGTCTTCAGTCAGTTTGTCAAGCACCTGGCCATTGTAAAAGAACTATTGATCTCCAAAAAAATTGATTTTGCCTACCTGGACGGCTCGAGCATGGATCGGAAAGACCAGGTGGAGCGATTCAACAAGGATCCCGACCTGAAGATCTTTCTCATTTCCATCAAGGCGGGCGGCCTGGGCCTCAACCTGACACAGGCAGACTATGTGTTTATTTTAGATCCGTGGTGGAATCCGGCGGTGGAACAGCAAGCTATTGACCGGGCGCACCGCATCGGCCAGAAGAAGAAAGTCTTTACCTACAAATTCATCACGCGAAATACCGTGGAGGAAAAGATTCTGCTCCTGCAGCAGCAAAAACTGAAATTGTCCGACGCCATTATCACTACCGAGGAAAGCATCGTCAAGTCGCTTACACGGCAGGATATTGAGATGATGTTGAACTAGCCTCAAACCTGAAATTGCCGGAAGGAGCCCATCTTTTTTGCGAACTTGTTTTCCTTATTTTTACTATCGCTTAAGAATGAAAAATAAAGTAGTCATCATTACCGGAGGCTCATCAGGCATCGGCAAGGCGCTGGCCGAAGAGTTTGGGCGGCGCGGGTCAAAAATCCTTATCACGGGAAGAAATGCCGATGACCTGAATGATGTTGTCAACGCGTTACGAGTAGCGGGCATCGACGCACACGCATGCGCGGGAGATGTAAGCAGGGAGGAAGACAATCACCGGATGGCTGCCGAAGCCCTTCGCATTTTTGGCAGGATTGATATTCTGATCAACAACGCCGGCATCAGCATGCGGGCGATATTCAATGAGGTTGATACAGCGGTCATACGAAAAGTGATGGACATCAATTTTTTTGGAGCCGTTTATGCGACCAAGGCCTGCCTGCCTGAGATTTTGAAGAACCAGGGGTCCGTAATTGGAATTTCTTCCATTGCCGGCTTTCGGGGCCTGCCAGGGCGCACGGGCTACTCCGCTTCCAAATTTGCCCTCAACGGGTTCCTGGAGGCGCTGCGAACCGAAGTGTTGAAAAAAAATGTGCACGTGATGACAGCCTGCCCCGGTTTCACCTCCAGCAACATCCGGAAGCGGTCGCTCACCCGCGACGGTTCCCCGCAAACCGACTCACCGCGCCGCGAAGAAAAAATGATGAGCGCCGAGGAATGTGCTAGTCACATCTACCGAGCAACCGTAAAGCGTAAAAATTTTCTGATCCTTACCTTGCAGGGAAAGCTTGCTGTCTTCCTCAACAAGTGGTTGCCGGGCCTGACCGACAGGCTGGTTTACAACGCGATGGCCAAGGAGGAGAATAGTCCGCTTAAATGAGTTACGTCTTATTCAGAAGCACCAACTTCACGTTATCATATTTACTCACCTCCCTGAAAAACTCAAGCAGTTCAATATAGCTCTCCTTCGGAAAACGGCCCTTTTCCATTTTCATTTTCCGAATATATACCAACTTGCTTTCCTCAAAAGTGAACTGTGCCTCATACGAACCAAACCTCGAAGTAAGTTTTACGGGTTGTGGAATAAATTCTGGGTACAAGGTTTCAGGAAAGAGGAATTTTACCGTGTCAATATCAGTATAGGCGTAATGCCAGAGGACTTCTGTCTTACGCTCCGTCACTCGTTCGGGGATGTAGGTGCTTCGGTTCAAGAGATTTGGCTTTATGAAAAGACGCTTGCCGCTTATGGAAGCATAATGATCAAGGTCAAGAGTAAGCGTAACAATTGCAGACGGAATCTTATTCTTGCTCCCCGTTATAGAAAAAGCAACTGCATTGAAGTTAGGGATATCGGTTGTTGACTGAACCCACTTGCGTTGCTCTTCTGGTTTGCTGTCGATCACGTCATCCAGTCCGCCGTTTTCTGTTTGAATTCCGGTATAGGTGGTTGTTACCTTCGCCTTTGCGTTTCCGGAAGCATCAACAATGACATCCGCGGTTCTGAATTGCTTGTTCTGGTCGGCATTATAGCCAGGTGTATGCACCAATTTGCCGCCCTCCTCTGTAATGATCAGCGCCGTTCTATCTCCCGTAAATTTCCCCATATAGCCAAATGCTTTGGTCTGGCTTGTACATTCGAGCCACAAGGTATCCTGTCCATTAGGAACAGCAACGATAACATGGTTTGACTGATGACTGGGAAAATCCCGGATCACATCACCCTCATTTTCGCCTGCCTGGATGATGGCATAGTACCCCCGAATCCCCGCTGCCTTGAGCAGCGAGACCATGTAATTCGAAAGTGCCTTACAGTCTCCATAGCCCGTAGATTCGACGGTGCTGGCGGGGAAAGGCTGCAACCCTCCTATTCCCAACTGGATGCTAACATACCGGGTCCGGCCCTGGAGATAACTGTATAAAACTCTCGCCTTTTCTTCCACCGACCCAAGGCCGTCAGTCATGGTTTTCACTTTTTCCCTGATCCCGGCCGGCAGATCGTCACGGTCCTTGTTTAGCTCAGCATACCATTTGCCAAACGTTTTCCATGATGACATGTCACCGACATGGCCGTCGTATTCAAAAACCGAAGGAGCAACCATAATCCGCGGCATAATTTCATCGCTATGAGGCCCATGCGGCTCTATAGAAATGGGTGGAATGTTTTCGAAAATCCATGTCAAAGATTCTTCCTTTTCTCCACGTTTCTCCCGAACGGGGCCGCTGTTCCAGTTGATCATCCTGTACCGTGGAGTTAGATCGATGGGATAAATCAGCTGATACGATGCTCGCTGCACTGAACTTCGATCGCTGGCAATGGTGAGCTCTGGCACGCCGTAAAGAAATTTGTAATCAACCTCATAGATAAACTCTACCGTGTACGGATAGATTGACTGCGAAAGGTCAACGTGCTTAATTCGATCATCGGAGTAAAGACTGAACCCGTCCTGAGCCGCCTGATCAATGATTTCCGAACCCTTCAGTCTCCGTATTACTCTACCCTCCCCATCGTAAACTGCGGCAGTCAATACGGTTATTTTTGTTAGCCGGTCGTAGCCGACCGTAAGCCGGGCAAACCGCCCGCCCTTTTCATTTAGGATCGTCACCGCCCGTTGCGTTTTAAGGTTTGCCTTACTTTTCGAGAGAATCGTGTACACCATCTTGTTCTCCCGAACTACCGCATTGACGTTGGATTTAAGATTGTCCGGAATATCACTAACGGCGTAGCGCGCATCTGCCCCCGCAACGAATCCTGTCAACCATATGGCGATCGTGTAAATCATTTTTCTTCATATGAATAGGGCGACCTACTTCTTCTTCAGGACAATTTGCTCCGCCTGTTTGGCAACAATTTGAGTATAAAAGTCGCGCAACGGCTTGTATTCGTCAAAAGAAAACAGCGCCTTGTTGATCACCCGGTGGCTGGTCAATGACAAGACGTTCCCGGTTTGGGTGGCACTGTAAATATACCGGGCGCCGTTGGCTGGCATGACAAAATATTTCGGTGCCGGAATTTCATCCACTACCCAGCCTTCAGGGATGGTGATTTTAACCATATAGATTTGTTCCTCCGGGCTTCCGTAGTCCACAGGGTAGGCGCGGGTTTCCGACTGAAATGGGTTTCTTTCTAATCGATTGATGAAAATGGGATTGATATACATCGTATTTCCAGCGGCTTGAATGTGCTCATTCATTCGGACTTGGTAGACCTCCTTCATGGGTTCCGACAGCTTTTCAAGATTCTCAAAACTGCTCGATTCAATCTCCCAATGGTACTCTTCCAGAACGGTTTTCAGGTGTTCTTCCGGGCTCTTTCCAAAATAAGATTTTCGTGCACTTTGCGCAAAGTATCCATCGTGGGTAAACTGCGCTTTCCCCTTCAATGTGCCATCATCAGCCAGTACGAGATCCAGGGTGACTGATGACCTCGACTTCACCGGGTCTATTTTTACCCAGCCCGACTTTGTTGGGGATATGATCAGGCCTTCCCCGTTCAGGCAGCGTTCCGGTAGAATATGTATGGGAAGGGATCTGTCGGTAGCATCCATTAGAATGATCTTGCCTTCCACTTCTGCTGATGCAATGACATAATTGAACTGAGAGAAAACCGGAATTTCCTTTCTTATGAACCCATGATCCCGCGTGCTCACTACCACCGGGTTAGCTGTAATTCCAGCCTTCTGAAGCATCGAGACCAGTAAGAGGTTGATTTCCGCCGAGCTGCCCTTCTTGTTCTCGATCACCCGCCGAAGATTCCCATCAGAATATACGCGGTACTGCCCATCCCACTTGATGAGTCCTTTTACATAGGAGTAGATGCTACCAATTATTTCTTTAGGATCTGTCTTGCCCGCAGAGGCCGCCACCGCATGCTCTTTAAGAAAGTTGGAGCCGGTGACTACACCACCAAACGACTCGTTTTTCAATAACTCCGCACTGATTTTCTCCCAGGACTCGTTGAAAATTTGAACGGGTTGGCCCGGAGGCTGAAAGGTGCTCAACTCAAAGTTGATTCGGGAAATGTAATCCCGGTACGTGGTCATGTACGGTTCACTCTTGAAAGCCGGGGCGTTTTGAATTACTAGCCGGTTGATGTTTTCAATATACTCTATACGTTCATCAACGGCCTTCGTTTTTGCAATCCCGGACTTTTCCCGAAAGTGAACCGTATAAGCCTTGTTCTCAGTTTTGGATTCGTTGATCGCCATGGCCAAGTATCCCTGAACAAAACTGCGATATGAAAAGTACTCCGGGATCCGGGTGCGGTATTCACTCCACATCGTTGGAATGGTGCTCTGGAAATCCCAATCCTGAAAATTGAAAGTGTACGGAGATGTGACACGGTACGTGATTTCGACAACCGAGCCCTCCTTGACATTGGGAAGCGCAAGTTTCACATGCGTCCAGTTCTGGTCCCGCTCTTCCTTGAAAACGGCTTCATTCTTCATTTTCGTTTCCACAACCTTCCCATTTTCAAGGTTGTAGGTGACTGCCTTAAGCGATCCAAGATCCTCTTCCTTGGAACCCTGGTGATAAAGTGGAATTACAAAGTTTCCCCACTCATATCCATCCTTTGTTAAAATCTTGACACGCCGGATTCGATCAAATTTGATGATAAATCCATCATCGGCATTGTAATCAATCCTGGATTCTCCGTAGTCCGAAAGTACTACCGCAGCTGCGGAACTGTCTTTGTCATACACGGTCATTTGAAGTTGTTCGATTGGCACATCACCAAATTTGATGGGCGGTTTTTGACCTGCAGCTGTTGCGGCTATCAGAATCAACAGCGAAGAAAGGGCATGCTTCTTCATGGCTTCGGATTTAGGTGCTATGAATTTGGGCAAATCTTTGTTAAACTTCAATAGCGTCGCTAAGTTTCCATACTTTAGCCTTGCCATTATTTCCTCCCTACTTGTCAAAAACCAAATCCCAATTCTTCTGTCAGCAGTGCGGCCACGAAGCCGCAAAGTGGCTGGGGAAGTGTCCTTCCTGTGGTACCTGGAATTCGTTTGTAGAAGAAGTGACCGTCAAAGGCGGCGACGGTAAAAACGAATGGCGTCAGGCAACAGCCGGATCCAGATCCGTTCAGCCCCGGACCCTGGATGAAATTGAGTCTGGGAAGGAGGTCCGGATTCCAGCCCTCGACCAGGAACTTGACCGTGTGCTGGGGGGCGGCATCGTCCCCGGTTCACTGATTCTCATCGGCGGCGAACCCGGTATTGGCAAGTCAACGCTGATGCTGCAGGTCGGCCTCGCGCTCCGCAACCTGAAGACGCTCTATGTGTCCGGCGAGGAAAGCGAGCAGCAAATCAAAATGCGCGCACAGCGGCTCGGCATCGATAAAGACTCCGGCAATTTCTTTACGCTCACCGAAACCAACACGCGGAATATTTTTCTGGCCCTCGAATCTCTCACACCCCAGTTGGTGATCGTAGACTCCATTCAAACGCTTTACTCTCCGTTGCTGGACAGCACCCCCGGAAGCATCGGACAGGTCCGCCAGTGCGCCGCCGAACTCATGAAGTTCGCCAAAGAGACAAACACGCCCGTGTTTCTCGTGGGGCACATCACCAAAGACGGAATGTTGGCAGGACCCAAAGTATTGGAGCATATGGTCGACACGGTTTTGCAATTCGAAGGAGACCAACACCTGGCGTATCGGATTTTGCGCACAACCAAGAACCGGTTTGGATCAACTGCCGAAATCGGGATTTATGAAATGCTGGGTACTGGCTTACGGCAGGTGAGCAATCCTTCAGAGATACTTATATCCCAGAAAGACGGACCGCAAAGCGGCGCCACCATCGGTGCTACGCTGGAAGGCAACCGACCGTTGTTGATTGAAGTGCAGTCGCTGGTAAGCCCGGCTTCCTATGGCACGCCGCAACGAACTCCCACGGGCTTTGATCAAAAACGGCTGAACATGCTTTTGGCTGTCCTAGAAAAGCGATGCGGGTTCCGCATGGGAACTCAGGATGTGTTTCTCAATATGGCCGGCGGTATCCGCGTGGAAGATCCGGCGATTGACCTGGCCATTTGCATTTCCATCATCTCCTCCATGGAAGAAATCTCTGTTTCTGAGAAAATCTGCTTTGCCGCAGAAGTGGGCCTGGGAGGAGAGCTTCGTGCTGTTAACCGCATCGAGCAAAGGATCTCCGAGGCGGCTAAACTGGGCTTTAAAGAAATTTACGTTTCGAAGTTCAGCCCCAAGTCAGCCGACAACAAGAAGATCACCGTCAAGTCTTTTGGAAATCTGAAGGAAGTGTTCGGGGATTTGTTCGGCTGATCCCTTATTTCCCCTGAAGTCCACCGGTGTGGAGGAAAAGAACCGTTGAGCCCCGGCTGAACCATCCAGCACCAACCCGATCCATCACTGCAAACAGCGCCTTCCCGGTATACACAGCATCCAAAGGAAAATTCCAGGTCTGTTCTGTCGCCTCGATAAACCGGGTGAGTTCAGGTTTTGACTTTGCGTAACCTCCGAAGTGATACTCCGTCAGGATATCCCAGCCTCCGCTATACGTCTCGCCCGCGTATGCGAAGACCATGTCACTGACTTCCCCGGAAAGGAATTCCCCGCCCTTCAGGACCGATACGCCAACTGCCTTTTTTCTCCCACCAAGCCCGACGACCAAACCGGCGAGCGTTCCCCCGGTTCCCACCGGAAGGCACAAGTAATCAAAATCAACCGCTGCCTCAATCTCATTTGCAAGTTCGGCGCAGCCTTTTACCGCCAGCGCATTCGTGCCTCCTTCCGGAATAAAATAGAAATCTCCAAAATCATTCTGTAAATCCTTTACAAAATTCCCATCCTCTCTTGCCCGATAACGTTCCCTCGAAATGAAATGAAGTTTCATCCCGCAATCCGTAGCGAATTGTAACGTCTTGTTTAGCGGTAGAACTTCTTCACCACGGATAATACCGATGCTGTTGAAACCAGCCTCACGGGCAGCAGCCGCAGTGGAATAAATGTGATTGGAGTAGGCGCCTCCAAGGGTAAGCAGTGTTGTCTTGCCCAATACCTTTGCCTGTTCCAAATTGTACTTCAATTTCCACCACTTGTTCCCAGAAATCTCCGGGTGGTTCAGGTCCTCCCGTTTCACCAGCAGCCGGATTCCAGCCTTTGTCAGCATACCGCTTGCTACCTCCACAATAGGCGTTTTCCGGTACAAAATCATTGATTTGTCATTAGTAATTACTAATTTTATTAGTACTATTGTAGTGTGAACGACATCTCCTACAAGAAAGGCCGGGGCGCCCAGATCAAAACTGCCAACAAGTTCTTAAAAGAACAGTATGTAACCGAGCATCCCGAGGGTCTTGATGAAGAATTGATCGGACTACCGTCCACGCAGGTATTCCAAGAAACCCCCCGCAAGATCATTAACCGCGTAAACAGTCCCGATCTCGGGATGGCCTATTCCATGAACCCCTACCAGGGCTGCGAGCACGGCTGCATCTATTGTTACGCACGCAACACACACGAGTACTACGGGTTTTCCGCTGGCCTTGACTTTGAAACCAAGATCATCGCCAAGATGAATGCAGCCGAAATTCTGGAGAAGCAACTTCAGCATCCGGGTTGGAAAGTTTCACCGATCATGCTTTCAGGCAATACCGACTGTTACCAGCCCCAGGAAAGAAAGCTGGAACTTACACGCGGCCTGCTCCGCGTGCTGGCGAAGTACCGCCATCCGGTAGGCCTTATTACCAAGAACAGCCTGGTTACCCGCGACCTTGATATCCTGAAAGATCTCGCCAGCGACAACCTTGTTCATGTCATGATTTCCATTACCACGCTCAACGAAGATCTTCGCCGACTTATGGAGCCGCGAACGGCCAGTGCCGTCAAGCGGCTGAAGACAGTGGAGGCACTAAGTCAAGCGGGTGTGCCCGTAGGCATCATGACTGCCCCCATCATTCCGGGACTCAACCATCACGAAATACCACAAATCATTCAGGCGGCTGCCGATCATGGTGCACTGGCGGCAGGCATGACCGTGGTTCGCCTGAACGGCTCGGTCGGCAAGCTCTTTGAAGATTGGCTCCGTAAAAATTTTCCTGACCGTTTTGACAAAGTATGGAACCAGATTTCCTCGCTTCACGGCGGTAGTGTCAATGACTCCCAATTCGGCAGGAGGATGGTTGGCGAAGGAAACATCGCCGACATCATTTACCAGTTGTACCGCCATTCCAAGCGCAAGTACCTTGCGGGAAGAAAGATGCCTGCAATGAGTCTCACGCGGTTTCGCAAAGGCGGCAACCTGACCTTATTCTAGTTTTTTCTATCTTTGATCCGTGAAGAGGACTGCATCCATCGGATTTCTGCTGCTCTACCTGGTGATGTTCACCGAGGTTCGCGAAGTGCTCCGTCTGCCGATCCTGGTCCAGCATTTTGTAGAGCATCGTGCCCAACTGCCTTCGATGTCGTTCCTTCAGTTTCTGGCCATGCATTACGAAACCGATGCGCCGCACGATTCCACGGACATGGAACTTCCTTTCAAGGATTACAGCAATTCGGTGACCGCCCCGGCCTTTGCACTGATCAATCAAAAAGTATTGCTTTCTACCGACCTTCCCGAGCAGGGATCGGTTTTTTTTGCAGCCTATTTTTCGTTTGTTCCCCTTTCGGAACTGAATGAAATATTTCAGCCGCCCAGAGCATAATCCACTTCGGTAATTCGTTCGTCCCGCTCAGGAAAAATTCTTCCTGGCGCATCATTCATTTTTGAATAAGAACCTTATGCTGGATAAGATTATTCTCTTTTCCATCCGCAACAAACTGATCGTAGGCATGGCAACCCTCGGGTTGATCCTCTGGGGCGGCTATTCCCTGCGGAACCTGCCCATCGATGCGGTGCCCGATATCACCAACAACCAGGTGCAAGTGATCACGGTTTCTCCCTCGCATGCAGCGTTGGACATCGAGCGGCTGGTCACTTTTCCAGTAGAACAAAACGTTGCTACGATTCCCGGCATTGAGGAGGTGCGCTCTTTTTCAAGGTTCGGGTTGTCCGTTGTGACCATCGTGTTCAAAGATGATATTGATGTTTACTGGGCCCGCCAACAGGTCAACGAGCGTTTGGGTGAAATCAAAGATCAGATTCCTTCCGATGTTGGTCAGCCCAAAATGGCACCCATCACTACCGGGCTTGGGGAAATTTATCAGTATGTGATTTATGCCTTACCCGGTTATGAGGAGAAGTACTCGCCTGCCGACCTGCGCACCATTCAGGATTGGATTGTGCGGCGTCAGCTGCTGGGCACTGAAGGGGTGGCGGATGTCAGCAGTTTTGGGGGATATCTCAAGCAATATGAGATTGCCATTAACACTGACAAACTCAGAAGCTTCAACCTCAGCGTCACAGATGTTTTTCAGGCGCTCGAGAAAAACAATCAGAACACCGGCGGCGCATACATCGACAAAAAACCCAACGCATATTTCATTCGCTCCGAAGGATTGGTTTCCAGTTTAGAGGACCTGGAGTTGATCGCCCTAAAAAACACCAGCACCGGCGCGCCGATCTTCCTGCGCGATGTGGCCACCGTGCAATTTGGACACGCGGTCCGCTACGGGGCCATGACGCGCAACACCGACGGTGAAGTGACGGGCGCCGTGGTGATGATGCTAAAAGGCGCCAACTCCTCCGCAGTTATCGCAAACGTGAAAGAACGGATCGAGCAGATCAAGAAAAACCTTCCGGAAGGTGTCGCCATTGACCCCTTCCTCGACCGGACAAAACTGGTGAATAAGGCTATCACTACCGTGACCACCAACTTGGCGGAGGGAGCCTTGATCGTCATCTTCGTATTGGTCCTTCTCCTAGGAAATCTGCGGGCGGGCCTTCTGGTTTCTTCCGTCATCCCCCTGTCCATGCTTTTCGCGATTGGGATGATGCAGGTATTTGGTGTCTCCGGCAATCTCATGAGTCTCGGGGCTATCGATTTCGGGCTGATCGTTGATGGCGCCGTTATCATCGTCGAAGCCACGATGCATCACCTGGGCACACGCATCATGGGCAAGCAGCTTTCGCAAAACGAAATGGATGAAGAGGTCTATCAATCATCGCGCAAGATTATGAACAGTGCGGCCTTCGGCGAAATTATCATCCTGATCGTATACCTGCCGATCCTGGCCATGGTGGGGGTGGAAGGAAAAATGTTCCGGCCCATGGCGCAGACCGTTTCATTTGCCATTGCCGGGGCGTTCATATTGTCACTCACCTATGTGCCCATGATGAGCGCACTTTTTTTGAGTAAAGAAATGAGCAATCGGGTCACTGCTTCTGACCGCATCATCCGTTTTGTCCACCGATTCTACGATCCGGTGATCCGGTGGGCGCTGCATCACCGGCTAAAAGTTATTGCGGCCTCCGCCATCCTTTTCCTTAGCAGCCTGCTTCTGTTTTCCACACTGGGTGCCGAATTCCTTCCCACCCTTGATGAGGGCGACTTTGCCGTCGAGACCCGCATCATGACCGGCAGCAGCCTTTCCGAATCAGTCGAAACGTGTACACAGGCAAGCGAAATCCTCCTGCGCGAATTTCCAGACGAAGTAAAAGAAGTCATCGGAAAGATTGGCTCCTCTGAGATACCCCTTGATCCCATGCCCCTGGAGGCCAGCGACCTCATCATTGTTCTCACTGATAAAAGCGAATGGAAAAAAGCATCGAGCCGTGACGAACTCGCCGAACTCATGGTCGCTAAACTGGAAGTGATGACAGGAGTATGGTTCGGATTTCAGCAGCCCATCCAAATGCGATTCAACGAGTTGATGACCGGTGCCCGGCAGGATGTGGTGATCAAAGTCTATGGCGAAAACCTGGAGCAACTGACAGCGTATGCGGAACAGGTAGGAAGCCTTGCTGCGGGCGTGGAGGGGGCGAAAGATCTTTACGTGGAAAAGGTTACGGGCTTGCCGCAAATCCTGGTCGACATTAAGCGGGAAAGGCTCGCGCCTTTCGGCCTGGACATTCAAACGGTAAATCAGGCGATTAACATGGCCTTTGCAGGGCAACGGGCAGGGATGGTGTATGAAAACGAACGCCGTTTTGATCTGGTGGTACGCCTCGAAGCAGAAAAACGGCAGCGCATTGAAGATCTGGAGCGTTTGTTTATCACAACACCCGCCGGCCTGCAGGTCCCATTGGCACAAGTCGCCGATGTGAGCTTGCAGACTGGGCCAAACCAGGTGCAGCGCGATGACGCCAAGCGTCGAATAACGGTTGGCTTTAACGTGCGCGGACGCGATGTCGAAAGCATCGTGAAAGAATTGCAGGCCAAGATCGAGCGTGAAATAAAGTTCCTGCCAGGGTATTACCCGACTTACGGCGGCGCTTTCAAAAATCTGGAGGAGGCTAGGGCCCGGCTCTACGTTGCTGTGCCTGCCGCCCTCCTGCTCATTTTTATTCTGCTGTATTTCACGTTCCACTCCATCAAGCAGGGGTTAGTCATTTACACCGCCATTCCACTGTCTGCCATCGGAGGAATCGTTGCCCTGTGGCTGCGCGATATGCCGTTCAGTGTTTCGGCGGGAGTAGGTTTCATCGCCTTGTTCGGCGTTTCCGTTCTGAACGGCATCGTCCTTATTGCCGAGTTCAATCACCTCAAGCAGGAAGGCGAAACCGACATGATAACTTTGCTGCTTAAAGGAACTTCCACGCGGTTGCGTCCAGTCCTCATCACGGCGGCAGTTGCTTCTCTGGGGTTTCTTCCCATGGCGCTGTCCCAGGGTGGGGGCGCCGAAGTGCAACGGCCTCTGGCTTCCGTGGTAATTGGTGGGCTGATTACCGCCACGCTGCTGACACTGATCGTTCTTCCCTGTCTGTACTACTTAGTTGAAAACCTTTCATTCAAAAAAAAATGAAAACAAGAACCCTGATCCTATTGCTGGTTTCTTCCCTGTTAACATCGCTCGGGAGTGAAGCGCAAAATGCTGTAACCCTGGACGAGGCCATTCGCCTGGCCTTGAAAAATAATCAAGGCCTGCGGTCCACCGCCCTCGAAATTGATTTCGAGCAGCAGCGTAAACGGATGTCCGGTGAAATCCCAAAAACGGAAGCCCTGCTCATGGTCGGCCAGATCAACAGCGCCTACCGGTACGACAACAATGTGCAGGTTACCCAAAAGATTCCATTTCCGACCGTCTTTACCACGCAGGCGAAACTGGGCGGCCTCCGGGTGCAAAGCAGCCAATTCAAGCAGGCATCCTCTGAAAATGAGCTGGTCTACCGCGTCAATCAGGTGTATATCACACTGCGTTACTTGCAATCACAACAAAGACTTTTCCACCGGCAGGACAGCCTCTATGACGTGCTCGTCAAGAGCACAACACTTCGATACAAAACCGGAGAGGCAACCTTGCTTCAGAAAATGTCGGTAGAAATGCGCCAGCATGAATTGCAAAACGTGCTCCGGCAAAATCGCGCTGATCAGGCAATCAACAGGACTCAACTTCAGATCCTGATGAACCATCCGGAAGAAATAACAATTGTAGACCAGCCGCTGGAACCTGTTACCACAACGTTGGTAGATGATTCAACACAAACAGCCAATAATCCACAGCTCGCGTACCGGCGCCTCCTCTCCAGCGTTGCGCTGCAGGAAAAAAGGGTGGATGTCAGCAAGGCATTGCCCGATCTTACAGTCGGCTACTTCAACCAAACCCTGACCGGACATCAGCAACTTTCGGACGGATCCAACCAGTTCTTTCCGGAAGGCCATCGCTTTACCGGATTCATGGTTGGCCTTGCCATTCCAATCTGGTACCGACCGACACACGCGCAGATCCGCTCATCATCCATTCGCGCTGCCGCGCAACGGTTGAGTCTGGAGTATTACGAGAAGCAGCTGTATGGCGAATGGCATCAGGCCGTTCAACAATTCAACAAACAAAAAAACAGCCTCACCTACTACACGCAATCCGCGTTGCCCAATGCCCGTCTTATTCTACGGCAGGCGTTGCTGGCCTTCAATGCGGGGGATATCGGCCAGACCGAATACAGGCTTGAGATTCACCAGGCGCTGGCCATCGAGGACGGATACTTACAGACCTTGCTGCAGTACAATCAAAGCATCATCACCCTGGAGTACCTGTCGGGGAAATACACCAATAACTAAATCGGTCATGAAAAAGATAATTGGTATCCTCTTCCTCCTTGCCAGCTGGTCCTGTTCTCCCAACGAACAAGCCGACGCCTCCGGTCCTGAGGCGTCAACGCCCGCTTTCGCGAATACGGTTGAGCTTTCAAAAGAACAATACGATGCTTCGGGAATTCAGTTGGGAACCGTCGAAGACAGGCCGCTGAGCGGATCCATTCAGGTTACCGGTATGCTCGACGTGCCCCCGCAAAATCTGGTAAACATTACCGCACCGCTTGGAGGATTCTTGCGGTCAACGGATTTGCTACAGGGAATGCGGGTCTCCAAAGGACAGGTAATTGCCGTCATTGAAAATCCTGAATACATCCAGCTTCAGCAGGACTTCCTGGATACACGGAGCCAGGTGGACTTCCTGGAAATGGAATTTCAACGACAAAGCCACCTGGCAGAAGAGAATGTGAACGCACAGAAGACTCTGCAGAAGGCACAGGCTGATCTGATAAGCATGAAGGCAAGAAACAGCGGACTTCGCGCCAAGCTGAAAATGCTTCACATCGATGCGGACAAACTCCAGCCCGAAAAAATAAGCTCCACCATCGAACTCCGTTCTCCCATCCGGGGATATGTCACGCAGGTGTACTCTTCTATCGGCGCCTTTGCGAGCCCTACCGATATCCTGTTCAAGATCGTAGACACGGAACATCTTCACGCTGAGCTTACCTGTTTTGAGCGGGATGTTCCGAAAATAAAAATCGGCCAGAAGATTCGGTTTGTCCTTTCATACGAAACAGCCGAACGTCTGGCAACGGTATTCCTCATCGGTAAGGAGATTGGCCCCGATCGAACGGTGCGCATTCACGGACACCTTGACAAAGAGGACATCCACCTCATGCCGGGTATGTACCTGAAGGCCGTCATTGAAACCGGATCCGAATCCGTCCCTTCGCTACCGGAAGAAGCGGTGCTCAATTTTGAAGACAAAGAGATCATCTTCATCAGCACTTCGAGTCAAGCTTATAAGCTGTTGGAAATACAGACAGGTGTGCGTGAGGACGGATGGGTGGCTGTGACACTTCCTGCCGGTGTGCCGGCCACCGTGTCCGTAGTTGTAAAGAATGCTCACAAGCTCCTTTCAAAATTGAAGAACAGTGATTTAGAAGAGTAGCGGGCTTATCTTTACGCCATGCTTACCCTGATTGCCGGCAGCCTTGTACTGAGTTTCCTCCATGCCGTCATTCCCAATCATTGGCTTCCGATTCTGGCCATCGGCAGGAAGGAACGATGGAGTTTGGCCGAAACCACACGTGTTACGTTCCTTGCGGGACTTTCACACGCGGCGAGCACTGTGCTTCTTGGTATCATTCTTGGCGTCATCGGCTCCGGCTTGTCATCAGCCGTTGAAAGCTTCTCTGCTTACATCGCTCCCTCTTTGCTGGTGGCTCTGGGCCTCTACTATATCTATCAGCACAGCCGGCATCATCACTTTCACCTGCACGGTCATCCCGAACAGGTACCAAGTAAGCGAATCATCTTCTCCCTGGCCTCAGCCATGTTCTTCTCTCCCTGTTTTGAAATCGAGCCGTACTTTCTCGTAGCCGGCGCCCAAGGCATCTGGTTTGTCCTTTTCCTCGCCGTGCTTTACACCGCGGTTACTGTTACCGGTATGGTAGTGTGGGTTCGCATGACGTACCGGGGACTGCTGAAACTCAACTGGCATGCTATTGAGCACAACGCCGGGATCATTACCGGCATTACACTAATCCTTACCGGTGTTCTTTCCTATTTCCTGCATTAGCACAGCAGGCATCCTATCATGTCCAGCGCGCAACCGGATTCGATACAGAAAATAATCACCTCGCTGATTGCGGAAGAAGTACAGGATTTCATCGTTCAGAACGAACATGCTGATGTTGGCGCTTTGCTATTGAAGAAGAAAGTGCTTCATGGAGTTTCTGCAGAATGGATCGCTCACCAGATTCAGGGAAGGAAAAAGATAAAAGAAAAACTCCCGCGCTGGTACAATACCCGAGGCATCGTCTACCCGCCTTCCCTGCACCTCGAGCAGAGCTCCTCGGAGGAAACCGCTGCGGTCAAATGCGAGGGCCTCCGCGGAAAACGCGCTGCAGACTTAACGGGCGGCTTTGGAGTTGACAGTTATTTCCTCAGCACGGTATTTGAACACATTGACTACGTGGAGCCCGACGGCAAGCTGCTTGCCATCGCCGCTCACAACCACGCCATCCTTGGGGCTGGCAACATTCGGCACCACCATACCACTGCGGAAAAATTTCTGCAGAGCGCAACGGCCTCTTTCGATTTACTTTTTGTCGACCCGTCGCGGAGAACGGCTGCGCGAAAAGTATTTCAGTTGAAGGACAGCCTGCCTGATGTGGTTGCCCTGAAATCGATCCTGCTTCAAAAAGCACCCCGCGTGCTTGTCAAGTCATCTCCCCTGCTGGATTTGAAACATGCTTCCCGGGAAATGGAGGGCATTGAAAAATTTACGGTGGTGTCTGTTAACAACGAATGCCGCGAGCTGCTGCTTTGGATGGGCGGGAAAGAAGTCCTCGATCCACTGATTGAGGCGCTGGATATCACCCGCAATGCGACACGAACATCCATTTCCTTTACGTGGGCCGAGGAAAAAGCCGCCGTCGTGCGATTCGCTGCTCCACAGTCCTACCTCTATGAACCCCATGCCGCCCTCATGAAGGCGGGCGCATTCAGACTCCTTGCACAAAAATTCAACGTTGGAAAACTGGCGGCAGACACGCACCTGTACACATCATTGCTCCCCGTGAACGATTTTCCAGGCAGGGTTTTCAAAATCGTGGAACAAATCTCCCTCGATAAGAAATTAAAAACACGATTTGAAGGCGGTTACGCGAATATTCTCCGGCGAAATCACCCCCTGTCCGTGGCAGACATTAAAAAGAAAACAGGGTTGCGTGAAGGGGGGATCCACTACCTGATATGCACTCGCACTGATAAGCCAGTAGCCTTCCTTGCGGAACGGCTGAAATAAATCTTCAAGACGTTTGCGGCAGAAAGTTAAGCGCGATCAATGCAATGATTGTCAAAATGCCAAACAGGGCCACAACGAAGAAATAGTCAGCAATAGTTTCCCAACGCCTCTCCCGCGTCTCGTTTGACGTCCGTATAGAGGCAAACGAGAAAATGCATGAAATGGTAAGCAACAAGGCGGTAACGGAAGTAAGTCCGTCAATAATTTTTGTTTCGTTGGGGCTGGCGATGTGAAGCGATGTAATGACAAAAAGACAAAAGCCCAGCAGGTTTGCCGAGGTCCCGAGAATGTGTTGTGAGGTGTTGTTAGCCATAGTGAGATGAAATCAGTCGCAAAAGTAATAACTCCAGGTCACTAGCGGGCAACCGATCATTTAATGGAAATCCATGACTACGCATTTCTCAATGACCTTGGCCGTAAGTTCAAGGCATCATTGACAAACTGAGGTGTGTCTACAAGGACTGGATCATTGAACGTGGCTTTTCAAAATCGGCTATAGAAAGCCGGTGTCCGCGCAGGGTCATTACTCCGAACTTAACTCAAATTACGTTTCCCTACTTTGCCAAGGTATATTTCTGAGGTTCACTTCCCGGTACCCGTCGCAACATCCTGTTGGCTTCCAGATCAAGCTTGACCCATTCCGTGTACCATTGAACAGAGCCTTCGAATTTCAATCTCTTTGCCTTGAACTCTTTAGCGACGCCGTGCCACAATTCGGTATGCGTCGACTCACCTGCCATCTTCAGGTAATTCAGGATTGCTCCGCGGACATGGCTGTATTTCACCTTGTCCATTCGCACGGCCTTTTTGCCCGCAGGATGCTTAAGTTCTATACGCGTCTCCATATTTTTATTTTTTTGCCCGAGTGAAAACCAATTTCCAGAATCATCTTTCAGTAGTGCTTCATATCCATAGAACTCCTTGGTCGGCGGCTCGCTGAATTCGACCCCTTTCGATTTTAACTCCTCGTATTCTTTTTTGAACATCATCCCTTCTTCGATGGACATGAGAGAAATTTCCATCTCAGGTTGCTCCGGCGGACAGACTGTGAGCCAACGCTTGCCTGGACCCATGGGTGCATCCGTGTGAACAGTGAAGCCGAGTTTGTTCACGTAAAGTTCGTATGCGCTGTCTTGATTAAGCACAAAGATGCTTACGTGGTTCATTCTAGTTATCATGTTGTTTTTCGTTTGTTGATATCCCAAAAGTCAACAAGGATTCAGAATTACACTTCTCTAAAATTGCTTTTCTCGGTCCAGCCCTTACTTTCCGCAAAACAATTTGGAATGAATTTCAATGGCGTCTTCCGGGTATCTTCCTGTAGCCTTTGCCGTAGCTTCTGATATGCGGATGGCGACTGGGCCACAAGACGCCTGAAGAGACCTGAAAACGAACTGACGCTGTCGAAGCCTACGGAGCAACAAACATCAGCCACCGGGAGACCTTTTGCAAGGAGCAACTTTGCGTTTTCAATCTTGACATAGGTCAGGTATTGATGAGGGGTGACGTTATAGGTCTTTTTAAAAAGACGGATGAAATGGAAGCGCGAGAAGGAGGCTTAATCAGCAATGTTCTCAAGGTCCGGATTATCGGCAAAATGCGTCTCTATGAACAGCTTTGCCTGAACGATACGCTTGTAAAGATAAACTTTCGGGTAAGAGTCCGGGATTGGGGTTGGCTGTCTCTTGGGGGCATGCATGACCATCAATTCTGTCTCCCGAAATAGGTAAGTATAGAATCAAAATGAATGGCGAAATACAAGAGGGTTGCCATGTTGCCAAATGCAAGAATGGGGAGGAGCCAAAGAGAGGCAACAAGCCATCCTCCCTGGTGCAGGCAGATGATAAAAACCGAGAGACCTAATCCAATGTAAAGATCAATCCCTATTTGCCGGCCCCAGTGCAGGCCCGCCATGATACCCATTGTTTTGAAAAGATTTTCGCGCAGCGAGCAGTAGTAGGAGTACCCGGTAAACCCCAAGAAAGTCAACCACAGGATAAATTTTCCTCCTGCAAAAGGTGTGGCGGTGGAAAACATGTCGTTGTGCCAATTGAAATAGAGTGCTGCAAGAACGAAGGTCCAAAACACACCCCACATCGCGTTTCTGGATAATTTCATGTGTCACCGGTTTTCTGTTTTACAACCATAGGGGTCTGCGTGTATTGCCCGTATTCAACAACTCCATGTGCTTACGGTGCTGGACGAACCGGCTCTGAATTGTGAAACTGCACGATGATCCACTTGCCGTTCCTTTTCTCCAAAACTCCGGTAAGCCGCATGTCCGAAACAGTGGCAGCCTCACCGTTGTATAGCATATCCCAATCCCATTGCTCAGAAAACCAGGCCATGGTACCGGAGGGATGAACGGTAATCACCTGATCTCTGACGTTGATTTTCGTGTTCTCGAATGCCGGAAGCATTTGCTGCGCCGACGACCTGAAATTTTCCCAGCCCTTGAAAATCTCTGAAGCCTCGGACCCAAACCCATTCAGGCTGGCATCGTTGGCCATTATTTTCGACAGCAATTCCATGTCTTCCGTCTCCCAGAATTGTTCGAACTGATCTACCACAGCCTTCACGTTTGCCACTTCAGCCTCCATGTCCACCGGCGGGGTGCATCCGCCACTCCACAGTGAAACACCTACCAAAAAAAAGATTGCCTTTTTCATGTTGTAATTGTTTGGTTGTTAAATAGTAACTCAGTTTTACTGAATAGCCTCCTACGAATCAGCTAGGGGTAATAATATTCCAGGGCCTTGTAGAGTATCCCGAAAATAATCGCCAGCAATCCGTAGCTCTTAACCACCTTGCTCCGGTTTTGCACATCCTCCCACCACAGCATCATCCAGGGCTTGTATAGCCCGATCAGCAGAAACAGCACGCACGTTGCCGTAAGAAACAACACCAGAAGCTTCACGTTGTCCATATTCAAATGTAACAAACGGACGCCAATTTGTAATCCGGCACCCACCCCGCTTGCAGGCTCCCCGGAACGTGGTACTTTTGCCCCTCGAAGGATACGTGAAGGCGGCTGATTTTATTTCCCTGTACCAATCCGATAGCCTGGTACAAACCCTGGCGGAAGGGATACGTACGTCCGCTTCAAAAACCCTCCGCATCAAGGGTCTTACTGGCAGCCTGGATGCCGTCATTCTCGCCGCTGTCCACCGCAGTGTCCGCGCAAATCACCTCGTTATCCTCGATGACAAAGAGGAGGCCGCCGTTTTCTTCGGCGACTTGCAGTACCTCCTCGGTGATAAAGAAGTGTTCTTCTTCCCCATGTCGTACAAACGTCCCTATGAATACGACGAGACGGAGAATGCAAACGTGCTCATGCGCACTGAAGTGCTCAACCTCCAGGGTACGCGTCCGGGAGCCCAGGTTATCATCACATACCCCGAAGCGCTCTCGGAAAAGGTGATCACCAAAAAATCATTGGCCAGCAATACGTTTGTTGTTCAGACCAAAACTACGCTTGACCCCTCGTTTCTCGAAGAGTTCCTCTTCTCCTATGATTTTGAAAAGACCGACTTTGTCTATGAGGCGGGGCAGTTCGCTGTCCGCGGCGGCATCATCGATGTCTACTCCTTCGCGCACGACCTGCCTTACCGAATCGAACTTTTCGGCGACGAGGTGGAAAGCATTCGCAGTTTTGACCCGGGCTCCCAGCTTTCCGTGGATGCGGTCGACACGGTAAGCCTCATGCCCAACATCCAGACACGCCTCATGCAGGAGGAGCGGCAGTCACTTCTTGAGTTCATGCCCCCGGAGACCCGTGTCTGGGCAAAAGATATTCAGCGGACTACCGAAGTCATCCAGCTTTGCTTTGAAAAGGTGAGCGAAAAGTTTGATCGTGTGCTGCGCGAAGGAGGCAATACCAAAGTCGCACTCGAACCGCATCACCTCTTTGTTGCTGCTGATCTCTTACGGGAGCAACTGAAGGAGGCGTCGCTCATTGAATTCGGCAGCCGCGCAACCGGTAAGGCGTCCGCAACCCTGGACTTCAAGTCATCGCCGCAGCCGTCATTCAACAAGAATTTTGAACTGCTGGCAAAGAATCTCCTCGATCACCAACTGCAAGATTATTCAAATTTTATTGCGGCCGAACAGCCACGCCAGCTCGAACGCCTCCAGGGTATTTTTGAAGAAATTCATCCGGAGCTGAAATTTCAACCGCTGGAGCTTCCCCTGAGCAGGGGCTTCGTAGACCACACGCTGAAGATTGTGTGCTACACCGATCACCAGATCTTTGACCGTTTCCATCGTACCCGCACCAAAGAGAAACACACGAAATCGAAGGCGCTGACCTTCCGGGAGCTCCAGACGTTGCAGCCCGGCGACTTTGTGACACACATCGACTACGGGATTGGAAAATTTGCGGGCCTGGAAAAAAAGGAAGTAAACGGACGTGAACAGGAGGCGGTGCGCATCGTCTACCGCGACAACGACATGCTGTACGTCAGCATTCACTCGTTGCACAAAATTGCCAAGTACGCCGGCAAGGAGGGAACCCCTCCCCTCGTGAGTAAACTCGGCTCCGATGAATGGGCCAACAAGAAGGCGCGGGTTAAGAAGCAGGTTAAGGATATTGCCCGTGAACTCATTGATCTGTATGCCAAGCGCAAACAGGCACCGGGGTTTGCTTTCTCTCCCGACAGCTTCCTCCAGGCGGAGCTGGAGTCCTCCTTTATATATGAGGACACTCCCGACCAGGCAAAGGCCACGGAGGACGTGAAGAAAGACATGGAATCGCCCCATCCCATGGACCGCCTCGTGTGCGGGGATGTGGGGTTTGGAAAAACTGAAGTGGCTGTGCGCGCCGCGTTCAAGGCCACCGCCGACGGCAGGCAGGTCGCTGTGCTTGTCCCCACCACCATCCTGGCCATGCAGCATTTCCGAACCTTCTCCGAGCGGCTTGCAGACTTTCCGGTCAAGATTGATTACGTGTCGCGGTTCAAGTCGGCCAAACAGATCAAGGACATCTTGCGCGAAACCAAGGAAGGGACTATCAACCTCCTGATCGGTACGCATCGCCTGGTGAGCAAAGACGTGGAGTTCAAAAACCTGGGACTGCTCGTCATCGATGAGGAACAGAAGTTCGGCGTAAAGGCCAAGGACCGCCTGAAAGAAATGCGGCTCAGTGTTGATGTGCTCACACTCACGGCCACGCCTATCCCCCGCACGCTTCATTTCTCGCTCATGGGTGCACGCGATCTAAGCATCATCGCCACGCCGCCGCCCAACCGCCAACCGGTGACCACTGAGCTTAACACCTACGACGAGGGAATCATCCGCGACGCTGTGAGTTATGAACTGAAACGAGGCGGGCAGGTTTTTTTCGTTCACAACCGCGTGAGCGACATTGAAAACATTGCAAACATCATCTACAAGTTAGTTCCCGACGCTCGCATAGGCATTGCCCACGGACAGATGGAGGGCGACAAGCTTGAAAAAGCCATGGTCCGTTTCATCGAAGGCGCCTACGACGTGCTCGTGTCTACCAACATCATCGAATCGGGGCTCGACATCCCCAACGCCAACACCATCATCATCAACCAGGCGCACACATTTGGGTTGAGCGACCTCCATCAGATGCGCGGACGCGTGGGGCGCTCCAACAAGAAAGCGTTTTGCTATTTGTTAACGCCCGCCGCCATGGTCCTCGCCGCCGATTCACGCAAGCGTCTCGCGGCGGTGGAGGAATTCTCCGATCTGGGCGATGGTTTCAAGGTGGCGATGCGCGACCTAGACATTCGTGGTGCTGGGAATTTGCTCGGCGCGGAGCAAAGCGGATTCATAAACGACATCGGCTTCGACACGTATCACAAGATCCTCGACGATGCTATCCTGGAATTAAAAGAAACGGAGTTCAAGGACCTCTTCGCCGAGGAGCTCTCTGAAAAAGCAAAGCTCATCGTACCAGACTGCATCATCGAAACCGATTTGGAAATTCTGATTCCTGAAAACTATGTGACGAGCACCCGGGAACGGTTGCAACTCTATTCCACGCTCGACGACATTCACGACGAAGCGTCATTGAAAATGTTTGCTGCCTCCGTTGCCGATCGCTTTGGTGAATTGCCACCCTCCGTTATTCAATTGATCAACACGGTCAGGCTCCGGTGGTGCTGCGAACGACTTGGGTTCGAAAAAATCAGTTTGAAGAACGAGCGTGTACGCGCAACCTTTGTCGCCCGTGATGACTATTTCAAATCTGCCGTCTTTGGAAAAGTCATAGCGTTCGTTCAGGCGAATGCCAAACGGTGCCGGCTGAAAGACCGCAGCGGCCGGCCCACCATAATCATCGATGATATTGTTTCGGTCGATGAGGCGCTGGTTGTTCTATCACCGCTGGCCGGGGTGGATTATGTGCAAACGCCGGTTATTGTCAGGGCTGGTCATTAAATGGAAGGGGTACACAATAGGAATCTTTCATCGTCCGTTATGGAAATCAGCGACGGCTAAAAGGGAGGGGCGCACTTACACCAGCGATTTATCAAAAAACTCCTACGCTTTGGAAAACACGGAATTATCTCCATATATTAGCGGTTGCTTTTATCCTAACTCTGATAAAATGAAGCACTTAAAAGGTATACTAGTCTTGGTTGGCGGCTCTGTTCTCGTGGCTTCGTGTTCACTTCTTCCCTTTGGAAAAAAAGGCGGTAAACCTACGGCCATTAACCCGGGGCAGATGAGCACGGCAACCAATCTCAAATACAACGATGAGGAGACGAGCGGGTTCAAGGTGCCCGATTTTGAAGGTCAGCCGGATGCCCCCAATACGGTGTTCATTGAAGGCGGTAGGGCCATCATGGGTTCTTTTGAGGAAGATGTGATGTCGTACCGCGACAACATCGAACGAACCATATCCGTTGCGTCTTTTTATATGGACGAAACCGAAATCGCAAACATTCACTGGCTGGAGTACATGTTTCACTTGGGCAAAGATTCCACTCAGGAAGTACTGGTTGCTGCGCTGCCCGATACTACCGTCTGGGTAGGCAAGCTTGCCTTCAACGATCCATATGTTGATCATTATTTGCGGTATCCCGGCTTTCGCTACTTCCCCGTGGTGGGCGTAAGCTGGAAGCAGGCTACCAACTATGCTAAGTGGCGCACGACCGCTGTGAACCAGCAGCTGCTGAGAGAATCTGGTCAGGAATTACCCGAGCAACCTGCCGGCGGACGCATTCCGTTGGAATCCGGTGTCGTCATTCCCGCCTACCGTCTTCCTACCGAAGCCGAGTGGGAATATGCTGCGCAGGCGCTTATCGGAACACAGTGGCTGGAAGAAATGCAGACGCACCAGCGGATCTATCCCTGGGATGGCCACGCACTTCGTAATCCGTACGGAAAACAGATGGGCTTCTTCCTCGCCAATTTCAAGAGAGGTCGCGGTGACTACGCCGGTATTGCGGGCCGCCTCAACGACGGTGCCCTTATCACATCGTACATCTACGAATTCCCGCCCAACGATTTTGGTTTGTACAACATGGCCGGTAACGTAAGCGAGTGGGTAATGGACGTGTACCGTCCGCTTTCCTTCCAGGATTTCGATGACCTCAACCCGATCCGTCGGGATGGATTCCTCGATGGTGCTTCTGGCAACCAGCGCGACAACCTGTACAACAACATTGAAAAGAATCCGACCTCTTTCACTTCCCTGATCACCGACAAGGCACGTGTCTACAAAGGGGGATCGTGGAAAGACGTGGCGTACTGGATGTCTCCCGGAACCCGCCGGTACCTGGACGAAGACTCCGCTACCGCTACCATCGGCTTCCGCTGCGCCATGATTCGCGCCGGATCGAATTACTAAATCGGAAAAATATTTATTTATAAAACCCTTCCTACCGGAAGGGTTTTTTGTTTTCCGGCATCGACCGGATTAGTTACTGCGCCTCGGCAATGCAGGCAATGCTCACGGAGGCACATCCTCCTGCAATCAAGTGCTGACCGCAGGCCTCCAGTGTGGCCCCTGTCGTGATGACGTCGTCTACAAGAAGAACCCGTTTGTCCGCGAGCGGACTCCTGGGTTTTATCGAAAAAACATCCTTCACATTTTCCCAGCGTTCTGCTTTGGATTTGCGTGTCTGGGTAGCAGCGCCCTGTGTTCGTATGGAAACCGACTCATCCCAGGCAATGTTTAACGCAGCACTCAACCCTTTGGCAAACTGCGCACTTTGGTTGTATCCACGGTGACGAAGGCGTGTGCGATGCAGCGGTACGGGAACGATAAGATCGAATTCCCGGTTGAGCGCCACCACGGACAGTTCGCGCCCGTATACCTGCCCCAACCGCTCCCCAATCTCGGGTTGATTGTTGTACTTGAGCTGATGGAGCAGGTGCTGTACCATTCCCCCCTTCTGAAATTTTAGAAACGCCCAGCCGTGCCGGATCGGGAGCCGGCCGGAAAGCCTGCTAAAAACAGGGTTTTCAGGCTGCAAATGATAGTTTGTCTTCGGCAGCTCAACGATACAGTGCGTGCAAAGGATTTCTTCCCCGCGCACCAACGAACCAGAACATCCCTGGCACATACGGGGAAAAAACAGACCCATGAAATCATCGAACAGGGTATTTGGACCTCGCATTGGTTTTTCCCGGGTGGTAAAGGGATATTTGAGAAAATTATTGATCCATGAACATCGTCAGCCAATTTAACGAATACCGCCAGCGCATGAATGATAAGATCGCTGCTTCGGACAATTTGATCCTGAAAAGATTATTCAACCTCGACACCAATGCCTACGCGGAGGGAGTTCTGGACGTAAAAACCAAAGAACTCATCGGCCTGACCTGCTCGCTAGTATTGCGTTGCGACGATTGTGTCAAGTATCACCTCGGTAAATGCGCCGAATTAAAACTCTCCACCAAGGAGGTAAATGAGGCGATGGGCGTTGCAACCCTGGTAGGTGGAACCATTGTGATCCCGCACCTGCGGCGTGCCTTCGAGTATTGGGAGGCTCTGTCCCATGCTTAAGAAAGACCTTACGCTGGAAAGGAACTGGCACTCCCTGCTGGGCGAGCTGGAAAATCTGGTCGGACAAAAACCGAAAGACCTCAACGGTGTGCTGTTCCTGATTGGCGTCCAGGAGTTGGGAAAGGGGCATCAGCGCTTTACCAAAGAGCAGAAGCAAGACCTGATGCACATCGCCATCTGCAAAGTTCTCAGCTACGACGGTTATTATGTCCTCTCCGGGTTGGACAAGGAAGGGTGGCCGCACTGGGATGTAGTGAAAAAACTTCCCCGGTTCGATCTTCTCGAGCAGGAAAAGCTGCTGAAACTCCAGGTGCTCGAATACTTTGAAAAGGAGTTCGGTTGGCAACCCCCACACGAGGGGAGTATTTCATAACCGACTGCAATTTACAGCCGCGTGTTGCTACCTTTATCGTGAATAACCAACGTACGAGTTCTTACGTTTTTATCCAACATGGGCAGCCGCGTCAATACAGTCTCTGACAAGATTTCCTCCTTTCGCAGAAAGTATTACCTCAATCTCTTCCTGCGCGGATCAATCCTGTCGTTGACCCTCCTGCTTGCCTACTTTCTGCTTGCTAGCCTGATCGAATACAACCTGTGGCTCGGCAAGGGCGCCCGTTTTACGTTGTTCCTTCTTTTTTTTGGCACGGTAGCGTTCTGCCTTTTGCGTTATCTCCGCGACCCCCTCACCTGGTGGTTGTCTGGACGGGGCATCGACAAGGAACAAAGTGCGCGAATAATCGGCCGTCATTTTCCCGCCATCCAGGATCGCCTTGTAAATTTTCTCCAGCTGGCTGCTGTTGGAAAAAGTGGGGGAGATCTCGTCGAGGCAAGTCTGGATCAAAAGGCATCCCTGTTTGAAAATTTTTCCTTCGAGAGCATTGTCGATTTTCGGGAGAACAGCGTGTACCTGAAATACCTGGCCATTCCGTTCCTGCTGTTCGCATTTCTTTTTGTTTTCCATCAGAACGTCATCACCCAAAGCACAGAGCGGCTGATAAAGTTCAACCAGGAGTTCTCACCGGCGGCCCCGTTTCTATTTGTAGTCAAAAATCAACGCCTGATATCCTTCCCAAACGAAGATTTTGAGTTGCACATACGGTTGGAGGGCCTCGCCATCCCCGATGCTGCCTACCTGGTCATTGGGGACCGGCGCGTAAAAATGGATGCACTACGGGATGGGGCTTTTACCTATACCTTCGAAAAGCTGCAGCAAGATGTAAGCTTCCGTGTCGAGGCAGCGGGCTTTTACTCGGTACCTCACGTACTGCAGATCGTAAACAGGCCGGAGCTCCTTAACCTAAAAACACAACTCGTCTTTCCGCGATATATCGGTCGGCCTGCACAAGTACTTTCCAATGCTGGGAACCTTGAAATACCCGAAGGCACCCGCGTCCGGTGGAACCTCACTGCGGCAGATGCACACAGCGCCACCATACAATTTGCCTCTGGAAAAGGCACAGAATCCATGCAACAAGTTGATAATCAGCAATTTGAGTACGGAAGGTCCTTTTTTGATCCGGATGAGTATTCGATTACCCTTGAAAACGAAAACAGCAAGAACAAAGATCGTATCGCCTACCAAATCGACGTCGTCAAGGATCAGTATCCTGCGCTTGTCGTTAACCACCTGCGCGACTCCATCCTTTTCAAATCCATCATGGTGGCTGGCTCCATTCAAGATGACTACGGACTTTCCCGCTTGGTCATCCATTATCAACTCACACGAAAAGACCGGGACGAGAGGAGTGGAACAATTCCGCTCGACATTGCTGCAGGGCAACCACAGCAGAATTTTTTCTACAACTGGATGCTGGATTCCCTCCGTCTCATCGCCGGCGACCGCCTCCACTATTACATGGAGGTGTGGGACAACGACGGGGTCCACGGGCCAAAGGCAACCCGTTCCTCTGCCTACCAGTTTGAACTACCCGATGATCAGGCATTCAAGGCAGACATCAAGAAGTCACAATCCGCCACTGAAAATCAGCTCGAGCGAAGTTTGTCAAAAGCCAAGTCCCTCCAGCAGGCCATCGAAGAGGCCGAACAGCGCCTGAAGGGAAAGCAATCCCTCGACTGGCAGGATAAGAAAATGCTGGAAGATCTGATTCAGCAGAAGAACAGTCTTGATAAGTTGGTGGAACAACTCAAAGAACAAAACAAGCTGCTTGAGCAAAAGAAGGACGCGTACGCAGAACAAAATGAAAGGATCCGCGAGAAATCGGAGCAGATTCAAAAGCTGATGAACGAGCTGCTCGATGAAGAAACCAGGAAATTATTTGAAGAGCTCGAGAAAATGCTGCGTGAAAATCAGGATCCTTCTCAAATCCAGAAAATGCTGGAGAAAATGGAACGGCAGGAAATCAATCTGGAAAAAGAGCTGGAGCGGACACTCGAGCTGTTCAAGGGACTGCAGTACGAGTACAAACTCGATCAGGCCATCCGAGAGATCAGCGACCAGGCTGAAAAACAGAAAGATCTTCTGGAAAAAACCCAGGAATTGAGCGGCGAAAAGAAGAGCGACAAAGATCAGGGTCAAAAGAAGGATCCTGCCAATTCCGACTCCAAGGACACGGAAGGGAAGAAAGACAAAGAGGGTGAGTCGGAAAAAGAAACCCCTACGGAAGAGCAACTGGCCAAAGAGCAGGGCGAACTGAAAGAACAGGCTGAACAATTTGAGAAGACCGTTGAAGAGCTGAGTAAGTTGGGGGAGGAGCTTGACAAGCCGGACAACACCCCAAGCAGTGAAGACATGGATCAGTTGCAAGATCTCCAGCAGCAGAGCAAGGAGTCCCTCGAACAAAAGAATTCCAAGAAAGCCACGGGTCCGCAGAAAAAGTCGGTTGAAAAAATGCAAAAAATGAAAGAGCAGCTTCAGGGCATGCAGAACTCCATGAGCATGGAGATCGATCAGCAAAACCTGGAGTCGTTGCGCCAAATTATTCACGGCCTTATCAAGTTGTCCTTCGATCAGGAGGCGATCATCAGGGACTTCAACGCCGTCCAGCAGAGCGATCCCGCGTACGTAACGCTTTCTCAAAACCAGCTAAAAATAAAAGATGACTCTAAGGTGCTGGAAGACAGCCTGTTAGCTCTTGCAAAGAAGGATCCGTTTATGGGAAGTATCGTCACCCGGGAGATCGGGGAGCTCAACGATCACCTGGGGAAGGCCAACCAGAATATCAAGGAACGAAAGAAGAGCAACGCCAGTGCAGACATGCAGCTCTCCATGACCAGCATCAACAACCTGGCTCTGATGCTCAACGATCACTTTGAAATGATGATGGACATGATGGCGAACGCCATGCCGTCGATGAGCAAAGGGAAAAAACAAAAAGGGAAAAAGAGCTTAGGTGAGATGCAGCAAAAGCTCAACCAGCAAATGGAAGAAATAAAGAACAGTGGAAAGTCGGGCCGCCAGCTTTCTGAAGAGCTCGCAAAAATGGCCGCTGAGCAAGAGCGCATCCGCAGGGCCCTTCAGGAGATGCAGGAAAAAATGAAGCAGGAGGGAGGCAAGTCATACGGTGATGATTTGCCCTCAAAAATGGAGCAAACCGAGCTAGATCTGGTGAATAAGCAGCTGACAGAGCAAACCATCCGCAGACAAAAAGAAATTGTCACCCGACTGCTCGAGTCTGAAAAGTCGATGCGGGAGCAGGAGTTGGATGAAGAGCGTAAAGGGGAGACTGCAAAAGATTATCAGAAGGAAATCCCGAAGGAGTTTGAAGAGTATTTACGGTTAAAGGAAAAAGAGGTAGAATTGCTTAAGACCGTACCTCCCAGGCTATACCCATACTATAAAAAGGAGGTAAATGAATATTTTAAGCGCCTTGGCAACAAGAAGTAAATATGTATGAATAGCATCCGGATAGAAGTACCTGCTTTATCAGAGAATATCAGGATGATCGAAAGCTTCATTGACAACGCCAAGGAAAAATTTCTCCTGGACGATGATATTTACGGCAACATCATGATAGCCGTGACCGAGGCGGTGAACAATGCCATCCGGCATGGCAGTAAAAATGATTCATCCAAGAACGTTCAACTGACGCTGATGGTGGACAAGGATCTACTCAAGTTCCGTATTGAAGACCAGGGTCTTGGTTTTGACTATGCACATCTTCCAGATCCAACGGCCCCGGAAAATATCGAAAAACCAGGCGGAAGGGGCGTTTTTCTTATGAAGCACCTTTCTGATGAAGTCCATTTTATTGAAGGCGGCCGGGTGGTCGAGCTTAGCTTTTACATGAATGCCTGATGGCTGACATCGCTTTCCTTGCGGAAGGAATCACCTTCAAGTTTAGTGGAGCACGAAAAACATCTTCTTGGTTGGAACAAGTTGCCCGAAAAGAGAGGATTAATCTTGATTCCTTGACCTACATATTTTGTTCCGACGCCTTTCTCGCCGGATTGAACAAGAAATATCTTAAACACAGCACGCTGACTGATATTCTGACCTTCGACTATTCTGAAAAGGGACTGATTCAGGGAGAAATCTACATTAGCATTCCCAGGGTCAGAGAAAACGCTAAGACCTACGCGCAGCCGTTTGCCCGGGAACTCCGAAGGGTGATTGTCCATGGGCTGCTGCACTTGGCTGGCTACAAGGATAAAACGAACGCACAAGTCAAGCTTATGCGTAGGAAAGAAGAAGGCTGCCTATCTTTGTGGCCCTAAGTTCCACGTGGAACCCCTTAAAATAGGAGGGGTTTTATGTTTCACGTGAAACCTTGGCTAAAACTATGTTTCCAGAATACGATGTAATTGTAGTAGGGGCAGGGCATGCAGGGTGTGAAGCTGCCGCAGCTGCCGCTAATATGGGTTCCCGGGTGCTCCTGGCTACCATGAATATGACCACAATTGGCCAAATGTCATGCAATCCGGCCATGGGGGGTGTTGCAAAAGGCCAAATCGTACGGGAAATAGACGCAATGGGGGGTTATTCAGGAATCGTGTCGGATCGATCCATGATCCAGTTCCGAATGCTCAACAAGTCCAAAGGTCCTGCTATGTGGAGCCCCAGAACACAAAATGACAGGATGCTCTTTTCTATGGAATGGCGGTCAATGCTGGAAAAGACTCCCAACCTGGACTTCTGGCAGGAAATGGTTTCCGAACTCCTCGTTGAAGGAAAAGCCGTGGTAGGCATAAAGACAGCCCTTGGATTGGAAATAAGAGGGAAGTCTGTGATTCTCACAAACGGTACCTTTCTAAACGGCAAGATTCACATTGGAGAGAAGAATTTCGGAGGTGGCAGAACCGCTGAAAAGGCATCTACTGGCTTAACCGAAAATCTAGAAAGACTCGGCTTTGAGTCTGGCAGAATGAAGACCGGTACACCGCCTCGCGTGGATGGCCGCTCGCTCGATTTTTCCAAAATGGAAGAACAGCCAGGTGACGAAAATCCCGGTAAATTTTCATTTCTACCGATAACTCAGGCTCCGACCAAACAGCTGAGCTGCTGGATAACCTACACCAATGATCAGGTGCACCGCCAGCTGGAAAAAGGATTTGACAAGTCCCCCATGTTCCAAGGTAGGATCGAGGGCGTGGGTCCACGCTATTGCCCATCCATCGAAGACAAGATCAGCCGCTTTGCCGAGCGTGACAGGCACCAAATATTTGTAGAACCCGAAGGATGGAACACCGTGGAGATCTATGTCAATGGTTTTTCTACTTCGTTGCCCGAAGATGTCCAGTATCACGCGCTTACCAGGATCCCGGGATTTGAAAACGTACGCATGTTCAGGCCCGGCTATGCTATTGAATACGATTACTTTCCTCCCACGCAGCTGAAGCTGACATTGGAGACGCAACTAATTGATAATCTGTACTTTGCGGGGCAGATAAACGGTACTACCGGCTATGAAGAAGCTGCTGGACAGGGACTCATGGCCGGCATTAATGCGCATAACAAAGTGCAGGGAAAGGAACCCGTGGTGCTTAAACGTTCTGAGGCCTACATCGGCGTACTCATTGATGATCTCGTTAACAAAGGCACAATCGAGCCGTACCGCATGTTCACCTCGCGGGCAGAATACCGCATCCTGTTGCGGCAGGACAATGCCGATTTGCGCCTTACCGAAAAGGGCCATGCGATTGGACTAGCCTCGAACGCCCGCCTAGAGGAATTGCGAAGCAAGAAGTCGAAACTGAATACATTGATTGCCGCCATGCACAGCACCCGGCTTAATCCGGAGGATATAAATCCCGGCCTGGAGGCGATCCAATCTTCTCTTGTCCGTGAAAAAACTTCCGTTGCCGCCCTCCTTCGACGGCCCGAAATCAACATTGAACAAATCAAGAAACTCCACCCCATCCTCGATCAACTGATCAACCAGGTTCCACTGGATGTAGCAGAACAGGCAGCAATTCTTTTGAAGTATGAACCCTATATTGATCGCGAGCAAAAGATGGCGGAAAAGATCGAGGGGCTCGATAACTATCGAATCTATGACGACTTCGACTATGACCGTGTCAAGGCCCTTTCCTCAGAGGCGCGGGAAAAACTTAAAAAGATGCGACCAGCCACCATCGGCCAGATGTCACGCATAAGCGGGGTAACCCCGGCCGACGTTTCCATAATGACCATTTATCTCGGAAAGTAATGTCGCTTGAAGAAGTTGCAGTCTGCCCCGTTTGCGACAAGGACACTTTCAGGCATCATCTCACGTGCAAGGACCATACATCATCTGGTGAATTGTTCCATGTGAAACAATGTGAAGTCTGTTCCCTCGTCCTTACCAGTCCGAGGCCCTCTGCACTGCAGGCTGGCCGCTATTATCAATCCGAAGAATATATCTCCCACACGTCATCGTCAAGAGGAATTCTTGGTTCTATCTATCTGATTGTCAGGTACTTCACTATGATATGGAAGTTCAACCTGGTGAAAAACCATTTGAAAGGAGGTCCGCTTCTGGATTTCGGCTCTGGCACAGGCCGTTTTCTTCAATACTGTAAAAGCAAAGGCATCCCTGTACACGGCGTAGAGCCATCGCCTGAAGCCAGAAAAAATACAAACGCTGATCTTGACATTGCAGATTCATTGACCCATTTACCTCCCCTGCAATTCGACGTGATTACCCTGTGGCATGTTTTGGAACACGTTTACACGCTGAAAGAAACGCTGGAAGCCCTTCGCTCCAGGCTTTCAGAAGATGGCACCATTTTTATTGCTGTCCCTAATTGGAAATCATCGGATGCAACCCATTACAAAGAATCGTGGGCAGCTTACGATGTCCCCAGGCATCTATGGCACTTTTCAAAAGACAGCATTCCTTCCCTGTTAAACCGGTCGGGGCTTTCAATAAAAGAGGTTCTCCCGATGAAACTTGACGCCTACTATGTGAGCCTTCTCAGCGAAAAATACCAACGGCATGGAACACTCGGTGTCACCGGCCTCCTTTACGGGATTTATGCCGGTGTTAGGTCCAACCTACGGGCAAAAACCGATGGTCATTACTCGAGTCTCATCTATGTCGTGAAAAAGAAATGAGGGCCATACCTTTCCTTTTGCTGCTCCTCATCCTTTGCAACCAGTGTGCAAACGTCATGACGCCGTCGGGGGGTCCCAAAGACAAACAACCTCCTATCCTGTTGAATTCAACGCCTCGTCACAAGCAGGTAAATTTTAAGGCCCAGACGGTTGAACTCCTCTTTGATGAGACCATCAAGCTCAACAATCCCCGCGAAGAAATTATCATCAGCCCCTCGCCCGGAAAGGAAATTGTATTCCGGTCAAAAGGCGCCCGAGTACTGATTACCCCTGCTGAGCCCTGGGCAGACAGTACCACATACAGCATCCTTTTCAGGGAAGGCATTCAGGACATCACCGAAAGCAACAGCCCCGTCAATCTAAAACTTGCATTTAGTACCGGCCCCACCATCGACTCCCTGTCCATGGCCGGCACAGTGTTTGATGTCCTCCAGGGCATTCCAGTCGAAAAAATTACGGTTGCTATCTACAGTTCCGACACGTTCGACATCTTTTCATCAACACCCAGCTTTTTCACAAAGACCAACAAGGCAGGGCGCTTCAGGCTTGACAACATCAAAGAGGGACTCTATAAAATTTACGCGTTCGATGACAAGAACAAGAATCTGAAAGTAGAAAGCCGGGCGGAGATGTATGGCTTCCTCAGTCAGCCTATTCAACTCCGGCGGAGTATTGATACGTTACAAATTCCCATCATCCGGCTCGACTCCCGGCCGCTAGCCCTCACGTCGATCCGAAACATGGGCACCATCACAAGGCTACGGTTTAATAAATACCTCACCGCATATTCCGTTGATTCTACGCGCAGTATCACGCATGCTTTCGGTGACACGCAAACAGAAGTCAACTTTTGGAACCCGGAAGGTACCGACAGCCTGCGCCTCCATTTTATCGCCAGGGACAGTATCGAGAATACCATTGACACCCTATTCTATATCAAGAGGACCACCACCAATCCCGTCATTGAAAAGTTCACCTTCAAACCCGGCAGTCCTTCCATCAACCCTGAAACAGCGCGGCTTCTCACGACCATGAAATTCAGCAAACCGCTTCTCAGTATGACCATGGACAGCCTGTACGTCCAGGCCGACAGCGTCACCCGATTTCCAATCACCCGCGAAGAGGTGACCTACAACCCACACATCAAGGAAGTGTCCATCCACAAAGACATGGATAAAAAGATGTTTGGTCCAAACCAGGATCCGCGATTACTGCTTGTGGCAAAATCCATGTTCGCCATTTCCATGGATGGCGACACGACGAAGGCAGAATCTTCGCCCATTGTGATTTACTGGCCCGAAGAAAACGGCACTATCTCGGTGCAGGCTGTTACCCAAGAACCTCACTATGTTATACAAATTCTTAACAAGTCAACCAAAAACAAATTGGCAGAATCTCGCAACAACCCACGGCTTACAGCCCGGAACATCCCGCCGGGAGACTACCAAATCCGTGTAATTATTGACCGCAATCAGAATGGAAGATGGGATCCTGGAAATGTGTTACAGGGTATCGAACCTGAAAAGATAATCTATTACAAAGCACCCGACGGTGCCACCAGCCTCCCGATACGCGCCAATTGGGAGATCGGTCCTATCCTTGTTTCCTTCTGATAACTTGTTGATAACTCGTTGCAACTCGGTTTGCTTTAGTCCTGATTACCAACATACCCGCAAAACGTATCCAGATCGTCAAGCTATCCACATATCCCCCAATCCACCCACAACTATACTCGCGTTGACAACGTTTTTCACAATGCGCCCCGAATGTTCACTACACGGACCTATTACGACTACTGCTCTGCAAGAGCCCAACTTCATCAACAACCCTATCCACAAATAACCTACAATTCATACCTTCGTCACCTATCCACATATGAACACTGCTTACGATTATTATTATTTATTATTAAAACTAAATAATATAATACTAGCGTGTGTATTGTGTACAGCTTCCCTCCCTGCCGTTGGTCAGGACTCCGACCTGCGCATTGCCAATGAATACTTTTTGAAGGGGGAAAAAGAAAAAGCGTTGGCGATGTATCAGATGCTTTCGAAAAGTCCGGAAAACATTCCGACCATCCACAGCAACTACCTCAACCTGCTTTTGGATATGGGTAAGTTCAAGGAAGCGGAGGATTATGTGGAGCGCGTTGTCCGCCGCGTGCATGACCGGGTGTCGTACCGGGTAGATCTGGGCATTGTATACCTCGGTGGTGGGGATCTGCAAAAAGCTGAAAAATATTTCAGGAACCTGGTAAAGGCAACGCTGCCGGATGTTTACCGGACCAAAGCGATCTCAGACTATTTTGCATCACAGAACTTACCAGAGTACGCGGTTTACACGTTGCAAGAGCTTCGCAAAACCATGGGGAGTGAAACGGTTTTCACGCTGGAGATGGCAAACTTGTACCGGATGCAGGGCAAGCGGGATCAAATGGTTGAGGAATACCTGAATTATATCACGCAGTCACCGGCCAATTTGAATTACGTAAAGAACCTGCTCCAATTATTCCTTAGCAAGCCCGACGAACTGGAAAGCCTGGAGCGCATGCTCTATGACAAAGTCCAGCAAGTTCCCGATTCCGAAGTCTTTCTTGATTTATTGATTTGGGTCAACTTGCAGCAAAAGAATTTTTACGGTGCCTTCGTACAGGCACGGGCTTTTGACAAGCGCTTCCGCAAAGACACACCGAAGACGCTCGAGATTGCGCAGATTGCGTTGAATAATAAAGACTATGAAAATGCCGACCGCAGTTTTGCGCATGTGGTCAAGGAATTTGCTAATACCGAGTATTACCTGCCCGCACGACTCGGATTGATTCGGGCACGCGAAGCAAAAGTTAAACGGAAGTTTCCCGTAAACCGGGATTCGGTCAAATACCTGACGCGTGAATACCAGTCGTTCATTGCGCGCTATCCGGATAACGGCAACAGCTATGAAGCCATCTTGAATGAGTCCTTGCTGCACGCCTATTACCTGGACCAGAAAGATTCGGCGATTTCGAAATTAACGGCGTTGACAACTCATCCGCGCGTTCCGGCTTACCTCAAGGCCAAAGCCAAACTGGAACTAGGTGACATTTATTTGTTGAAAGAAGAACCGTGGGAAGCGACGTTGCTGTACTCTCAGGTAGAAAAGAATCAGCGTGATGCGCCGCTGGGGTACGAAGCGAAACTCCGCAACGCGAAGCTTTCTTACTACAAAGGGGACTTCCGCCTGGCGCAAGAGCATCTCGATATTCTGAAGCAGGCAACCACCCGGGATATCGCCAATGACGCCATGGAACTGAGTATGCGCATCAAAGAGAACACGGCGTTCGATTCAACGGGTGCGGCACTAAAGGAATATGCTGCTATTGAATTGCTCCTCGTTCAAAACAAAATTGACATAGCGCTTATAAGATTGAATCGATTCACGGTTTCCGGAAAGGTAAAGATGAGTAAGTGGGATGCATACCTTGCGGGAATATGGCCTGCAATGGGCCAGAAGATCACTGATGAGGAAGAGTTGAAAGCACTTGAAAAGTGGTATAAGGAAAAAAAGAAGCCAGCTGGAGTCATGGATGATTCGGTTATGGTTGAAAGCAAATGGGCACTTGCATCAACCATCATAGACGATGTCTATTGGCTGGAAGCATCCCTTCGCATGAAGCGTGGAGAATTTGAAACAGCCATAGCCTTGCTAGATAAAATAGTGACAGAATATCGCAACGATGTGCTCGCCGATGATGCCTATTTCACACAGGCGGACATCTATGAAAACTACCTTCACGACAAGGACAAGGCCATGGAACTGTACCGCGATTTCCTCGACAAGTTCCCGGGCAGCGTCTTTGCGGCGGAAGCACGGAAGCGGTATCGTACGCTGCGCGGTGACTTTCTTGAAAAAGCCATCAACTGAAATAGAATTCGGTTAATAATTTCTACTTTTCATGGTAAATCCCACGACCATGAAGTTTCTTACGTTTCTTTTCCTGACCCTTGTGTCCCTTCCCGGATCCGCCCAACTCAAGGCGCTCGTTGGAGGCACCCTCATCGACGGTTTTGGAGGAAAGCCCCTTCCGAACAGCGTAATTATTATTGAAAATGAACGCATCAAGTCCATCGGGCAGGTAGGGCAGATGGAGATTCCAAAAGGCGCCGAGATCATTTCCACGGAAGGCATGAGTGTATTGCCGGGGTTGTGGGACATGCACGTGCACCTGTACATCAACGGGCACAGCGACTATACGCACTGGGATAAGAAATACCTGAAATCGTCAAAAGATGTAATCATGCCGGCATCGGCACATCAACTCCTCATGGCCGGCATCACTAGCGCGCGCGACCTGGGAGGCCCGTTGGAGGCAAGCATTTCGGTGCGCGACCGGATCAACAAGGGCGAGATCCCCGGACCTACGATGTACATGTCAGGGCCGTTTATCCAGCACGAACCATATCCTGGAACGGAGGCTTTTCGCTGGGGCGTGAAAGGCGCGGCCGACGCCCGTGCAAAAGTTCAGCAGCTGGCGAAGGCGGGAGTGAACTGCATCAAGCTCATTGATCAGGATCAGATGACCATGGAAGAAGTGATGGCTGTTGTCGACGAAGCACACAAGAACAAGCTGAAGGTAGTCGGTCATTCGCACCGGCCGGAAGAAATACGCCGGGGGTTGAAAGCCGGTGTCGATTGCTTCGAACATACGGGTCTCGCCGCCGCACCAGAATATCCGGAAGACATCATGGCTATGATCAAGGAGCGCACCGCGCAAATGAGTCTGGGCCCGCTGTTCTGGACACCCACCGTCGAAGGCCTGTATAATTTCGAGTACACGCGGGATAACCCGGAAGCCCTTGACAATCCCTCGTGGCAGCTCGGGTTGCCAGACTCGATCATCGCGGATATCAAAAAATCGATTGCCAAACCTGGTCAGCTAAGCTATTTCCAACTCAATCCCATTCGCAAGCCTACGCTGGAGCGAAAAGTAAAGCAGTTGAAAGATGCCGGCGTGGTGCTGCTGGTGGGTACCGACAGCGGCATCCCGATGAAGTTCCACAGCCAAAGCACCTGGAACGAATTGGATGTCTGGGTTAACAAATTCGGACTGGATCCGATGTACACTATCCGGGCGGCGACGTACTGGCCATCGGTCGCGATGGGCGTTGATAAGGACTTTGGAACTGTCACCGAAGGCAAGTATGCCGACATCATCGCCGTCAAGGGCGACGTGTTGCGGCACATGGCGTTGCTGCAGGATGTGAAAATTGTAGTGAAGAAAGGGAAACGGTATAAGTAATCTTATTCACTCCGTAGGGAACGAACGGGATCAGCCGCCGCCGCTCGGAACGATTGGTATCCCATGGTAAACCATGCGATGACCAGGGCTGCAAACCCGGCAATCACATAAATACTTATTCCAATTTCTGTCCGGTAGGTGTATGACTGCAGCCACCAGGTGATGCCGTACCATGCCAGCGGAGCTGCAAGGAAGAAGGCAACGAGGATGAGTTTTCCAAATTCTTTCGAAAGCAAAAAAACAATGCTGCCCACGGACGCCCCCATCACTTTGCGAATTCCGATTTCTTTTTTCCGCTGCTCAGCGGTGAATGACGTGAGTGCAAAGAGACCAAGGCACGCAATGATGATGGCGAGTACCGCAAACACAAAGAATATTTTTCCCAGCCGCTTCTCGGCCGCGTACATTCTTCCAAAGTCTTCATCGAGAAATGAATATTGCAGGGGCTGTCCGGGAGCAAGCTGTTTCCAGGTTTTATCAATTTGATCAATAACCTGGCGTGAGTCCCCGACTTTGAAACGGAAGCTTACGAATCCATCCGATTTGTTGAGGAACATCCCCAGCGAGGTGACGCCCTCTTTGAGACTGGAGAAGTGAAAGTTTTCTACAATGCCGATCACCGTCCAGGAGCGGGTGGTCTCCAGATCCGGGGTTCCGTCGGGACGAGGGTCACCGTCGAACGTACTTATCTGTTTACCTACAGGATCATCGCCCAGATTAAAATATTTCAGGGACTCCTCGTTCAAGACGACAGCGGAAGAGTCGGAGGGAAACTCAGCAGAGAAGCCCCGACCCATTTTTATTTTCATGCCAAAGGTAGAGAGGTAGTCATGATCCACGGACCAGTTCTGCATGCTCACCATATTCTCAGTCGTCGGCTGAGCGCCCTCTTTCCAGAATGGATTATCGTTCCGATAGCCTGACTCCACCGGTAAGAATCCGGAAATGGTTCCGGAAAGAATCGAGGAATTCTTCAGTACTTCATTCTTGAACGGACGAACATTGTTTGGACGGAGGGCATACGCGTCGTGCACGATGATGACCTGGTCTTTTTCAAAACCCAGTTTCTTGTTCTGGATATAGGCCAACTGACGGTTGACGGACAGGGCGCCGACAATCAGCACAATGGAGATTACAAACTGAAAGACCACCAATGCACTTCGGATGAATCCGCTTTTCATGCCGATGGCCAGCTGTCCTTTCAACACATGAATCGGTTGAAATGCCGAAAGGAAAAAGGAAGGGTAAGCGCCCGCGAGCAGCCCAACGATCAGTGCAGCCCCGAAAAGAGCGGCGTAGAATATGGGATTTGTAAAGGGCAGTTGAAGATTTTTGGATGCAAGCTGGTTGAACGTGGGCAGCAGCAGGTACGTCAACGCGACGGCAAACACAAAAGCAACCACGGTGACCAGTATGGATTCCATCAGGAACTGGCGCACGAGATGCGATCGTAGCGAGCCCATGACTTTTCGCACCCCGACTTCTTTGGCACGGTTTGCAGACCGTGCGGTACTGAGGTTCATGAAATTGATGCAAGCGATAGCAAGGATCAGCGAGGCGATGGCGCCAAGCAGATAGATGTAGGTAATATTTCCGTTGGGTTCCAGTTCAGCAATTTGGTTTGAATAGAGGTGGATGTCGGTAAGAGGCATTAGCGTAGGCTCGAAGAGATTTCCAGAGGCCTTGAATTTCTCCATGGTAAAATCGGGCCCAAATACCTGTGCAATCTGTGGACCCATATATTTCTTGAGGAAATCGGGGAGCTTGGCTTCCAGGGCTTTTGGATCGGTCCCTTCCCGGAGCAGTAGGTATGTCTGAAAGTTGTTGCTCAGAAACATGGGAGACCGCGCCTCCTTGGCCACCGGCCAATCGCCAAGCATGGAAATGAGAATGTCGAAATGAAAATGGGATGCAGCGGGAATATTCTCATAAACTGCCGTGACCTTCGCGTTGTACTTGTTGTCAAGTATCAGGGATTTACCAAGCGCACTTTCATTTGGAAAATATTTCTCTGCGGTACGTTTGCTGATGGCCACACTCGCCGGATGTTTCAGGGCGGTATTAGGATCCCCCTCCAGCACTTTTACTGAAAACATTTTGAAGAACGTACTGTCAGTCCAGATCACATTTTGTTCTTTGATGTTGTCGGCACCATCCGCGGATTTTACCAGGTAGGAACCGTATCCACGAAACCGAAGCGTGGACTCGACCTCGGGGTAATCCTGTTGAAGGGCATAGGCTGTGGGAGGAGAGCTTGTAGCAAGGTTCATATGATTTCCGCCAAAGCGGATTTCATTGTGGAGGCGGAAAATCCGGTGTGCCTTGGTGTTGTACGCATCGTAATTCAACTCCTCATGAATGAAAAGAACAATGATGAGGCAGGAAGCAACCCCCACTGCCAGGCCGAGGATGTTTATCAGTGTATAGAACCGATGCTTGTTCAGATTCCGAAAGGCTATGGTGAAGTAGTTTCTCAACATGATGTTCGCGGGTTGAAGGAGCAAGTAAACCTATAGACGCAGGGAGTGCGCCGGGGGTTGCCGGAAGCTCTTTTTTGGCCCCTAACAGGTTAAATTGCTATCTTCATGATCAACTATGCGACGGATTTACGCGTTGATCGCGGTTTTTTTGGTCTTAACCTACCTTTTTGCAAGGTGGTACCTATGCGATGTGCGCGGATTGTGCACCTACGAAGGCGATAAGTTTGTAGGCGACAAGATCATTGCCATTGCAGAGATTCTTGTAATGGTGCTTATCGCTTTTCTCATCGGGTTCGCCCTTTCCTGGTTTCTTCGCGAGCAGGCGATTACATCGATCCGGCAGCAGGCCTTGCGGATGGTCGGCGATATGGAGTCTACCCAGGAGCAAGTACATCTGCTGGAAAAGGAAAATCAGGCAAGCCGCAAGATGGTAACGGAATGGCAGCAGGATGCAGGATCCACGAAAGCCAAAACACAGGCCCTGGAAAACCGCATGCTGGAGGAACAACGATCAACCGCCGCGGCGCAAGAGGAGTCGACACTTGTCCAGCGTCGGTATGAAAATCTCAAGCGTGAAAACGATGAACTGAGAGACACCATCCAGCAACTGGAAAGCCGACCGAGTACACCCTCGCCCCAATCGGCCCCGGCAGTTAGCGAAAAGAAGGAAACCGAAAAGCCCGTAGCAGAAAAGAAACCTGAAAAAGAGAAGCGCGACATTGTGCTCTCCCGGTTTACCCCTTCAACGGATCAGGTGCGGGAAGACCTGACACAAATCAGCGGCATCGGCCCGGTGATACAACGCAAACTTAACGAGATAGGGATTTTTTCTTTTCAGCAAATCAGCAAACTAAGTCCTGAAGACATCGACCAGGTTACCAACGCCATAAAGTTTTTCCCTGGCCGGATCGGGCGTGACAACTGGATCGGACAGGCCGCGGCCTTAATGCGGAGATAAGTCGGCAATCCCGACCAATATTTCCTGCCCCTCAAGACGTCTTTCGGCCGATTCATGTCAGTATCCTGAAACTTTTCGTGGCTTCATACAACTATTCCAATCTACGGCTCGTCTTTAGGCTTCGGAACCGGCCTCTGGCTTGGCAACGAATTAATTTACGATAAGGCTAACCTTTTGCAGGAAGTCAAGTATTCCATTACGACCCACGTACGATGTTTAGAAATTTCGTTCTTATTACGTTGAGGAACCTCCGCAAAAACGGAACCTATTCTTTTATAAATATCGCCGGGCTTTCAATCGGCATCGCCTGCAGCCTGCTCATCATGCTTTGGGTTTTCGACGAACTGTCATTTAACACCTTTCAGCCTAAAGCCAATCGGCTGTATCAGGTGTGGATCAATGCGAAGTTTGACGGGAAAATAAATTCCTGGACATCGGTGCCACAGCCAACCTACGAAGCACTGAAAACCGAAGACAGCAACATTTTGAATACCGCCATTTCGGATTGGGGCGGCGAGCGGTTATTCGGCGTTGGCGACAACCGGGTGAACAAGCGGACGTATTTTGTCAGCGAGGAGTTTCTGGAGATGTTTCAATTTCCACTCATCAAGGGGGACGCTTCCCTCGTGCTGGATGACCCAAACTCGATTGTGATCAGCGAGTCCATGGCTAAAATTCTTTTCGGCGACGAGGATCCTCTTAATCAGACGGTCCGTGTGGATGATGCTCATGAACTGAAAGTCACCGGGGTCCTTCGCGATATTCCCAAGAACTCCTCCTTACAGTTCGACTGCCTGATGACGTGGGAACATAAAAGAAAAACCGAGGACTGGGTGAAGGAGTCGATTGCGAATTGGGGAAACTATTCGTTTCAGGTTTATGTGGAACTGAACGACCCGTCAAAAGAAGAGGTTGTTGAAAGTGCAATCGAGGACCTGCTGACGAGAAAAGGAGAGACGGATATTAAGCGCGAGTTTTATCTCCATCCGCTTTTGCGGTGGAGGCTTCACTCCAATTTTGAAAACGGAAAAGAGGCCGGCGGCATGGTAGATTATGTGAACATGTTTACCATCATCGCGTTATTTATTTTGGTCATCGCGTGCATCAATTTCATGAACCTGGCGACAGCGCGATCGGAGCGGCGGGCCCGGGAGGTAGGCATTCGCAAAAGCGTTGGATCACGGCGCCATGAGCTGGTATTCCAGTTTATGGGTGAATCGATTTTCCTGGCCTGCATGGCCTTTGTTATCGCCATGCTCATTGCCCATCTGGTATTGCCGTTCTACAATGAGCTGGTGCAGAAACAATTGTTTATTGATTATCAGGCACCCCGGTTTTGGATATTTGCGGCAGTGCTCGTCTCCTTTACGGGAATTGTTTCCGGGAGCTACCCGGCCCTTTACCTGTCTTCGTTTCAACCGGTGCAGGTGCTGAAGGGCAAGGTGCGCGTGGGAAGAGGCGCCACCACACCGCGCAAGATCCTGGTCACGCTTCAGTTCGGTTTTTCCATCCTTTTGATTATCGGCACGCTGGTAATCTACTGGCAGATCAAACATGTAAAGGGAAGAGACCTTGGATACAATCAGGAGAACTTGATCACCATAGACTATACCGCTGAGGTGGGCAGGAATTACCGAACCATAAAGCAAGAGCTGCTCAGCACGGGTGTTGTGAAATCGGTGTGCAAATCAAACAGTCCCATTACTGAGATCTGGTCCAACAACTTTCTGGGTTGGCCCGGAAAACCCGAAGACCAAAAGGTGATCTTCTCAACGATCGCCACCGAGTACGATTACACGCAGACGATGGGAATCAAAATTCTGCAGGGAAGAGACTTTTCCGAAGACTTCAAAAGCGACACGTCAGCCATTATTATCAACAAAGCGGCCCTGGACGTGATGGGACTTAAAGATCCCCTCGGCGCCCAACTGGATTTGTGGGGCAGCAAGCGGAATCTCATCGGCATTGTGGACAATGTCTTGATGGGGTCCCCGTATCAGCCGGTGAAACCGATGTTTGTTGTATTTCAGCCTGAATGGTCCAGTGCCGTGAGCATCAGGCTGGAAAAAACAAATGATCTACCGGCTTCAATCAGGAAAGTGGTAGAGATTTTCAACAAATACAACCCAGCCTATCATTTCGAGTACTCTTTTGCTGATGTTGAGTTTGCAAAGAAATTTACAACGATAAATATGACGAGCCGACTGGCCAGTTTGTTTGCTTCGCTCGCCATTCTGATAACTGGCCTTGGCCTTTTTGGACTTGCTGCATTTATGGCAGAGCAGCGCACGAAGGAAATCGGCATCCGGAAAGTGATGGGTGCCTCCGTGTCGAGTCTGGTGACCCTGATGTCGATGGATTTTTCGAAACTGGTGCTGGCAGCGTTTGCGCTGGCGTCACCGCTGGCATGGTGGCTGCTGAATGATTTTCTGGAGCGCTATCCATACAGGATTGCCATTCCCTGGTGGGTATTTCCCTTGACGGGCGTGGTGGCGCTTGTCTTTGCAACTGTGATCGTTTCGACCCAGGCATTCCGCGCGGCACGCGCCAACCCGGTGAATTCATTGCGAAATGAGTAGGGATTGCGGCCGAACGCCTATTTCTTTTTCTTAAAACTTTCATCCAACATTCCAGCCTCAAAAAGAAGCCCACGGATTTGTTCGGTGGCTTTGGGAATGCAATCCTGGATGAGGTCACGTAGCTTTTTCATCATAGCCTGCTCAGGCCGGGGCAGCTCGAAAATGATGTCATCAACGGTCCGGGTATCTGGTTTCCTCCTTTTTTGTGCCATTGGTTGTTACGAATTTAAATCTGTCCGCTGACAAGGGGCTGTCAGGGGGGTAAAAAAAATTGCATCCATTTACTCGGCATGCATACTAAATTTCTATACTTTTAGGATCGATGAAACGAGAGGAAACGATCGATCACCACATCAAGGCGGCCTGGCATGGGATCGCCAGGATGTACAATCAGCAGGCCCTGAAATACGGGGGAACGATGTCGATGGGTTTTGCCTTGCTCAATATTCATTCTGAGGACGGAACGCCGGCTACCAAAATTGGCCCCTTGATGGGGTTGGAAGCCCGAAGCCTTACCCGCCTGTTAAAATCCATGGAAGAAAAGGGTCTGATTGTTCGCAAGGCCGATTTGATGGACAAACGATCGGTGCGCATCCAGCTGACCCGCGAGGGAAAGAAGCGGCGGGAGCGGGCACGCGATACAGTTCTTCGGTTCAACGAAGCGGTCCGTGAAGTCATTCCCTCAAAAAAGCTGGACGTTTTCTTTGAAGTCGTACTCGGGATCAACCGGATGATTGAGAAAAATGATATTTATAAAAAAGTAACTGACTAAGTTTAACGTTTACACAACACCTTAACCGATGAATCGCACTATACGCAGAGTTGCCATCCTGGGATCAGGGATCATGGGCTCACGCATTGCTTGTCATTTCGCCAACATTGGCTGCGATGTATTGCTGCTGGATATCACGCCGAGGGAACTTACGGAAGATGAAAAGAAAAAAGGGCTTGCCCTCGATGATCCCCGGGTGAAGAACCGCATCGTGCAAAGTTCCTACGATGCCACGCTCAAGGCGAATCCGGCTCCCCTATTCAGCAAACGGTTTGCCTCTCGGGTCAAGCTTGGCAACTTCACCGATGACATGTCCAAAATAAAATCCTGTGACTGGACGATTGAGGTAGTTGTAGAAAACCTGGAGATCAAGAAAAAAGTATATGAGCAAGTAGAAAAATACCGGACGCCGGGTACGCTGATTACGTCCAATACGTCCGGCATTCCCATTCACCTGATGGCAGAAGGAAGGTCGGAAGATTTCCAAAAACACTTTGCCGGGACTCATTTTTTCAATCCGCCACGCTACCTCCGGCTGCTGGAAATTATTCCCACGGCGAAGACGGATCCCGACGTGACGAAATTCCTCATGCACTACGGCGATTTATTTCTGGGGAAGACCACCGTTCTCTGCAAAGACACTCCGGCCTTTATCGGAAACCGCGTGGGCATCTATGGACTCCTGAAGGTGATTGACTCGATGCGCAAGTTCGATTTGAACGTCGACGAGATTGACAAGCTGACAGGCTCGATAATCGGGCGGCCGAAGTCAGCCACCTTCCGAACTTCCGATGTGGTGGGGCTGGACACCCTCATTAAAGTTTCAAATAACCTCTATGCAGGACTGGTGAACGACGAAGGCCGCGAGATGTTTAAGCTTCCCGATGTTGTGACGCAACTCGAGAAGAACAAATGGCTGGGCGATAAAACCAAGCAGGGATTCTACAAGAAGACCAAGAACGCAAAAGGAGAGACAGAAATTCTCACACTCGATCTGGAATCACTTGAATACAAGCCGAAGACGAAAGTAAAATTTGCCACGCTCGAAACGACCAAAGGTGTTGATAATCTAAAGGATCGCATCAAAATCCTTTTGGCGGGAAAAGACAAGGCGGGAGATTTCTATCGGGATGCATTCTTTGGGTTGTTTCAATATGTTACAAACAGGATTCCTGAAATCAGCGACGAACTTTTCCGAATAGATGATGCAGTGTGCGGAGGGTTTGGATGGGACCTGGGCCCGTTTGAAACCTGGGATGCTGTGGGTGTAGAGAAGAGCATTCCCCTGATGGAAGCGGCGGGTTACAAACCGGCTGCGTGGGTGTACGACATGCTGGCATCCGGAAACAAGTCCTTCTACAAGAGCGAAGACGGACAGAAGAAATATTACGACAGCCGCACGAAGGGCTATCAGTCCATTCCGGGGCGTGAAAGTTTTATCATCCTGGAAAACAAAAAGGAAAATATTATCTGGAAGAACGCCGATTCGAGAATTTATGACCTCGGCGACGGCGTCATCAATTTTGCGTGGCACAGCAAGAGTTATACATTGGGCAGCGCCGTCATCGAAGGCATGAACAAAGCCATTGATTTAGCGGAAAAGGATTACCGTGGATTAGTCATCGGCCATCAAGGTCCGGACTTCTCGCTCGGGGCGAATCTTGGCCTCGTATTCATGTATGCCATTGAACAGGATTACGATGAGATTGATTTCATGATCAAGGCGTTTCAGCGTTCGGTCATGCGGATCCGCTATTCATCGGTTCCTGTCGTTGTGTGCCCGCAGGGTCGCACACTGGGCGGGGGCTGTGAAATGACCATGCATGCCGACATTGCGCAGGCAGCGGCAGAAACATATATCGGCCTTGTGGAAGTGGGCGTTGGATTGATTCCCGGCGGCGGCGGAACCAAAGAGTTTGCCAAACGTGTTAGTGATGCGATGGAGGAAGGGGATGTGGAGCTCAATGCGCTTCAGAACGCGTTCATGAATATTGCTACCGCGAAAGTGGCGACGTCGGCGGAAGAAGCACGCGAATTTGGATTTTTGAAAAAGCTGGACCGCGTTTCGATGAACCGCGACCGGCAGTTGGTGGATGCAAAAGACGCAGTCCTGGAAATGGCGGCGGCAGGGTACACCATGCCGCAGCAGGCAACGAATATCAAAGTACAGGGTCGAACGGGACAAGCCTTGTTCCTGGCCGGATTGCAGGGGATGATCATGGGTAAGTACATATCCGAGCACGATGCAAAGGTTGCCAAATGGGTAGCGCACGTCATGTGCGGAGGCGATCTCACTTCGCCCCAGGAAGTAAGCGAGCAGTATTTGCTGGATCTGGAACGCGAAGCATTCTTGTCGCTGACCGGAGAACGCAAAACGCTGGAGCGGATACAGGCGATTTTGACTGGAGGAAAACCGTTGAGAAACTAGAACACAAAAAATTATGGATGCATACATCGTAGCAGGGTTCCGCACAGGCGTGGGCAAAGCAAAGAAGGGCGGATTTCGATTCACCCGTCCAGACGACCTGGCTTCAGACGTTATCAAACACATGGTCAAAACCATTCCAGGCCTTGATAACAAGATGGTGGATGACCTGATCGTCGGCAATGCTGTGCCGGAGGCGGAACAAGGGATGCAGATGGGCAGAATTATCGCCCTCTTGTCACTGGGTATTGACGTGCCCGGGTTGGTGATCAACCGCTATTGCGGATCTGGAGTAGAAGCCATCGCCATGGCAAGCACACGCATTCACGCCGGGCAGGCAGACGTGATAATCGCCGGCGGCACAGAGTCGATGTCGCTGGTGCCCGTGATGGGATTCAAGACGGCGCTCAACTATGCCATTGCCAAAGACCACCCTACCTACTACACGAGCATGGGTCTTACCGCAGAAGAAGTTTCAAAGCAATACAAAATCTCACGCGAAGACCAGGATCAGTTTTCGTATGAGTCGCACATGAAAGCGGCCAAAGCATGGAAGGATGGCAAGTTCAAGGATGAGGTGGTTCCCATCACCGTGAGAGAGGTGTACGTGGATGAGAATATGAAAAAGAAAACCCGTGAATTCATTGTTGATAGGGACGAAGGGATCCGCGAAGACACGACGGTAGAAGGCCTTTCGAAATTGAGGCCGGTGTTCGCCGTAGGTGGAAGTGTTACCGCCGGGAACTCGTCGCAGACTTCTGACGGCGCTGCCTTTGTAACCGTGATGAGTGAACGCATGGTGAAGCAGCTGAACCTCAAGCCGATTGCGCGCATGCTAAGTTATGCGACAGCAGGAGTGGATCCTCGCATCATGGGAATTGGGCCCGTGGCGGCGATTCCAAAAGCACTGAAAATAGCCGGGAAGAAGCTGGATGACATTGATATTATCGAACTCAATGAGGCGTTCGCCGCGCAATCGCTGGCCGTCATAAAAGAATTGGGAATCAACCGGGAAAAACTGAATCCAAACGGCGGCGCCATTGCTGTGGGTCACCCGCTGGGTTCGTCGGGTGCCCGACTGTCCGTTCAGTTGTTTAATGAATTGAGAAGGCAAAAGAAAAAGTATGGAATGGTGACGGCTTGTGTGGGAGGAGGGCAAGGTGTCGCGGGGATTTACGAATTGCTCAATTAGATTATATATCAGTCGATGAATTACAAACGACAATTGAACAAGTTACCAGATGTAATAAACGGCCTCATAAACTATTTTTAAAAACGATCGGATAACGATCAACTTATAACTATCAACGAAATACTAGAGTCATATGGCAACAGCAACGGAAGCTAAAAAAGCAATACGCGGCGGCGAATTCCTGATTCGCGAAACAAGCGCCAGTGAAATCTTCATTCCCGAAGAATTCAATGAAGAGCAGAAAATGATAAAGCAGCAATGCAGGGATTTTTTGGACAAGGAAGTGTTGCCTCGGCTGGATGATATTGACTCCATGAAGGACCCCAAGCTGATGCCATCCATCATGGACAAGGCAGGCGAGCTGGGGTTGCTGGGAACGTCTGTGCCCCAGGATCTGGGCGGCTTTGGGATGGATTTCAACACGAGCATGCTCGTGGCGGAGGTGATCGGAGCCGGTCATTCGGTTGCCGTGGCGATTTCGGCACATACCGGAATTGGGACGTTGCCTATCCTCTATTATGGAAGCGACGCACAGAAGAAAAAGTATATTCCGAAACTGGCAACCGGTGAATGGAAGGCCGCCTACTGCCTTACGGAGCCGGACTCCGGATCAGATGCAAATTCCGGCAAGACAAAAGCGGTACCGAGCAAAGACGGCAAGCACTACACGATCACCGGACAGAAGATGTGGATAACCAACGGGGGATTTGCAGACATCTTCGTGGTCTTTGCTAAAATCGAGAACGACAAGAACCTCTCTGCATTCATTGTTGAAAAGACCTTTGGAGGGATCACCATGAACGAAGAGGAGAAGAAGATGGGGATTAAGGGTTCTTCCACGCGACAAATCTTCTTCAACGACTGCAAGGTGCCCGCTGAAAATTTGCTGAGTGAGCGGGAGAATGGGTTCAAGATTGCCGTGAACATTCTCAACATTGGTCGTATCAAGTTGGGGATCGCAGCAATCGGGGGTAGCAAAATGGCGGTGTCGGCGGCCACCAAGTATGCGACAGAGAGGAAGCAGTTTGGGACGGCGATCGCGACCTTTGGTGCCATCAAGCACAAGCTTGCTGAAACAGCCACCAAGATTTTCGCCAGCGAGTCAGCGCATTACCGTGCCTCGCAGAATATCGAAGATGCCTACCATGCATTGATTGCCGGCGGCATGGATTCCAGCAAAGCGCGGCTTAAGTCGCTGGAGGAGTTTGCCATCGAGTGCGCCATTCTGAAAGTGCATGGATCAGAAGTCCTGGACTTTGCGGTGGATGAAGGTGTGCAAATTTACGGAGGTATGGGATTTTCAGCAGAAGGTCCTATGGACCGTGCCTATCGCGATGCCCGGATCAACCGGATTTTCGAGGGCACCAACGAGATCAATCGACTCCTTACCATCGATATGCTGATGAAGCGCGCGATGAAGGGGTCGATTGATCTGATGACCCCGACGATGGCCGTGCAGAAAGAACTGGTAGCCATTCCGGATTTTGGGGCAGGGGATGACTCGGGCATATTCGCCAAGGAAAAGAAAGCATTGGCGAATTTGAAAAAAGCCGGTCTGATGGTTTCCGGTGCAGCCGTTCAAAAGTTCATGATGAAGTTGTCAGACGAGCAGGAAATACTGATGAACCTGGCTGACATGCTTATCGAAGGGTACGTGGCGGAATCGGTTCTCCTTCGCGTGGAGAAACTGATTGGTTTACGCGGCGAGAAAGCCTGTGCCGCCGAAAAGGACATGGCCCTGATTTATTTACACACTGCCGTGGAGAAGGCAGCGAATGCCGGACGTCAGGCCATCACTTCGTTTGCCGAAGGCGACGACTTGCGCCTCATGCTCCTCGGATTGAAGCGGTTTACTAAGATTGAGCCATTCAACCTGAAAGAGGCCCGACGCCGGGTTGCCGATCGGATGATTGAAAAGGTAGAATACCCCTTCTGATCTTTTAAAGGATCTAAAATTCTAAGAAACTTCTTGACAGGCTAGGAAATTTATGCCTATTTAGCACATTAGTTTAACATTTTAGTTAAATCAATTGGCTAAGAAAAAACTTGATAATCAGACTGAAAACGCCATTTTGAAGGCGGCCGACAAGATCTTTACCAAAAGAGGATTTGCGGCAGCCCGGATGGAAGATATCGCCAAGGAGGCTGGAATCAACAGGGCGTTGCTGCATTATTATTTCAGAAGCAAAGCCCGATTGTTTGAGCTGGTATTTACAGGCAGGTTCCGGGAGTTCTTTTCGGGGTTGAGCCGGATCATCACCTCTGAAAAATCATTGCGAGAGAAGATCGAAGAATTGGTGGTTCATGATATCACCCTCATCCGCCAGCATCCCGATTTACCCATGTTTGTCATGCAGGAGTTATCCCGTAATCCGGATCGGCTCATCGCTCATGCCCAGCAGTCGGGAACGCACAGCGGACTAATCAACACGTTCCGCGCCCAGGTAAGTGAGGAGGTGCGCAAAGGAAACATTCGGGAAATCGAGGGCGGTCAGCTCTTGATCAACATCATGTCGATGGCGATTTATCCTTTTATCGCGCGGCCCATGATCAAGGCCATGCACCAATTTGGCGATTTGGGTTTTGACCAGATGATTGAAGTACGGAAAAAGGAACTACCTGAATTTATCATGAACGCACTTAAGCCCTAACGCTATGCCTTCATCCTTTCTGCGAACGGTTGCCATCATCGCTTTGTTTCTTGCGGAGACCCTTGTCGCCGCCCAGACACAGGTAGCGCTAACCCTCGAGCAATGCCACGAACGGGCCGTCCGGAACTACCCACTGATTCAGCAAAAGGATCTGTTGGCCCGTAGCCTGGAATTTACGATTGCCAATGCGCAGTCAGGAAACCTGCCGCAGGTTGCAGTGTTTGCGCAGGCCACCTATCAATCGGATGTAACCCGGTTGCCGGGGGGCACCCAGCTGGTGGAGCCACTTGCCAAGGATCAATACAAGGTGTACGCGGAGTTGAATCAATCGATTTACGACGGCGGGACGATCAAAAACCAAAACGCAGTTCAGACTTCGGGAACGCTGGTCGAACAACAGAAGGTGGAGGTAGAACTCTACAAGATCAAAGACCGAATCAATCAGATTTTCTTCGGTGCACTGCTGATGGATGCCCAGTTGATCCAGGTGAACCTCCTCAAGGCGGATTTGCTGCTGTCCCTTTCGAAAACAGAGTCTGCCGTGCGAAACGGAACAGCCTTCCGAAGCAACGTGGATATCCTGCAGGCGGAGATGCTGCGGGCGGATCAACGGATCATTGAAATACGGGCAGGCAAACGCACGTACCTCGACATGCTGGGCTATTTCATCAACCAGCAATTGGGCGACCAGACGGTGCTGGAGGCACCTGTCGAATCGATCAATGACACCTTCCTGGAAATCAAGCGACCGGAGCTTACCCTGTATCAATTCCAGACAGAACTTCTGGGCGCGCAATACAAGGCAAGCAACACGCGCAACGCGCCACGCCTGGGACTGTTTGTGCAAGGCGGCTACGGCCGACCGGCTTTTAATTTCCTGAAGAATGAGTTTGAGACGTACTACATCGGTGGCGTTCGATTCAGCTGGCCGTTGGGCGGGATGTACAACTCACGACGTGACCGGCAGCTGCTCGATGTGAATACACTTATGGTGAAGACACAGAAAGAAGCCTTTCTGTTCAACACGAACCTGTCGCTGCGACAACAAGGGCAGGAAGTGGAGAAGCTAAAGCAACTTATCCGCGTAGACAGCGAGATCATTGCCTTGCGTGCCCGGATCAAAACGACTGCCCAGTCTCAGCACGAAAATGGCGTGATTTCCACGAGCGATCTGCTTCGGGAAATCAACGCGGAGGAAACGGCACGACAAAGCCTGATCCAACACGAAATACAGCTTATGCTTGCCAGATACAATTACAAAACGATTTCAGGGAACCCGTAAAAAACAATCGCTATGCGCCTTCAACGAATCGGATATGTATTGCTGGTGCTGGCACTTGCAGCCTGCAGCCCACAGTCGAGCAACTATGATGCGTCAGGAAATTTCGAAGCCGATGAGACCATTATTTCCGCGGAAGGAAGCGGCAGGATTCTATACCTGAACCTGCAAGAGGGGCAAGAGGTAAAAGCCGGCGAAGTGGTAGGTTGTGTTGATACGACCCAGCTCCACCTCCGCAAAAAGCAATTGGTGTATTCCGTGCGGGCCCTTTTGTCAAGGCAACCGGACGCGGCGAGCCAGTTGGCCACCATCCGGAAGCAAATCGAAACTACCAATCATGAAAAGGCACGGGTCGAGCGGCTGTTGAAAGACGATGCCGCTACCAAAAAGCAATGGGATGATTTGGTTGCCCAGACGGAGCTTCTCGAGAAACAGTATTCATCCTTGCAAAAATCGTTGGCGATAACCTCTCAATCGCTGCAAAGCGAGACGCTTCCGCTCAAAGCGCAGATCGAACAACTGGAAGACCAGATAAAGAAATCGATTATCGTGAATCCGGTGAACGGCACGGTGTTGGTGATGTACGCCGAAACGTCGGAGGTGACCGGTGTGGGGAAGGCGCTGTACAAAGTGGCCGACCTTTCCTCCGTCATACTTCGTGCGTATGTATCCGGGGATCAGCTATCAGCTGCAAAACTGGGTCAAATGGTCAGCGTGTTTGTCGATGACACCAAGGAGGCATCGAAGAAATACGACGGCGTGCTGGAATGGGTTTCTGACAAAGCGGAGTTTACCCCCAAGACAATTCAAACCAAGGATGAGCGCGCTAACCTGGTGTATGCTATTAAAGTGAGGGTGAAGAACGACGGCTTTTTGAAGATTGGGATGTACGGGGATGTGCTCTTCCGTGCAACAGTCCCGGAAAATCAGGGACGGTAGTGCGTATGAATCCCTCCATTCACGTCGCCGATGTAAACAAGTCGTTTGCCCTGGGGAAGGTAAAGGTTGAAGCGCTCAAATCCATTTCGGTGGATGTAGCCCGCGGCGAACTTTTTGGTTTGATCGGACCGGACGGTGCCGGCAAGACCACCTTGTTTCGGATTCTCACCACACTGATGCTAGCCGATTCAGGCGAGGCGACGGTAGATGGGCTGGATGTGGTGAGGGACCACAAGGAAATACGGAAGCGGGTAGGCTACATGCCGGGACGTTTTTCGCTCTATCCGGATTTGACGGTAGCAGAGAACCTATCTTTTTTTGCTACGCTTTTCAGCACGTCGCTGAAGGAGAATTATGACCTTGTAAAAAGCATTTACCAGCAAATTGAACCCTTCGAAAAGCGCAAGGCGGGTGCCCTTTCAGGGGGAATGAAACAGAAGTTGGCACTGAGTTGTGCACTCATCCATCGGCCCACGGTCCTGTTTCTCGATGAACCAACAACGGGGGTGGATGCCGTTTCAAGAAAGGAATTCTGGTATCTTCTTCGTGAGTTGCAACAGGCGGGAATAACCATTATGGTTTCAACGCCCTACATGGACGAAGCCGGACTGTGTGACCGTGTTGCGCTCATGCAGGAGGGCAGAATCATGGAAATCAATTCCCCGAGGCAGGTTACGAAAAATTTCAAGAAAGCCCTGTGGTCGGTTCGCGCTTCAGACATGTACAAACTTATGATGGATCTGCGCGCACTGGATCAGGTGGAAACCTGTTATCCGTTCGGTCAAGAACATCACGTTGTTTTCAAAGGGGACATCCGGGATGCGGAGCAAGCGAGGGCCATTGTATCCACCATCGAGGCCTCCCATCTTCAAATGAATCAGATCGAAGCCACCATTGAGGATTGTTTTATGGAACTCATGCGGCAATGACGGGAGAATTGGCCATATCGGTTCAGGAGTTAACCAAACGTTTTGGAGATTTTACGGCTGTGGATGCCGTTACGTTTTCAGTAAGCCGCGGCGAGATATTCGGCTTTCTGGGAGCGAACGGTGCCGGCAAGACAACAGCGATGCGCATGTTGTGCGGACTTTCTTTCCCCACCAGCGGCCAGGCCCAGGTGGCGGGATTTGATCTGTTCACGGAGTCCGAGAAAATCAAGAAGAACATCGGATACATGAGCCAGAAATTTTCACTCTATGAAGATTTGACCATCGTTGAGAACATCCGGTTTTATGGCGGCATCTATGGGCTGACGGACGAAGAAATCCGGTCGAAGACGGAGTTCATGCTACATCATCTTCACCTGGAGGATCAGGCCAAAACACTGACCCGATCCCTGCCGCTAGGATGGAAGCAAAAGATTTCTTTTTCCGTGGCCATGCTTCACCGCCCCCAGATAGTTTTTCTCGACGAGCCCACGGGAGGGGTCGACCCGGTAACGCGCCGGGAGTTTTGGACCATGATTTACCAGGCAGCGCATGAGGGGACAACGGTTTTCGTAACTACCCACTACATGGATGAAGCGGAGTACTGCGACCGGCTGTCCATCATGGTGGACGGGCGAATTGAAGCGCTGGATTCTCCGCAGGAGCTGAAGAAACAGTTTGGAGTTGCCAATATGGAGGAAGTGTTTGTCAAGCTGGCGCGGAAGGCAAAGCGAACGGAAGCATGAAGCAGTTTCTCTTTTTTGTGCAGAAAGAATTTTTTCACCTCTGGCGTGACAAGCGAACCGTCTGGATTTTGTTCGGGATGCCGGTAACACAAATCCTGATCTTTGGATTTGCACTGACCAATGAGGTTAAAAATGCGCGCATCGTGGTACTGGATAATGCGCAGGACGGGGCCAGCCGGGCCATCATACATGAACTGAGCGCAAGCCGCTATTTCGATATATTACGAAACCTCCGAAGCCCCGACGAACTGGAACGAACATTTCAGGAAGGCAAAATCAAGATGGCGGTGGTTCTTCCTGCCGGTCTGGAAAACACCATGCTGCACGAGCGCACGGCGACCATTCAGTTGATCGCGGATGCTACCGATCCGAATGTGGCCCAGACCCTTGCCAACTATGCAACGGCCATCATCATGGACTATCAACAGCGGCAACTCGGAGAACAGACCGTCCCATATACCATCAACACGGAAATGCGGATGCTCTACAATCCGCAACTGAAGGAATCGTACAATTTTGTACCCGGTGTGATGGCCATGGTGCTGATGCTGGTGTGCGCCATGATGACTTCCATTTCTATTGTCCGTGAAAAAGAGATGGGTACTATGGAAGTGATTCTCGTCTCACCCATCGTACCCATACGGGTGGTGATTGCGAAAATGGTTCCGTATTTTCTGTTATCAGCCCTCAACATTGCGAGCATCCTGTTATTGAGTGTTTTTGTACTCGACGTTCCCATCCGCGGTACCTTGCTCCTGCTGGTTGCGGAGTGCTTGCTTTTTACGATCACCGCTCTGGCGTTGGGGCTTCTGATTTCCTCCGTTGCCGAATCACAACAGGTTGCCATGCTCATTTCATTGATGGGCCTGTTCCTCCCGACCATCATGCTCAGCGGGTTCATGTTCCCGGTGGAGAACATGCCGGTGCCGCTACAGATTATTTCCAACCTCGTTCCCGCCAAGTGGTTCTATTACATCGTCAAGAACGTCATGATCAAAGGGCTAACGCTGGAATATGTGTGGAAGGAGACCCTTGTCCTGGTTGGAATGACGACCTTCTTTATGACCGTAAGTATCCTGAAATTCAAGACGCGACTGGAATGAGGACGCTGCGCATTTTATTGGAGAAAGAATTCCGGCAGATTTTCCGCAACCCCGCCATCCTGAGGCTGATTTTCATGATGCCGACGATCCAATTGCTGATTATGCCGCTGGCGGCCGACTATGAAGTGAAGAACGTGAAACTGTGTGTGGTAGATCTGGACCGATCTGCCTATTCCCAGAAGCTGGTAAACAAGATTACTTCCACCAACTATTTTCGGCTGGTTGACTATACGCACTCCTACGATGAAGCACTGAAGTATGTCGAAAAGGACGAGGCCGACCTGGTGCTTCAGATCCCCGCTTCCTTTGAAAAGCAGTTGGTGACGGAAGAGAAGACCACCCTTTTTCTTGCCATCAATGCTATCAACGGGGTGAAGGCAAACCTCGGCGGTGCGTATTTGCGCAGCATCATTGTTGACTTTAACCGCGAGGTACGGCTGGACTGGATTCAACTTCCGCGGCTCAATGTTCAGCCGAAGTTGGAAGTGGCTGCCATCAACTGGTTTAACCCGTTGATGAACTACCAGGTGTTCATGGTTCCAGGCATCCTGGTCATCCTGGTGACGATGGTTGGCGGGTTTCTTTCAGCGCTCAACATTGTAAAAGAAAAAGAGGTGGGCACGATTGAGCAGATCAACGTGACGCCGATCCGGAAGCATCAGTTTATTCTTGGAAAGCTGATCCCGTTCTGGGTGCTGGGGCTGATCATTCTGTCGATCGGCATGGTGATATCGTGGCTCGCATACGGGATTGTACCGTTGGGGAGCATGCTCACGATTTATTTATTTGCCGGGGTGTATTTGCTGGTGGTATTGGGAATGGGGCTGCTCATCTCAACGTTTGTTCAAACCCAGCAGCAGGCGATGTTACTCTCCTTTTTCTTTATGATGATCTTCATCATGCTGGGCGGACTGTACACCTCCATCGAAAGCATGCCGGACTGGGCGCGGATTTTTACCTGGTTTAACCCGGTATCGTATTTCATCGAAGTGATGCGCATGGTTGTCTTGAAAGGGAGTACCCTTTTCGACATTCGGTATCACCTGCTGATTGTGTTTCTGATGGGGATTATGCTCAATGGCTTCGCTGTTTACAATTACAGAAAGCGGTCGTAGTGTTCGCTTTTGCCTGCGGCGCTGTTCATTTTTCAACACCGTACACGAGGTGGGCCTTAAAAACCCGAAATGAGCTGGAATTTTGTAGGGAATGATTTTTGCCGCCCCGCAGGAAACAGTTGCTTATGCAAACCCGAAGTCAATCCTCCACAATCCTGATCATTCTCATCCTGGTGATAACGTTTCCCATTTGGTTTGGAGTTGCAGCCCTGGTTATCGGGTTGGCCGCGGGGTTGATCGGCGCTGTCTTTGGATTATTGGCAGGACTTACAGGCGCTACATTTGCCTTGCTGGCCCTCCCGTTCAAAATGTTGTTTGGGGGCGGCTTCAGCACGATTGTTAGCAACCATGCGCTGTAAAACATTTCGGCTAACGAATAAAAACAAGACGACATTTTTTTTACAAGGACAAGTGTGACAAATTGTCCTTGCACATTTGTCACATGCCATAGCCGCACATCCCTCCCGCGAACCAAGCCTGCCTGCTGCCGGTAGGCAGGGCTATGGCAAGAGCCAAATCCCCACCGCACGAGTATAGACTAACTTAATTCCTTATTTTTGGATAATGTGCTTAAAATAAAATGACTAAAGACGAAGCCAAAAATAAAATAGGTGAATTAGCAGAGCGGTTTGCCGAGCAAATCGACTCTTATAAAAAGTCTGAGTACAACGAAACGTTGACTCGCAGAGACTTTATAGACCCATTTTTTAAAGCTCTTGGGTGGGACATTGACAACGAACAAGGTTATGCCGAGGCATACCGGGAAGTTATTCACGAAGACAGGGTAAAAGTCGGGGCAGCTACAAAAGCACCTGATTATTCATTCAGACTGGTTGGGGGAAAAAGACTCTTCTTCGTTGAAGCGAAAAAACCAAGTGTAGCAGTTAAAGACGACATTCTACCTGCGTATCAAATTCGAAGATACGGATGGAGCGCGAAACTTCCGATAAGTATTATTACAGACTTTGAAGAGTTTGCTATCTATGATTGCACAAAAAAACCGAACCCGGCCGACAAAGCTTCAGTTGCCAGAATAAAGTACCTGACTTTTAAAGACTACCTGAACGAGTTCGATTTTATTTGGGAAACGTTCAGTAAAGAGAAAGTGCTGAAAGGCAGTTTTGATAAGTTCATTGCAGGCAATGCAAATAAAAAAGGAACGGCCACCGTTGATAAAGAATTTCTTAGTTCGCTCGATACATGGCGCACCTATTTGGCAACCAGCATCAGTTGGAACAACAAGCAACTTGATGAAGATGAAATCAATTTTGCAGTACAGCAAACCATTGACAGGATCATCTTCCTGAGAATTGCCGAAGACAGGGCGGTTGAACCTTACGGTAATCTGAAAACCACGTTAAAGGGAGATCATTACGAGAATCTGTTCAAACTCTTTAAAGAAGCAGACCAGAAATACAATTCCGGACTTTTTGATTTTAAAAAGGATAAAATCAGCGAGTCGTTAAAAGTTGATAACAAGGTTATTAAAAATATTGTTAACGAACTGTATTATCCCGAAAGCCCGTATGCGTTCTCGGTATTTTCCGTTGAAATTCTTGGGAGCGCTTACGAGCAGTTTCTTGGTAAGGTCATCCGGTTAACGCCTTCTCATCAAGCCAGGATTGAAGAAAAACCGGAAGTACGAAAAGCAGGAGGCGTTTATTATACCCCTCAATACATTGTTGAGTACATCGTAAAAAATACGGTAGGTAAATTAGTAGATGGAAAAACGCCCAAAGAAATAAGTAAACTCAAAATTGTGGACCCCGCCTGCGGAAGCGGAAGCTTTCTTATTGGCGCGTACCAATACCTGCTCGACTATCACAAAAATTATTATTCGGATAATGGCAAGCCCTCGAAAGGAAAAAAGGACAGCCCGTTGACACCGGAAGGAAACCTGACCACATCCGAAAAGAAAAAGATATTGCTTAACAATATTTTTGGAGTTGATATAGACGTGAATGCCGTGGAAGTAACCAAGCTGAGTTTGTTGCTCAAATGTATGGAAGGCGAAACACAAGCCAGCATTGCCAACCAAATGAAACTCTTTAACGAAAGAGTGTTGCCAACACTGGACAACAATATCAAAAGTGGGAACAGTTTGGTTGATACCGATTACTACGATGGCCAGATTGATTTTGGAGATGAGAAAAAAATTAAACCGTTCAATTGGAAACGCGAATTTCCAGAAGTGTTTAAGATTAAAATGCCAGAGGTAAAATCAGAATTCAAAATTCAATATAAAAAGGTAAAAAACCTTGCAGACGAAACAGACGAACTAATTGAAAAATTAAAAAATCAGACACAAGAGCCAGGAGCGGAATATGGATTAAATCCCGGCTTTGATGTTGTAATAGGAAATCCTCCTTATGTAATGTTGCAAAATCTTGAAACAAGGGAAGTGTTTGATTATACGTTGGCTAAATTCCGTTCAGCTAAATACAAAATTGATACGTACCAACTTTTTACGGAGCAGTCATTAAAACTACTGAAAGACGGTGGATTTTTGGGTTTTATTACACCCAATACATTCTTGAAAAATATTCATTCTGAACCATTGCGCAAATACATTCTTGAAAATGCAATTATCAATGAGATTCTACTGTTCAATTATTCGGTTTTTGCATCGGCAAGTGTTGACACATGTCTTTTCATTTTTGAAAAAGGAACATCGAAAAGGAAAAGTGAGCTGAGTGTAAATGTTTCTGATATTCCTTTTACGGTAAAACAAATTTCACGCGTTAAGCAATCTTTATTCGCAGAGAATAACCGATCATATTTCAATCT
>JAWXBL010000049.1:0-15357 GCA_034440075.1 Cytophagales bacterium
AACATTCTAAACGAAATAAAAAAGTCATCAAATCGCTAAATTGTTTGACCGCCTGATTACCTGAGTGCAAGTCTAAAGGTTGGTGTTCTTCACCAACAATCACCCGGTAATGGATTATGGAGCGGTTGAATATTTCGATTTGGAAAATGTGAATTCAGGATTTATGGGATTGGTGTACATTCAAGGAGTGGAGTCGTGTTGGTGAAGAACACCAACACGGGCAGTGAAATCAATCCTATCCCTTGCTTCCCGAATCGCTGAAACGTAGCTTCCCTGGTCAAATGGCAGCCATCCCAATCCTGTTACTTAGTATTTTTATTACACTCGGTGCCCTTCACTTCTACTGGGGACTGGGTGGAAACTGGGGAATCGGTTCTACGGTTCCACGGACCCTGGAGGGAAAAGCGCTTTTGAGTCCGACACCGTTTCACTGTTTTGTTGTCGGTGCTGGCCTGCTGGCGTTTGGACTCCTGGTCGGAATCCGCGGAGAGCTCATCGCTGTGGAGATGCCCCAACTGCTGACGGATTACGGCTTGTTCGCCGTCGCCTTTATTTTCCTCGCCCGCGCTGTCGGCGATTTCCGCATGGTGGGATTTTTCAAGAAACTTCGCGATACGCCCTTTGGGAAAATGGATACGAAATTGTATTCACCCCTTTCGCTCGTCATTGGTATCCTGTGCGTGCTGGTGCAGGTGACGGCACCGTAGGTATCGTACGCTGAAATTGAACTTTGAACCTCGAACTTTAAACCTTAAACTTCGAATCTCGAAAGGAGATTGCCCCCTCGCCTTTACGGGTAGTCTGAATCTCATTTCTTTGTTAAATTGCTGATAAACTCGCAATTCATGATCAAGCTCAACCTACTTGGACTGCTGCTATGGGGATGTACAGCGGTTGCCCAATCGTTGACCATTCCCGCAAATTCCACCTACATCTTTGACAAGGCGTCGAACACGTTTGATCAATTGATCATTGAAGACGGTGCCCGGATCAAATTTTTGGTTGGGGCACCCGTTGTCGTTTTCAAGTGTAGTTCCGTTCGGATTGGCGAAGGGGTGCTCATCTCCGGGACAGGCGCCACCGGTCAAAGTGGTGCGCTCCCGGACAGGACGGAGTCTGTCAGCAACTGCATGCGCGGACCGCACGGTCATTTGGGCCAGCGCGGATCGAATGGAGACAACGGCCTTATTATCCGCATTGAAACAGATCAGTTTGCATACAAGGCATTCACGGTGAATGTTTCAGGGGGCAATGGAGGCGCTGGCGGCCGCGGTGGAAAAGGCGGAGATGGTGGCGATTCGGACTGCAACTGTGATGGGAAAAATGGAGGCGAAGGAGGTCCTGGTGGCAGGGGTGGCAATGGAGGTCACCCCGGAATGTTTCAGGTCTTCTCTACACGAGTAATTGGGGAATCGGCACTGCCGCCCGTGACCATAATGATGGCAGGCGGAAAGGCAGGGTGGGGCGGCCTTGGTGGCGCCGGCGGCAAGGGCGGTCGAGGAAAAAGCTGTAAGGGCGAGAGCAAAGCAGGCGGAACTTCTGGCGGGTCGGGTGATGGCGGGTCCAATGGCGGCCCGGGTCGTTCGGGAATCCCGGGAGCATGGCTCTTTAAGCAGTTTACCTATGCTACCCTTTCCAGCGCCGCAAGCAATTCCTGCGCCTGTATCAAATCCCAAAAGTACAAGGCTCCGGAAAAACGGGTGCTTAATGCATCTATACTCGCTTGTGTTGAGCAGCAGGCTGGCCAGGTTGCAGCGAAGCTTCCTGCGGGAACTGAAAATCCCGTTGGCACCAGCGAAGAGGCGTTGACCAAACTTATGAGGATCGACTGCCCCACGGAGTTGGACCAGTGGGAACTGGAAGCGGAGAACAAGCGGATCACGATACATGAATCGGCCGACTTCCGCCAGGCCTACAAGGAGGCGGCGTGCCGATGTGTGGGCGGCGGGAAGAATCTCTTGGAGTGCATAGCGGCAATCAATGAATTGAATGCGGAAAAAATGAAGGAGCACTTTCAGGTATCCGATCCCGGGAAAGTCCAAAGCGACCTCGCGCTTGAGGCGACCCTTTCAATGGGAAACGAGTGCGCGGGGGCGGCTTCCGATCCAACGGTTGCGCGCATCAGTGAATTCTCACCTGTTTCATCTGACTGCCAGTCATTTACGACTGCGCAGTACCTGGGCGGCATGGGCGTCGGTGAATCCTCGATATCTTTCGAAGGAAATACGCTGATAATGGAAGGGGAGAAACGCACCGAGAAGTTCACCGTTTCCTGGGATGGCTGCACCGCGACGCTGGTGAGCCTGACCCGATCAAAGACAACGCAAAAAGGCGATCAGCATCAGTTAAAGATCCTTCGTGCTTCGGACGATGGATTTATGGGTGTGCTGGAGACAGCGTCAAGCCGGGAGATGGTCTTCTACAAAAAGCGCCCGACGCTGACGAAGACGGAAATGGTTTACCGCGGGCAAAAGTTTTTTGTTGGTCAGCACGTGTTGTTGAGCGGAACAAAGGATGAAGAACCGGTGCTCCATGTGCAGTATTTCGATCCAAACAGCATCGCCTACCTTCCAATACCGGAAGAAACAAAGATAGAGGGCACAATAAAAAGAGTTTATTACAACAGGGCCATCAACCGGTTTTGGCTTCTTGTCGAACCCAACGGGGCCTTTCCATACGGCAAAATTTTCATCGATGTGGAGGGAGGATGGGACAAGGGGGAGTTTCAGGTGAAGGACCCCTAAACGGCGTATTATTAATCTTCGGAACAATGTCTGTCGGCGAAAGGGGAGGAAAGGGATCTACCAGCAACCAGCAGCTAGCCACCAGCTGCGATGTTGTTGTCAGCTCTCGAAAATGGGCTACAGTTGAACTAATAGTTCACCAACGAAATTGCTACCTTGATCATGTAGAAATTACAGTGCCTAAATGAGCAATCCGCACCGGCGGAGTTGACCAAGCGAATAAAGCGAAACCTATGAAAATTGCCCTGGGACTTCTCTTCATCGCAGCTGGACTCTTCTTTTCGTTAACCGCATTCGGAATTTTACATCCGTATAAGAACAAGCCCGAAAAATTGGCGCAGATCCACAGAAACCGGATCCTTTATATAGTCGGTGGATTTCTAAGTATGGCCTACGGCCTTTATCGCCTGCTTCAGTAGAGCCAGCCCGATTTCGTTTAGCGATCGCTGTTGCAGAAAAGAAAAGTGGTTGAAATTGAGATACGAAAAAATAATAGTATGATACGAAATTATTTGACAACAGGGCTAAGAAATTTCCTCCGGCACCCAATCTATACAGCAATCAATGTATTAGGATTGGTGCTTGGACTAGCCTGTAGCATTTTCATTTTCTTATGGGTCATCGACGAGTTAAGTTATGACCAGTATCATGTGGACAATGACCGTGTCTTCAAGGTAATGGAGAACGAGAGTTTTTCGGATGGGAGAATATTAACTGATCAATTCACGCCAGGTATTTTGGCTGAGACGCTGTTATCTGAATTTCCGGAAGTTGAAGAAACGAGCCGCGTGGCGTGGTCTGAAGTTAAACTTTTCAGCTTTGGTGAGAAAGTAAACTACGAATTTGGCAACTATGCAGACAAATCAATTTTTAATGTATTGAATTTACCCTTGGCTGAGGGAGATCCGAACAATGCCCTTCCCGATGATGAGTCAGTAGCTATTTCAAAAAAGATGGCGGTACGATACTTTAATAACACAAGTGCGCTTGGGAAAATATTCCGTTTGAACAATGAGAGTGATGTTAAAATAACGGCCGTGTTTGAAGACCTTCCGAAAAACGCTACGGAAGAGTTTGACTTCATCCTGACTTTTGACCGACACCTTAAACAAAATAAGGTTGACATTACTAAGTGGGACAATGAAGGGTGGTTGATCACATTCATAAAATTGAAAGATAGCAGCATGAAGCTGCAGGTTGATGAAAAAATCAAAAACTTGATGAAGAAGCATAATGAGAGCTTCCATCCTGAACTTTTTCTTTTGCGCATGGCGGATTGGAGATTACGCAAAAATTTCGTGGACGGTAAGCAATCAGGCGGACGCATCAATTATGTAATTTCCTTTAGCCTGGTAGCCATACTTATTCTTGTGATTGCCTGTATTAATTTTATGAATCTCTCCACAGCCCGGTCAGCGAACCGTTCGCGTGAGGTGGGCATCCGAAAAGTTGCTGGGGCATCGAGACGCATGCTGATCCAACAGTTCATGACAGAGTCAATTGGGCTTTCTTTACTATCGCTTGTCATTGCATTATTGCTAGTGCATTTACTCTTGCCCGTATTTAATGACTTTACGGGAAAGAAGTTAACCGTTAATTACCTGGACCCTGTTGTTTCTTTCAGCCTTCTTGGAATAACATTACTGACGGGTATCCTTGCGGGGAGTTATCCGGCTCTCTTTCTTTCTTCTTTTCGACCGGCTTCAGTTCTCAAAGGTAATTTGCAATCAGTTTTCAGCGACTCAGACCTTCGAAAAGTATTGGTAGTGTTCCAATTCTCTTTATCGATGATAATTATTGTTTGTACACTGGTAGTGAACGATCAGATTACCTACATGCGAAATAAGAACCTGGGCTTCGATAGAAAGAATGTTTTGGAGATCCGGACTAACCCTGAAATATTGAAAAGTTATGAGGTCTTTCGCAACGAGGTTTTGCAAAACCCAATGATCACATCAATAGCGATAGGTGCCGCCAATCCCATGGAAATTAATGGCAGCGCGTGGTTTGACTGGCAAGGCAAGTCTAGTGATGACAATACCCTTTTTAATGTTGCCGATTGCGATTATGATTATTTAGCGACACTTGGCTTCACGATAGTGGAAGGACGCAATTTCTCCAGGGATTTTCCTTCCGATAGCAGTAGCTTCATAGTTACTGAAGAAGTGGTAAAACGAATGGGGTTTGCCAATCCGATTGGTCAACGGTTAAGGGTTGGCGATGAATACGGTCAGATAATTGGAGTTATACAAGATTTTCACAATTTGGGCATCCGTCAAACAATTCAGCCAACGGTTTTAACCCTTGGAAATAGTGATACCCATGATGCGGATTTTGGTAGGTGGGCAACAATATTTTTGCGTTATAAGCCGGAAAAACTGAAAGAGGTTTTGGAGTACGTTAGGAGTGTTGGTAAAAAAAGTAGTCCCAATTTCCCAATTCAAGTAAGCTTTGTTGATGAGAACTTTGATTACCAATTTCGTACTGAAACTATGACCGCAACCCTTTCAACAGGCTTCACAATCTTAGCGATTATTATTTCTTGCTTAGGCCTGTTCGGACTTGCTTTATTTAGTACAGAGAGGCGAGTAAAGGAAATCGGTGTACGAAAGGTTTTGGGCGCGTCAGTGAGTGGCTTGACTGTTTTGCTTTGCAAGGATTTTATTAGGCAGGTTGTTTATGCTATACTACTTGGAAGTCCGATTGCATACTATATTGTGCAACACTTTTTAGCGCAATACCCGTATCACACGCAGATAGACTTTTCAATGTTTGTGATACCGGCTTTGGTAATGCTTTTTATTTCTTTGAGTGTAATATCCTATCAGTCTATCAAAGCTGCATTAGGCAATGTGGTGGAGGCATTGCGAAGTGAGTAAACTCAATTATTGAAGGAGTTTAGCCATTCGTGTCTCCCCATAAAATGTTATTTTCAGAAACTCGATGTGGAGGGAGGATGGGACAAGGGGGAGTTTCAGGTGAAGGACCCCTAAGGTGTGTAATAGCAGTTGGTCGCCGAGGTGATCGGTTGTCTGGTATCTGGTAACTGGTATCTGGTTGCCCATTTTTACATTTTACATTTAGTATTTTACATTTCTAATCACGTGTGGATGTGTTGAGGTGTGGATGTGTTGATGGGCTAAGGTGGATAGGTGCTCAGGTGTATAGGTGCCACGGTGTATAAGTGTATAAGTGCTAAGATTGCAATCCCTAACTGATCGCATTCACACAAATCTCTTAATTTTGCATATCAAAGCGTACTTGAAATGAAAATCTATACCTCGCTGTTGGTGCTCCTATGCCTTTCCTGTGCGCAACCCACACCGAAAGAATCCAACTCATCCGATCAGGCCGCACCCGCCGAGAAAGTTACGCCCGTAGAAGCAGCAGCCGCTCAAAGTAGTTCGGAAACCCTGGAGCCCATGGTGTATGCTACGGCCAGCGGCGATAAGTACCACACCGCCGACTGCCGCTATTCGAAGACAGCCCAACCCATCAAACTTGCCCAGGCCAAAGCCGATGGCAAGACGGCCTGCGATGTTTGTAAGCCGAGCTCTACGACCGGTGAAAAACAAATTCGATGCGCCGGCATTACCGCCGAAGGCAAACAGTGCCAGCGCATGACCACCGACGCCGGCGGAAAATGCTTCCAGCATAGAGGAGCGTGAGACAGCTTTCCGCCTGTGAGGCAGATTTTACTTCCTACACCCAACCTGAAGGAGGCAGCCTATTTTTTGTAAATTAGTCCTCCCATCCCAAACCAATCATGCGCCCATACCACAGTCTCCTTCTCCTTGCGGTCGGCCTTGCATCCTGCACGCCGGCAGAAAAGAAACCCGCAGAAGATCCGCACATTCAGCAGGTAGAGTCAAACCTCATCCCCCCGGTGCGGATCGTTGGTGACTCGATCTGGACCATCGCCGAGCGCATGAAACATTACGGTGTGCCGGGTGTAAGCATGGCCGTGATCGTCGACGGAAAAATTGCCTGGACGAGAACGTACGGCATTACCGACAAGGAAACCAACGCACCCGTCACCGATACCACGCTTTTCCAGGCGGGCTCCATCAGCAAGCCCGTGGCAGCCTACGGCGCACTGAAAGCAGTAGACCTAGGAAAAATCAACGGCGACCAAAACGTGAATGATTACCTCACCTCCTGGAAAATTCCGGAGAACGCATTCACCAAAGAAAAAAAGGTAACGCTCAAGCAGCTGCTCAGCCATTCAGCGGGCCTCACCGTGCACGGCTTTCCCGGCTACAGCCCCGACCAGCCAGTACCGTCGCTGGTGCAGGTGCTTAATGGAGAAGCTCCGGCCAACACACCAGCCATCTTCGTCGACAAGAAGCCGGGCGAAAACTTCCGCTATTCCGGGGGCGGGTATACCGTCATGCAGCAGATGCTGATCGACATAGAGGGAAAACCCTTTCCCGAAATACTGGACGGTTGGGTGCTGCGCCCGCTGGGTATGACGCACAGCACCTATACCCAGCCGTTGACCGGCCGCCAACTGTCCATGGCAGCCACCGGCTACCTGCCGGACGGATCGCAAACGAAGGGCAAACGCCATACCTATCCCGAAATGGCGGCTGCCGGATTGTGGACCACCGCCGAAGATCTCGCCCGATTTGCTATTGATGTCCAACAGACGTATGCCGGCAGAAGCAGCGCCGTACTCTCTCAGGCCACCGTGCGGCAGATGCTGACACCCTATACGGATGACTTCAACGGGCTGGGGCTTTTCATCGACAAAATGAAGGACGATGTATACTTTCAGCACGGCGGCTGGGACGAGGGATTTTCCAGTCAGTTGATGGCGCACCGCGATAAAGGCTATGGCGTGGTGGTATTGACCAACTCCAATCACCCGGACTTTATTGATGAACTCATTCGCGCGGTAGCGTTCACCTACCAGTGGGATAACTATATGCCTACCTACGAAAAAATGGAGGTCACCGCGGCAAACATAGCGGCTGTAACCGGACGGTATCTGAACGGCAATGACGGATTGATTTCCCTATACGCGCGTGGCGGCAAACTGTATGTAAAGTATATTCGGGGAAAGGAGCAGGAACTTTTTAAAGTGACCGACAGCACCTATGTGGTTCGCGACAACCTCCGGCAACTGCAGATCAAGCGTAACCCGGCCGATCAGAAATGGCATATTGTAATGGTCAGTTCGGACGGGGAGTCATCTCCCTGGGAGCGGCCCCGGCTGGAGGCCGACAAGAAAATTCCGTACGAGTTCCTGCTTGCAGGTGATTTTGATCAGGCACGGAAGGCCTACGAGGCGCTGAAGAAAGCCAACCCGGACGACGGGGCTATCCGGGAAGAGAAGATCAATTCGGATGGATACGACCTGATGGGCAAAAAGCAATACAAACTAGCGCAGGATGTTTTCAAGATCAACATGCTGCTGTACCCCAAGAGCAGCAATGTGTACGACAGCTATGCGGAGGCCTGCATGAAGATGGGCGATCTCACACTGGCGGTCGAGAATTATAAAAAATCCCTGGCCATGGATCCGAAGAACACCGGTGCGGTGAAGAAACTGGAGGAGCTTGCTGCGATGATGAAGAAGTGAATGACCCGGTTGTTGATGTAAAGTGCTAGGTGTTAAAGTGCCCCGAAACCGTAGCTGATATCTTTTTCTGGGTTTTGTATTGGAAATGGCCAAGCACTGAGCCTCCCTTCAATATGTTATATCAGCAATACGCATGCTTTTGGGGGGCATTATTTACAGATTAAAACAATTATGAGTGTGGAAAGAAACAAAACGGATCATAGAGGAATATTCTTGAGTGAAAGAATCGCTCAGGCATGCCTTATTTTATTTGCTGCAATTTCAATTTTTGGTGGGTCTCTTCAGATGTATCTCGGAGAACCTGAAACAACACCACGCTTAGACAATATTCATCGCTTTATGGCTGGAGTTTATTTAGCCTGTGGCATAATATCATTTTGGACAGCATTAAATATCAAGAATCAAAAAACATTGGTTTTATTGATTGCACTTGGTGCCCTTTTAGGTGGAACAGGAAGAATTATTTCTATGAGTAATGTTGGACTTCCAGAACCTCATTCACTATGGTTAACATACCTATCATCTGAATTTATTTTGCCCTTAGTAATAATAATTGCTCAAATCTTCACCAATAGAAGACTTAAGCTGATTGAATAAGAAACAATGCCAACACCTTTTGACTACATACCCATGACAATCCTCGCAAAATGGACGGTGATACTATTTGGAATGTATATTATTTCCGCTGGACTTCTTATGCTCTTTGCTCCGGCAAAAGCAAGAGAGATCTTACGAAAAGCAGGCAGTACGAATTTTATAAACTATACTGAAATAACGATAAGAATCATCCCTGCAGTGGGCCTGATGCTGTATTCGGAGTATTCTAAATATCCTGATGCATTTAATATGTTGGGTGGGTTTATGCTTGGTACTTCTCTCGTTTTATATTTTGTTCCCCGGGAACTCCACCATCGCTACTCCTTAAAAAGTGCGGAGATTCTGAAGCCGCTTTACGTTCGTCTATTGTCACCACTAGCATTTATATTTGGATCAGTAATTATTTATGGCGTTTTTTGAGAGTGTCCACATTTCCCCCGTAGCGGCTCCCGCAGGGGCCGCTGTCGAAAGCGTTAGCAGCATGAAAAAACATACGGTATGACCGAAGAAAAAAAAGCATTGCCGAAATGGATCCTGATCGTATCCGGACTTTTCGCATTCCTTGAAGTGATGGTAAGTTTCTTATTATGCTTCTCGCCGCAATCGGTTGTGGAGACAGTGGATCTTAACGCAAAGGGCGTTCACTACTTGATTTACATGTGGGCTGCCCGGCAATTTGCCCTGGGCTTTATCTTTGGTTTCGCGACATACAAAAAATCAGTCCCGATGCTGACCATTGCATATATTTTCTTTTTGGTAATGTTTGTTGGCGATTTCTTTATTGGAATTGTACAGAAAGAAAATTCACTCATCATGAGTGCCGTAGCCATGTGTATTATTTCTTCCGTATTGATCGTTGCTGTAAATAAAAGAAGATAGGGCCCGTGGGTCGAGAGGATCACCGATTGCCACTTACCGATCCCCGTTTCGCCCGCCGTGCTCCTACGCTGAATCTTCGGGCGCAAGCGTAAGCGTCGCGGAGGAGGGGAACTTGGAACCTTGAACTATTCAGCCACCACCCAACGCGGTCCTCACGCAAACTAAAACCGCAATGCGTATATTTAGGCTCCGCAACGGGGCAACCAATGATCAACTACGGTTGTCAAACGATTTATCAAGAACTATGATAACCAGAATCTGCCCCTTGGCAATCTTTTCCTGCATTGTGTGGAGCAGCTGCGGACAGGCAACACACTCGGATACAAAACAAGGGACAACAATTGCGCCATCCGGTCCTATAACAATCAACGTTTGCAATTCGCCCGGGAGCGTTGAGATTGCTGACTTTAATCATGACAAGTACCTGGACCTGGCTGTAACGAGCGAAACAGACAGCAGTGTTACCATTCTTCTGGGTGACGGCAACGGGGGCTTCAGACCGGCGGACAATTCCCCATTTTTTGCAGGATCCATTCCCAATGATATCTGTATCGCAGATCTTAATAACGACGGAAATCCTGATTTGGCCATTCCCAATCATGAAAAGAAATATGTAACCGTCTTGCTGGGAGACGGCAACGGAAATTTTACACAGGCGAAGAATTCGCCATTCCCCACCGAAGGAATACCCCATGTTCACGGCATTGCGGCTGGAGATTTCAATAAGGACGGCTGGCTGGACCTGGCAACTGACAGTTGGGGAAACGACAAGATTGAAGTACTCTTTGGCAACGGCTCAACGCTCTTTGGGCAACAACGGAAATTTTTCAATGTGGGCAAGCGCCCGTATCAACGGCTGCGCGCGGGGGACGTAAACGGCGACGGCATAGCCGACCTGGTAACAACCAACGCTGAAGGCAATAGTGTCACCGTTCTCCTGGCTGATGGCAAGGGCGGGTTTAATCAGCCCCCCGGCTCTCCATTTCCATGCGGTGACAATCCGTTTAGTGTGGCCATTGGGGATGTAAACGCCGATGGGAAACCAGACCTTGCCATTGTCAATTCTCCCGGCAGCATGGCAGAGGGAAAAGGTAAAAACGGATTGACAGTTTTATTGGGGGATGGAACCGGAAAGTTTATCACAATGAGAGGTTCTCCGTTTGCGGCGGGAAAAATTCCAAATCGCATAGCCGTAGGGGATATAGACGGAGACGACGTGAATGACATAGTGATATCAGACAATGACAGCGACAAAATCTACGTGTATATCATGAGCAAATCCGGCGTTTCTTTTCAAAATACGGTGACTGTGGGCAACCAACCGAAAGGGATCGCCATTGCCGATCTGAATGGAGATGGCAAGGGCGATATCGTCGTCTGCAATCAACAGGATAATACCCTTACAATAAGTTGGGGCAAGTGAGCGCTGCGGCTGACGAACCGACTAAATTGAGTGAAAAAAAGCAGATGGCGACAAATATTTCAAAAATAGTGATCAAGGCTACGCCCGGAAAGGTGTGGGAAACGCTGACCAAAGCGGAGTTTGTAAAACGATGGCAGTATGGGAGCGACTTGCAGACAACTTGGGAAGTGGGCAGCGCAATCAGATTTGTGACAGCATGGGAGGGAAAAATATTTGAACAATGGGGAACCGTTCTGGAATATACTGCAACGCAAAGACTGCGGTACTCTTTGTTTGCACCAAGACCAGGCCTCGAGGACAAGCCTGAAAATTATTTTGAGATGACGTATTCCTTGACGGCAGGCAACGGAAATACAAAGCTTGAAATAGTTCAGGAGGACAACAGGCCGAATGCCGTTCAGGAAGACGAACAAGGCGAGGAGAACCCCATTTTGAAAATGCTGAAAGAAGTGGCAGAAACGAATTAGCGAACGGCGAAACGGATTCTCGCTGCACAGTACCGGGGTTGTTTTTTGGTCACTTTTCTGCTCCACCAAAAACAATTCTGAACCACATCCTGCGTTAATGCCCTGGTAAGTGAAGGCGGTTGCTGATCGTTTCAAGTTCCAACCTATAAATAACATGGAGTAAAGAAAAAGCATGCTATTAAAAATTGCTGTATTAGGGATTTCAACAATTTTGGCTTTTTGGATTAGTGCCATTTGCGGTGGTGGAGCAAGTCTCATTTTAGTCCCGCTTTTGAACCTGTTATTACCTTCGTCGGTAGTACCCTTTTCGCTGACAATTGGGACATTCTCAAGCTCGGTTTCAAGAATTGTTGTTTTTCGAAAATCCATTCACTGGAAAGTATTCTTTTGGTTCGTTCCCTTTTCAATTCCTGCTGTTTTAGTCGGCGCCTGGCTGATGAAGTACGTTGATCCGATGTATTTGCAATTTTTTGTGGCATTATTTCTAATCGCAAACGTAGCTGAGCTGTTTAGAAGCAGAAGAAAGCAAGAGCGCGAGGAAAAGCCATATCCTCCATATGTCTTGGCCATCGTTGGTTTTCTGGCGGGGTTCATAAGCGGTGTTACGGGTGCAATCGGACTTCTTTTCAATCGCTTCTATCTTCGCTACGGATTGACGAAGGAAGAAATTGTTGCAACGAGGGCCGCAAACGAAGTATGCCTGCATACAGTCAAACTTGTCATCTATATACTCCTTGGTTTATTCTCAACACCTGCCCTGTGGCTGGGAATGGCCATTGCGGGGGGAGCAATTATTTCTTCATATACGGTAAAGTATATCTTACCCTATTTAAGTGAATTTGCATTCCGAAAAATTGGTTACGGGGCAATGGTTGCGTCAGGGGTGGCACTGCTCGTAAGCACGACACAACACATTGTAAGTCAGGATAAAATAAGTATTGATGCTGGGCGACATGAAACAACCATAAAATGGAGAGAAAGCAATTTGGATTTGGAATACTCATGGGATGACGGCCTGGAAGTGGAGCGCCCCATACAACAGGATGAGCTGCCCGAAAAATTAAAAGTGACCTACAATGAACTCCTTGTAAAATATGACCAAATCTTATTGGAAAAGGTGTTCAGGCTGGGTAAAGAGCCGGGTTATGAATTCTATTGCTACAAAGACGGCAAATTAACTAAATATGATTTTGACGGTTAAGTGCCTGCGTGTCCAATCTGTGGGGACACGGTTAAAATATTCAATATGGCTATATTGGGTAAGTTTTTTTGGTAATCTAGATGACGAAAATGGTTTGTACCTATGAAAAACACCGACACACAGCATGCCCGTATTGCCGCCATGATCTTTGGCTCGGTCTATCCGTTGTATGTGGCAAAAGTGGAGAAGAAAGGCCGGACAAAAGAAGAGCTGGATCAGGTGATTGCGTGGCTGACCGGCTTTGACAAAAAGAAGCTTAAAGACTTTGTGACGCGAAAAGTGACCTTTGAAACATTTTTCGACAGTGCAACACTGAATGCAAATGCCCACCTCATCACCGGCGTCATATGCGGGCACCGTGTGGAGGAAATCGAAAATCCACTGACGCAGAAAGTCAGGTACCTGGACAAGTTGGTGGATGAGTTGGCGAAGGGGAGAAAGATGGAGAAGATCTTAAGGTGTTGAGGTGGATAGGTGCTAAGGGGGATAAGTGCTAAGGTGCAGCTATTCGTTCAACCATCAGCGTTCTTACTTTTGAGTTTTACATTTAGTGTTTTACATTTTACATTTCTAATCACGTGAACATGTGTTGAGGTGTGGACGTGTTGATGTTTTGATATCGATCACCGTTTCCGGAACCTCCCTGCCGCCGTGCTCCTACGCTGAAGCTTCGGCGCAAGCGTCTCGCGGAGGAGGGGGACTTTAAACCTTGAATTTTGAACTTCGAACCCCGAACTTCCCGAAACCTTACTCATGCGTGAACGGCCCAATTATGAATCGCTTCAATTTTCATCATTTGAAACATCCCGCCTATCGCTGGAACCGGTAAGCACCGACGACAGTGAATTTATTTTTGAACTGACAAATACCGACGGCTGGATCCGGTTCATCGGCGACCGCGGCATACATTCCCTGGCAAGTGCCGCCGACTACATTCAAAAATTATTGGAAAACCCGGCAATGAACTACTGGGTGGTCAAGATCAAAGCGGACCAAACCAAAATCGGAATCGTCACCTACATCAAAAAGGAGTATTTGGTACATCCTGATATTGGGTTCGCCCTGCTGCCGGCTTATGAAGGCAGCGGGTTTGCCTACGAGGCTTCCGGCATGCTGCTGAAGGAGGTGCAGCGATCCGGCTCACCAGTTTGGGCTACAACCGTTCCGGAAAACACGCGATCCATCCAGTTGCTGAAAAAACTTGGGATGCATTTTGAAAAAGAATTGGCCGTGGAAGGAGAAATCCTGCACGTGTACGCCCTTGAACCTTAAACCTTGAACCTTGAACTTTCCCCAAATTTCCTAACTTCCTTCCATGAAACTCTTTCCCCGCATTCTACTCACCGCCCTGCTCATGTCAGCCAGCCAACTTGCCCACAGCCAAAGCCCGGAATCGATCCGGTTATTCCGATTCGGAGAAACGGGAAATGAGAAGCCCGGAGCCGTCACCACAAGAGGCCGCCGGGTTGATGTCAGCAAATTCGGAGAAGATTATGACGAAGCCTTCTTTGCTACCGACGGTATTCGCCGCCTGCAGCAGTGGATGGTGAAAAATGAAAGCAGATGTCGGGAAGTTCCTTCAGAGGCGCGGATGGGCCCGTGTGTGTTGCGGCCCTCCAAGATTGTGGGTATCGGCCTTAATTATGCCAATCATGCAAAGGAAGCAGGTGCCGCCATCCCCGCGGAGCCTGTACTATTCATGAAAGCAACGACCTCCATCAACGGACCCAACGACGACATTGTGCTGCCGCCGGGCTCACTGAAGACGGATTGGGAAGTGGAGCTCGCCATCGTGATCGGCAAGCGGGCCTCCCATGTCGAAGAGGAGGACGCCATGGATCATGTGGCCGGCTATACGATCATCAACGATGTGAGCGAGCGCGCTCACCAGATAGAGGGCACCGGCCAATGGACTAAGGGAAAGAGCGCCGATACGTTCGCGCCGCTGGGCCCGTACCTGGTAACACGGGAAGCCATTGCAGATCCACAGAATCTGAAATTATCCTTGTCGGTCAACGGCGAGGTCATGCAAGAGTCCAACACCAGCGACATGGTCTTTGGCGTGAAATATCTCGTGAGTTACGTCAGCCGCTACATGACTCTTCTTCCCGGCGACGTCATTGCCACGGGCACCCCCGCCGGCGTTGGCCTCGGGCGCAAGCCGCAGCGCTTCCTGAAAAGCGGTGATGTGGTGGAGTTGGAGATTGAGAACCTGGGCAGGCAGCGGCAGCAGGTGGTGAGTCGGGATCGGTAAGAGGTAATCTGTACGAACAAAATGTATTATTATTGCTAATGTATTAGCGGGAGTAGCTCAGTTGGTAGAGCATCAGCTTCCCAAGCTGAGGGTCGCGAGTTCGAGCCTCGTTTCCCGCTCAGAGAATTGAATAGATAATGGAGGGAGTAGCTCTGTTGGTTAGTCCGCCAGCTGGCGGATCCCAAGCTGAGGGTCGCGAGTTCGAGCC
>JAWXBL010000050.1:0-33309 GCA_034440075.1 Cytophagales bacterium
CCTCGCCCTCGTCCGCCGCCACCGCGCAGGATGAAGAACAAAATGATAAGGAATAAAATGAACCCCGGGCCCGCCCCGCCTCTGCGCCTTCCGGATTTGGGTCCCGTGCCCGTATACTCTCCCTTGATCGCTCCGAGGATGGCAGCCACAGATGCGACCACTCCGCCGTCATAATCGCCGCGTCGGAAATTCGGCGCCATTTCATTACGTATAATCCGGTTGCAAATCGCGTCGGGGAGCGGACCTTCCAGCCCCTGCCCAACCTCAATGCGCATCTTCCGGTCGTTGATGGAGATCAGCAGGATAACTCCATTGTCTTTTTCTTTGACTCCCAGTTTCCACGCGTCAGCGACCCGGATCCCGTACTGATCGATGGATTCGCCCTCCAAGGATGAAAGGACCAGCACCACGATTTGATTGGAGGTGGAATCTTCAAATGATTTTAGAGAGCGCTCGAGTGATTCCACTACACTTGGCGAAAGCACCCCGGCCTGGTCATGAACGCGGCGGTTGGCCAGCGGGGGGACCGTGAGTTGTGCCAGGGCCACAAATGATAAAAGCCAAAAACCAACAAGGAGGGAGACGCGCTGCATGACTCTCCGCGGATTAATCTTCCATCCGTAAATCGTCGCGTAACTCATTAATATCGTCGGGTGTTTTGTTGAAGCCCTTCTCGAGGAGAATTTCTCCGCACCGTTGAATAGCGGCTTCAATGCCTTCCGTTACTTTTCCGAGTCGTATTTTTTCAATGATGCCCTGAACCATCTTGTCCCACTCCTGCTGTTCTACGACTTTGCTGATGCCGCGATCGGCAAGGACCATGACCTCGCGCTCGAAAAAGGAAACGAATATCAGGATGCCTGTGCGGTGACGGGTATTGAATACCTCTTCTTCCAGGAAGGCCGTTTCAGCGCGCTTGCGGGTGGAAAGATCCAAATGATTCTGACTTACCATGATGCGCTTCAGGGCCTCAATGCTGTGCGTGGCAGCACCGCCCAGAAAACCGGCTAGCGCTACTACAAAGAAAATGATGAGGGGATCCATCAGCGGCGAGGCTGCGACGTACCGGTCAATGACAATGACGGTCATAAACGTAAGAACTGCCAGAATCATGGCCCCCCGATAATTTGCGATGGTATAGAAGCCGCTGCGCTCGACAAAAACCGGAACGATTTCACCGGAGATCTTTGTCTCGGCGCTTTTGACCGCTTCCTTGATCCGTTCGAGATCTTCCGGCGTGAATCTGTTTTTGATAGACATATTCGGTGTTAGTTCTTCCCGGGCTCACGGCACGGGGCGCAATGAACAAATTTAGCAAACATTAACACTTCCCATTTCGGTTTTTTTCTGCTCCTTTTCGACTTATCTTTTGATATCACTTAAGAACGAACATGTTCCCTATGAAAGATTCTTACAGGTCATTGCTTCTGGCGGCGCTGTTTTTTGCGGCGCTGAGTTCCGCAGCTCAACGGAAGAAGGCGCCCGCCGAACCGGCTCCGGCTCTCCAGGAGCAGCGGGTACAACAGGAGGTCGCGCGACTTTCCCTTATTTCTGGCGGTGTGGTGGGCGTCTCTGCGATCCATGTGGAAACCGGCAAGCGAATAGGACAGCGGGGGGTTGAGTATTTTCCAATGGCCAGTTCGTATAAAGTCCCAATTGCAATACAGCTCCTGACACGGGTAGACAGTGGGATGCTCAGCATCGATCAATTGATGGAAATTGATCAAGCCGATCTGCATCCGGGAAGCGGAATGCTTTCGGAGCGGTTTAACTGGCCGGGAGCTGTCAAACCAGGTGTTGCCCTCTCTGTCAGAAGCTTGCTTGAATTGATGCTTCTGATCAGCGACAACAGCGCAACCGACATCTGCCTTCGCCTGGCCGGGGGCCCCTCTGCCGTTAATACCTGCATGAAACGATTGGGTATTCAAGGATTGAGGGTCGACCGTCCCACGGCGAACCTTATCGCAGACTGGCTTGGAATTCCTATGGATCCTGATGCGGTTTGGTCCAGGCGACGGTTCGATAGTCTGGCAAAAACAATAACAACACAACAGCAGATGGCAAGTTCCCGGAAATTCGATGCCGACTTGAAGGATTCGTCAACACCTGACGCCATGACCGCGCTGTTGCTGCGTCTTTACACGCAACCCATTCTGAATGCCGAAAGCAGGTTGCTTCTTCTGGATATTATGCGCAGATGCGAAAGCGGTCTGACCCGGCTCAAAGGGGCGCTTCCTCCTGGTACCGAAGTCATGCATAAGACCGGGACTATCGGAATGACTACAAACGATGTAGGCATCATGACCCTTCCGGGCGATGCGGGTCATGTGGTTATTTCTGTGTTTGTAAAGTCTTCCGAGAAACCGGTCGCAGACCGTGAAAGGGCTATCGCGGAAATAGCCCGTGTAATTCACGATTACTTTCTTCTGAACCGATGAATAAGGACCTGACCAACGTACACCAGATCCTGCATTGGGTACAAGAAGGAAAGACCAGGGAACTTGAGGCGCTCTTTAATCAATCACCCCAACTCAGGCTCGTGGGGGCCACCATTGATATTTCAGACATGAAACATCCCGTGGTGACGATTGAAAAAGTGGAGGCCTTGCATCTGGGTGGTATTGGAGGGAGAGCAGTAAACGGGGGCGTGGTCTCCATGCTGGTTGACCTGGCGATCGGGCTCCTTGGAATTTCCTACTACGGGGAAGGACTTACAGCTACACACAATCTCTCCATCCATTTCGTCCGTCCACTTATAGCTACTTCGGTGATTTTTGAAGCTGCCGAAACGCAGGTCATAGGCAACCGCATTTTTGGGAACGTGCGCGTGATGAATGAGAAGCGGGAAGTCTGCGCGTATGCGTCGGGCGTATTGGTGAAAGCGATAAAAAGCTAAATGGCCCTGGCCTTCCAGTTTCCTCGGCGCATGTAGAAATAGGCCATCACAAAAATACTCATCCAGTACACCCACTCGCTGGCCCAGGCCCATGTTATTGGAAGTTGGAGATACTCTAGGGTGACGTAGACATACACAATGTAAAGTGCTATGGTAATGAACTCGATGACGAGATTCACCATCGTATTACCGGTTCCGGTGACGGCATTGAGCCAAACCACCGCGACGGACATCATCAGCAACGCAACCGAAACAACCCGCACCACAGGGAGCGCCTCCGTCGTAAAGTCCGGGCCTTGCCCGTAGAGTGACAGGAAAAAATCCGTAAAAATTGTGAGCAACAGAACCAGACCGCAGGAGCAAGCGAAACTTATGCGGGCAATCTTATTGATCAGTGGAATGACCTCCTGCGGCCTTTCCTGTCCAAGGACATTGCTCACCATCGTGTTCGCAGTTGCTGCAAAGGACCAGTAGAAAACCCCGGCAATCCCAAAGATATTTCGCATGGTGTTTGATATAGCGAGCGATCGGGCGCCATGATGCTCTATGAGAATATAAAAATATTCCCACGTGATGATGCTGATGGCAAACTGGAGAATAAGTGGCAGAGACTGAACGAGGATGAGCCGGAACGTTGACTGAACCAGCCCGGTATTTTCAAACAACCCGAACTGACGATGGATGCCGCGGTTGTGAATGACAAAATAGAGCACCAGCAGAGCGCTGCCTTCCGCGATGATGGAGGCATAAGCGGCGCCGTCGAATCCGATGCGGGGTAGTCCGAAATGACCGTAGATAAGTCCGTAGTCAAGAAGGACATTGATGGAGGTCTCTGCGAGGGCGCCCCAGATAAGAAGGCGGGTGAGGTTTGTTCCCACGAGCAAGGCATTGCGCATAATGTATAGATAGAGCAGCGGTAACCCCCACACGCGGATGAGAAGAAAATGAATGGCCAACTCCGCTATGCGTTGATCCTGAATGGTTGCCCGCAGAATGGGAGGCGCCAGGATATACGTCACCAGGATGCCGAAGAATGCAAAAGCCAGCGCAATCCAAACGCCATGAAAAAAAAGATGCCCCACTTCCTGCGGCCGGTTTTGGCCCGCCCGGCGGGCGATGAGCGCCTGAAGGCCGTTGTTGAGTCCATTTCCGATGACGGCGAAAATCAGGTAATAGACGCCGGTAATGCCGGCGCACGCGAGCTCCAGTTCACCCAGGCCGCTAAGAAAGATCGTGTTCGTTATGAAATTGACCTGCGGAACGAGCAGCGCGAGGGAGATGGGGAACGCCATGCCCAGAATCTGACGGGTGGTGGCTTGCAGGCGGAGATCTGGAGCGGTCATAGAGCCGTCATTGGGAATGTGGCGGCAGCAAAGATCGGGGATTCCGGACAACAGCAAAGGTGGTGGTATACCGCTGAAATAATCACCTGGCGTCGCCGCAAATCTTCCTTTTGTTTTATGACACCCGTTGGGTAACTAACACGACGAACCAAAAAGAGAACCTATGAAAAGATCAATCTGGACCTTGACCGCCGCAGGGTGTGTGCTTGGCCTAACCCTTACCGCCTCGTCACAAATGCTGACACCGGACAAGGGACTGCAAAACATGAAATGGCGTCCCGTTGGACCCGCCAACATGGGTGGACGCGTGACCGATATTGCCGGCGTACCCGGTGACCCAAGAACGTTTTACGTGGCCGGCGCGGACGGAGGAATATTCAAGACCACCAACGGCGGTGTAACGATGGATCCCATCTTTGAAAACCAAAAGGCTTTCTCCATCGGTACCATCGCTATCGCACCCTCAGATCCGGAGGTCCTTTGGGTCGGAACTGGCGAAGGGGATCCGAGGAACAGTGTGGGGTACGGCTACGGCGTGTACCGGTCAACCGATGCAGGGAAGAGCTGGGCCCATCTGGGACTAGAAAAGACGGACCGCATCAAGCGCATTGCCGTCAATCCGCAGAATCCGGACGAAGCATGTGTCTGTGCCATGGGCCGGGAGTGGGGACCGAATGCCGACCGAGGCATCTTCCGGACTTCCGATGCGGGAAAGACCTGGGAGAAGGTGTTGTATATCGACGAGAACACCGGCTGTTCCGACCTGGCCATGGAGTGGAACAACCCGAGAATCATGTATGCGGGGATGTGGACATTCCGCAGAAAGCCCTGGCGATTTGACGACAGCGGAGAGAAGACAGCGCTTTACAAATCATCCAACGGTGGAAAAACCTGGACCAAAATTTCTCACAAGAACGGCTTGCCCGACAAGCCCATGGCCCGCATCGGTGTTTCCATCGCGCAAAGCGAACCGAACATTGTCTACTTGATTACCGAGTTTAAGGAAGAAGGCACGCTATTCCGATCCGATGACCGCGGTGACAACTGGCGGGTGGTGAATAAGGACCGCATGTTGAACTTCCGACCATTTTATTACAGCGATGTAAAAGTTGATCCAACGAACCCGGACCACCTCTACACATTGTCCGGCGGCATGAGCAAGTCCACGGATGGGGGCAAGACCTTTCAATCTGTCGCGCAGGGATCGCATGGAGATCATCAGGCGCTGTGGATAAATCCTAAAAACTCCAACCATGTTTTGAGCGGAGATGACGGCGGCTTCCGGGTTTCCTACGATGGGTTCAAAACGTTCGATGCAATCAACAACGTGGAGCTGTCACAGTTCTATCAATTGTCAGTGGATAACCGCGACCCATACTACCTGTATGGCGGGCTCCAGGACAACGGAACCTGGACGGGCCCCAGCAACTCGCTGCACCGCATTGGCATTATGAAGCGCGATTGGATTCAGATTGCCGGTGGCGATGGCTACTACGCGGTCCCGATTCCCGGTCAGGAGAATGAGGTCTATGCGAACCTTCAGGGGGGAGTTATTTTTCACGTGGATACCAAGACGGGCAACACCCGCACGATCCATCCGTATCCGAACAAGATCGGTTCGGCAGGTGACGGAATGGAGTTGCATAAATACAGGTTCAATTGGGATGCGCCCATTCTCGTTTCCCCACACGACCCCAATACGGTTTATACCGGTGCCAACGTCCTTTTCAGGAGCAAGGACAAAGGCTACACCTGGGAGGAAATTTCTCCCGATCTGACTACTAATGACAAATCGAAGCAGAAATCATCCGGTGGCGAAATCTACCAGGACAATACGGCTGCTGAATTTCATTGCACGATCCTCACCGTAGCAGAATCCCCGGTCAAACGGGATGTGATATGGTGTGGCACCGACGACGGAAATGTGCAGCTCACCCAGGACGGCGGCAAGACGTGGTCAAAAATGTCTATACCGGGTTTTCCCGCTTTTGGGTGGGTATCAAAAATTCATGCCTCAGAGCACGATGCGGGAACTGCCTTTGTCGCTGTTGACAACCATAGGCTGGATGATTACAAAGCGCATGCGTACATGACCACTGATTTTGGAAAGACGTGGACCACAATTAGCAACGGACTTCCCGACGACTGGGTGTACGTGGTTCGGCAGGATCCCCATAATGCCAACTTGCTTTTCGCAGGAATGGAACACGGTGTATTTGCCTCCTGGGACAAAGGGAAGGTATGGTTGAAGATCAACAACAATATGCCTCCGGTATCTGTGCGCGACCTTCGTGTTCAAAAGCGTGAACGCGACCTGGTGGTTGCGACACACGGAAGAGGAATTTGGATCCTGGACGACATCCGCGCGATCGAAGATTACGGGACGGCAGCCGGGAAGGAGTTGACGGTGTTTGGTACCAAACAGGCTACTCTTTGGAAATATTATACAATGATTGAAGAGCAGGGTGATCGGGGTTACGCTGCAAAAAATCCGGAATATGGAGCCTACATAAACTTCTATCTTCAAAATCCACTGAAGAATCCAGTGACGGTGGAAATCACCGATGCAGCCGGATCTAAAGTGCGGAGCTTACAAGATTCGTTGGCCAAGCCGGGAGTGAACCGCATCATTTGGGACTTGCGCTATGATGAAGGGGAGCGGGCCGGATCGGGGTCTGGACGTGGCGGGCGATTTGGCGGAGGCATGAGGGCTTCAGTAGCTCCCGGGATTTACACGGCGAAAGTGACGGCCAATGGCCAGTCGGTCGAAACGAAAATCACCGTGCGCGGCGATCCGCGGATCAATCTGACCGAACAGGATTATAAACTAAAAACAGACGCCGTGCTTGCCTTGCGCGATCAGATGTCGCAGGTAAACCGACTTATCAACAGCTCGGAAACAGCCGTTAAGCAATTGACAGAGTTGAAGCAGCGTGTACGATCTGCAGGGAAGGATTCGGGTGTTGACCAGACGGTCGGTGGCCAGATCGACGAAGCAATGAAGAGCATCAGGAATTTACAGGATGAGGTATTGCGCAGACCTCCGCCGAACATGGGGTACCGTCAGCGGCCACGTCTCCGCGAAGAACTGTCAGCGCTGTTCGGTGCGATTGAAAGCGCAACGGCGCGCCCAACCAATCCGCAGCTTAGCCGTTCGGGCGAACTGAAGCAGGAAATGCAGGAGGCAAGCAATCAGTTTGATAAAATCATGCAGGAACAGGTAAGTCCCATCAATGAGAAGACCAAAAACCTTCCTCAGATTGTAGTTGGGAAATCTGAAAAGAAGGATATGTAGAGACTGCGCTAAAACAAAAAAAAGGGTCTCCGTGTTGGGGACCCTTTTTCGTGCGGGATGAAATCAGTGTGTTTGCTTCTAAATTACACCCTGTGCTTTCATGGCCTTGGCCACTTTCACAAAGCCGGCAATGTTGGCGCCAACCATGTAGTTTCCGGGCTTGCCGTATTCTTTCGCTGCAGCGAGACTCAATTCATGGATACTCTTCATAATGCCGACAAGTTTTTCGTCTACCTGTTCGCGGGTCCAGTTGGAGCCCATGAAGTTCTGCGTCATCTCAAGGCCCGACGTAGCGACACCGCCTGCGTTGGAGGCTTTACCTGGGGCATACATCACGCCGTTATCGATAAGCACATTAATTCCTTCCGGGGTGGTCGGCATGTTGGCGCCTTCCGCGACAAGTTTAGCCCCGTTCTTTACTAGGTTGTTAGCATCTTTTTCGTTCAGCTCATTTTGCGTGGCGCAAGGAAAGGCACAGTCGGCTTTGATAGCCCAGAGCGGATTGCTGGTTGCTTTCGCTTCAGCGGAATGGTACGACACGCCTTTGAATTTGTCAGCGAATTCCTTGATCCTTCCGCGTTTGTTGTTTTTCAGGTCTTTGAGAAACTCCAGCTTTTCCTGCGTGAACCCGGCTTCGTCGTGGACAAACCCGGCGGAATCGGATGCCGTAACGACTTTTCCACCAAGTTGTGTCACCTTCTCAATGGTGTATTGAGCGACATTTCCTGATCCGGAAACAAGGCAAGTTTTTCCTTTGAGGGTAGCGCCGGCGTTTTGCATCATATTTTCTGCAAAGTAGGCGAGGCCGTACCCGGTAGCCTCGGTACGAATCAAACTTCCGCCCCAGCCAATTCCCTTCCCGGTCAGTACCCCGGTAAACTCATTTTTGAACTTCTTGTAGGCTCCAAAAAGATATCCGATTTCTCTTCCGCCGACACCAATATCTCCGGCTGGAACATCGGTGCGGTGGTCAATGTGACGGGCCAATTCACCCATGAACGAATGGCAGAATCTCATGATTTCATTCTCGCTCTTCCCCTTGGGATCAAAATCACTTCCACCTTTACCGCCACCCAAGGGTACGCCAGTAAGCGCGTTTTTAAACATTTGCTCAAAGGCGAGAAACTTAAGCACACTTTGATTTACGCTGGGGTGAAAGCGCAAGCCGCCTTTGTAGGGCCCAATAGCGCTGTTCATTTGCACGCGGTAGCCCCGGTTCACCTGGACAACGCCCCGGTCATCCAGCCAGTTTACACGAAACGAAATGAGCCGCTCCGGCTCAGTCATCCGTTCAAAAATTTTGAGGCTCCGGAAGTCTTCATGACGTTCCAGAACAGGCATCACAGACTGAATCACTTCGTCAACGGCCTGAATAAACTCTGGTTCATGTGCGTTACGCAGCTTTACAAAGTCCAAGTAATCGTGAGCAGACATAGGATATAGTGGTTAAAAACGGGGACAAGTTAGTGGAAGATACTATTTTACAAACGTTTTCATGCGTGAGATTACGGGATCCATACCAACAAGGGTTGAATAATGTTGGTAAACGGGCAAAACACGGCTCTGTGTGACAACCCGTTTTGCTGAAATAGAAGAGGGGCTTACTTTTGGTTTCAAGAATGCAGTTTATCAATTCCATATTGACTTGGGTCATGAAGAAACGGATCCACCAGATCGAACTCTTCATGAAGTATCCGGATGATGTTCAGGAGGAACTCCTCAGCCGTTTGTTGTTGACGGCGCGCCCCACGGAATTCGGGCAGAAGCACGGGTTTGATGAGATCGTGAATTACGATGACTTTGCGCGGCAGGTCCCTGTTCATTCCTACGAGCGGATGTTCCCATACATCGAGCGGATGATGAAAGGTGAACAGAATGTGCTTTGGCCAACGGAGATAAAATGGTTTTCAAAATCTTCCGGGACTACCAATGCGCGCAGCAAGTTCATACCGATTTCCGCCGAGTCCCTCGAGGAATGTCATTTCAAGGGGGGAAAAGACTTGTACTGCATCTACATCAACAACTATCCGGACACGAAAATTTTCTCAGGACGGGGCCTGGCGCTGGGCGGGAGCCATCAGCTGAATGAGTTGGACCCGTCTTCCAGTTCGCATTATGGAGATGTTTCCGCTGTGTTGATGCAAAACCTTCCGGTGTGGGCCCAACTGATCCGCACTCCCAGCCTGGAGATTGCATTGATGAGTAACTGGGAAGAGAAAATTGAAAGACTGGCACGCGAGACGGCGAAAGTTGATGTCACGCACATTGCAGGTGTCCCCACCTGGACGGTGCTCCTGTTACAGCGGGTGATGGAGCAGGAGAAGAAATCAATTTTGGAAATATGGCCAAACCTGGAGGTATTCTTTCATGGGGCCGTTGCCTTCTCCCCGTACCGGAGTCTTTTCAAATCCATGATCCCCAGCGACAAAATGAAGTACTGGGAAACCTATAACGCGAGTGAGGGATTCTTCGGTATACAGGACCGGAGCGATTCGGATGAAATGCTGCTGATGCTCGACTACGGCATTTACTACGAGTTCATCCCCACCGAAGATTCAGAGAAGGCCATGCCGCATGCCATTCCGCTTTCTGAGGTGGAATTGGGAAAAAACTATGCCATGGTGATCAGCACCAACGCGGGACTCTGGAGATATAACATTGGCGATACGGTGAAGTTTACCAGCAAGGCGCCATACCGGATCCGTATTTCCGGGCGCACCAAGCATTTCATGAATGCTTTCGGGGAAGAGGTGATTATCGAAAACGCAGAGGCTGCCATCACACGCGCTTGTGAAATTACCGGCGGGGTTATCACAAACTTTACTGCAGCGCCCATTTACCTGGAGCAAAACAAGCGCGGAGGACATGAATGGATCATCGAATTTCATACCGCACCGAGGAGCCTGGAGGAATTCGGAGCCATTCTCGACGATACCTTGCGCCGCATTAATTCGGACTACGATTCCAAACGGGCGCATGACCTTGCCCTGGTGGCCCCCACGATCCATAGCGTCCCGGAAGGAACATTTTACGACTGGATGAAAAAGCGAGGCAAGCTCGGCGGCCAGAACAAAGTGCCTAGGCTCAGCAATTCACGCGAATACGTAGAGGAAATCCTCGCATCCCTTCCATCCTGATAACTTATAAAAAAACCACCGGTTGGTGGCTTTTCAGAACAGGGCTGTAGCGATCAGGAGTTCTTCCACTTGATTCCGCAACCAATAGCTTTGGTTTTGGTCACGGTAACAGCGCCGTTGCCAAGCAGTGCATCCACGGCTTCTTCCACGTACCGCTTGGAGACGGCAGATTGATCACTTGAACTGTTATCGATAGCACCGATGTAGGCAACCTTTAAACCCTTGCCATCCTTTCGCAACACAAAAACATGCGGAGTATTGGTTGCGCCAAAAGCTTTTGCAACCGACTGTGTTTCATCTACGAGGTAGGGGAATTTGTAACCTTTGGACGTGGCGTTTGCAGCCATTTTTTCAAAAGAGTCTCCTTTGGAAATGGTGGGATCGTTCGGATTGATGGTTATTACTGGGAACCCCTGGTTTCCATACTTTTCATGGAGCGCGATAATCCGGCTGTTATAGGCTTTGGAATACGGACACGTATTGCAGTCAAAAATGACTATGAATCCTTTCGTATTCTTATAGTCGGAGAGCGATACCATCCTATCGTCAAAATTCTTCAGTTTGAAATCGGCAACGGTGTCACCAATTTCATATCCATTGCCTACAGGGGCGCCTGCCCCAAGTGCCAACAAGGCTATCATTCCAAAAATTACACGCTTCATAGTTGCTTTAGGTTTGTTGCTAATTATTCAATTTCAGAAATAAGTTTCTCCAATTCTCCGGCATGAAGTTCCCGTTCTACAAATCTGCGCTTTCCGGTCTTGTTGTTGATCACGAGGGTGGCCGGAATTGCGCCTGACCAGCTCTTTTCCAGCTTGTCAATCCACTCGTTTGGGTTCCGCTCGTCCAGGATGATTACGGTTGACTTTAACTTCTTGCGTGCGACAAAACTGCGGACCTTTTGTGGGTCAGGATCCAGATCCATATCCAGACTTACCAGGAGGATGCGGATGTCGCTCCGCTCACCGTTTAGTTTTTCGAAAAGAGGAAGTTCCTTAAGGCACGGACCGCACCACGTTGCCCAGAAATTGATTACCTGAACTCTTTGCTCCTGTTGAATAGTCTGCCGGAGAGGCTCCAGCTTCATCAGCTCCACGCCCTGACCCTCGCAGGCAGGCCCCACGAGCAAAAGTCCCAGAAAAACCAGTATTCGCATCCCTAATACTAACGCATTGTACTCCGCAAAGGATGTGTCTCTCGGGGAAGGGTCGGATTTTTTCATAAGCGGTTCCAGCGGCCAAAAGTGCTAAAATTCAGGCACTTATAATTCCCCTAAAAATGGGGTATAAAGAATTCCACAAATGGACTGTTTTATCCACATGGCCGGATAAAAAATGTATAATCACCTGAGAAACAATAGCTTACGAGCCGAATTATCAATCAGTTCTTTGTGGATATCTATTTGGCCCCCGAAAATTTGGTCGGCCTATAATGCATTAATAATCAATCAACTACGCTGGATTATCCGCCGTTCCATCCCGGACGGCTGCCGGCAATTGCTATTTTTGACCTCCGTGCAAGCCCACCAAACTACCGCGCCATTGAATGTTTTGAAAATCAAAGAAACCTGCCTTTACTCCCAAGATCTGGACACGTTGCGGGCTTTCTATCATGGGGTGCTGAGATTTCCGATTATAAGTGAGTTGCCCGGCAAACATATTTTTTTTCGTGTTGGCGAGTCGGTTCTGTTATGCTTCAATCCAGACTACTCCCGGAGTAAAAAAAGCCCTCCTCCTCATTTCGCAGAAGGGAAATATCACGTTGCGTTTGAGGTGAGAAAGGAAGACTATGCAAAGTACAAACTGGAGTCTATTGACAAAGGAATTGAAATAACCGATAGGGTAATCTGGCACACGGGGCAGGAGTCTTTTTACTTTGAAGACCCAGCTGGAAATGTTCTGGAAATAATACCGGAAGGTATTTGGGACTAACCTATTCGAAGGCGAGTTTTCCGACCTGGCCCTGCATGGAGGGTTGGTCCGCCTGCTGCTTCCGGGCGGCAGTAAAGCCGGAATGCCAGGCGGCATAATCGGCATACAAGATACAATCGTTCATCAGCGCCTGGTCTTTCACAATCTTGATGATCTTTTCAGATTCAAAAGTTTGCCAGATTCGCTCTTGCTGCTCTTTGGGCATAGAAGAAATGCGCACAAATTCTATACCCTTAAAGGTTTCCAGTGGCATCTTCATGATTTGACGGGCTCAGGTAGTGAATGTTGCATTCTTAGCAAAGGTAACCGTACTTGCCTTGGTATTTGCCATTTGAAATGAAAAACCAGCGATCGAAGTTTTCGCTTCCTCAGAACATCACGTTTCTGAATTGCGCCTACATGTCCCCCATGCTGAAGGCTGTAGAGAAAGCAGGAATCCGTGGCATCCATGCAAAAAGAAATCCTGCTTCCATTATCCCGGCGGATTTTTTCACTGAAGCAGAAGTTCTGCGGAAAGAATTTGCAAAGCTCATTCGTGTCAAAGATCCCAGCCGTATTGTCATCATCCCTTCTGTTAGCTACGGCCTCGCCAGTGTGGTTAGAAATCTTCCGTTGGGCGCCGGAGACCGGATGGTTATCGCGCATGAGCAGTTTCCAAGCAACTACTACCCGTGGAGGAGACTCGCCCTGGACACGGGCGCCATTCTCGATGTGGTCGCACCGCCTCCTGTGTGGGTGGATCGTGGGAAGAAATGGAATGAGCGGATCCTTGACGCGATTGGACCTCAAACGAAAGTGGTGGCCCTTGGTCATGTGCATTGGGCAGATGGAACCCGGTTCGACTTGAAGAAAATCCGCAAGCGCTCCCGGGATGTAGGGGCGAAGCTGGTTATTGACGGAACACAATCGGTCGGTGCGCTTCCCTTTGATGTCAATGAATTCCAGCCTGATGCATTGATATGCGGCGGGTACAAGTGGCTGATGGGCCCGTATTCCATAGGCCTAGCCTACTATGCGGAGTGTTTTGACAATGGTGTGCCGCTGGAAGAAAACTGGATCAACAGGCTGGGAAGTGAGGACTTTACCGGACTGGTAACCTATGAAGATGCCTATCACCCCGGAGCCCTTCGATACGAGGTGGGGGAACGCAGCAATTTTATCCTGGTGCCCATGATGCTGGAAGCATTGAGGCAGATTAACGCCTGGGGGCCGGAGAACATTCAATCTCATTGTGAGGGGATAACAAAAAATGGAATTTCGAAGTTGAAGGCAGCGGGCTTTTGGATGGAGGACGATGCATTCAGAGCGAAGCATCTGTTCGGAGTTCGGCTGCCGCAGGGGAGGACGATCGCAGAGATTCGGGAGCGCGTAAAGAAGAAAAAGATATCTGTTTCATTCCGTGGCGAATTCATGCGCGTTGCACCTCATGTCTACAACAATGCGGAGGATATGGACCGCCTCGTCCGCGCGCTGCTGGGTTAGGCCATAACAAATACCATCGGTAAGACTAGACAACGAGGCTTCTGTGATTCTGGAGCGTGACCCGCTGTTCAGAAAGGGTCAATGGAATCCGTTGTAAAGAAACTGCACATCGCCAGGGGTTCGTTTTGTCAGCCCAAACCCTGAAGGCGCATCCTTTAATTTTCGGAGACTACGACTGCAAGTTTTTTGCCGTCCGTGCTGATGGCGAGCCGGGTGATTCCCTTGAGTGCCGGCATCGGCTTGGATATCCTGACTTCCTTCCATGGAGTTTCCTGACCGGGTGTAATAAAATATAATTTTGTTCCGTCGCTCATCAAGATTCTTCCGTCCGGAAGCCAGCAAAGATCTTCCCGATCCTGGATCGTTGGGGTTACATCGGATACAGTCATCGTGTGGGTGTTCAGCTTCTTAATCATCCACAGCGTATTTGAAATCTTGTGAACAAAACTGATGGCAGGTTCACCGGGAACCTTGTGAAGTGATCTGCCGATTCCTTCGGCAACTATGGTGTCGCTTTGCGTCGGAAGGCGGAGGTAGTGCAGCGTGTTGGGTGTGCCCAGAACGAACAAAGCGAGGTGGCTGTTGTCAGCCCACACATGATACCCCACCGTCAAGTTGTCGATAATGACCGTGGGCTCTTTCCCATCCAGGGTATACTTTCCTAAATCCTGGGCATTGTTATCGCGCTGTATGATGCACGACAGGTGTCCCTGGTCGGGCGTAACCGTGGGTGAGTATTCCCGCTCCGGAGTTTTGGTTACGTCGAGGGAGGCTTTGGTCTTATAATTATAGCTACGAATATCTGCCCTTCCCTCGGCATCAAAAGATGAATAATAGATGATAGGCTGGTCCGGGTGAAACGACGGCTGGTTATCATACCCCGGGTGATTCGTAATGTTTACTGGGTTCTCCATAGATATTTTTTCCTTTTTGACAGACAGGTCAAACAGGTAGATTTCAGAACCCGTCTGGGCCATGCCGGCGAATGCCGCCAGCAAAACGGAAAGGAAAAGCAGGGCGTACTTCATGATCGAATGATTTTGGTGAGCGATGGCCGGTGATGTTGGAAGCTTTCTCAAGTTACAGCGACTTCATTATTTTCCGAATCTGAGGTAAATGATGGTGCATGTGTTCATGAAAGAAAATAAGTGCATGCTTCGCATTCAAATAACCCGTTCTGGGGTGCTTGTAAATCAGTCGCTTTGCATGGGAATTCGGAATCTGTTCCATAAGTAACCGCAAATCCCGCCGTACTTCATTCCATGCGGCACGGATGCTCTCCCTGTCCTTGTAGGACGCGGTATGCTCCACCACCTGCCTGGGCGCTTTGAATTTCAGGCCGGGAAGGCGTTGCGAAAGCCAGAGCAAAGTTATTTTCACTTCTTCCATTAATCCGCTGTCTTTCGCGGTAGCAATGCCCTGTATCTTCTTCTGCATGTACTGCATGGAAATTCTTTCTGCCGTCAGGATGTGACTCAGGATTTCAGCGATGGACCATTTGCCCGGTGCAGGTGCGTGGTTCAATTGTTCCGTCGTCAGCTTGTCGAGGCCCCGCAAAACGGTCTCGCGCTGAATTTCAAGGCGGTCGAGAAGCTTTTGCAAATCGGAATTCATTTCAAAGGAGTTTGTATGACCTACTTGCAGTTCTTGCGAATCAGAACCTTTGCCTCGGTGGCTCCGAGTTCATCCGCTTTTTTCAAGTCCAGGCACGCGTCGTAGTTATTATTCATACGGAGCTTGATGAGCCCGCGTTGAAAATAGGTCTCCGGATCGCTGGGATAGAGTTCGATCGAGGACGTGTAATCGGCTATTGCTCCGGCAAAATCTTCTTTTTCAGACTTGCTCAACGCACGGTTGTCATAATAGGCCGGGTTGGTGTCATCCAGTTCAATGGCCTTCGTGTAGTCGGCAATGGCGCCATCGTGATCCTCAAGGGCATTCTTCAATACGCCCCGGAGGTTGAATGTCTCAGGGTCTTCGTTGTCCAGTTCAATCGACTTATTGTAATCTGCCAGCGCACCCTTAAAGTCTTCCTTGGCGCTCTTTGCCAGTGCCCGGTTTTCGTATTTCAACGGATCCTTGGGGTCGAGTTTTATGGCCAGGTCATAATCGGCGATGGCGTTGTCGAAGTTCAGCGTTTGGTAGTAGGCAACGCCACGATAGTTGTAAAGGCTTGGATCTTCCTTGTCGAGGCTGATAGCCTTGGTATAATCATCGATGGCGCTTACAAATTCTTCGAGCTCCGCTTTCACCACGCCGCGGTTGAAGTACTTGTCCGCATCGGCCGGGCCAAGTTCGAGAGCCTTGGAGAAATCAAAGTAGGAGCCTTGCAAATCCTCCAGGTTGTACTTGGCAAAACCACGATTGGTATAGGCGTCGGTCAGCTTGGGGTTCAGGCGGATCGCATGATTCAGGTCGACCAGTGCGCTTTCATCATCGCCCAGTTTAATTTTAGCGTCCCCGCGATGGTTATAGGCTTCTGCAAAGGTGGAGTCAACCTCAAGCGCGATGGTGAGGTCGGTGATGGCTCCGTAGTAATCACCCAGAGAAATCTGGCATTGCCCACGCAGGCTTAACACCGTCTTATTTTTCGGAGAGGTCTCGAGCAGTTTGGTGAGATCAGCTTTTGCACCCGAAAAATCATTCGTGGTCATTTTCTTTTTCACGCTTTCCAGGCCTTCGCCGGACTGAGAGTAAACAAGGGTGAGTGCCAGAAAGCAAAACAGGGAGAGCGCAAACGTCTTCATGTAGGTGGATTGGGAAGCAATTTAGAAAAGAATCCAGCAGGAACGAAAAGAGGAGGGGCCTGAAAAAGAAAGAGCGGCACCACCCGCTCTTTCAAAACACACTACCCAACTCACCTTACTGCTAAAATGCTTTCGGAGATTTTCCTACCCACTCCAAGACATCAGGAGCATTCGCTCCCGGTTGCTCCCCGGATGACTGCTGCATGGCGGTTGCTGTGCTCCGTGCGAGAAGTGCCAGGAAAACAAGCGCCGCGAAAAGAAGAAAGGAGAACAATCGTTTCATGCACCTTTGACTGGCGAATGACCGGGGGGTTTAACGGCGTCTGCATTTTCCCGCCGCCGCTTGCATAAAGACCGGCAACAACCTTGGAAAATTTCCGTTTCTTTCGACTAACCTCCGGGATATGAAAAACCTGCTAATCCTAGTACCCTTGCTATTCCCGCTCTTCGCCGTTGCTCAGGAGGGTCCGCTCAAGATGAAAATGGACTTTGAGAGCTACACCCCACCCTCCACACTGAAGACGGTCGAACACCACCTGACCCGGTCGAAATTTCCGTTTATTGATATCCACAACCACCAGGGCAACATGCATACGGCTGATCTCAGCACCCTGGTAGGGGAAATGGATAAGCTGAATATGGCTGTCATGATTAACCTCAGTGGGCGTGGCTTTCGAAGTTCTGGTGATCACCTGGAGAAATCGATTGAGAACATTCGGAAGCAGTACCCCAACCGGTTTGTGCTGTTCACCAACATTGATTTTACCGACATCGATAATCCCGAATGGGCCTCCCGGTCTGCGAGACAAATTGAAGACGATGTAAAGCGCGGCGCCATGGGACTTAAAATATATAAGAGCCTGGGCCTGTTTTCAAAGGACAAGTCTGGAACAGTGATTCCAATCGATGATCCCAGAATTGATCCGGTGTGGAAGAAGTGCGGTGAACTGGGTATTCCGGTGTTGATTCATTCCGCCGATCCCAAGCAATTCTGGCAGCCCATCGATAGTTTGAACGAGCGCTGGCTGGAGTTGAAACTTCATCCAGGTCGCCGGCATGACAAGGATGCGATCTCCTGGGAAACGGTGATAGCCCAGCAGCACAACTTGTTCCGCAAGCATCCGAAAACAAAATTCATCAACGCACACTTGGGCTGGTTTGGAAGCGACCTGCAGAAATTGGGTGAGTTGCTGGATCAGTTTCCCAATATGTACACAGAGATCGGGGCTGTTATTGCAGAGTTGGGTCGCCAACCACGGGCAGCAAATGCGTTTCTCACCAAGTATCAGGACCGCGTACTCTTTGGAAAAGACAGCTGGGTTCCTCAGGAATATGAAACGTATTTCAGGGTGTTGGAAACGGAGGACGATTATTTTCTATACCACAAGAGGTACCATGCGTTTTGGCCCATGTATGGGATCGGGTTACCCGATGATGTGCTGAAGAAGATTTACTATAAGAACGCCCTCACCCTGCTGCCGGGACTTGACAGGAAACAGTTTCCGAAATAAGCCCTACCACGTGCCGGGCTCACGGTCGACAGCCCAACCGGTTAGGCTCAGTCGGTCGCGGGTGGCGGGAAGCACTTCGTGCTCAATGAGGTCACTTCTAAAACAAACCAGCCTTCCTCCTTCCGGCAGGATGTCATACGCCCCATCATCAAGGTGAAGGCGCAGCTGTCCGCCATGCTCCACCTTCCATTGTTCGTTGACGTAACAAATGATGGAAAGCTTGCGATGGTCGTCTGACCGGAATTGATCTACATGCCGCGCATAGTGGGCTCCGGGAGGATACCAAGTGCGGTGTACCTCCACTCCCTTTAAGCTCAGCCGGAGGGTTTGATTGAAAAATGCAATCATTTGCTGCAGCCGATCGAGGTAGACCCGGATGACCGGTGAGGCTTGTTCCGGATCGATCCATTGTAGATAGTCGCCCCGGATCGCTTCGTTGATTTGTTTGGCCGTTTTTCCAATGCCAGCCTTCCGGAAGTGTAACTTGTTGTCGCCGAATTCGTCGGTATCAAGGATATTCCTCACCTCGGCGGAACTGAGAAATCCCTCCACAACGGCGAATCCCTTGTCGGCAAGACCATCAGCAAGGCTTTCGAAGAGGTGTGTGTGTGCCATTGGTAAAAACAAAAGTAGATTATTGTAACATTGCGCTTCAAAAAAAATTCTGTGCGGACAATCCTGACACATATTCTCCTTGCCTTTTTGCTTCTTCAAGGCTGTGCCCCTAAAGAGCCTGTCCTTCTTCGCGATGTCCAGATTGTCCAAATTAGTCCGGGTAAAGACGGCAACCCGCTGCTGAAGGCGAATGCGATTTTCCACAATCCAAACAAGGGTTCGATGAAACTCACAGGGATTGACATGGAGATATTGCTGGATGGAAAGCGCGCGGCGTTGATCGATCAGCGCATGAATACCTCTATCAAAGGAAACGCAGATTTCACCGTTCCCCTGGAAGTTCAGCTGCAGCTGAAAGAGATAGGCCTGATGGATACGCTGCTAAGCCTTTTTGGCGGAAAGAAGTATGAGGTTCAGTTTGTAGGCCGGCTATCGGTCCGGGTCGGCGGCTTTCCTGTAAAGATCCCGGTGAACCACAAAGATCAGATCAAGTTTTAGGAAGTGCCGGTTTTCGAAGCCGGAAATTCTGTCCCAGATATACTTTACGAACCATCGGGTCATTGGCGAGGTCTTCGGCAGACCCCTGTTTGAACAATTTGCCTTCCACCATAAGGTAGGCGCGGTCGGTGATCGTCAGGGTTTCGTCTACGTTGTGATCCGTAATGAGAATGCCGATGTTTTTTTTCTTTAGGCGGGAAACGATCGACTGAATCTCTTCGACGGCAATGGGATCTACCCCGGCGAAGGGTTCGTCGAGGAGGACAAAGTGAGGATCAACGGCGAGGGCCCGGGCGATTTCTGTGCGTCGACGCTCTCCACCGGAAAGGACCATGCCCAGGTTTTTCCGCACGTGCTTCAGGCTGAATTCTTCCAGCAGGCTTTCCACTTTTTCCTTTCGCTCAGACTTGGACATGTTGCGCATTTCTAAGGGAGCAAGAATATTCTCTTCAACGGTCAGGCCGCGGAATATGGATGCCTCCTGAGCCAGATACCCTATCCCCAACTTGGCCCGCTTGTACATGGGAAGATCGGTTATGTTTTGATTGTCCAGGAAAATTTCTCCGCCGTTGGGTTTTATCAAACCCACGATCATGTAAAAACTTGTAGTTTTTCCCGCACCGTTTGGACCCAACAACCCGACAATTTCGCCCTGCTCGACATGAATAGAAACATTGTTCACCACCGTGCGCTTCTTGTATTTCTTTAAAAGATTTTCTGCTCGCAGAATCATCACGTATCAAATTTTATGTCGTGCAGCCGCAGCTGCACGCTGGTGGTTCCATTAAATGTATTTTCCTCTACACTGAAAGCAATGCGAAACGGCTCGCCGGTAAGCAGACGTTCGTGGTGATGTATAAGACCGAATCCAACCGCTCCAAAAAAGCCATCATTACCTTTTTGCCCTGCGAGAAAACGGACATGGCGATCCTTAAAGGTAGTCAGGGAATTCATAACGAAGACATCCGCGGCTTCAAAGATCGGCCGTTGGTTATCGGGGCCAAACGGAGCCATTTGTTTCAGAACGGATTGAAATTTTGTTGTAAGCGTGTCAAAGGCAACGGTCGCGTCGATGTCGATATAAGGCGTGAGCATTTCGTCGGTGATGCTGGCTGCCACCACCTCTTCGAAGCGTTGTTCAAATGCAGCAAGGTTCATAGGGTCGAGGGTAAGCCCAGCGGCATATTTGTGCCCCCCAAATTTCTCAAGGAGGTCGCTGCACTGTTCAATCGCATGATAGAGGTCAAACCCATTGACACTTCGTGCTGAGCCAGTGATCTTTTCATTGCTTTCCGTCAGAATGACCGTAGGTCGGTAATAACGCTCCACACACCTAGCAGCAACTATGCCAATTACACCTTTGTGCCAGGTATTCTTGAAAAGCACCGTGGTTTTGGCATTTTGCCGCCGCTCATCCGAGGCAATCATGGCCAGCGCTTCTTCGGTAATGCTTGTATCAAACTCCCTGCGCAAGTCATTCTTGAGGTTGACCTTTTCAGCAAACCCATTTGCATCCGCCTCCGTTTTTGAAACAAGCAGCTCCACGGCGCCGTGTGCATGCGCCACACGCCCGGCGGCATTAATCCTGGGCCCGATCATAAACACGACGTTCGAAATATCCAGGTCATTACGGGCACCCGAAATGTCCATCAGCGCCTTCAACCCTGGCCTCGGGGAGGTGTTGAGTTTCTTGAGCCCGTGGTACGAAAGGATCCGGTTCTCATCCGTAATAGAGACAATGTCAGAAGCAATGCTCACGACGACGAGATCGAGGTAATCAAAGATGACCGATTCGTCGCGGTGTTTCCTGGCAAACGCCTGCACCAGTTTGAACCCGATACCGCACCCGCTGAGTTCTTTGAATGGATACGGACAGTCGGGCCGCTTGGGATCCAGAACCGCCACCGCATCCGGCATTTCGCTTCCCGGTGTGTGGTGGTCGCAAATGATAAAATCGATGCCCTGATTCCCGGCAAGCCTAACCATATCGGTCGCCTTGATTCCAAGGTCAAGGGCGACAATGAGGGTGAAACCATTTTCAGCTGCCCACTGGATACCTGCTCGTGAAACGCCATATCCCTCGGAAGAACGGTCGGGGACATAGTATGCAACATGATCATAAAAACCAGAGAGGTAGCTATAGACCAGGGCCACCGAAGTTGTGCCGTCAACGTCGTAGTCGCCATAGACGAGAATCTTTTCACCAGTGTCAATCGCCCGTTTTAGCCGCCCGACCGCGAGGTCCATGTCCTTCATCAGAAAAGGGTCATGAAGATCAGTCAGGCTGGGCCGGAAGAACCTTTTTGCGCTATCGAAATCTCTCACGTTCCGCTGTATGAGTAGCGACGCTAAAAGTGGGTTGACATTTATGGAAGAACTGAGCGCGTCTAAGAGAGACGGGTCCGGAGGTTCTTTATAAAGCCAGCGCCGGTCCATGCTAGTTTGCTTTGAAGTGGATGGCCCCCTGCTTCCCGGAAATTCCATCTTTGCCACGAGAGCCCTTTTTCCCGGGCTTGCCGTCCATGGTGCTCTTTCCGGTAGGACTCAGGCCTGCAAATCCGCCGCCACCCCCTTCGCCAGCAGAACCTAGATAACCGCCGTAATTCTTGATGCGAATTCGTTCGCCAAGCATCGTTCGGAGCTCAGGCACGCTGGGTGCCTGGAACGTGATAGTGCCCCCCATGCCTCCATTTCCTCCGTTGCTTCCGGGACCGCCGTTACCTCCCGATCCACCTTCGCACAGCAAGGTACCGGAAGCACCGCCCCCTCCGTTTCCACCGTTTCCCCCGTCGCCGGCGTCGCCTCCGTTAACATCGATGATGACAACTCCCCTAACCTCGATATCGGAAAAAGCAAGGAAGAGGTTCATGCCACCCGCTCCATCCGTTCCATCCGTTCCTTTTGTTCCTATGCCGCCACGGGTGCAGGGGCTTAGGGAGGAGGTGCCGGCTCGCCCGTTTCTTCCGGGCAGCCCCTTCACTCCCCTGCCGTCAATCAGGCTTCCCTGATAAAAAACTATTTTCTTCGCGTGGATAAAGTTTTCCCGCTTCAGTTTGTTGAGAACGAGCACGGACGAATCCATCATGATCAGCGTGTCGACCACGAGGATATCGCTATTTTTAAGCTCGTAGACTTCCTTCGGCTTGAGGACAAGTGTGCCAAGACTTACCTGACCGAATGCCGCAGAGGCACATACTAGCAGAAACAGAGCCGCGGCCGTTGGATTCATTGGACAAAAGTATGAAACAAAAAAAGCAGTGCGTGATTCGGCACTGCTTTGGAAAATCTGTTTACAGGACTATTTCTTCTTGGTGGCTGCCGGTTTCGTTGTTACCGGTTTCGCGGGAGCGGGCTTTTTTACTTCTCCATTCTTGTCAAGAACGACGCCTTCCAGCACGTCCTTGATTTCAACACGCTGACCATCCCGGTAAGGAACTATCCAGGCATCTTTAACGCCCATCTCGCGCATATATTTCTTAAACGTATCCGCCTCCCAATAGTCGCGGAAGATCCCGATGGTAATCTGCTGCAGTTCAGCCGAATTTTTTCCGGCAACCTCCCCGCCAAAATTGGGATTGTTGTCAAAGTATTTTTTCAGGTTTTTGTTCTTGAATGCGCCTACCTGAACTTTGAACACTACACCTTTAGAGAAGTCCATTGGATTGACTGGAGGGTTTGCCTTCAGATTTGCTAGCTCGGTTGTCAGCGAGGTGACTTGGCTGCGCATCCTGGAAAGTTGGTCTTCCAATTCGGCAATCCGTGCGTTCTTGTCGCTGACGGTAGACTGCAATTGCTTGACGTCGCCGTTAAGTTTGACCACCGAGTTGTCGGCGGTTTGTTTTGCCTCGGTAAAGTCCTTCAACGTAGAAGGATCTTTACGGTATTGCTTTGCTTTTTTCTTCCACTCTTTTTTTTCTGCTTTGGAAAGCTGTGCGAAAACGTGTGAGCCGGAAAAAATCAAAGCCAGGCAGACTATGATCACGTTGGTTTTCATGGAATAGGGGTTAATTAATCATTAAAAGTAACTAAAAAACTTCAAAATCGAAGGTCAGGGCCAATCTAGACCATTTTTTCAGGCTTGACCCACTCGTCAAACTGGGCGGAGGTAACTAGCCCCAATTCGACCGCTGCTTCGCGAAGGGTCTTATTTTCCTTATGGGCCTTCTTGGCAATTTTGGCCGCATTTTCGTAGCCGATGTGTGTGTTGAGCGAAGTGACCAGCATCAGGGAGTTCTCCATGTGTTTCTTGATGATATCACGGTTTGGTTCAATGCCATGGGCACACTTGTCATTGAAAGAGATACAGGCGTCGCCAAGCAATCGCGCGGATTGAAGCACATTGGCTGCAATGACGGGCTTGAATACATTCAACTCAAAGTGACCCATGGAGCCGCCGATGGAGACGGCCACATCGTTGCCCATGACCTGTGCACACACCATCGTCATGGCTTCCGGCTGCGTCGGGTTTACTTTGCCCGGCATAATCGATGAGCCTGGTTCATTATCGGGAATAACTAATTCACCGATTCCGGACCGCGGACCGGAGCTCAGCATCCGGATATCGTTGGCAATCTTCATAAACGAGACGGCTGTGCGCTTGAGCGCCCCGGAGAGTTCAACCATCGCATCGTGGGCCGCCAATGCCTCAAACTTGTTGGGTGCCGTAATGAAAGGGTATCCTGTCAGTTCTGCAATTTTCCGGGCCACCAGGACGTCATATCCTTTTGGCGCATTGAGGCCGGTGCCGACAGCTGTACCCCCAAGGGCGAGTTCGCGGACTACTTCCAGCGCGTTGTTTATTGCGCGCATGCTGTTATCGATCTGCTGAACGTACCCGGAAAATTCCTGACCGAGGGTAAGTGGGGTGGCGTCCATAAAGTGGGTTCTGCCCGTTTTCACGATGCTCCCGAAATCGGCTGCCTTCGCGGCCAGTGTGTTGCGGAGCTTCTTCATCCCGGGCAACGTAACCTCCATCACCTGTTTGTACGAGGCGATATGCATGGCGGTGGGGAAAGTATCGTTAGAGGATTGTGACTTGTTTACGTCATCGTTTGGATGAAGGACTTTCTTTTCGTCGGTGAGTTTTCCACCCTGAAGTACATGGGCGCGGTAAGCGATCACTTCATTGGTGTTCATGTTGCTCTGTGTGCCGGATCCGGTCTGCCAGATAACCAGGGGAAACTGATCGTCCAGTTTATGCTCCAGGATTTCGTCGCAGACTTGTCCGATCATTCGCATCTTATCTTCCGCCAGGACGCCGAGCTCATGGTTGGCCATCGCCGCCGCCTTTTTAAGGTAGGCAAACGCGTAGATAATTTCTTTGGGCATACTGCCCTCCGGCCCAATCTTGAAATTGTTGCGCGACCGCTCTGTCTGGGCACCCCAATAACTGTCGGCGGGAACCTGGACTTCGCCCATCGTGTCTTTCTCAATGCGGTATTTCATCTTCGTTAGGATTAGATAACAAAAATAGCAAAGCGCACCAATAATACCCGGTTCCTTTGGATATGCCGGTGTCACTCAAACCAGTGACAAAAAAATTCTACCTTCACTGGACCCGTGTTGACTTAAGAAAATTTTGAGCATAGATCACCAGGACGCGAAATGATTGAGGTAATTCAACAAGCAGAGGCCCACGCCAAGAAGACATCCGTTTTTTCAGGAGGCAAAGCGTATTCTTACAAGGAGATACTCGACGCCTCGGAGCAAACGGCAGGAATGCTTTTGGGCTCACATCTGGACCTACAGGAAGCGCGCGTGGCCTTCATGGTTACTCCCGGGTTTGACTATGTAAATGTCCTTTGGGGTATATGGCGCGCGGGTGGGGTGGCTGTCCCGCTGTGCTTGAGTCATCCGCCTCCCTCGCTGCGACATGTGCTTGTTGATACTGCCTGTAGTTCGGTCATTGCATCGGAAGCATACATCGAACTACTTTCTCCGCTTTGCGCTGAACTTGGAATTCCCCTGATCATCGTGGAATCCCTGAACCATTCAGGCAAATCATCCCTCCCGGATGTAGCGACGGAGCGCCGTGCCATGATCTTGTATACCAGCGGCACCACCAACGTGCCAAAAGGCGTTGTCACCACGCACAGAAACCTCAATGCGCAAATCCGAACCCTGGTAAATGCATGGAGGTGGACGGACACTGATCATGTACTGTGCATATTACCCCTTCACCATGTTCATGGCATCGTGAATGTAGTTTGTTGCTCCCTGTGGGCAGGCGCGCGCTGCGAGTTTCTTCCCGGTTTTGACAAGGCAGAAGTCATTCGGATTTTTCTCCAGGGAAAGGTCAACGTTTTTATGGCCGTCCCTACAATTTACTACAAACTTGTAGCGGGCTGGGAGAATTCGACGGCGTCAAAGAAGCATGAAATTTCCAGTGTGCTTCGAAGGTTTCGTTTGATGGTGTCTGGATCGGCCGCGTTACCGGTCTCCATCATGGAGAAGTGGGAGGAGATCAGCGGACATGCGTTGCTGGAGCGGTATGGCATGACCGAGTTGGGGATGGCGATTAGCAACCCGTATGTTGGTCCACGGAGGGCTGGCAAGGTGGGTGTTGCGCTCGAGGGCGTGGAAGTGCGTCTCTGCGACGAGACAACCAACGAGGTGGCGGAAAATGAGCCGGGCGAAATTCAGGTTAGCGGGAGCAATGTGTTTCTGGAATACTGGAAACAGCCGGAGGCAACGCGCGCAGCATTCACGCCTGACGGATGGTTCAAGACAGGAGATATTGCGGTACTGGAAGACGGATACTACCGGATCCTGGGGAGAAGTTCCACGGACATCATCAAGTCTGGCGGTTACAAAATATCGGCGCTGGAAATTGAGGAAGTGTTGCGGAGGCACCCTTGCATTTCCGACTGCGCCGTGGTGGGTCTCGAAGATGATGAATGGGGAGAGGTGGTGGGCGCCGCATTGGTTTCCGGGGAAAAAGACCTGGACCTCGTGCAATTGACGGAGTGGATGAAATCACAAATCCCGGCATACCGGGTGCCAAGAAGATTTGTTCGGATGAATGAGCTGCCGAGAAATCCCATGGGGAAGGTTACGAAGAACGATGTAAAAAAACTTTTCGCTTTATGATCTACGGTGTTGTGATTCTTGCCGTTTGTTTCCTCGCTGGGAGAATGCTTGGAGAATCGCTGGGAATCCTGCTGGGCATTGACGCGAACATCGGCGGCGTTGGATTCGCCATGGTTCTACTCGTCCTTGCCGTTCAGGGACTTGAAAAGAAGAAGTGGTTTACCATGGAGATGGAGGGCGGAGTCATATTCTGGAGCAACCTGTACATCCCCGTGATTGTTGCGATGTCCGCCATACAAAATGTGAAGGGTGCATTTTCCAGCGGATTGGTCGCCGTACTGGCCGGAATCATTCCATCGGCTGTGTGCCTGTTGATACTTCCCTGGTTATCGCGCCTGGGCAGGAAGCAGTCAAATCCAGACGAAAGCCGATAAGCATGGAATTTGTAACCAACCTGCTGATTCGAGACGGACTTGTAATCGCGCTGATTGCCACCGGTCTGATCCTCCTCATTTCTTCCTGGGCATCTTCAACATTTACCGGAGGTAAAATTCCCGGACCTGCCATTGCCATCTTCTCCGGTCTGCTGCTTGCTTACATCGGAGGCACGGCGACGAATGGCAACGATGGTCTTGCTGACATCAGTTTGTTTTCCGGCTTCGCCATTTTGGGGGGCAGCATGCTTCGCGATTTTACCATTGTAGCCACGGCGATTGGAGCACGCTTCTCAGAAATAAAGAAAGGCGGGTGGACAGGCATCCTTGCGTTGTTTCTCGGCATTGTCATTGCCTTCACATCTGGCGTCCTTTTGGCGGCCATCATGGGGTATCGGGATGCGAGGAGCCTTGCTACCATTGGCGCCGGTGCGTGCACTTTTATTGTCGGGCCGGTTACGGGTTCAGCCATCGGTGCGAGTTCGGAAGTGATTGCGCTGAGTATCGCTGCGGGAGTGCTGAAGTCGATCGTGGTCACGATAGCCACACCATTCGTGGCGAAATCCATCGGTCTGAATAACCCGCAGGCTGCTATGATTTATGGCGGACTTATCGGCACCACCAGCGGTGTGGCAGCCGGGCTCGCAGCTACCGATCCAAAACTTGTTCCGTACGGCGCTATCACGGCAACATTTTATACAGGACTGGGATGCCTTTTGTGTCCGTCCTTGCTCTTCCTTATCCTGCAGGGATTGGTTGGATAGTAACTGCTAATGTTTTGGAACCGCCTCCATCAGGATGGCAAGTGCAGTTTTCAATCCTTCCGTTCCCACCTTAGATCCCTTGAAATGTCCTAGACGCACCACTACCAGGTCATGGGAAGGTATGATGATCGTGTATTGACCACCGGCTCCCGCCATGTAGTATGCCTCTTTCGGAATAGGAAATGTTCCGGTACCGTTGATCCAAAAGAACCCCCCGTAAACCGGGCGCTCATCTTCTTTCCATGCCGGAGCCACGGTGCTCACGAATGAAACAAACCCTTCCGGAAGAATCCGCTTGCCGCCCCAAACACCGTCCTGAAGGTACAGGTTGCCCAGGCGCGCCCAGTCGAGTGCTGATCCAAGATCATAGCCCTGAGTGAGGAAGTTACCATAAGGGTCGGTTTCGATCACCAGGGTTTGAATACCGATCTTGTCGAAGAGGGCACGCTGTGGAAAGGAGAGATAGTCTTCACCTAGTTTTTCAACGCCCAGTTTGATCAGGTAGTTGGCAAGTACCGGATCGGTGTTGCGGTATCGACCCACCGTGTTGGGGGGCCATTGCTGTGGACGTGTGGCTGCGTACTGGAAGGAATTGACACCACCGGTATATAAGTAGAGGTGATCCGGATAACCCAGGGATGGATCGTAGTCGGGATCCTGTGGTGCCCGGATGCGAATCCCGCTCGACATATTGAGAATATTCGCGATAGTGATTTTTGAGCGCGGATCACTGTCTCCCTGCCACTCCGGGATGGGTGCAGGTTGATTCAGGGAATAAACACCGCGGTGAATGAGGATACCCATAAGCGTGGAGGTAATGCTCTTGCCCATGGACCAACTTTCAAGCGGTGTAGTGGGGTGGATATTGCTACCGTAGCGCCTTCCGACAACATTTCCTTTCCAGGTAACGACGAACGCTGCGGTAAGTCCTTCCGGCTGTTCGAAAGCGGCGTTGACAGCCTCCATAACTTTCACTTCATCCAACTCTTCCGGGAACGGAGCATTTACAATGTCACCCATAGGCCACTCTGTCGATAACGCTTCGGGGAGCGTGGATGTAATGGTGCGTGGTTGATAATATAAGGAGCCTGTTTCTATAGGAAGGCAGACACAACCCTGACTTCCGGTGTACACTGCTGTCCGTTTCCGTCCGTTCGGCATCGGGATGTGCACCATTCCCTTCGCCTCATCAATTACGGGTTTACCAAGAAGTGCGCGTGAGGCATAGGGAGCGGTGAAGTAGCCAACGTTCTCCGCCGCAAAGTCCGGATCCAGACCGGTGATGAAAACAGCGGAGCACATGATCTTCGCAAAGCCGGCAGCGTGGTGCTCGAGCGAATCGCCAGGCGGTGCAACATATTCTGTCTGGAGTTCCAGCGACGTGGCCCGATCCATCATTCGCTGTCGCTGAGCAGCTTGCTCAATCTTCGTCTCTGGTCCACACCCCGCAAGGAGGAATGCCAGTGTGATAACGGTGAAATTACCCGGAAGCACCTTCATACAAATTGGATTTATATAAAGATAGCGAAAGGACATCAAAGGGTCCCGGCAGCCAGAAGCTTATTGAAACACTACGTATTCAGCCACCGAAGGAAGCGGCCCCACGATGTTTTCGGGATTTCAGGCTCTGGCGTAGGCATCTCAATCACCTCTTCATCAACGAACCTCATTTGCTTGGCAGGTGTTTGTGGCTGTAGCCTATTAAGATAAAAATCCTTCCGTCGCTCCTTTTCGGCTTCCCGCTGTTTTTTGAGCTTCTCTCTTTTTTCGCCTTCTTCTTTTTCCCGCTCGAGCGCGAGGGGATTCTTCCATGCCCTGGGCGGGTTGGCTCTGGGAATCCGGTTTGGTCTGGAAGGGCTAGTAGGGGGTTCCTCTTGTAACGGTTCTGGTTTCTTTTTTTCTGGCAATTCTATTTTGCCCAGCACTTTCAACCCAGCAAGTTCAACTTTGGGGGCTTTTATAGTTTCCGGCTGAACTTCAGGATCGGGTGAGTCAGCGGTGGATTCCTGAGAATCCGGGACAGGCGAAGGCTCCTCAACCCGGTCTGGCGCTGCCTGAATTTCATGTTGCAGCGCTTCGTTTTTTGGGGCAAATCGCTCCAGAATAAGATCCACGTGTTTATCATCCAATCGGGTGTTCCCGCCGGATTCAATGGTTATTTCGTTAGAAGCTAGAAACCGAACGATTTCATCCGGTTTGATTGCTAGCCGCCTGGCCAATTGTCCAAGTCTCATAGGTGGAGGCCGTAATGGGCCCGTAAATATACGGGGTGGGTTTTGGAATTGTGCCCGCCCTTATAATTTCTGTCGCCACTTTTTCTTTTCGGCCAGCAGTTTCTTCCCTGTTAATCGCTTTTTCCGAGAGGACTTGGATGGCTTGGTCGCCTTCCGCACTTTTTTCTTGATAAAAGCGCGCGAAAGCATGCGATCAAATTTATCAATCACAGCCACCTTGTTTTCTCCTTGCGATCGGCTTCCCTGGGCGGTCAATACAATGATGTTGCCTTTTGTCAACTGTGTCGCAAGTCGTTGAAGGAGGATATCTTTTTCATCCGGCGTAAGTGCACGGGATCGTACGATGTCGAACTTCAGCGTGACTTTTGTCTCCACCTTGTTCACGTGCTGCCCTCCGGGCCCGCCGGAACGGGATGTGGAGAACACGAGTTCGTCATGCAGCTGTTTCGTATTCACAAATCAGTAATCATTTTGAAGCATCGCAATCTTTTTTCATGCCCATTTAAAGCTTTCGTGTACTATTCCAAGATCACTCACCAACTTCTCCAGCTCGGAATAGCAGCGGTTGCTATGGTACCTGGTTTGAATCAGAGACAGCAATTGATCTTTGTCCGGCCCGGGAATTTCAAAATGCTTGTAAAGAACCTCGACACCGGCAATCGGAATCTTCATGAAGTATTCGTAGTCGGAGTCGCCCCAATACTCTTTCACGCGTTTCCCTATGTCATATCCGTCGATGACGAGGGCCTCCCCATCAAACCGTGCGCAAATGTCGATGGTGATGTCTTCCCGCTCTTCGTGGAAAAGGGTGATTTCAGGCATGACCCACAAATATACTACGGGACCGACCGAATCCGGATGTTGTGGGAGCGCGCCAGCGCGATTGAAAAGCGGTACCTTTGAGTCATGTCGTTGTCTGTCTCTTCGCTGAACTCAGGGAGTAATGGGAATTGTTATTATATCGGAAGCCGTGACGAGGCCGTTCTTATCGACGCAGGAATATCATGTCGGGAAACGGAGCGCCGCCTCAAACGGCAGGGACTTTCCATCCGGAGCGTCAAAGCCATTTTTATTACACACGAGCACACGGATCATACAGCCGGCCTGAGGAAGCTCTGCAAAAAATATCAGCTGCCGGTGTATATGACAGCCAGGACCAGGCAAGGGAGTTGGATGGAGCTGCGCGACATCCAGGTGCGTGATTTTGAACCCCATGAGGAAATACCGATTGGCAAACTTCGGGTAACGGCTTTTCCGGTCGCACACGACGCCAGGGATCCGCATGGATTTGTGGTGGAGAACGACTCCGTAACAGCCGGCGTTTTCACGGACCTGGGCGCTACCGACGAGGAAAGCGCAAAATATTTCCGCCGCTGCCATACTGCATTTCTCGAATCCAATTATGACGAAGTCATGCTGGAGACCGGAACCTATGCTCCGCCGCTGAAGGCGCGTATCCGGGGAGGGAAAGGCCACCTTTCCAATCTTCAGGCGCTGCATTTTTTTCTTAATCACAGGCCGCCGTTTATGAGCCACTTGTTCCTTTCGCACTTGTCCAGGAATAACAATTCACCGCACATTGTTCAGCAGTTGTTTTCGGAAGTTGCCGGGTCTACGGAGGTTATCGTGGCTTCGCGCTATGTGGAGACGGGTGTATTTTCAATTGCCCCGGGATTTATAGCGGAGGGAATCCCGTCAAAAATTCCAAGGCAACCGCTCAACCACCAGCTTTCGTTGTTCGGATAAATTCTCTGCTTTTGTGGTCGCGATTATGTAGGTTCCGTTCCAAATTTCCTGTTAGACTAAATCAATAATCCCATGAAATACCACCGCATGCTTGTTCAGGTTTTTATGTGCCTGATTTTTCCTGTTGCAGTCTTTGCACAGGCCAAATCAGACACCATTCCAAAAGCGGAAGTGTCGACCACTGCCCATACCGTCAAAATCGACGGCAAAGTGATCAGCTATAAGGCAACGGCCGGCACGATGCTGTTGCGAACGAATGAGGATCAGCCTTCGGCATTGCACGGGTTTACTGCCTACACGAAGGATGGGACCACAGATCCGCGAACCAGGCCGATCACGTTTGTATTTAACGGAGGCCCTGGCTCATCCTCCATCTGGCTTCACATGGGGGTGGTGGGCCCCCGCCGCGTGGTTGTGAATGATCCGGGCTATACACCCGCAGCTCCGTATACGCTGGAGGACAACAACGCTTCGCTGCTCGATGTTACTGACCTTGTCATGATGGACCCTATTGGCACCGGATTGAGCCGTGCGATCGGGAAGTCGAAGAACAAGGATTTCTGGGGTGTGGATCAGGACATCCGCGCGATCAGTCAGTTTATAAAACAGTATGTGACCGAGAATGATCGATGGAATTCTCCCAAGTTTCTTCTCGGCGAAAGCTACGGCACGTTTCGTAACGCTGGCGTTGCCGCGTATTTGCAAAGCAACGTAGGCATGGCCTTGAACGGTGTGATCATGGTTTCCGCTGTCTTTGACCTGCGCACCATAACTTTTGCGCAAGGCGATGACATTTCGTTTGTAATGAACTTGCCGACTTATTCGGCGACGGCCTGGTATCACAACAAAGTTCCCAACAAGCCGGCGAGCCTTGATGCCTACCTCAACGAAGCCAGGGCGTATGCAAAAACGGAGTACACCACAGCCCTCATGGAAGGCGACGGCCTTACCGGTGAAGCCAGAGACAAGGCGCTTATCCGGCTTTCCTATTTTACCGGATTGAGCAAAGCGTACCTCGACAAAGCCAACTTGCGGGTGACGGAACCGGAATTTGCCGTGGAGCTGCTTCGCGATTCACGCCAAACCGTAGGCCGTTTGGATTCACGGTTTACGGGCATTACGCAGGATATGCTTAACCAAGGCGCCCGTTTTGATCCCCAGAGCGCGGCCATTTCACCCGGCTACACGGCGCTTTTCATGGACTATTTTTACAATACCCTGAAAGTGAACAAGGCCTATACATACCACACTTCAGCCGGTGGGCGTGAGGGATTCACCTGGGACTGGAAGCATGCGAAGAATGGAGGTGTCGGCTTTCCTACCACACCGAACACCGGCGTGGATCTGGCGGAAGCCATGTCGCGCAATCCACATTTGAAAGTGCTTATCCTGAACGGGCTGTATGATCTTGCCACGCCCTTCTACGGCGTTGAGTATTCCATTGACCACCTGGAGCTCGAAAAAGAAATCAAAGCCAACATCATTATGAAATATTTTGAAGCGGGGCACATGATGTACACGCACCGTCCTTCGATGGATCTTTTTAAGAAAGAGTCGGCCGATTTTATTTTGAAGATGAGCAAACGGTAGCTGATCGACTACCGGATTTGCTAGACTTTTCTGGGCGGGAGCTCAAAGGCGGTAGCC
>JAWXBL010000051.1:0-20728 GCA_034440075.1 Cytophagales bacterium
ACTTTCGTCTAATCTAAAACTGTCCTATATTCGGGAGGGCTTACACAGTGAGTTGTGTGCAGTAAGTTGTTCCTCGTAACTACTTGTCGTCAGGAAGTCTTTCAAATTCCTTTTTTCTTGCTTCCATCCATGTTTTCATGGCGTCCGGCGAACTCATAAGTTTTTGCATTTCATTCATGGCATCGAGGTGAGGCTTGTCGCCCTTTTGGAACATCTCCATTCCGTGCTTCTTACTCATGCCGGCAATTTCTTCGAACGTCTTTGCCGAAAATGTTTGGCCACAGGCTCCGCCTAATTGTTTACAAGTCATGGTTTTCATGGTCGTTCTGGTTTATGGTTTCGTGTGAATTGGAGATGCACACAAGAATCTATGTTTGCGAGACAGCATTCAAAAATGCTGTTGTTCCGTGTCAAACCAAATTTAAGAAAGCCGGAGCTTATAAAAAAGGGTCAGAGGGTTTGCCTTGATTTTACTGTTTGCAGGGTTGGAATTACACATTTCCTTTTTCAGCCGCATCCCCCGGTAGGGGACTCTGCGTACATGTAAGGTTTTTTTGCAAGACGGCGTCAAATTGCTATTCAGGAATGCAGTATTGCCATGAACATGTTGTTGGCTATTGTTTTCATCACTGCCCTCCACCCAACTCCCTGATAATAGACTCAATCCTATTATCATAATCCTGAATGGCACTTTGATATTGGTCAGTATCTTCTTCAATAGCTTTATAAAGTAGTTGGTAACTTTCAATCCGTATTTGGCAATACTCAATTAGCTTTTGATTTTTCAAGTGAAGTTCCTCTGGAAGATTTAGCTTGTCAGCTTCATTAATAACCTTTATGCTTTCCATCCAATAGTAAATTCCCCTGTCTTTAATTTCTTCCATTAATTCTTCATCGGAAGTAGTCCCATCTTTATGATAAACCTCAAGAGCCATAGACTCAAAAGAGATAAATTTCTTCATTTGTTCATCATACTGCCCAATGTCGTTGGGAGTTTGATTGTAGACAAGGAATGAAGTCGACACCACCAAAAAGGTCATTAATGCTACAGTAAAATACTTTAGATTTAATTCCTGTGGTTTTGTAAGACTTGGATAGAAGGAGTAACCGATAACTATTCCTGTCAGGAGACCACCAATGTGTGCCGCATTGTCTATACCACCTTTTAATCCGTTGATCAAATTGTAACCAACAAAAATCGCGATGCTTGTCAAGAGTGTTCTTCTTGCAGATTTCTCAATAAGATTTGTTGTCAGCATGGCCAAAAATACCCCATACATTCCAAAAATCGCTCCTGAAGCGCCTGCGCTTATTGTCAGCTCATGCCAGTATAAACTAGCTGCGCTTCCACCTATACCGGCCAGGAGGTAAGCGGATGCGAACCTTGTTTTTCCAAGCTGTGGCTCCAACAACAAACCGATATAGATGAGTGCATACAAGTTCATAAGGAGGTGAATTATTCCAATGTGGACAAAACAGCTCGTTAATAATCTCCACCCTTGGCCCTCCAGTGTAACGGGCCTGAAATTTGCACCCCAATTAATCAAACTCTCATTGTCAGGCTGGATAATATGTGCTCCACCTATGACCATCAAGAGAAAAATAATAATATTTAGGTTTACTATTATCGGGGTAACGAAATAGCCTTCTGTTGAAATAAAAATCGAAAATACATTTTTTATCTTGTCACGTGAAGTCTTCGGCGGTTGATAGAGTATCTCTTCCTTTGTATCTGAATTTGATTTTAGTTCAAGGAACCTTGATGAAACTTGCTCTGGCGTCACTACCTCAATATGCTCTTTGAAACTTTTGAGGAACGACTCAATGTTTTTTTTATTTTTCCCCCAGTCTACCAATTGACTCCCTGTACACTCACTTTTTAATATTACTTTATCAGCTTCTATCTTAATAGTCACCTCTTCGCTCCATGAGCTCCAGGAAAAGTTTGTGTACGCATTAAATCCGCTCTCAGTGGTGTAACCGATGTTCCAATGGAGACTTTTAGCTGCCTCAAGTCCAATCACTAGAATTTGTTCACGGTTCAGGTTGTCAAACGTAATCTCTTGAATGTGTCTGGGGGTAATTCCGAATGCCATACTGTCTAATGTTGAGTTTTATTAATCCTTCGTTGAATGCTTAAGTCTTAAAAAGCACGAGCTAACACCCAATACCCGCACGCGGGGATTACGTCTTTTTTTTGCATGCCCTTGAACAGCGTATAGGCTCCAATCGCAAAGAGAATAAACGGATAGAAATATATGTATCCGTTAATCAATCCAAGAACAAACCAGACAGTGGCTATTGCAATCATTCCTATTCCACGCGGAAGACCCAATTTCATGACTTTTGTTTCTCGAGCGAAGGGCTCCGATGCTTAATCTATTTCCTTTGCTTCTCGTTCGTGCTGAACAAGCCGGTCGGCTTCCGGTTGGTCAATATGGAAGTCGGGGCAATTGCCTTCACAGGCAGGTTTTTTATTTGTTAATCCGCAGACTAGACCAATTGCCGGATTCATTTTGCGATTGTTGCAAATGCGGCAAAACTTGAGCCTTTCATCCAGATTCATAGGGTCATTAGTTTCTTTATCCAATTGCTGCAACCAAATACCTGCCCGTGTATCCAGGCATTGAATATACAGATTGGGAATAAATTCCTAAATGTATTTGGATTGATGAGAAGACATTTTTTTAGGGCTAGCGCCTGGGGCCTACATCAATGGACACGGGCAGGGGAGGATAGTAGTCTTGTTGGTGGCGCTGCCCTAGGTTTGGGACGAAGACCACAAAGCCGGAAGGCTGGTATACTGGTTAGCTGGAAGGTCCATCATGGTGACTTCGTAAGGCCAGGTTGCAACTATTTGCAATCCTGCCAGCGTGGGGACTGGGGTGAATGCGAGCTGAGCTAAGTGGGAGCAGGAGAGGCATTGAGAGTCAGTTTAGTGCCGCAACCAGTGGGGTAGGGCGAAAACCAAGAAGGGGGAAGGGCTGAGAAGCTTACCCTTTAATTTTGAGGTTTGTAAATTATGAAATCGTTGGTACTTAAAACGGTTGATCCCATTAAGACGATGGAATGATCAGGCAATTCAATAGTTCTAGGTTCTCCAAAATTAATGATGACATCCATGTCTGAATTTTAATACTATTTTCATGCATTAGCTATTTTGGGCCGGCCTGTTGCGGACGTTTAATGCCGCTTATACATTGCTGTGGGCTGCTTATTACTTAACGTGAAATTTGCATCGCTTAAAGAACTAAGCTCTAATACTAAACTCCAGTAATACGCTTCACATTTGTACTGTTCATGCAGGAAGTTGCTGCGTCCTATAAGTTGTTTTATCCAAAAGCGTGACCCGCAAAACGGATTTGCCTTAAACCAATAGAACCTACGCATGTCCTCTTCCAACCTTGTAAAATTGATTTCATAGTCCTTTTGCCCACCGAGTCTAAATAAGGAAGCTAGCAGAATCACCTCTTCCATCGAGTTGTTTGCCAAATTCAACTGTTGGTGAATATCACTGATTACTTTGCCTCTAATTTCATCCAATAGAGGCGTGGTTGCTGCTGAGATTAGGCGCGCGACGTGGTAGAGAACAATGGAAGAATTTTGATAATGAGCCGAAATCAGGTGCTCTTTATTTAGATGGAGGTTATGTCTTATGGAAGATTTTATGAATCCCAACGATGCTGTATCGATGGAAGTCAAGGGCAGATTCTTTTCAAAAATGAAAACAAGCACATTGCTCAAAACACAGATATCAATATCTTGATTTATTTTCTCAGTGAACCATGTTTTGTACACCTTGTTCTTTCTGTATTGCTTGAATGTTGATGTGTATAGCTTTTTGGTTGAGTGATCTACCATCTTGGCTTTAATAGCGTGGTTTAGACTATCACTGGAATTCTGTACGAGGTAGAGCATGCTGGTATCGTCCAGATCGTCGGCCAGGCGCCTGCGCTTTGACCGTGGCGAGAATTTCGCATTTGGAAACGGATTTTCTTCCGGACGCACCGGGTAGAAATTATATGTAATTCCACCGTTTCGGTTCTTGTAGTACGTGAAAAGCTCTGAAGTAGACTTAAAAATAGAATCAATAATTGGACGATTATCCGGTGGTAGTGAGTCCCGGATTGATTTCAAAGTATATAAAGTCAACCCCGTAAAAAAGATATTATTATCCTTTAATATTCTCTTGCCATTCCTATTTACTCTCTGGCTTGGAAATAACCCTCTATGATAAAAACTATCCTCGCGAATGAGTTGAAGGTCATTGATTTTGTTGAGGAGAAAACTATTTTGCGATTGAGCATCAAGGACAATTAGTGTAAAATATATCAGTACAAAGCATCTCATAAAGCAGGTTATCTTGTATGCTCCCAGTTTCAGGACAAGCGTTAAGGTAAACCCATTTCGATTGTCATCGTAATATACTGTTGGTTTGCTGGAAGTCCCTCAGGGATTCCCATAACGAGGGCAGGGGGGAAGACCGACAAGAGCGTAGTGTTGTACGCTTGCCAACAGTGAGATTCCATACATCCTACAAGCTGCCTAATATCTTCTCCAACTTCCGGCCCTTCGCCAACTCATCCACCAACTTGTCCAAATAGCGAACCTGCTGCGTCAACGGATTTTGGATTTCCTCTACGCGATGCCCACAGATTAATCCAGTGATGAGGGTAGCATTGGGATTAATAGAAGCGTGTTGGAAGAAAGTTTCAAACGATGCTTGTGCTTTTATTAGTTCCAGGAGCTTTTTGTTGTTGAAGCCTGTTAACCACGCTATAACCTGTTGCAACTCTTCTTTTGTTCTGCCTTTCTTCTCCACCTTGGCGAGATACATGGGATAGACCGAGGCAAAGGTCATCTTTGCAATACGACTATTGTGTGTATCAGGATTGTTCATGCTTTCTATTGTTAGGATGATGCTTTTCGTGAATGCCCGCTGTCGCCGCTCTTGAACTTCAAGATTTAGCGCAGAACCGCTCCTTTTTTTAAGAACGTATTGGCTTTCAATTCTTGAAGCATAAAATCAGCAACATCGGCTCGTGAAATCTTTGGCATCCCTTTCATGTCCAGTTTTTCTGCTGATTCATAATTTCCATTGGATGGGGCATCTATAAGTTGAACGGGGTACACAAGCGTCCAGTCGAGATTGCTGGCTCGTATTTTCTTTTCTGCTCGGGTCTTATCTGAATAGATGCCTTGCAGGAATGTTTTGAAAATAATTGTCTGTATTAGGTTGGTCTGCGCAGATGTCTCACCTGCTCCAAATCCTGAAAGAAAGATAAGTCGTTTCACTTTTGATTCGTTCATGGCGGGAATCAAAAAGTTGACCAAATTGGTAATTAAATCGAAAGACCGAAGCGACTGCCCTCTGCCTATTGCACTGATCACGGCTTGTTGTCCTTGTAGGGCAGTCAGTAAAACTTGACTATCCAAAACATCTCCTTTAATTATCCTAAGCTGTTGGTGTTGAAAGTTTAGTTTTGAGGGATTGCGTACAAGAACGGTCACTTCATGATGTTGATCCAATGCGCGGGTAAGCAATAGCTGACCCGTACGACCTGTTGCTCCCAGTATTAGTATTTTCATTTTGTTTGTTTTAGAATCAGCAGATATCCATTGATGTTAGAATATTTCTGTCTCTGCACCTAAATCTTTTTTGATAACTGTATTCGTCAGGGCCATTACCGTCAACAACCATATACTGCATCTGGGTATGACCGGCGCTGAATATACGTATTGGAAATGTGGGTATGCATATTGCCTTCATAACAATTTTCCAAGGCGTCGCCGCGGGTCTACTTCCCAATTCAAAACATCAAAGAGATGTTCCTCGGTCGCGGCGGAAATCTGGGCCCCGGGTTATTCAGCTATGGACACGGGCAGGAGAGGTAAGCGGCGATCACTTAGTTGGAGAGATTTTTGGGTGCGGCGTTCTTGCGGGGGACGCCAGCCGGGACTATCGGGACGTGGACTTTTCTCCCCAATTAATCTCGCCCCTGAATGACAAGCCGCATGGGATGCCAGATTCGATAGGATTGATGGAAGGCCCACTTATTTCATGAGCAGATTCAAATTCAACACAATCATGAACAATTTAACAATCAAGGGTACCTGGACCGAGGCGAAGGGTAAACTCAAGCAGAAATATGCTCAACTCACTGACGATGATCTGATTTTGGTCGAGGGAAAGACGGATGAACTCTATGGAAGACTCCAGCAACGCCTTGGCAAGTCGTTGGAGGAGATCAAGGAAGTATTGAAGGAATACCTGGTTGTACCCATTGAAAAAGAAAGGACTATGAAAAAGCCCGTCGTTTTCAACAAGGCCATGACTTTAATCGCCATTTTCACACTGGTGATTGTGTCTCAGGGGATAATCGGCTGCGGAGCATCCAAAAGCGTTAAGGGAGGAGTCATCGGTGCAGGTGCTGGCGGCGCCATAGGCGGCGTTATTGGGCACAAGGCAGGTAATACTGTTGTGGGAGCCATTATCGGCGCAGCGGTTGGTGGAACAGCAGGGGCATTGATTGGCCAAAAAATGGACAGGCAGGCGGCTGAGCTTCAAAATGATCTCAAAGGAGCAACTGTGCAGCGTGTTGGAGAAGGTATTCTAATCACTTTCAATTCCGGACTCCAGTTTGATACCAACTCGTCTTTGTTGCAGCCAAACACCAAGACCAATCTGAACTCACTTTCATCTACCCTTAAGAAGTATGACGATACGTTGATCCGCATTGAAGGACATACCGACAATGTTGGAGAATCACTTTATAATGAAAGACTTTCTGAGAAACGTGCTTTCAGCGTGGAAGATTATCTTTCATTGCAAGGTGTAAGAAAGGACCGGATGACTACCCGGGGATACGGAGAGGAACAACCGCTGAATAACAACCTGACGGAAGACGAAAGACGATCCAATCGTAGGGTTGAAGTAGCGATATTCGCCAATAAGGCAATGAAAAAATTAGCAAAGCAGGGAAAGATCTGAAGCAATAAATTGAATGGAAAGGAGGGTCACTTGGCCCTCCTTTTTTATTTGCCAATTACCTGAACGCAAATATCCTGGGCTTGAAGACCTGGTCGTTTACAAAAAACCTGGTCAACTCGGTCGTGAACCGGACTTCAAAGACAGAAGAATAGAATTCATTTTGGACAAAGTAATTGACGTCGACAGAAAAAGTAGGAATGACAAAATTTTCATTCAGCATGCGGATGCCTGCTCCAATCCCAAAAAAGAAACTTTTCCTTTCGAAAAGCCTACTGGTTGATGTCAGCATGTTAACGGTGAGCTTGTGATAGAGGGCAAACCTGAAACCAAGTGCATACCACGGCATGAAGTACACATTTTCCACTCCGAGAACAAACCGTTCCAATCCATAGGGGGCAAGAATGTTTCTATCCAGCCAACGTCCTTCGATGCCGAGCGTTTTGTCAAGTACACGGTTAAACCCGCGGGTATAGCCAAGAGAGATGAACTGCCTTGAACGGGTTTTTCTGATTTTGAACAGGTTGCTGAAATACGAGATCTTCGCCGAGAGTATGCCATCTTCCAACCCAGGCAAACGGGTGAAGGTGGCCAGCGCCAGTTCTCCGCTCACATATCCGTAACGGGGAAAGTAGGTTCCCGCATAGCCTCTTAGCTCAGCGTAATTTCGATCAAAGAACTCGCTGGTTTCATTGCCAATAAGCACAGTTACAGCATACCCTACGGGTATGTCCTCTGTTTTGGCAAAACTTCGGATCATGGAAGTCTTCAGGTAGTTTCGTTTGGTAAAGGTGATACTCCCCAGGAGCAGCTTGCGGTTGAAAAAGAAGGAGTTTGAGTCCGGTGACACGAACGGGCGCTCGAGGAAGTCACGGCGATTAAGGCGCAGCGATGTGATGATATTTGCGCGCTTGCTGAACTTGAAAGAACGACCGAACCAGACATCAGATTGATTTTCGTGGTAAGGTGCCGTCAGGGTATCGCTGTTTTCAAAAAAGTAATTCTCGTAGGTCGTAAACAGCTCAATCCCTCCGGCGTACTTGGTCTCTGGCGTGAAAAAATCTCGCCCAGCCGCGACGCGTAATTTTGTTGCGAGGTAGTTGCGGACATATTCAATCTCGCCTTTAATGAAGCTCCGGTAGATGTTTGGATAACGGAAGGCAATAGCATATCCATTTTCAGGATCCTTACCCTGGTTTCGGAAATACGAGACCTGAAGCTGTTTGGCATACCCCAGGATATTGTTGTCCATCAGATCAAATCGAAAGTCGTTAAACGAAGTAAAGTCTCCTGCAATGCCGATGGAGCCAATGTCCTGTGTGACAACAATCACATCAACTGTTTTTCTACTTTTACCGTGAGCCCGAACAAGAATGCGGGCATCTCGCAAGGTGGGAAATGTACGGAGTATTCGCTCGTTATCTGCCAGCAGGTAGGGGTCGAGCTTATCGCCGACTTTGAAGAGAAGGTTGTGGTCGATGACGTAGGAGCGGGTATCGCGGTGCATCTTGTTGACGAAGATTCCAAACTTTGTGGTGGCCACCTGAAGGGTATCCGTTACCGAACCTTCCAGCAGATCAACTGCTTTGAATGAAATACTCTGGATGGTATACCCGTCGAACTTTTCAAACACTTTTTCACTTCGGATAATGGCATCCGTGACCAGGGTTCTTACCCGTTTCTTTTTGATTACCAGGTCAAGCATGTCTCGCATGAGATTACTCTTACCGGCACGGCTCCTTACGGTGTCATAAAATCGTTCCGACGTTACATACGGACTCTCTTGCACTTTGGTATTCTTAATTTCCTTTTTACTTAGGTAAATCGATGTGTCCTTCTTGGTGATAAAAGAGGTATCTCTCAGGGAAACGAGCTTGTCTTTGGAAATGCGGAATCTGACCTTTCCGGCTTTCTGAGCGTAGCAGACGACGGGCATCAATAGGATTATAAAAAGAAAGGAAAGTGTGCGCATGTCCTTGCGATAACAGTACAAAATTCATGCTATCGAACAGGTTGATGAAAGAACGGTATGGACGGCACCGTGCGTGGAATTATCTCTACACAAGCGTAGTCGTCCTCATTAGTCGGTCCGGGGCGGTGATGCCCGATTGATAGGTTACCACCCTGAATTGAATGCAATAAGGGTCAAACGGGGGTGACCATGCCCTCAATATGATGGCGTGGGGATTGGTGGCATGGATTTATGATTAGATCCTATTGCCACTAAATGCCTAACTCGTTTATGAAATTCAGGACAATGAAACCATTCAAACTATTGGCAGCTTTTGCCTTGTGTCTTTACCTTCTCTTAAGCCAGTCGTGCCGCGTTTATGTTCAGAAGGACAATGGGAAGCACAAAGGCTGGTTTAAGAACAGCAACAATCCTCACAATCCTGGTCATGGCGCAGGAAAATCCAAGAAGAACTGAGTTCCACCTGTTGCCGGTCAGATGATCTCGCTGGCATCGGGGTAATTCATCTCCCTGGTTGTGTTTCAGCACCCGCTAGTGTCAAGAATCCGGATTTACGGGTAGCGACGGTATAGAGATGCAATTGCTGATCCCGGGCACTGATGTACGCAATGTATTCGCCATCATCGCTCCACTCAGCAACACTGCACTTTTCGATGATCCTGACCGGCTTGGCATTCGGATCAGTTCTCTTCAGGTACGCGTTGTCGTCCATCATCAACAGGAACATATCTTTTGAAGCGGAGTAGCTCACGCGTATGTTTTTCCCTTTCTTCATGAGGATTCGGGGTGAGCCTGCTAACAGATTGGTTTCAATCAACTCGGATATCGGTTCGTATGTCGTTGTTGTTATGGTTTGAACGGATACGATTCCCGGCGTATGGCTCTCATGCTTATTGGAATATTTGTATTCGTCCCTCGTAGTCCTGAGCTGAAAGATAACGTTGCCATCGGAAGACCAGCCACAGACTTTGGCATTCATTACAGGCAATGGCCGTTTTTCACCGGATTCAATGTTCACAAGGGTATACTTTTGAAAGCCTCCGTCGGAGTGCGAAAACACGATTTGCTTTCCGTCTGGCGACCACCTCTCTGGCATGGCCCATGTTGGACACTGCGCCAGCACGGTGCTACTGCCTGTTGCAAGATCGATGCACGACAAATACTGCCGGCCATTGCTGACTGTCATAAAGGCAATCCTTCGGTGGTCAGGAGACATTAAATGCAGGGATGTAACGGAATCGGTTAAAATGGTGACCTTGTTTTTTGATAATTCCAGTTTGGCCAGGACAGTGGGGGTACGGGAATAATACTTGGGCATGAACAGTATCTGGTCATTATCCATCCACCAAAAGCCGCCGGAATGGTCAAAGGGCAATGGCTCCATGCTCCTGGTCTCAAGATCAACGATTACCGCGCGGTCGCCCGGTTTGGAAGTATTCAAGCCTACTGTTTTGGGAACGAAGAGCAGTTTTCTGTTGTCTGGTGAAAAGGAGAATAGCGGATGGATGCCTCCCCACGGACCAGCCCGGCGTGGGTTATCTCCTGTGAAAAGGACCTTGGCAGGGAAGTTGGGCTTACTTTCACATGGTTCACAGTAGTCGAACCGGATGGCCATGAGGGATGTCACGAGTTTTTCATCCACACCCACACCCGTTATCCAGGAATTGGGAGCGTGCTCAAAGAGTTCAAGGAGGTGCTCTTTCACGCCGTAACCCGGATCATCGTGCACTTCGGGATTTGTAGCCAAACCGCCGGGACCGACATGAAAGGTTAGCCAAACGGAAAAATACTTTTTCTCTTTGCGCAACGGAACGGGAACCCTGAAGAGGTCATAGTGGTCAATTAGATTGGTAAGGGAGCCACTAAACCGGCACGGCACAGCCAATCGACTCCTCGACCAGCGGTCACCATCACGGACATAGAAGTGGGAGGTGTCTGGTCGAACATACAGCAACTTGCCTTGATCGTAGTCGACCACCAGACTAAGTTCCCGGGGGTGATCATAGTATTCCCAAATACCTACACGCATGCCGTTCTGATGGTCACCTCGTTCAACAAGAGATGAGATAGTACCTCGTTCCTCTGTTTGGCCAAAAGCCAGACTGAGCCCCGAAAGCATCACCACAAGGATCTTTGCAACGTTGTTCACAAAATGAAGATAGTTTCATTTCAAACTAATTTGCAATGCTGGACCGTGAAAAAGTATTCCCTGGCAGGGCTTAGGTATCTGGCTTTGAGGGGCACGAGCTACATGTGTGCCATAGTGAACAGGCAGGGGAGAGATTAGGGGGCTTGTTGGTGGCTCCGGCCATGGGTTGGGTCGAAGACCACGAAGGGCGGAAAACCTGGTGGACTAGTTAGTTGGTATGTCCGTCATGGTGTCTTCAAGGCCGGGATTGCAAATCCAAATCCTTGACAAAGGAAGGCTAAGTATAAGCCGCTCCCGATAGCTATCTGGACGGTAATAAAATATTAACCAAATTGCTTCTCAAGTTTTTCGTACCGCAACAGAACTTCAATGATTTTCTTTAGTCGGACGAACGTAGTTTCACTTTTCACAACATAGTCAAATGCCCGGTGATGCATGCAGCTGATTGCCACTTCAATTTTATCCTGCGAGGACAGCATCACCACGGGAATATCCTGGTTGATGGACTTGATTTTCTTTAGCGCATTCAATCCATTCATAGCATGCTTATCAATACCATCCAGGTGATAATCCAATATGATCAGATTTGGCTCCTCAGACAGCCTCGAAATACAGCTTTCAGCGGTTCCAAATGTTTTCACTATAAAATCAGTGCGCTGGAGGAACTCAACCTCCAATGCTTTCAAATACAACGCATCGTCATCTACGAGGAATACCGTGGGCCTAGTTTCGCTTTTCATACAGTAGTATTTTTAATGATTTCATATTCTTCTTCCAATTCCTTACAAGCCTGCAGGCAGGCGGTCTCAATTTGTAAGACTAGTCCAGGTATTTCATCCGTGGCCTGACGTGTCTTGGCATCCTCCTGAACTTTTCGCGCCTTATTTTCAATTTCCTTGTCAATCCCCATGATGGTGAACGATGGGATCATCTTATGAACCGCTGAATATACGGAATCCCAATCCCCATTCCTGGAGCCCTCCTTCATTGCTTTGATAATCAGAGGAGTTTGTTCAAGGTAAAGCGAGATAATCTCCATCATCAAATCCGGCTTTGATTTTGTAGTCTTCTTCAAATTGGAAAGGTCAACGGATTTCACCTTCATATTTTGCCCAGTACCATTTGCTTTGTAGCTATTCAATGGAGTAGTTTTTTTTACCAACCCAACGATCTTGCTGTACAATAATTTTTCATCTACGGGTTTGGCAATGTAGTCATTCATACCTGCTTCCTTGCATTTGGCCCAATCCACAGTGGTTACGTCTGCGGTCAGCGCGATGATGGGAATATTGGAATTCAGCGTATGGCGAATGTATTCCGTGGTTTCAAATCCATTCATCTCCGGCATTTGCAAATCCATAAGAATAATATCGTAGGTCCCAGATTGTAGTTTATCAATTGCAATTTTCCCATTGCCGGCAATGTCGCTTTCAAATTCAAAATCATCTAACAGCGTTTTCATCAGCAATTGATTGAGCGCAATGTCTTCTACTACCAATACTTTAATATTCTTGATGCGTGCATCTAATTCCACATTCTCTGCTTCCAATTCTGCCTGCGCATTGGTTTTCAAGAATGACAATGTAAAGCTGAAGGTAGACCCCTCATCAAGCTTACTCGTTACTTTTATGGTCCCGCCCTGTGGTTCAACCAATTGCTTCACGATGGCAAGGCCCAACCCCGTTCCTCCGTACAGCCTGGAGGTACCACTGGAGGCTTGCTGGAAATTTTCAAAAATCTTTTCAATCTTATTTTCTGAAATCCCGATCCCGGTATCTTTAATCGAAAATTCTATGGTAGCCTTCTCATCGTCTTCACTGAGTAGTTGAACGCTGACTGTAATTTTTCCCTTTGTTGTAAACTTTACTGCATTGCTCACGAGATTCAGGATAATCTGATGCAAACGAACCGCGTCGCCCACGAGGACATCCGGGATAGTCTGGTCATATTCAGTCACCAATTCAAGATTCTTCTCCTGAATGGTTGTCTCAAACAAGTGAAGCATTGCCGAGATGGATGCCGCCATCTTAAACGGTGCGTGTACAAACGTCATTTTTCCTGCATCTACCTTGGCCAAATCAAGGATGTCATTGATCAGGACAATCAGCGCATCACCGCTTATTTTTATCGCCTGCAAATACTCCCGCTGCTTGGCTGACAATTCTGTTCGCAACACAACTTTTGTAAACCCGATGATGGCATTCATCGGCGTTCTTATCTCATGACTCATGTTCGATAAGAACTGCTGTTTCGCCTTCACAGCATCTTCTGCTATCCGTGTGGCACTTTCAGCCTTGCTTTTTGCTTCTTCTGCAATTTCAGTTGCCAACTCAGCTGACACCTTCGCCTCTGTTAGCTCTGTTGCAACTCGCTTTTGATCTGTAACATCCCGCGCAACGATCACTACGCCCAGCACATTGCCACGATCGTCCTTATACACGGATCCATTGAACAATACGTCGGTGAGTTTGCCATCTTTATGACGAAGGGTAAGAGGAGAATTTTCCACCGAGCCTTTCGCAAATACTTCTTCATACACTTCGCGGGCCTTTTGCTGCTCCGTGAAATAATCGAAAAAATCGGTACCGGTAAGCTCTTCACGAGTCATCCCAGTAATGTTGGCCGTGGCTGCATTCATGTCTGTGATTTTACCCTCGATGCTGATTGTTACCAGGGGGTCAAGACTGGCCTCAATCAAACTCAGCGAATATTTGGAAAGGAATTTTTGAGCAGTGACGTCCCTGGCTGCAGCAAACACACCGAGCACCTTGCCCTTGTCATCTTTATAGACAGACGCATTGTATAATACATCTGTTAATTTCCCATAGGTATGCCGGATCGTCAGCGGATAATCTGACACAAACAATTCTTCAAAAACCTTTTTATACCCCTCGCGGGCTTTCTCCGGTTCAGTAAAATAGTTGGAGAAGTCTGTCCCGATGAGTTTTTCTCTTGGTACTCCGGTCACTTTCACGGAGGCTTCATTCACATCCGTGATTTTTCCTTCAGGAGAGATCGTCACAAGAGGGTCGGTAGATGCTTCTATCAAACTTCGGGCATACTGCGAAGCTTGCTTCTGGTCAGTAACATCCCTTGCAACAATCACTACACCGAGTACATTCCCCCGGTCATCTTTATAAACAGACCCATTAAACAACACATCGGTAAGCTTTCCATTTTTATGCCGAAGGGTAAGGGGAGAGTCAGCGACAGACCCCTTTGCGAACACTTCCTGGTAAACTTCACGGGCCTTTTGCGGTTCGGTGAAATAATCAAGAAAGTCAGTCCCGGTGAGTTTCTCACGCGGTACACCAGTGATGTTTACCAGCGCCTCATTCATGTCCGTGATCTTACCTTCCGCGCTGATGGTCACCAAGGGGTCGAGGCTCGCTTCAATAAGACTAAGGGAATATTTGGAAAGCAATTTTTGAGCTGTGACGTCTCTGGCGACAATTACCACACCCAATACGTCCCCTCTGTCATCCTTGTAAACTGATCCATTGAATAACACATCCGTAAGCTTGCCGCCCTTATGCCGTAGTGTGAGCGGAGAGTCGGCCACGGATCCTTTTGCGAACACCTCCAGATAAACTTCCCTGGCCTTTTGGGGTTCTGTAAAGTAATCAAAGAAGTCTGTTCCGGTAAGTTTTTCACGAGGCAAACCTGTAATGTTTGCCAACGCCTCATTCATGTCTGTGATCTTGCCTTCGGTGTTGATGGTCACCAACGGGTCAAGGCTGGCCTCTATCAGCCTTCTTGCGTATTGTTTTTCTCTCGTGACTACTTCCATTCCTATTTATTCGGGTTGCCCGGCAACAATGAATGCAAAAAAAATTCTAATGCGTTGGGTCTGCTCCAGCATAGCGGATCATCAGACGATTCTATAATTTTGAAATGATCTTGTGAATTTCCTCTTTGGTTTTGTCAAGCTTCTTCTGAAGTCTTCCTACTAGCTCATCCTGCTTGCCGTCTACCAGAAGTAAATCATCGTCGGTGAGCATGGCAAATTTTTGCTTCAGTTTCCCTTTTGTGATGTTTCAGTTTCCATGAAGTTCAGTCGTATTCATCGTAATTGGGTTGATTTCATACAGTCATCCGAATTTCTTACTGAAATTTTTGTGCCAGCATTAGGCCTAACCAGACGCTCATTTCCGACGACCGCGAACACTTTGTTTCCACGGAGGCCATTTCCCCAGCGCCGGGGTGGAAACCAAGTCCGCTTCGCGGTTGGGTGTAGTATTTGGGTGCCCAAACAGGTGTTTTGTACACTCCAGATCAATCCAGACCGCCTCTAGCTTAATTTTCAACCAATTATTTGTTGCGTCAGTAGGGCGGGGAATGTCCTACCCATACCATGAGATTACGCCGAGAGTGTGGAATAATTTCCCCGCTTTGATGGCGATAGGCTCAGATTTGAGATACCCGCGCTTGGGAATGAAATTTATTGTATGATGTATTGAACCCTGAGTCAATCATGTTATGAACCTTGAATTTATCAATACCATACACGTGCTTAACAAGTTGTTGAACATCACTCGTGGTCGGGTCGGGGGGTATAGAAAAGCTGCTGAAGAAGAAACTGAAGCAAATCTGAAAAGCGCATATAGGAGCATGGTCGCAGCAGGCAATAAAAACGCCTCGGAACTTGTTCATGAAATAACAAAGTCCGGAGGAACGGCTGATCCAGGACCCACGCAGGCCGACACCGACACTTACATCGCCTGGATGGATTTCAAATCTATTTTTACAGGCAAAGACCGTCAATCGGTTTTAAGTTCTGGTAAATACGGAGAAGAAGCTTCCGAGCAAGCCTTTTTCGATGTGATCGATTGCAAAGAAATAAGTGCTGATATTCGACAGTTGATTCGGAACCAACAGAGCGGACTTGCCACCTCCTATGCGTTGATCAGGAGTTACCATGTCGGTCAAAAAGAGGACTAGTTTGTACGCACTGAGTTTCACAAAGGACCTATGTCAGATCTTCGGTCTCTGGCTTTGAGGGGCACGCGTCATATTGTGCGTTTCCTTCTATGCTGTTAAAAGTGATTTCCACTTTTTGCCGACTTTTCTGGAATGACCAATATCCTTGATTGTTTCAACACTTTGTTCAAATACCCCTTCGTAATCATCTCTGTCCAAATTTGGCATCTTGGTATTGTTTGGTTGTATAAAACTCAGCTGGTATTTTTCATTGTTGAACGTGATGTTTGCTCCAGCTGAAAAGTATATGGCTGGAAAAGCTACTTTCTGAATTTCACTTACTTTGACGCTAAACAGTTGAGCTGGTTTTGCTTGATTTAGCAGGGAACAGAAATTTTCCGCACCTGCCGTTTTTTCTACTTTGTCTAACCCACTATTCCCAAACGTACCAGTCCCAATGGCAGTGAATGTCAACTTCCCACCATCAAGAGTTAATATTCCGGGTAAACTGTTAAATAGCCCGCTGAGAAGCCAAACCTCAGAAGAGAAAGACTCAGTGTTTTCAATTTTTAGTTTGTTAATTGTTTCTTGATCGGGAATAACAACTACACCCGCAGGTGGAGATTGCGGGACTTAATATAGGTGTTGGTGGGAATTGTATTCTTAATACCCGCACTATATTTTTTCAGGTAATGGCAACGCCCTGATTCCCAACACAAACTTCTTCGCAGCAGCGTCTCCCGGGTGGGGGACGCAGGGGCATCGTAAACTTAGTTTGCGTGTAAGGCCGTCCTGGTAATGTGCCGGGCCGGGATTGTAAACCCCGATCAGCGGGAGGAAGTCCGAAAGGGGTCTCCGGTTACACCAGGTAATTCCTATCGACTTGCAGCCGCCAGGATAGGTATGCCAACGGCTACTGTCAACGCGATTCGTTTGCGTGTCATTTTCCGGATAAAGATTCCGCCGCTGATAAGTAACTTTTCTGTTTGCCGTGGCAGCGTATCCGTCAAGCTTATGGATCCTTTTGCCAGGGAACTCATGGCCGCTTGTTTGTACCTGATGATTGTTTCACCTTTCTCCGTCTTCCAATAAACCTCCTGTTCCCAGAAGCTGGTCGAAAGGAAATATGTTTCCCCTGTCGCCAGCGTTAATTTCTTCTCTCCGAATAGTCCGCTGTGAATCTCACCAATCGTTTTTTCGTCCTTCGTTATCAAGACGTCTCTGTCCCAAAAGCTCTTTTGCGCAAATTTAAACTCGGTTTCATTGTCGGTATACAGCGCATTAGAATTCCAGGAATTGAGAAAAGTCAGTTGCCCGATAATTTGCTCCCCCATGCTGAATATGTAATGCTTAGCAGACCAGCCCGTGTGTTTCCAGGTGAATGTCTTCATGTTAAATCAGTATGATCAATGGATGTCTTTGTTCATTTAATCCGCCCATAACCCGGCGTGCGGTTATGGGTGTGCCGAATATACGGATTGTTGCTAATTTCCATCTTAGACGGGTCTCTGGATGGGGACGCCGCGGAGAGCGTCATGAAACGGTTCACTGCTTCTCAATCCTTTTATCAGACAACACCAAATTCTGCCACGGCTCAAAAAGATGGACCTCGATAGCATCGCCTTTCGCATACTTTGCGAATGTTGCCGGGTTCACTCTGAACGAGATTTGATCGACATAAAGCACATAGTCATTTTCATTGTAGTGCGCCCAACGTGTCACATTACCCACCACTACCAATTTGTTTCCATTCCGTATGTCTTTACGAAGCTTGTGGATGTGTTTTTCAAAGAAGTAAACGGCTGCAAAGAAAATCGCACCCGACAGAATCCAAAAAAGGTAGGTCCCTAATTCTCCGAATAGCAAGGGTAAAAAGAAATTGGCGGCCGTGAGATAGATGGAATAAATGAAGAGGAATGCGAAAATAGATGTGGCCATTTTTCGCCACATTTTCTTTTTAAGGAAAGTGATTTCCTTTTCGGACAAGGATACCTCACGTGTGCCCTCCTCGATTTCAGTACGTTTATTTGTGGAATCACGATTCTTTCGCGCCTGGTATGCTTGATGGCCAGTAAGGGCGCTAAACACAAATAGACCAAGAACGAAGAATACCCCTATTCCAACCAGGTACCCGCTGTCCGGCAGAAGACTGGCAAGAAGGAAATAGACGATCCCACCCGCGATAGTCAAAAGGAAAAGTTTCTTTGTTGTCATTTTGTCGGTTTGAATTTACCGGGGCATTGTCGACACTATCTATATACCCGCTTAAAGGAATACGGCATGGAATATACATATAGATGCATACTTCTGGAAGTAGGCTCGGGTAGTTGGTTGGCCTACTGGTTGCAAGCCGCCGGGACTGCAAATCGGTACCAGCCGAGTAAAGGGCGAAGTTGCCAGCAACCGGTTTTAAACCGCAAAATGTAAAATACTACAATGTAAAACCTGCCGGCATGGCAGGGGTAAAAAGGGGACACCGTGGGGCTGGCATTTTTATTCAGTAAGTTTATGATTGTGAACTTGAAAGTCTGTCGGAATTGCCAGCAAGAATATCTTGGCTCTTATTGCCCCACGTGTGGTCAAAAACATATGCTGGTCCCTTACAACATAAAGAGCATCTATCTTTCACTTGCAGAGAGTTTTGAATTTGATCGTGGATTTTTTGCTACACTTATTACGCTATTTGTTAATCCGCGGGTTGTAATTGACACCTATTTATCTGGAAACACGAAGAGGTTTAGCAGCCCATTTCGATACTTTGTTACTTTTCTAACACTAGGCACTCTTATCTCCGTTGTAGTTAGTCAGTTATCGCCAGAAGTGACTCGTCCTGATTCGCCATCAAAGATGATCTTCCCGTATTTGCTAATCCTACTCCTGCTTCTTTTCTTCTCCACATTAAACTATTTGCTATTTCGGTCTGCTCGTAATTTTGTGGAACACCTGGTAATTGGAACATATGAAGCTTCTCAAGTGGTAGCTATAATATTTCTGTCAATTCCATTTGAACTCGTAGATAAGAGTGCTCCCGTATTATTAATCGGTCCCTCGATGGTATTGTATCTTCTTTGGTTCAACTACAAGAACTTTGGTGGGAGAAAGTCCATTCTATTGTCACTCCTGTCACTTGTAATCATCGTAGCTTTAATGGCATACATAGGTTTTTTGATTTACCAGAAGCCAGGAAAATTGTAACCTGCCTGCCGACTTGTGTAAAGGGGGACGCCGCACCTGGTAGCCTGCCGCCATGCGGCGCTCACTCTTATTTTTTTGAATAGAGGAGAACGACAAGAATCATGATAATGAATCCTGCTCCCATAACCAGTTGAGCCGTTACCATCATAAGAAAGCGTAAAAGCAAGGCCTTGCCAAGTTTTAGATTATAGAACTGCTTGGAAGCCCAGACCCAATAAACAAACGCCATCAAAAAGGAGAGCACCGAGTATAGAACTAAATCTTTTGTTAGATACCAGCCTAGCATAAATGGAAGGGACAATAAGGTCACGTGTCCTAAGGTGTAAAGAGCGAACCAACTGTTCTCTTTAAAACTTCGGTTAAGCTTCCTGTAGAAAAGCCAGGTCAATAGTAGCAAGAGGGGTACTAAAAATATCTTTTGCCCCACTTCACTGAAGAGGAATGAAAAGTTGGTGTTTACTTTGTCAATAATGTAGGTTGGATCAAAACCTGCATTGAGGAAATTAGGATCTGACAAAGACTTCTGTAAAGATTCCTTATTTGTTTCAAGCATGAAATCGAAAAAACCTATTCGAGCTGCTATGAAAGTCTCTACGGTAGTCACTCCAAAAAAGTAAACGATGGGGGATAAATACTTTTGTTTTTCACCGCTGCAATATTCAAGGTTAATCTGTCCTGGTCGGGTTGTCAGGTAGTTTAATGTCCTGAATAATTTATTGTCCTCCCATCCCAGGAGTTCCTTCGTGACATCTTTCAGTTCGTTTGTTTTCTTTGCTTCTTCCATAGTTTTCTGATTTCATGGGGCAACGACCCATGGGTGCGCACGACAGCGCCAACCCCCGAGCAGGTATTACGGCATTGAATATACAGATAGAATCATACTTCTGGACGTAGGGGGGCGGGTGGCTGTCATCAAACCAAAACTGTAACGCGAAGGAAGGTGGCAGGAATAGAAGTCGAATGTTTTATAGTGCTCTTGTTCTGACTAGTGAATAAGGCTTCAAGTTCATTCTGCAAATCTGAAGCTTTACCGTTCTTTTCAGCTGCTTCGAAAGCATTCATTGTTGGACCATAGAATGTTTTGAACAGGGCGACTAGTTCTGAAGGTGTACACGCAGCATTAAAAGTATAAGTATCACGAGTAAAAGATACTTTTTCTTTGGGAACTCCGGCACTTGCGAAGCGTTCAATCACATTATCCTCAATACCCCAGAGCATCGGGCTGATAAAGCCCTCTGGAGGAGGAGGTGTATAGGCAGAACTGATTTTCAGTATCTGTGCCACCAGTGTTGGATCGCCTGGTATCCAGTTGCCCATAACTATTCTGCCGCCAGGCCGGGTTATGCGAACCATTTCTCTGGCAACATCAAAAGGTTTGGGAGCGAACATAGCCCCGAAGATGCTGACTACGATATCAAAGGAATGATCCTTCAATTCATTCAAATCGGTTGCATCACCTTCCTTAAAGGTGATATTGGTAAGTCCTTCTTTTTTTGCGCGAAGG
>JAWXBL010000052.1:0-31482 GCA_034440075.1 Cytophagales bacterium
CCCAGCTACAACCGCTGGTTTCAGTTTACAGCAACGGCCACCACGTTCATCAACGCTCAGATGAAAACAGGGGCACCGCTGGGCACGCTCCAGTACGGATGGCTCACCTTATGGAATGCGGCAGGGACCCAATTGGCCTGTTCGCCCTACAATTCACAGCAGTACGGAACGATGGAATTCAGTTACATCGGTCTAACTCAGGGCGTCACCTATTATATCTCGGTAGATAACTTCGTCGGCGTAGGATACCGGGGCACCTTTTCATTGTGTCTGACAGACGTGCCCGACTACGATTACTATCAGGGGGCAACCGCCCTGACGAACTTGAACAATTGGTGTTCAGCCAATGCCGCCTTTACCACCGTGGGTGCGAGTCCGGACAAGAACAAAGGCACATGCTGGAATAACGGTCCTAATTATAACCGGTGGTTCAAGTTTGTTGCTGTAACTGCCAATGCGACCATCCAGGTGATTACCGGGGGGGCCAACGGGACCATGCAATACGGCTTTCTGGCTCTATGGCAGAGTGATGGCACAACCCAGATACAATGTACGCAATACACCACCCAGTACGGCACCTTGTCGGTTAGTTCAGCTGCGCTCGTTGTTGGCAACACGTATTACATTTCGGTAGATAACTTTATCAGTTCCGGCTACCGGGGCACATTCCGGCTGTGCATAAACAACATCGGCAATTCCTACTATTCCAGGGCCAGTGCACCATGGAATGCTGCGACAACGTGGTCGACCGTGGGATACGGAGGAGTGGCAGCAGCTTCCTTCCCCGGTACGGGCGACATTGCACTGATCCAGGGATACGATATAACTGTTTCCGCTAACCAGCAGGTGGCCCAGATGGATGTTTCCGTTGCAACCGCCAATACCAGTTTAACGATCGACAATGCAACACTCACGGTTAACGGGCTTGCTTCCCTGATAAATGCTGGAAATAATTTTTCCGGCTCAGTAATCCTGCAAAACAACGGAACACTTTTTGTTAATGATGTGTTGAATGTCTCGCGCTCAGGCGGGAACCAAAATTTTGGTTTGACTGTCAATACCGGATGCGCCCTGTCCGTCAATACGGATATGAACTGGACCAGCAGTGCCGGAAGTATTTCAAACAGCTTGCTTTCGGTGTCTGGCACAGGCACCGTGATGGTAACACGGGATGTGAACCTGAGTTCGACAGGCGGTCCGCTAATAAGGCTCCAATTTGATAACGCCTCCGTGTTCACTGTTAACCGAGATATCCGCTATACGGCATCGGCGGCGGGCCAGCTAGCGGTCGAATTAAATAATACGGCCAAACTGAATCTAAAAAGAAACATCGTCCGCGGTGCTACGCCGTACGGGAACCTGACCTGTGCCGGTTCTTCGGTGGTTGAATTTGGCGGCAGTACGTTCCCCCAGACTGTTGCGGGAGATGCAGGTTCCGGAGGTGATGCCATTACCTACATGAATGTCATCATCAACAACACGGGTCCGTTCTCGCCGCAAGTTACATTGGGCGGCTCCACGACGGTAAACGGCGATCTGACACTTACAGCTGGTTTTGTCAGGACCACCGCTTCCAACATTCTGAACTTAAAGAATTCATCGAACACGAGCCTTGGAAGTATTACGTGCTACGTGGACGGCCCAATGACCTACGAGGTAGCCACGGCCGCTGCCAACACGATCCGGAATTTGCCCCTGGGAAAATCCGGGAATTACCGGCCAGCCGTACTTACCGTCACACATTCCAACAGTACGTCGGTTGTATACACGGCAGAACATTTCAGTACATCCTCCATAGCTCTCGGCTATACAATGCCTGCCACCGTTGACCGGTTAGGACCGAGGTACTGGAGAATCAGCAGGTCGGCCGTGGCTAACTTTACTACCGGGAATGTAACCCTGTATTACGGCGCGTCGGACGGTGTAACCAACTTCCCGCAATTGACTGTTGTTAAAAATGTAGGGGCCGCAACCACTTGGTTTGACGTTGGAGGAACTGCCACGGCAAACGGTGCCGGGAACATCGTCTCCGGCCCCTTTGCTTCCTTCAGTGACTTTACGATAGCGAATCTGAATGGTGGCAACAACCCGCTGCCAATTGAATTGATACGCTTCACCGCCCAGGTTGAAAAGGGAAACGTGAAAGTCAGCTGGGCTACTGGATCCGAATTGAACAACGATTTTTTTTCCGTTGAGCGCTCCAGTGATGGCGCCGAATTCGTCTCCATAGGCACCCAGAAAGGAGGCGGTACCAAACCCACGGAGTCGACGTACGAATTCATTGACAGAGCACCGTTTAGCGGCCTATCCTACTATAGGCTGAAACAAACCGACTACAGTGGTCGCTCTTCGCTTTCGAAAATTGTTTCTGTTAAGCTTGGTCTGGTGCCGGGATCTCCGACTGCATTCACCTTTCCAAATCCTGCCAGCGGGCAGGGCTTCACCATCCGGCTCGAAGGATTTGAAAATCAAGAAGAACTGCTCGTAAGCCTTGTAGATTCATATGGAAAATTACATTGGTCTACTGTTCAACAGATGGATAGCCGGGGCGGGCACAATCTGTCTGTTAAGCCATCCACTACGCTGGCAAGCGGAATTTACATTGTCGTGGTAAATTCCAGGCGGGGGAAGATCAGCAACCGGGTGGTGATTCAATAAACCAAACCCTTAGCAGACTCGAAACTTCCTTGAAAAACCCGTTCGACCAAAACGGTGGTTTAATAAGCACACAAATAAAAGTCACACTCCGGTAATTCATTAATTTTCAATGCATTATCGCAATACCTTGTAATTCCTTACGAAACAATTTTCTGGGGGATGGTGGTTATCGCTGACTCACCACTTTTCTCCACCATGGTAGCGCGACATGCCATCGCGGAAGCAAAAGGTACAGCCTTAACGATTGTTAACTGTGTCGGCTTTTCCATTACGATCGTCAGCATCCAACTGCTTACAGTGCTTGTCCCATATATCAGTCCTCCGTTTTTATATGTGTTGTTGGTGCCGGGGCCGGTGGTTGGGTTGATCGCGTTGCGCGGCGGTAGGCTTACATAGAAGCTTCTCCGTGTAACTCCCTTACCTCCGAGTAACTCCCTGCCGGCAGCGCGTGTAATAGCCTCCTAAATTAAAAATCCAATACCTATAGAGGTTCACGGAGAAAGCCAAACTAGTTTGGCCAACTGTCCGAAAATGAACATATTTGTACATGGTGGGACAGTTTCTGAGCCAAAAACAGCGAATACAGGCTGTACCGGAACTGGCACAATTCTTCCTCTTAAATAACCCAACCTAAACCGCTCCCCAGTGAACGATGGAAAAATATTGATGATTGATGACGACGAGGATGTTCTTCTCGCCGCTAAAATGCTGCTCAAGAAGCACAACTTTCAGGTGATCATCGAGAAGAACCCTAACAAGATTCCGTTCCTCCTTAACAACGATACCTACGATGTGATCCTGCTGGATATGAATTTCAGCAAAGACACCACTAGCGGCAAGGAAGGTTTTGAATGGCTCTCGAAAATAAAGGAGCGGGATCCGAATGCCGTCACTATCATGATCACCGCATTCGGTGATGTGGAAATGGCCGTCCGCGCGCTGAAAGAAGGCGCCACCGACTTCATACTCAAGCCCTGGCAGAACGAAAAACTCATTGCCACCATATCCACCGCCATCAAGCTGAGGCGCTCCTACAACGAGGTGGATAAATTGCGCAAGGCAAAGGAAATGCTCGAAGAGCAAATCAGCCAGCCGTTCCGCGACATTATCGGCAGCAGTCCGGCGATGAGCGAAGTGTATACCCTTATCGACCGTGTGGCCAAAACGGATGCTAACATTCTTATCCTGGGTGAGAATGGTACGGGCAAGGAGCTCGTTGCACGCGCCATTCATCAAAAGTCCCTGCGCAAAGACAACTCCTTCGTCGGTGTCGACATGGGTGCCATTACAGAGACGCTATTTGAAAGTGAGTTGTTCGGACACAAGAAGGGGGCGTTCACGGATGCGCGGGAAGACCGTCCGGGACGCTTTGAGCTCGCCCATGACGGCACGCTCTTCCTGGATGAAATCGGAAACCTCAGCATGAATCTGCAAAGCAAGCTGTTGAGTGCCCTGCAGTCACGCAAAGTAACTCGTGTGGGCGCTAACGCCGCGGTGGATGTAAATATCCGCCTCGTTTGTGCCACCAACATGCCCATTGAACAAATGGTCGGGGATGGGAAATTCAGACAGGATCTCCTGTATCGCATCAACACGGTGGAAATCCGGATACCCCCCTTGAGTGAACGCGGCGAGGATATCCCGATGCTGGCAAATCATTTCCTGGATCATTATTCGAGAAAATACCGCAAGGAGGTTTTGTCCATTACGCCTGCTGCGCTGATCAAACTGAAAAAATATGCATGGCCGGGCAATGTGCGCGAGCTGCAGCACGCTATAGAGCGCGCCGTGATCATGGCCGATTCACCCACACTTCAGGAAAGTGATTTTCTGTTCAACAGGAGGTCCGACGCTGCCCTCCCTTCCGACACGCTGAACCTGGACGAAGTGGAAAAGGCTGCTGTTGTCAAAGCCCTCCAGCTTCACAACGGGAATATTTCCAAGGCCGCCGAAGAGCTGGGATTAACCCGTGCGTCTCTCTATCGAAGGATGGAGAAATACGGCCTGTAGGTACTTACTGGACTTACGTACTGAATCCCTTTGCCACTGATTACGCAGATTGGCACAAAACCATTGCCTAACTCCAGTTACTTATGTCCGCTGGTTTCTTTCCGGTAAAACATCTACTTTCATCACACCCCATAACCGGGTGCTTCAATGAACTGGATGCTCGAGTACCACTCTCGCCGGACGTTCCTCGGATCGCTGGCCACCCTGCCCCTTTTGTCCTTTGGACAGACCGAGCCGGACCTGATCTTATACAATGCCAACATTCATACCGTCGACCCGGCCAATCCGAAGGCTCAGGCCATTGCCGTTGCCGGTGATCGATTCATGGCCGTGGGAAGCGATGCGGAAATTCTTCGGCTGGCCACCGGCCGAACGAAGAAAGTAGACCTCGCCAAAAAATATGTGCTCCCCGGGTTTATCGACGCCCACTCCCACCCCGCTTCGTCAGGACTGCTCCATCTGCGCTCCGTAGATTGCGACCTGCGGTCCATTGGTGAAATCCAAAACGCTATCCGGCAACGTGCAGCAACGACACCAGCTGGTAACTGGGTCCTTGGATTCAAATACGACGACACCAAAACGAGCGAAGGCCGCAAGGTCACCATGAAAGACCTTGACGAGGCTGCGCCTAACCACCCGGTCATGATTACGCATCGTGGTGGTCACACGGGCTACGGCAACTCGATGGCATTCAAAATGGCTAAAGTCACGGAGGCTACCCCAAACCCGGAAGGTGGGCAATTTGAAAAAGATTCAACCGGAAGGCTCACGGGATGCATTAAGGAAAGTGCCAACGATCCCTTCGATAAAATTATTCCCAACACATCAACCCGTGAAGATCGTCGAAAGGGCGTGCAGATAATCTCTCAGATGATGACGAAAACGGGAGTCACTTCCGTCACCGACGCATATGGTAGCCCAAATGATCTCCAGGCATATCAGGATGCGTTTGATTCCGGTGACCTCTCACTCCGGGTATATTGCATGATGGGATACATGCACATCGACAAAATGATTGCCGCCGGTGTTCGGACCGGCATGGGCAACGAGTGGGTGAAGATCGGCGCCATGAAAATGACGTGCGATGGCTCCATCTCCGAACGGACAGCCCGGTTGTCGTCACCCTACATTGGCCGACCCAATGATTTTGGGATTGTTGTCAAGGACGAAGAGCAGATGTACCCCTTTGCTAAAAAAGCACACGATGCCGGATGGCAGCTTGGCATTCACGCCAACGGAGATGTTGGGATCGATATTACACTCAAACTCTACGAACGGCTGCAGCGGGAAAATCCAAGGAAGGATCCACGGTACCGGATCGAGCACTGCACACTGGTCAATGCCGACCTTCTGCGGCGGATGAAAGCGCTCGGCGTCATCCCCACGCCCTTTTCCACGTACGTGTATTACCACGGTGAGAAAATGCAGGAGTATGGCCCGGAGCGGCTGAAGAACATGTTTGCGTTGCGTAGTTTCCTTGACGCAGGGATTCGGCCCACGCAGGCATCAGACTACCCGCCGGGACCATTTGAGCCGATGATGGCGCTGCAATCCAGTGTGACACGCAAAGACATGAAGGGTAATGCATGGGGAGCCGAACAGCGCGTTACGGTAGAAGAAGCCATCCGTATTGGTACCATGAACGGTGCCTACGCTTCCTACGAGGAAAAAGTAAAAGGCTCCATAGAAGCCGGCAAGCTGGCAGATGTTGTCGTGCTTGGCCGCGATCCCTTCAAAGAAGACCCCTCTTCCCTGGTTTCCATTCCGGTTGAGCGGACCATGACCGGAGGCAAATGGGTCTATGAAAGCTGAAAATTCAGCTAAAGCTTCTTCAAAACGACGGCGGAATAGGGATCGAGCCACATCCGCGTCACATTGAACATCTTGTTCGTTAACAAGTCCACATAATTGCCCTGCCGGGGGAGTTTAAACTCCTGCCGCGTGCCTTCCACATTCAGCAGGACTATGATCTCGCGCTGCCCGTCGGAACGGCTGTATGCCAGTTTCTTGCCCTCGGTAACCAGGAAGTCAAGGTTGCCCCTCACCAGCACTGGCTCGTTTCTCCGCATTTGAATCAGTTTTTTGTACCATTGAAACTGCTCTGCATTGAAGCCAACGGCGTCAACCTCCGTGATGCCGGGCTGAAAGTTATTGCGTGCCTCTGGATCAAACTTCATCCCTTGCCACCACAGCGGTTTTCTGCAATGGGGATCATCAGCGCCCCACATGCCCATCTCCTCGCCATTCCAGATTTGAGGTGCACCGATGCCCGTAAACAAGCTGACCAGATACAGCCGCAACCGCAGGTATGTCTCTTCATCGGGCCGTCCGGTTTTATAGGCCGGATCATCGCTGGGAGTAGACTTGAACTTGTATTTGTTTGGATTATAGAAACAGGAAAGCAGCCGCGGTGCATCGTGAGAGGCCGATACCTTCATCATGGCCCGCTGCGTTGCCGGTGATAACCGCTTCAACTGAAACTGCATGCTGTCGCGAAAGGCCTTTGCATCAATGCTCCCGCCGGTTTTCGCAAAGAAATAACGGGAAGGCCGGTATATCTGATAGAACATGACGCCGTCGAAGACATCCCCCTTCACGTACGTAACCGGATTCATGAGTTTGTCCGGGTATTGCTGCCACCAGATTTCTCCCACCAGGTAAGCCTCCGGCTGAATGCTACGGACAAATTTCCGGTAATCACGCCAGAACACCATACCAACCTCATCTGCTACATCTAACCGAAAACCATCTACTCCATCGGTAATCACTCCCTTTGGTGCCAGCCACCTCCTCGTTGCATCATACACATGCTTCTTCACGTTTGCATCAATGTCTCCTTCGTAGGGCAATCCTGACTTCCGCTTGGTGGTGATGTTCACTTTGCGGATCTCCGGAAGCGACATTGTCCCTGCCCAACCGGCGTACGAAAATTCATTTTTAGGTGTGGCCGGATTATCGAACGAAGTAATAGCATACCAATCCTTGTACGGAGATTTCTCCTGGTTTTTCAGAATATCTTCCCACGCCCAAAACCGCGTTCCGGTATGGTTCCACGAAAAGTCCATGATGATCTTCATATTGCGCCGATGCACCTCCTGTACCAGCTTCAGGAAAAGCTTGTCCGCAGCCGTCCACTTCCAGGTTGACGGGTCCAGCGGGTTTTCGGCTGCCATGATCGCCAGGTCGCTTTTCGGATCAGGTCCAAAATTGGCATCCACGTGGTGATACGATGACGCATCGAACTTGTGCAGGGACGGCGCGTGGTTTATTGGATTCAGGTACAGGGCCGTGATTCCAAGGTCCTGTAGGTAATCCAGTTTATCCAACACCCCCTGAAGATCGCCGCCATAGCGGCGGTATTGAACTGCTTCATTGAAAGATAGTCCGCTTTTTGCAGCCCAGGGTTCTTGCTCATACCAGCTTTTTGTCCACGGTGTAGTGGACCAGCCTTCCGGCGCTATTCGGTTAATGGAAGGGCTGCTGATATCCGCAGCTTTCGGATCATTTTTCTTGTCACCGTTGTGGAAGCGTTCAACAAATATCTGGTACCAAATAACATCTTCCGCCCACGATGGAGGCTGATCAAACGGAGTTTGCGCCATACCCACTGTGGAAACAAATCCAACAAGTATGATCAATGAGATTCGGCTCATGGGCGTTTGGTTAGCTTCTACTTTAACTCCAGAATCAACGACGCATTCGGAGGCACCGTGAGACTACTGAGGTCTGTCACGGTGTTGCCCGAGATGATTTCCATGGCTTGCGCTGAGGACCCCATGTTCTCTTTAAAGCGATTGGTGCTGATCTTCACTTCCTTGTCGTTTCCGTTCATAATTACCATGACGCGCTGGCCAGGGCCGATACGGAAGTATACATACACATTATTCTCCGGAACATATTGGATCAGTTTACCCGCGTGGATAGCCGTTTGCCCTTTGCGCCAGTTCAACAACCGTTTCGTAAACTCAAACATCTCGTTTTGTTCTTTCGTTCTGCCGGTCTGTTCAAACGCGTTTGCTTTGTCTTCCTTCCAGCCTCCCGGGAAAGTCTTGCGGATGTCCGGGTGAAAGGCCGCATCGCCATCCATCTGCAATTCGGTGCCATAGTACAATTGAGGTATGCCGCGCGTAGTCAAAAGCAACGTCAACGCCATCCGGATCTTTGCAGGATCATTTCTTAGGGCTGTGGCGATCCGGGTGACGTCGTGGTTGTCCAGAAAAGTCAAATTGTGGCTTGGATTAGGGTACAGGAAATCCTGCGCGAGGATGGAGTAAACCCGCGCCATGCTGGTTTCATAGCCTGCCGTCTCGTTCAGCGCTTGCACAACGCCATTGAAAAATGGAAAATCAGTGACCGACGGCAGATGCGACTGATACCCATCGGTGTTCATCATCCCTTTTTGCCAGTACGCTACGGTAGGAATGGAGTTGATCCATACTTCGCCCACGATGTAGAAATCAGGGTACTCATCGGTCACCGCCTTCGCCCATCGGGCCATGAAATCTTTGTCCGGATAGGGATACGTGTCCATTCGGATTCCATCCAGTGCGGCATATTCAATCCACCACAAGGAGTTTTGAATCAGGTAGGTTGCAAAAAACGGATTGCGTTGGTTGACATCAGCCATGGTGTAATCAAACCAGCCATCGCTCATCTTGGCCTGGTCGCTTGCGGAGCGGTATGGATCGGATACCACGCTATTGCGGTAGTTGGACCGCGTAAACTCCGGGAACTGATGAATCCAGTCCTTCTCAGGAAGATCGCGGACAAGCCAGTGTTCGTTGCCGATATGGTTCATCACCATGTCCTGAATCATCTTGATGCCTGCTGCGTGGCCACGCTCAATGAGCAGGCGGTAGTCCTCGTTTGTTCCAAAGCGCGCATCTACCCTGTAGAGGTCGGTGATGGCGTATCCGTGGTAACTCTCCCGCTTTTGGTTGTTCTCCAGCACCGGGTTCAGCCACAGGGTGGTGATTCCAAGCTCCTGCAAATAGTTCAGGTGATCACCAATACCCTTCAGATCGCCGCCGTGGCGTCCGTGAGGCCGGTCGCGATGCGTGCCCTGGTAGAAGCCGGGAAGTGTATCGTTGCGCACATCGCCGTTAGAAAACCGGTCGGGCATGATCAGGTAGACTACATCGGCAGCGCTCACTGGAGTGAGTTGGCTACGGTTTGACTTGGCCCTTATCTCATACGGATACATGAATTTTTTTTTGCCCCTGGTAAAAATAAACGGAAGCATTCCGGGTTTCACATCCTCCGCCAGCGCAAGGGAGAGAAACAAGTAGTGCGGGTTCTCCACCCTCTTCGTTTCGATCAATGTAACACCCGGATAAGAAAGGCTAACGGTGTACTCGGACAAGTTATCTTTTGAATGATGGAGTAGAATCTGTAACGACCTCTCCTTCATTCCAGCCATCCAGAAGGGCGGCTCAACGTGCTCAAAAGGTGTCGCCTGCTTCTGTGCCAGCGCCGCATAGCCAAGGATAAATAGAAAAAAAAGGATACTCAGTTTTTTCATAATTCTTATTTAGAAAATGATAGAATGGAATCCCCAGTCCCTACTGCTTGATGATCTTGAAGGCTCGGCTTTTCCCTTCTGCTGTCACCACCACGAGGTACAATCCCGGTGGGGATGAACGGATATCCAGCGTTGACTCATTCACTTGTTTATAGCCTACCGCCTGACCCATCGCATTGCGTACCACTATCGAAGCAGCGGCAAGTGCAGGAGGCACCTCAATCGTCACCATTCCGTTTGTAGGGTTGGGATAAATGCGCACATCCCGCCATTCATCTTCCAGTCCGGTGATGTTGTTGGACGTGGTGATGCTGAGGATCTGAGAAACGCTGCTTCCGTACGGATTGTTGGCTTCCACGTAGTACTCATACTCCGTGAGCGGGAAGAGGCCGACAAAATCCACATGAAAGCGGAGGTTGGGTGGAAGTTGTGCCAGTACAGCAAACTGGCCGCCGGCTGTCCGCTTGTACAGAGTATACCCGGTCTCAATAGAGCTGCGGTCATCCCAACTCACACTGATGTTATTGTTGCCCTCTGTGACTGATAAAAGGACGGGTGTAATGGGTTTTAGATATTTCACCAACTCCACACCCGGGCCGGGAAGCAAAACGTCGGTATAAATCCGTCCTTCGCCCGGCTCGAGGGTCATGGATGCAGTTGCTGATGTCACGTTTGCAATATCGCCCCCGGAAAAATAATGGTACCAATTTCCCGTGTGCGGGAAGGTGACCGCCACCGACTTGGCAGTCACATCAAAATTCCCAATTATCACGGCGTTCATTTCGGCTGGGCCGGAAGGGAAATTGGTAAGCGACCGAAGCATGATCTGCTTTTGAAGCGTCGTGAATCCCCCGAGCGTCACGTCCGGGGAGCTGAAAATCGGATAGGTCGTCTTCAGCTTGATCAAGGATTCGGTTGTCCGGTTCAATTTTTTCCTTGCAGGAACATCCAGGTAATCCCACTTGACAGGCTTGGGGCTTACGCGGCCCCCCTGATCGATGGAAATATCATAACCCAGTTCACCGAATTGCCATAGCATTTTCGGGCCGGGGATGGTGTAGAATAGCATGGAAGCTACTTTCATCCGCTCCAGAGCGGTGTTCAAGTCCTTGACGTTATAGTTACCGAATGCCATGCCCTGCTGCAGATTCCGGAACATGAGGCGGTCTTCATCGTGACTTTCCATGTATCCAATGGCATGGGGAACGTTCCATCCCCGGGTACCGTGATAGATCCACGAAACATCGGAATTGGCAGCCAGGCCGATCGTGTTCTGGTTGTAAGAATAATTAAGGTTAGCCCAAAGCATCATCCCGTATTCAGCCAATTCCTTTTCTTCATTGTTGGCGGCAAAATGCTCGAGGATAATATAGGCATTCGGGGTATGGACACGGATTTTATCTGCCATGCGCTTCAGGATGGCAATGCGCGAAGCATCGTACGCTCCCCAGGCATTCACATCGTTGGGGTTGTTCACCTGGGTAAATCCTTTGGAAAGGTCATACCGATATCCATCGATCTTGTATTCGTTGAGCCAATAGTAATTCACCGTATCGAGATACTTCTTTGTGTAAGAACTCTCGTGATTCATATCGAAGAATACGTTGAAGGGATGCTTCGCGTCCGTGTTGAACCATTTATTGTTGGCCGTCGGCTTGAACGCATTGAAGTCAAAATCCATCATCACGTACGGATTGGGTGTATCATGATGGTTCATGACCATGTCCATGATTACCGCAATCCCCTGCTGGTGGCACTTGTCAATGAATTCCTTTAGTTTGTTTTTCGTTCCGTAGTATTTATCCGGTGCAAAGAGAAATGTTGGATTATAACCCCAGCTTTCGTTGCCATTGAATTCATTAAATGGCATCAACTCAATAGCATTGACGCCCAACCGTTTCAGGTAGCCCAGTGTGTCAATCAGGTTTTGATAGTTCCTCGCGTTGGTGCTGAAGAAGTCGCGAATCAACAGCTCGTAAATAACCAGGTTCTCTTTCGGTGGTTTTGAAAAATTCGTCACTACCCACGGATACGGCGTTTGTCCCGTTTGCAAAACTGCCACCCGGTTGTAATACCACTTGGAGTTAAGCGCTTTCGCCGGGTAGGGTTTCAGTCCAGGGTACGCAGCCACCGGGATGTATTGGTCGTCAGGGTCGAGAATTTTGTCAGCATATGGATCAGCCAGACGCAACGACTCATCAACCAGGTATTGGAAACCATACTCTGTGCCCGGAGTCAGGCCCGTAATCTCCAGCCAGAAATGCTCCCCGTCGCGCTTCATCTGGTAGGCGGGAGAAATGGTCCAGTTGTTGAAATCCCCCAGGATATAGACCGACGTCTTTCCCGGCGCCCACAATCCTAGTGTAGCCTTCGTCTGATCGGTGGGGTAGTTGATGCCGTCAATGATTCCCGGCGGCCTTGAGGCAGTCACCGTTGCCGAACGGACAACGTAGGAAAATGAAGTGGTCTTTGTTTCCGGTGTGGGTGTTGTTGCTTCAAACTCCACGAGCACTGAGCCGGAAGTCTCAGTAACCGTGTGCGTATGCGACAACGTTGTCGCTGAGGGTCCCGCACCCGCGACAGAATCTCCTCCCACCTTGATGACTAGAGACGCATTCTGGGATGCATAGCCGGTAATCGGAATCTGGTCGTTGGTATTTACAAAAAAGATAGTCTCTGCAGGCTGTGTTATCTGCACTGCAAACCCCAGGAAGAATGTAATGGAAAGGTCAGCCGTCTGCCTGGTCCAGTCCGGACCCTTCAGCAAAAAGCCAAGCCTATCGATAAAGTCTGATGCCGGACGGTTGAAAAATGTCGTTGGAGTAAATGTAATTTCATAAACGTTAGCGCTTAGCCGTGTCCATTTCGCTGCGGCCTGCGCCGCCGTAGCGGGGTTCACATTGGTAGGTGCATCAATTGTTCCGGTCGGCTTGGGAATCCAGGTCCAGATATACACATCACCAGCGAATCCGGCGAGAGCGGAGCCCGTCACATCGACGGTGAGGGTAAGCGGCTGGTCCACCTTCGGAAAGATGGGCGCGAAGGTAACCTGCTGAGCGGCCCCAGCCAGAGACATCCATACAATTCCCAACAAAAAAACGTACCTCATGATCACTGCAAATTTAATACCCCGCACGCCAACATGATAACCGTCTTATATGAAAAAGGCTGCCCTTTCGACAGCCTTTTTCAGTTCATTTAAGAGAAAATCTTAGCAACCGTAACCGCCAAATTTTGGCACATTCTGTATAGAAATCCCTGGCCAGCCGCCTGCAGGGGCTTTCCGGTTGTCACCGTCAGAGCAATCAGGTTTCTTCTCCTGGGCTCCCCAACTCGCGTTTATCCGGAACTTGTATTCATCAGAACCCGCCAGTGGAAGCGCAGCACAATAAACCCCTGTCTTGATACGTACCAGGTTGGTATCTGTGCCCCAGCCAGATCCTGCATAACTTCCAACGGAGCTTACTACCTCTGTTCCCGGGATGTTCTGAGGTGTCAGCATGATCACCGTGATCTGTCCAACCACCTGGCATGCCTGAGGCACCACGTAATCTGGAACCGTGAAGTACGTCTGGCTTACCGTCTTTCCATTGGGACCATTTCCTGTTGCCCGTAACATGTATTCACCGGCTGCGAGCGTACTGAGTCCGGAAGCAGAGCTGGTCCATGTAACTACAATGACTCCTGTAGTCGTGGTCGGCGAAATCACGCCGCTTTTCTCAACCGTCGTAGACCCTTTTTTGAAGACCTCAAAGTTGACGCTTGAAACCGGGTTGGTAATGGTCGCATTGACCGTGACCGAAACGTTGGTTGCCACACCGGCAAACAACAAGCCCGGTACATTGAATGCAGCAACCACCGGGCCTTGCTTGGGCAGGCCGCTAATCGTGAATTCGTCCGTAGTGCATGAGATCACTCCCACGAAAAGGAGGATCGAAAGCAATGAAACTATTTTTGTTTTCATAAGTGAATGATTCAAAGTGGTTAATACCCCGTGTTCTGTTTCAAATTCTGATTGGCAATGATGTCCGAAGCAGGGATCGGGTAAATTCTCCGGAAGCTTTCCGTAGTGCGGCCATCTTTGACGTTGCCTTTCCACGGCCACAGCCCGCGGGAGTTACCCGTAGGATTGTCGGTGAAGACACCAAAACGTACCATGTCTGTCCGGCGATGCCCTTCCCAGTAGAATTCACGGCCACGCTCATCCAGGATCAAGTCCAGGCCGATAATTTCAGCTATGCCTACTCCACCGGTAGCACTAATCACACCCATGCCGAGGTATCCCGGAGGTGTACCGGCACCGCTGCCATAGTTCGCACCGTATGCACGCTGACGAACCTGATTCATGTAGGTCACTGCCTGTGCCACGGAACCGCCGGTTCCACCGCGAAGCACCGCCTCTGCATACATGAGGTAAATATCTGCCAACCGGAACAGCGGGAAATCCGTGTCGGTAAATACCGGATCGGATCCCGGGACACCGGCCTTGTTCACATTACGGAATTTCGTAACCATATATCCGTCGGTAAAGGCGTTAATGTCGTTGATCTCCTTGTTCTGTCCGTTCGTATAGAACAGAGCCCGGCTGTCAATTACACCGGTTTCATCCGGGAAAAGATTCACTAAAGCCTTCGTCGTACGGTGACCTGCCCACGAGGCATCATTTCCAATTATCGGATTTCGGCCGCCAACTTTGGGAAGACTGGCCAGTGCGCCACCTACAGCCCCGTTAATAATCAATGTGACCCCGCCAAAATTGGGAGTCCTCAACGCATCGTGAGGCACACCAAAGATCATTTCAGGCGATGTGTTGTTGTCGGTCAGGAAGTTGTACAGATAAACCGGCGCCAGTGAATATCCGGCAGGAATCACTTTATTGAGGTAGGTGATACACTCGGTGTACTTTGCCGTGCCGATATACACTTCCGCATTGAGATACAGTTTTGCAAGCACCGTATGTGCAACGGCAGCGTCGAAGCGGCCATACACGTTGGTCTTGGCAGGAAGCAGGATCGTTTCAATCGCCTTGATTTCTGACTCAATAAAATTGAAAATCTCCTGGGGTGTTGCCTGCTTGGGCGCACCCGTGCCGCTGTTCTCATCCGTAAACGGGATGTTGCGGAAATAATTCAGGCCGTGCCAATAGCTCAGGGCACGCAGCAATCGTGCCTCCGCACGGTAAACTTTTGCGGTTGTATTAATGAAGGTCGTAGGGAGGCCGCGTTTTGTCAGGTTTGCATCCGATATTTCCCTAAGAAACTGATTCGCCAAAGCGATCTGATAGAATATTCTATAGTAGAACTGCGTCAGAAATGCACTCTGCGATGTCCAGTTATGTGCGTGGTAATCCTTCAGGTTGGGATCGCCCCACAACGTAACGGCCTCGTCGGTAGGCATGGTCTCCGCATTCCACAAGGCGCGGATGTATTGGGAGAACCCTTCATCGCCAGTTGCAATGTCGGGAGCTCCTGCTGGTCCATTCTGACCTGTATTCGCCAGCCCCAGGTATAATTTGGCCAACAATTTCTGATATCCTTCTGGGGTAGTCAAGAGGATTTCAGATGAAGCCCTTCCCTTAGGGACAAGGTTCAAATCGGTACAGGCCATTACTCCAATCAGGAGAATAACCCAAGATTTTTTTATTAGATTTTTCATTGTAATCATTTTTATAGTCCGATGCTTAAACCGAAAACAAACGTCCTGGAACGCGGATACAAGTTGTTGTCAATTCCGTTCACCACTTCAGGGTCAAGGCCGGTATATTTAGTCAATACAAATGCGTTCTGAATAGTTCCATACACCCTAATCTTCGAACCGCCAAACTTGTTGACCGTGTACCCCAGCGTAATGTTGTCCATACGCAGGAATGTCGCGTCTTCCAGGTAGTGATTCGACAGGTACTGCGGCGACGAGAAGTTCGTCTGAAGTGCTGCCACGGGCAAATTCTGCGGCGCCAGCTCGTTGATTCTGTTCAGGTAGCCGGTGCTCGAAATCACGTTGTTATACACCTGCCCGCCAAGGTTGGCGCGCAAGGTGAAGCTCAAATCCAGGTTCTTAAAGGTAACATTGGATGTTAACCCCATAAATACCTTAGGTTGGGGGAATGTGAGCGCGTTGGGCTGGCGGTCCTGGTCGTTCAGAATGCCATCTCCGTTGATGTCTTTATACATATCCCTATCATCCACTACACCGTCGTTATTCCAGTCTACACCGTCAACGAGTGGCTTGCCATCCGCGCCGCGCTTATGTTCATACAACCGGAACGTATTCACAGGAAATCCAACCTTCAATATCTGGACAGTATTGCTTAGGCCACCCGAGATACCCCCCGTAGTATATCCCTGGAATTTAGGATCATCCACGCCGTCAAGTGCCACCACTTTGTTGTAGTTGGCTGCCATGTTGAACCCAATGTCCCAACGAAAATCAGTTTTGTCAATGATGATACCATTCAAGGTTAACTCCAGACCGTTGTTATTCACCTTACCGATGTTGGTCAGAATCCGATCACCCGTCACTGTTCCTGCAGGAACGTTTACCACAAACAAGAGGTCCTTCGTGTCCTTATTATAGTATTCGATGGATCCCGATAGGCGGCCCTTCAGCACACCAAAATCCAATCCAACATTGAGCGATTCCGTCTGTTCCCATTTCAAATTCGGATCGACCGCATTGGGCCGGATTGGTGAAACAATGCTCGATCCAAAGGCATATTCTGCAAACCCGTTGGTTGGTTGAAAAACAGGAAGGTATCCATAGTTTGGAATTTCCTGGTTTCCATTCACACCAAACCCTACACGCAGTTTCAGGTCAGAGAATACATTCTTCAACCCGGAGAAGAAATTCTCGTCATACACGCGCCAGCCAATTGCCGCGGAAGGGAAGAAACCCCAGCGATTTTTTCCACCAAAACGAGTCGATCCATCATTCCGCAGGTTCACGGTTAACAGATATCTGTTCTTCAAGGAATAGTTTACTCTTCCGAAGAATGAAACCAGGCGGTTTTCGATGTTATCGGCGTAGATTTCCCGCTTGCCGACTGCAACACTTGGATTATTGAACCCATAGGAGTTGTCATTTAATCCGCTTCCTGTATAACCATTTCTCATGGTGCTAAAATTCTGCCAGGAATATCCTGCGGTCACATCAATCTTGCTGTTGATACTTCCCAGGTTCTTCGTGTAGTTCACGTACGTCTCCAACAACCGGTTGAGACGCAGCGTGTTTTCTGCCTGCGCGGATCCCGGGAAACTTTCCACGGCCTGAAGACGGAGATTTGTAGGTTGGAAGAAATTGCGCTGAGCGCTGGTAATATCGACGCCCAGATTCAGGTGTGCCCGAAGTCCGGGGATCACATCTTCGAGGCTGTAATCGAAGCGCGCATTTCCAAGACCGCGGTAGGTAGTGCCCTGGTTCACCGTCATGGAGTTGTTGGCCACCGGATTCTTGGTTCCCAACTGGATGGTGCTCCATTCCCAGAACCCTCCATAGAGGGGTAATTTAGCCGTATCGTAAACGGGCTGCGTTGGAGCCATGCTGTATGCACCGCCGATACCGCCACCGTTAAATTTGTCGCGTGTTTCCGATCCTTTCATATTGAACTCCATGGTGAGCTTTTCATTCAACGCCTTCTGATTGAGGTTCAGAGCAAAGCTTGTCCGCTTCGTGCTCGACGTCTTGATGATACCATCCTGCTCCAGGTAGCCCAGGGAGGCCCGGATACTTGTATTTTCCTTACCGCCTGAAAGGCTGATGTTATGACTTTGTCCAACGGCGGTTTGCATGATCTGCTTCTGCCAGTCGGTATTGGTTTTGTTCAGGATCGTCGCATCGTTGTCGTACAAAAGTGCCGTCTTGGATGGGTTGAATAATGCGACCAATTCCCGGTACTGCGGTCCATCCAACACATTCAATCGCTTTGCTATCTCTGATGTGGAATAGAATCCATCGTACGTAACCTTGGTTACACCGGGCCTTCCCTTCTTGGTAGTGATAATAATAACCCCATTCGCTGCCCGCGAACCGTAGATTGCGCCGGCCGAAGCATCCTTGAGTACCGTGAAGGTCTCGATGTCGTTCGGGTTGATAAAATTCAATGGGTTTCTGGCTCCGGGGATACCGGATATATCCAGCGGAACACCATCTACCACATACAGCGGATCATTACTCGCGCCGATAGAGGTACCTCCACGGATCCTTACCGTACCTCCTGTGCCTGGCTCCCCGCTGTTCGGGGTTATCTGAACTCCGGCAATCTTACCGGCGATCAACTGGTCGGGAGAAACGATGGCCCCCTTGTTGAAGTTCGCTGCTTTTACGTCAACGACAACACCTGTCACATCGCGCTTTTCCTGCTGACCGTAACCGGTCACGACAATTTCTGACAGCGTGGTGATATCACCGGCCAGGCTCACGGTCATGTTGGTTTGGTTGCCAACCATGATCTCCTGGGTCTTGTAACCGATAAAAGAGATGCTCAGCACAGAGCTCTCCGAAGTTACATTGATTTTGAAATTACCGTCCACATCAGTGGTGGTACCATTACTGGTGCCCTTTTCAATGATGTTGACACCGGGTACAGGGGTGCCGTCCTCCGCAGAGGACACTTTTCCGCTAACAATCCGCTCCTGCGCCGCTGCTACCAGGCTTACAAGCACGAGCAAAACTGTCAGGTTCCTGCGAATTGACAGATAGAAACTTGTCATATGAAATATTTGGTTAGGGTTAATGAAGTACGATTGGAAAAACTAAGACTCATACCAAGCCAATGTTACATGGAAGTTACCGATGTTTCGATAGGTGCTAGGCGTTTTTAAGCGATTTTTTTTTATAACCGGTTCCGCAACCGATTTCGGTGACCATTCAAAAAAGCTTCCTTTCCCACAATCCGTTAGGCCCCTTCCACGGCAACAGATCAAATCATCTAACTTTGCCTTATGGCCAATCTTGTTCGGCAAACCCTGGTCCTGCAACCGGTCCTTTTCTTACTCATAAATACCCCCCTGATGGCTCAGTCCGCCTTCCTGGAGGGTTCGCTGGATCATGGCATGAAGCACATCTCCGTGGCCAGTGATTTCATGGGCGCCGCTGTGGCTGTGTTTGACTATAATAATGACGGCTGGCAGGATGTCTACCTTACCGGCGGGCTGCATTCCGATAAGCTATTCAAAAACCTGGGCGGTGGCGTATTCACGGATGTCACCAATGCTGCGGGGGGATTTCACGCTTCTACCGGATACAAAACTACATCGGTGGTGACAGCGGATCTTAATAACGACGGTTTCCGCGAGGTAATCGTGGGCACTGCCCGCAACATGCCCCTCTTTGTTTACCAGAACAACGGTGACGGAACATTCACGCATATCACGCCATCAACTGGCATGACCACCACGAAGAATACCCAAGCGATCGTCGCCGGCGATTACAACCTTGACGGCCGGGTGGATATTTACGTTATTAATTATGTGCTGGTACCCCGGGTCGTTCTGGATGGCAACGGAGATATTATCGGTTATAACCATACCTGCTCACCGAATGATTTCTATCAGAACAATGGGAACTTCGTGTTCCAGGAAATCGGTGCATCTCTGGGTGCGGATGACGCAGGCTGCGGATTGGCGGGACTCTTTACAGACATCGATGGGGATTACATGCCCGATCTGTTTGTTGCCAATGATTTTGGAGTCTTTACAAATCTCCCCAACCGGTTCTATCACAACAACTTTCCAGCCGGTGGGCTTCAGGATCAAAGCGTTTCCAGCCAGTTGAATGCAGCCATCTTCGGAATGGGTATTGCCCAGGGCGACTACGACAAGGATGGCCTCCTCGATCTCTACGTAACAAATCTCGGACGCAATATTTTACATCGCCAAACATCGGCAGGCGTATTCCAGAATGTCACAACCTCCGCAGGTGTGGGGGATGCCACAGACTCCAAAGGGTTGAACGTCGTGGGATGGGGTACTGCTTTTCTGGATTATGATAACGACGGATACGAAGATCTGTACGTAAGCAACGGGTACGTGCCAAGTTCCAAAACGTATGAGACCGGCCTCAACAACGAAAACAAGTTATTTCACAACCTGAAGAATGGAACGTTTGAAGATGTATCCGTCGCGGCAAACGTCAATGACAACAAGATGCATCGCGGAATGGCCGTCGGCGATTTTGACAACGACGGCGATGAAGACATGATTGTCACCAAGCTCGTTTCCACAGGCGTGCCTCTGGAGACGAACGTACTCTATTATATTAATCAGCAGGGAAAGAATCATCACTGGCTCCAGGTGAGTTTGAAAGGAACGAGCGCAACCACCACCCGCGACGCCTACGGCAGCACGGTGAAAGTGCATTACGCAAATACCCGAAGTATTAAAACCCTTGCCGGTGGAAGCAGTCACGCTTCCCAGAACAGCTCGGTACTGCATTTCGGATTATTTACCAACACCTTAATAGATTCTGTCGAGGTATTCTGGCCAGGTGGTAGCCGAACACGAATCAAAACGCCGCCCACCGATACACACCTATTCATAGAGGAGAATTCATCTACGTTTTTGATCCGGGGATGCACCAACCCGGCTGCTACGAACTTTAACCCGCAGGCAACCCAGAATTACGGCTGCTACTTCCCTGTCGCAGGATGTACCAACGTCACCGCATCAAACTATAACCCGACTGCTAATGTCAACGATGGAAGCTGCACGCTGGTAACGGGACTTGCACACGCTGAGGCATTGCCCGAAGTGGTTCTCTACCCCAATCCATTATCATCTCACCTTACCGTTGAGGTTTCTACCGATGAACCAAAAACTCTTGAGCTTTTTGATGTGCAGGGAAGATCTGTTTACAACGTTGCCATTCAGGGGCGCCGGGAAACGGTGTATCCTCTAATTATAACTGGCCTCTATTATTACCGACTGACTTCACATGGAAAGATTCTTAAAACCGGGAAGCTTTTTAAGCAATAGGTTGCTTGCCGCAATGCTACTTGGCTGCATGGTGCTCTTGCAATGCAGCGAAGAAGATGTACGCACACCTGTCATGGCGGAAGCGCTGCCGTCGGCGCTTGTCTCCGATTGGATTGACCTTCAGTTAATCCTTGCCAAGGAGTCGCCCGGGTTTACAGCACCCATCGTTGCGAGGGCGCTTGGGTATAGCGGCCTTACGTTCTACGAGTCGGTAGTCGCTGGCACCATTCGCAACAAATCCCTGGTAGGGCAGTTGACACAAATTGATTTCCTCCCCGCCCCCCTTCCAAACACGGAATACCATTGGGGCCTGTCGGCCAACGCGGCGGCGGCAGAAATTTCACGCAAGATTTTTGAGAACGCTCCCGCTCCCCGGCTGACAAAAATTGACTCCCTGGAAAACAGCTACAGGAAATTCTGGGGCGAGGTGTCAGCAGCGGTGAGCGACCGCTCCATTGAATTCGGAAAAAAAGTTGCGGATTCCATTTACAGCTATTCCAAAACTGACGGCGGACACAAGGCATTCAACCGCAACTTTCCGGCAACCTACACGCCCCCTGCCGGTCCCGGCCTTTGGCAACCCACCAATTCGCAGCTGGCCCTGCTCCCCTATTGGGGCGCCAACCGCACCTTTATTAAAGGGTTAAACGCGCGCGTGACGACAACTGGGTTTCCTGCCTATTCTACCAATCCGTCCTCGGCGTTCTTTGCGGAAGCGCAGCAAGTTTATACCACCGGGAAAAACCTCACTCCTACCCAAACAACAATAGCCTACTACTGGGCAGACGAAGGGTTCGTGACCTACACGCCCGCTGGCCATTCGTTTGCGATTCTCTCCCAACTTTTCCGAAAGGAGGCATTCAACCTCGCTGCAGCTGCACTTGCCAGCGTCAAGCTAGGCATGGCGATGTCGGATGCATTTGTCTATTGCTGGGATGTCAAATATGCCAAGAACCTGCTTCGGCCTTCCCAGTTTATTCAGGCAAACATCGACGCCCTATGGGTACCGCTGATTCCAAACCCTCCTTTTCCGGAGTACACTTCCGGACATTCTACACAAGCTGCGGCGGCATCCCGCGTCCTGGCTTCCATCTTTGGAGAGAACTATTCATTTACAGATTTTACACACAATAAGCTGGGGCTTGGTCTCGCGCCGCGCACGTTCGGTACGTTCTATCAGATGGCAGAGGAGGCCGGGCAGTCGCGTATTTATGCGGGCATCCATTTCTCTTCCGGAAATCTCCAGGGACGAGCTTCGGGTTACATGATTGCTGATGAGGTGCTGAAACTTAGTTTTACGAAGTAAGGTGCTGTTGGAGTCATAGACGCAGAGCTTCCCAACCTCCACGCGCCGGATACGTAAACCCTTACGTAATAGGTATCTTTAAGCAAACCGGCACCAAGATTATTATGGAAATAGAATGGCGATCCCCCTTGATGACCCGATTACTGATCCTGGCCGGCTCAATTTTTCTGATTGGCTATCTCGTTGCCATCGACTCTTCCTCTTTCCTTCTGACTGCGGTCATTCTTGTCATTGCGTTCCAAATCATACGGCTGCATAACCTCGTAAAAGAACTTCCTGCCACCCAGCAGTCTGCACCGTCCCCTGACTTTTCGGCGATCACATTTGATGAGACGAGCCAAACCTTCAAGAGCAATTCAGGGACTTATGACGCTGATCCGCTTTGTAAAAAGATGAACGAGGCCCTCGCAGCATACCGGCAGAACAAACCCGAGCGGGATTCTGACTACCAGTTCTTCCGGAACATTGTGCAACATGTGGGCATTGGCCTGCTGACCTTTAAGAAGGACGGCTCCGTACAGATCATCAACAGTTCAGCGAGGAAACTGCTGCGTGTAGGCCAGATTCAAAACATCAACCAACTCACGGAGCAAAGCCCCGCTCTGGTGGATGCCATCCAAAAGCTAAAGACCGGTGGAAGGGAACTCGTTAGGTTGCAGATCGGCGACGACATCGTGCAGCTTTCTGTTTTTGCCATGGAGCTTACCCTGCGCGGCGAAGAGATCAAACTGATTTCCATGAGCAACATCCAGACAGAATTGGAAGAAAAGGAAATGGAGGCCTGGCAAAACCTGGTCCGCGTGCTTACCCATGAGATCATGAACTCGGTGACACCCATCTCGTCGTTGGCCGTCACCATCGACGACGAAGTCCAGAAGCAGCTTTCGGCCCCCTCGCCGCAATTGAACAAAGAAGACCTGGAAGACATGCACCTGTCCCTCCAGACCATCAGCCGCCGGAGCCAAGGACTTATCCGCTTCGTGAAAGAATTCAGGAACCTCACCCAGGTGCTTAATCCACGGCTGAACGAAATTGCCCTCCAACCCATGCTTGAGGAACTGGCGGTGCTTCACAAGAAAGAACTTAGCGATCATCAGATTTCCATGGTGATCCGGACCGAACCGCCGCAACTCACCGTGTTGGCCGACAAGAGTATGATTGAGCAGGTGCTGATCAATCTGATCAAGAATGCCATCCAGGCTTTTGACGAACAACCCGACAAGAAAATCGAATTGAGCGCCTACACCAGTGACAAGGGCAGGCCCGTGATCAGCGTGCGTGACAACGGCCCGGGGATTGAGCCCGAAGCCATGGAAAAAATATTCATCCCGTTCTTTTCCACCAAGAAGACGGGCTCCGGCATCGGGTTAAGTCTATCCAGGCAAATCATGCGGGTTCATGCAGGCCGCATTGCAGTCAAATCGACGTTATCATCAGGGACAGAGTTTTTGCTTAAATTTTAGGTTTTTGTCTACATTTGGGGCCTATGCAGACCATCCAGCGAAAAATCACCACTATCTTGACAGACAAAATTGGAATTCCGGAATCGGAGATAACCATCGATGCAAGTTTTGTCAAAGACCTGGGGATCGATTCACTGGATTACGCTGAGTTGGTGATGGAATTTGAACAGACATTCGACATCAAAATTCCCGACGATGATGCTGAAAAAATGCAGACCATCGGCCAGGCCGTTGAATACATTCGCGAGAAACTGGAGAAGGCGCCCAAATAGATTCGCCATGCGATCATCCGCGATCCCCGCGTTCTGATCTATATTATCTGACGGACAATTTCCATGGCTGAAAAAGTATTTTTCATCATCAATCCGTTTTCGGGAAAGGGCACCCGTTCCAGGATGGACGAACAGATTCGAGCGACCTGCTCACACCAAAACCTCGAATCCATTATTGGCTTTACCGATTGCAGGGGACATGCAACAGAACTGGCGCGGCAAGCGGTCAAGGACGGCATCGGGCGCATTTTCGCCGCGGGGGGCGACGGCACCGTAAATGAAGTAGCGCAGGCCCTGATCGGCACCCCGGTGGCGATGGGTATTCTTCCTCGCGGCTCCGGCAATGGCCTTGCCCGTCACTTGAGAATTCCACTCCCCGCAACGCGCTCCCTCCAATTATTGAATCGCTCAGAAATTATTGCCATGGATACCCTGCAGGTAAACGGGCAACTCTGTGTGAATGTCGCAGGAATTGGATTTGACGCTCATATCGCCAGTCTTTTCGGGGCAGATGGAAAACGGGGGCTGGCCAGCTACGCCAGGCTCGTACTGAAAGAGTTTTATCAATTCAAGGAATTCCAAATGGATGCCGAACTGGATGGTGTCGCAAAACACCATCATCCATTTGTCGTGGCCCTGGCCAATTCATCGCAGTTCGGAAACGATGCCCGAATTGCACCTCACGCTTCCGTCTGCGACGGCCTCATGGATGTGTGCTTTATTCGCAAAGTCCCGATGACCGAAGTAGTAGGATTCACCGCCAAATTGTTTCTGGGGCAACTCGGCAGATCACGTTTTACGGAAATCATCAATGCAAAAGAATTCAAAGCAAAGCTTAGTGCCCCCATGCCCTATCATATCGACGGCGAGCCCTGTGGCATGTCAGATACTTTTAATGTCCGCGTAAACAAGGGATCGCTAAAAGTGATCGTGCCGGTCAGCACCAGGTCGGTCTGAAACACGAATTCCTTACATTTGAGAATGCGCACATCCGGGAATGGGAGTTCATCGATCCCAAATTTTCTACCCGCTAGGCATACGGTTTGGTGTCGGGGCCATCGGCCACTGTAATAAGGTTATCTTTGCGGCATGCAAGACCCTTTAAGCGCAGCAAACGCCGATTATCTCAAGAATCTGTCAATCAGCCAACTCAATGAAATGCAGTTGGCCACGATCCAAAAAGCAACTTCTTCATCCAATGTCATGTTGCTGGCACCCACCGGATCGGGAAAGACGCTTGCATTCTTGATCCCGTTGGTTAACAAACTCCGGAAGGATGTAAATACCGTACAGGCAGTGATCGTTGCGCCCTCGAGGGAACTGTCGTTACAAATTGAAAGTGTTTTCCGGTCGATGAAAACCTCGTTCAAAGTGAGCTGCTGCTACGGCGGCCATTCCGCAAGCGTAGAACAAAAAAGTTTGAAAGAGACTCCCGCCGTCGTCATCGGCACCCCCGGCAGGCTGGCCGACCATATTCAACGAAAGTCATTCAATGCCCGGAATGTTCAACTGATTGTCCTGGACGAATTCGACAAATCCCTGCAAATGGGTTTCCACGATCAATTGGCCGTTATCTTCAAAGCGCTTGGCGGAAAGCAGCAGCACCTGCTCACCTCAGCGACCCGCACTCACGAGTGGCCGGAATTCCTGCCGTTCACACGGCCCGAAACGGTGAACTTCCTGAAAGACCAGGGGGATTCAAAGCTGCAGGTCCGAGCTGTTCACACCCGAAGCACAGACAAAGTCGAGACGCTCCTGCGGCTGGTTGCAGGATTTAACCAGGAAGTATGTCTCGTGTTCTGCAATCACCGGGAGGCCGTTGAGCGCATCAGCGCATTATTTACACAACATAAATTTGCCCATGGTATCTTGCATGGCGCCATCGAGCAGATAGACCGGGAGAAGAGCCTCATCCAGTTCCGCGGTGGCGCGCACAACGTCCTTATCGCAACCGACCTTGCCTCACGCGGCCTTGACGTTCCGGAAATCAGGCATGTCGTTCATTACCAACTGCCACCGCAACAAGAGGCATTCCTGCACCGGAATGGCCGCACCGCCCGTATGCATGCCGATGGTCTGGCGTACCTCATTCTGGCAAACGACGAGAAACTTCCGGAATATATTGACAAGTCCGTCGAGGTGATCACTGTCAGCGATATGCTGCGACTCCCGCCCCCGCCCAAATACGCGTGCCTCTACATCAGCGCCGGGAAGAAAGACAAGATCAGCAAAGGTGATATTGCAGGGCTGCTGATGAAGAAAGGTGCTTTACAAAGCGATGATATCGGACTGATCACCACGCTCGATTTTTCATCGTATGTATGCGTGAAGCGGGACCGCGTGACTGGCCTCCTGCCGCTGATCAAAAGTGAAAAGCTTAAGAAAACAAAAGTAAAGATTGAAGTGGCTAACTAGTCCGATACCAGCAACCAGATACCTGACCACCAGAGCCTAGCTCCCCTTCTTCCCAAGTAAATCAAAAATGTGCGTGTACTTGATGGTGAAGCTTCGGTTGTTCGGGAGGCCATTGGTATAGATATCGTTGTAGACAACAAACAGCCCCGTATTGGCCCGCTCTAGTACACTGAAGCGCATGTTAAACGACCAAAGTTTGCTTTCGCTGTTGTACTGAACAAAGCCCTGAAGATTATGTCTCGGCGTAAAGAGGTAATTAATTCGAGCTCCCAACAGGGTAGCAACGAACGAGCCTTCCGGTAAACGAATATCGTTGACTGCCACACTGTATTCCGAATTAAACTTGTCCCCGATTCGGAATCCCAGTGTTCCGGAGTTGAGGTAGCGCGTGCCTCCGAATGATCCACCCAAAATGGACCGCGTACTTACGTATACCACCTTGCTCGGATTCGTCATGAGCACTATCTGCGCCTCCTGGTGCTCGTAGGTGCCTGCATTTACTATGATGCCTTTGGATATCTCAAAAGGCTTTACTACTCCTTCCGTTGTGTAATTGATTCCCGTATGAATCTCAAGACCGTTAATCCAAACCCAATGGTTGTCGACATGAAGGAAACTGGTCTCCAGGAAATTCGAAAAGTTCCAGTAGCTCCTGTAACTCACGTGCGGTCGCAATTCCAGGAAACCATATTTCCCTTTCATCCGCACCTGCTTGAAGAGGAGGAGTTCCGGTTTGCGGAATCCCGATCGGAACAGATACCCAACTTCGGGATTGAATCCCTCTCCCACTTCGGTGTAGGCAGCGGTGGCACGCACACCATTCCACTCGTACGCGGTGGAGACTTTGAACGATTGATTGTTGAGGCTATCCTCTGGCGATTGTGTTTTTGCGTAATACCCTGAAATAGTTGCCTTTTTCCCAATCCCCCACTTCCCATCAACCGCAAAAGCCCGATTGTAATCATTATCCTTCTCCATGCCGTGCCTGTTAACGAAAATTCCACCGAGCGATGAGCGCTGGCCAATCTGCTGATTGATGCGCGCCACACCAAAATTGTTCTTCTTGATTCCGAGGGCTGCCACATCGTTGGTGTACATGTTCAGGAAGCCGATGTTCGTATTGTTTAGTTTTCCCGACAAGCGGGCGCCGCCAATGATCGGAACAATCTCTCCGTTGGGGCCAATACCAATTCGGCGGCTGAAAAAGAGATCAACTTCCCCGGGGCTCCCGACCGAAAACTGTCCGGCATTCTCCAGAAAGAATGGGCGCTTTTCAGGAAAGAAAAGGTTAAACCGATCGAGGTTTACCTGTTGCTGATCCACTTCCACTTGCGCAAAATCGGTATTGTAGGTAAGGTCGAGTGTTACTGCGGAAGTGATGCTGTATTTTATGTCCGCCCCCACCGCAGGCTTGTATTGTGTTTCCGATGGGACCGAATTAAAGTCCTTGGTTGACTTGCCCAATACATACGGAATAAATTTCAGGTTACCGGGGCTTTCCAGGGTTAAACCCGTAAGCGTTCCTTCCAGCGACAAGCGCTTCAAATCAAATTGAATAGGAAGGGCTGCCCAGTACGCAATTTCATTCGTCTTACGGATGTTGCGCTGGAAATTTACACCCCACGTTTGGTTTTGTCCAGGCGCAAAGCGAAGGGTACGCAATGGGATGGCAAATTCCGCGCTCCATCCAAAATCACCGACCATCGCCTTGACGGTAAATGCCGCATCCCAGTTCAGATTAAAGCCACCGATGGTTCCTTGCTGCTGACGGTTCTGCGAAAAATTGCCCTGCCCCTCGTTATCCACTTGTCCGTCGTACTCGATACCAATCGGATTAGTCCCAAAGATGAACCCGTTTTGCCGATCGTGATACGTATCGAGAATGAAAAGAAAACTATCCGTGTTGTCCAAAGTAGCATCACGTCGGGCATCGGAGACAACGAGTCGGGCTGGATCGCTGTCGTGACATACTACGGACAGGTAAAAGGTGGTCGTCGTATACCCAATCCGGATTTCAGTTTTTTCCGTTGCCGGGAATCCGGCGTTGGGCTTGGTTTGCACCAATTGATCGATGGGTGTCAATTGCCCCCAGACTGCGTCGTCGAGAACATTTCCATCTATTATGGGAGCCACAGAAAGAGAAGATGCCCCCGCCGTTGGCCGCTCTTTCACGTTGGGCATGTTTATGACCGTCTGTGCGCACACTGTGCCTGGCCCCAACAATAAGAAGATCATTGTAATAAATCGGACACAACGGTGACAGGCGCGCATGCAACTCAGTTTCGCGCCAAGATAATGATTCAATGGAAGGAACAAAGCGGTATTGAGGATCAGCGGCTAATGTAACTGTCAGCTAGTGGGTACTAATGGAGCCACGCGATAATTATTCTATTAGGTGCCTTCTGTTCAATTAGTCTTGTAGCCTTCGCTCCACCCTATACCAGGAGACAGGGTTGAAAAATTCAGGTAAACCAAACCAAGCAATGAGCTCAATAGGACATCCCCGCCCGGCACCTGAACCTCCAATGAGTGCAAACTATTTCAGTCACCAAATCAGTTCAAACGGTGTTTTTATTGTTATTTTTATAAGGGTCTTGATCACATAAATCGATATCAACTTCAAGTTAATTGCCAGGTCTAATGCCTCAATCCCGCCAGCTTGCCGCCATCATGTTTACCGACATTGTCGGGTACACGGAGTTAATGGGAAAGAATGAACAAAAGGCATTTGAAATCCTTGCTAAGAACAGGCAACTTCAAAAGCCAATCATTGAGCAGTTTGATGGCCGATGGATAAAAGAACTTGGCGATGGGGTGATGGCTAGCTTCCATACCGTTTCAGATGCAGTGAAAGCGGCCATTAAGATTCAACAGGAATCTAGCGCATCCAATGATTTTCAATTGCGTATTGGCATTCACTTGGGTGAGGTGGTGTTTGAAAACGATGATGTGTTCGGGGATGGGGTGAATATCGCTTCACGGATTCAGGCATTGGCCCCACCGGGTGGCATCTGGATTTCTGAATCCGTTCATAATAACGTTTCTAACAAAACTGATATAGTCACTGAATTTGTAAAACTGGAGAATCTTAAAAATGTAAAAGACCCTGTTCGCATTTACCAGGTAAAGTTAGAAGGCGTTGAATCTCCCAAACCTGTTATTTCATCAACAACCAGCCAAACCCAGAAATATAGAAAGCCTGTGCTACTTCTAACGGGAGCAGTTTTAATTCTTGCATTGGGGTATTTTATCTATAACCATTTTCAAAACAAAATAAATGGTGAAGAAGTAATTGACCGATCGATTGCCGTGTTGCCGTTTGTCGATATGAGTGCCGGGAAAGACCAGGAATATTTCAGCGATGGACTGAGTGAGGAACTGCTCAATCTTCTTGCAAAAATTCCGGAACTAAAAGTGATTGGCCGTACTTCTTCTTTCTCATTCAAAGGGAAGAACGAAGACCTGCGCAGTATTGCTCAAAAATTAGGAGTGGCCCACCTGCTGGAAGGCAGTGTACGCAAAGATGGAAATACAATTCGAGTAACAGCGCAATTAATAAAAGCAACTGATGGTTCACACTTGTGGAGCGAAACATATGACCGTGACTTAGAAAATGTCTTTAAATTGCAAGACGAAATAGCAGGAGCCGTAGTAAAGCAGTTGAAACTTAAACTCCTTGAAGTTCCTTCAGTAAACATTTCCGGCACCGGCAATATAGAAGCATATAATCTTATCCTGCAGGGAAATTATTTTTATGATAAATTGGATAAGGACAATGTCGCCAGAGCTGTTGATTTTTATAATCAAGCTATAGCTATCGACTCAACCAATGCCCTTGCATGGGCAAAACTGGCTAATGCATTTTCCAGACAAGCATGGCAAAATGATATTGATCGGAACGCTGGTCGTGAAAAAGTAAGGAAAGCTGCCATGAAAGCTATAGCACTTAATAAAAATCTTGCTGCGGGTTATATTGAATTAGGCGATCTAAAACTATATCAGGATTTAGATTGGAAGGGTGCAGAGGAAAACTATCAAAAAGCGTTAAGCCTTGAGCCGGAAAATGCTGAAGTATTATATAGTATGGGTGGCAGTCTTTATTTTGCTACAGGCCGGTGGGATGAAGCTATCCGGACAATGAAAAAATGTATTGAGCTTGATCCGCTCAAGCCGCTCAGCCATATGGTCATGGGCATGATCCTGACTCATTCCGGCCATCATGATGAGGCTATTTCATATTTTAAAAAAACCCTGGAATTAAATCCACAGTTTCAACGGGCCCATATGTATTTGGGTAGAAATTATTTATTGTTGGGGAAGACAGAAATGGCTTTGAAAGAAATGCAGCAGGAAAATCTGGAAGTGTTCAGAATTTTTGGATTGGCACTTGCCTACCATGCATTAGGCCGCAGCAAAGAAGCGGATGAGGCGTTGAAAGAGTTTACTGACAAATATCAGAATGAATGGACTTATCTTATGGCTGAGCTTCATGCTTTCCGGGGAGAAAAAGACAAAGCATTTATGTGGCTGGAGAATGCATATAACAAAAAAGACGGTTGGCTGGTTTTTCTAAAAGGTGATCCATTATTAAAAAAACTGCTGAGTGATTCCCGTTACAAGGCGTTTATGAAGAAAATGAATCTTCTGCCAGATTAGATTAATTTTAAATTATGCCCCAATCCCGCCAACTCGCTGCTATTATGTTTACCGATATTGTCGGGTACACGGCCTTGATGCAGGCGGATGAGAATAAGACAGTGGCGGTGATCAAGCACTACACGACTACGCTTGAAAAATGGGTAAGTCAATTCAACGGACAGGTTTTAAACTATTATGGCGATGGGAGCTTGTGTATTTTTCACAGCGCTAC